>DHXR01000074.1 GCA_002413785.1 Mucilaginibacter sp. UBA5151
AGGGGTTTAATCAAATTATTTCTGACTTATTTTTTACTTATTTTACTGTAAATCAAATGTTTATCTCAAACTTTAACGAACTATTGATATAGGTATAGCACTTATTAACCGGAGTTCGATTAATCAAAAAGCTACAATTTGATTAATCAGATTCCGGTTGATAAAGACAAATTAGCGATCAGACTACAAATAAAGCTAACCAATCAACCGGCGAGGAATCTCACTCCTATGGTTTTGAAGCTAATGCGGAAAAATCCCTTAAAGCATCTGATAACTTCAAATGAGTTTTCGCTCCAAAATGCATCGCATCTTCCTTCAATACCTGATTAAATGATTTGTCTGCATCCCGATAAAGCTTCAAGCCCAAAAAACCAAGGCCAGAAATATATTTACAATGTATCTCATTTCGTTTCTTAAGGTCATCTTCAAAAATCAGCAGGTCAGGAAGAGAAACCGCAAAATAATCAATCCTAACTTCATCATTTTGGTGGGTCTGGCCGTAATTAACCAGGTTCTTAAATACTTCTTCAGCCAAAGCATAATTACCTAATTTCTCCCATGCGAGGCCCTGGTAAAATATCTTATCCGGTTGCTGATCATTATAGAACATCGCAGCACCTGGCTCAGATAATCCCCTGGTTGCCTTATTCCAGCATAAAATTGCATTCTCCTTATCATCTAAACCCAAAAAAGCACAACCAAGCCAATAAAAAATATCATTTTCCTGTGTACCATAAAGCTTACCTTCACCTAAACTATGCGGGTAAACTTGTGCCCTGTTTAATTTGTCAATAGCTTCATTGAACCTATAATTTTTGATATCAAGCTTCGCCATTTCAACTAAGCTATAAACATACTGGCCGGATACTTTGCCTTCACCGCCTTCCCAGGGATGGAATTTGCGATCCAGTAATAAACGGCAGCCTTTTTCATGATTACCTAAAAAATCATGAAGGGAAGCAATTTCCAAATAAAGATCATCCCGTTTTTCAGCAACCTGCTTAATTTTTTCCAGATTGGATAAGCGATCCTCAGGTGAATAATTCAACCGCTTATAGAGCTGGTCAAGTTCCATAAGCACCCGGGCATCCGATGTATCCAGCTGATACGCCCTTTCAAAAAGATTTAAAGATCTTTTAGGATCATTTTGTTTATTGTAGGCTGCTATTGCCAAATTACGGAACACCGTAGGAAATGAATTATCAAGCCAGCTTGCCTGCTCCCATGAAGCAATTGCTTCGGGATATTGTCTTTTATCATACCATAGGTTACCAAGATAATAGTGGGATCGTGCGTCACCAGGATCTACATTTTGTGCATGTTTCAAAACGGCAATATCTTCCAGCCTGTTAGGGAAACAATGATCAGGAACGGCTTCTTTTGCCTTTTTCAGGTAGGATAAACTTAAATCGTGATTTTCTGCCTTATACCAATAATAACCAATATAATAATTGACCATAGGGTCGGAATAATTGCTGGTGTCTGTATAAAGTAAAAGCTCAACAGCTTCCGAGTATAGGCCCAAGCCGGTATATTCTAAAGCGTACTCAATTAAATTATGGGCAGTACCCCGGCTTAATTTTAACAATTTATCAATTATTGTCTCTGTTTTCGCTTCTCTTTTCAATTCCAGGTAGCAAAAATAGAGCTCGAATAATACACTGATATTAAAGTGATCCCTTTGTAATGCAATATTGGCGATTTCAATCGCTTCCTGGACTTTTTTTAATTTGCGAAGAATATGGACTTTAACAAAATATGCTTTGCCGTTCCTCCCATTTCTATCCAGGGACCAGTCAATATGTTCTAATGCCAGCGCATAATTTCCGCGCCGCACATCAATCTGCGCTATGGAAAAATAAGCGCTATCCTGCCAGGCACCGCTCCATGCCGCTTTAAAAAAGGTGTCATAAGCTGCATCCGTCTCGTCCTGATAGTTTAATGCAAGTCCCAGGTTATAATAAGGTTCACTATCATAGGGATTAGGGTTCCGCTGAATGGAAGTATTGACCGCCTTGCGAAAATATATTTCACTCTTAGCAAACTGCCCTCTTCTTAAATACCATAGTCCAAGCGCATTGTTGTTTCTAATATCATTCGGATCCCTTTTAAGTGCTTCTTCATAATATGGCACCGGGCTATAGGTGGCATGCCGGTACTGTTCAAGGTGCTGGCCTGTTAAAAAAAGTTGTTCGGTATGATCAATTTCTTCAGGCTGCAAGGCAGGTTTAGCAGCAAGCGGAATTTTAGCTTTTTCAGCTGAAGCTGTTTCATACCTGATTAATTCTTTACCGTTAGGTTTGCTTACTATTAAGGTTAACGCGTTCAGATCCAATCCACTAAACGGAATTTCTTTCTGAAACAACTGCTCGGGAGAAATCTCCGTAGTTTCATCAAGCAAAATATCATCAAAACACTTCAACACGACCCGTAAACAGGGGTATAAAGACGTGGCAAAGACTTTAATGCCCAACCCGGTTTCGATTTTTTCCAGTCCGATCACCAGATCTTTTGTCGCATTTTTAACTAATCCAACCTCCCTGTAGGGTAAAAAATACTGGGTAAAAGATTTCTCCTCATAAGGCATTAACCATGAAAAGTCTGGCTGGTTATCGGTGTAAACCCCGGTCATGAGTTCTATGTAGGGGCCGTCCTCATCTGTTAAATTTCTATCCCAGGCCAAACCAAAGTCACCATTCCCCCATGTCCATTGCTTTTTACCCGGCGAAATATGATGGTCCGCCACATGCAGTACACCTGCTTTAGCATCATGTTCATAGCCACCTACAAAGTTGTAGGATGAATTTACAGCCATGTATGATGTAGGTACCGGAATATTTTTATATCGCGAGATATCTGTCCCGGGAGAATAATCCACCTTATAATAGGTGCCGGTCGCGATCGGGAAGGTAGAAACATCTCTTTTACCATGATCAAAAACAGCGTTCACATCAGGTGGAAAAACGGACTGGTAAAAATCGTTAACTTTTACTGCCGGGTTGGCCCACCATAAAAATGTTTGCGGCAAATTTGTACGGTTATACAATTGCGCCTTGATCTCAAGGTAAGCTTTATCAGGGTATAAGGTAAAGCCTGCGGCACCTTTGGTATGGAACATTTTTTCAACTTCGTTTACCCATACCGTTTTACTGCCGTCCTTGTTTTCTTCTATCGTATAGTCAATAACTTCAAAGGTACTTGGCCGGTGGTGCTGAGGCCAATTAAATTCTATTCCACCCGAGATCCATGGGCCGCACAGCCCGACGAGAGCAGGTTTGATCACCTGGTTATAATAAATAAAGTGCCGGCCGGCGATCTTATCATAGGCCATATGAACTCTTCCGCCTATTTCAGGCAGTATCATTATTTTAAGGTATTTGTTTTCTAAAAAAAGAGCAGTGTACTGTTTGTCAATTTTTTCATCCTCAATTTTTTCAATAATTGGATTTGGATAAACTACTCCGCTACTGCCCTGGTATACCCTGTTTTCAAAAAACATAGGATTTTTATCAGGAGCACCTGTCGGGTAGGTCGGCAATATAACCTGCTCTTGCCAAATACTTACTTTCATATTCTTTATATTTTGATTAATGTCCTGCAAAACTTTGCTCTAATTGTTCTAATGTCTGTCCTTTGGTTTCTTTTACCTTTGCGCGAATAAATAAAAATCCCAGGAAGCATATGGCCGCATACAGATAAAATGGCCCATACGTTCCTAAATATTCAGCCAGGACGGGGAAGGTGAAAACCAGTATAAAATAGGCAATCCAAAGGCTTACTATGGCAACTGATGAAGCCACTCCACGTATATTATTTGGGAAAATTTCTGATATTATTACCCAGGTAACAGGAGCCAGCGATGTTGCATACATTCCGATCGCTAACAATACAAACAGGGATACCCACCCGGCTCCTGCCTGTTCTTTAAGCAAAAAAGCTAAAATTATATAGATAACTGACAACCCCAATGAACCGATAAGCATCAGGGGGCGCCTGCCTAATTTATCAACCTGCCACATGGCAAGCAATGTAAACAGGGTATTTACAATGCCAATTGCTACCGTTTCAAAAAGTTGTTTGTCTAAATTGGCGCCAACAGATTTAAATATGGTGGAGGTATAATTAAACACCACGTTGATACCACATAGCTGCTGAAAAACAGCCAGGGTAATTCCCACCAGTACTGCAGGCCTTACTGATTTTGCAAAAACTGCCCTGTAAGAAACCGTCCCGGCCTGATGAGCCGATTTTTCAATATCATGAAGGGTAGCCTCAACAAAATCCGGTGAACCGATCTTCGCCAGAATTAATTTTGCCTTATCGGTTTTTCCCGCTTTTATGAGCCATCTTGGGCTTTCGGGTAAAAACGATACCCCAATTAAAAATAAAACGGAAGGGATAACTCCAAGGCCAAACATCCACCTCCAGATTTCACTTCCTTTATCAACTAACAGATAATTAACAAGGTTGGTGATCAATATCCCTAATACTATAGTAAGCTGGTTAATTGCCACATTCCGGCCCCGTACGCTTGCCGGCGAAACCTCGGCAATATATAAGGGGCTAAGCATGGAAGCCATTCCAACGCCTATTCCGGCCGTGAACCGCATAACGATAAATTCACTTAAGTGAGGTGAGAATGCCATTCCTAATGAGGAGAAAGCAAAAATGGCAGCGGCTAAAATCAGCCCGGGTTTTCTGCCATACCGGTCAGCAAGCTTACCTGCTATCAGGCATCCGGCAATACAACCAAGAGCAAGAGAGCCAGTCAAAAAGCCTTCCCACCAGGATGATAAATGAAATGCTGTTCTCAAAAAGGGCAATGCGCCGGAAATTACAGCGAAATCAAATCCAAATAAATAACCTCCGAGAGCGGAAATAAATGATATACCGATTATATAGCTATTATTGAATTTATAAACAGGATTTATAGTAACTGCAGACATATTTATTTAAAATTTACGATGGATTTATATTCAGGTGTATAGCTAATCCCGTTGATCTTCAAGGTTTGGTCAGCCATTTCAGCCAATTTAACTATTGAGGGAGGCAAATCAACCATGAAAGGGGCGTTTTTCATCAATGGCCTGAAATAAAAGCCAAATTCATTGTCCTTTGCTTTATTTATAAAGCGTTTAAGCCCAATCCTCCAGGGTATACCTTTATAAAACTCATCAGCTACCAGCGTCCCGTCCAAAAAACCCATCGCCGTATCACCGGCATAATCTATATTCAAAAAAATATCGTTGAGGCCATCCGGCAGAACTTTAGGGATGGTGACCATCAATTTCCTTGTCCCTGTTTTTAACACTTGCGGTTGCAGCTCAATTCCCGGCAATTCTATTGTAAAACTTGAGAAAAGCATGCCGCTGCCACTTTCCTTTAGGGAGCCATGGTCAATACCCGGTGTTGTTCTGATTTTTGGATAAACAGAAAATGAACAGGTTTTATTACCCATACTTAATATTTCGGCATTCTTGCCATCATTAAGTACTAATGCGTCAGTAAAGATCAGATGGCGGTCACCATTCAAATCCTGTAAATAACATTTCAATGCCATCGCTTTACTGATGACTAAAACCTGTGTCCTCATTCCGTTTTTACCGGTGACAGTAAACCCGCCTGGCTGATCAGCATTACACCTGATCCAAATTTTTCCTTTTTTTATTTCAATTTGAGAATTGGTTATAGCTTTTACTGTTGTGCCTGATCCGGAAAAGCAAAATTCAGGAACAATCCCATCATCTGAAAAAAAGACATAATAAGGCTTCAAAGGATCGGTTCCCTTTGCCAGTAATTGAGCAGTGGAATAGATCAAGCGGTTACCGCTCAAATTAAAATTAAAAGGGAAAATTGCATTTTCACCGTACTTAAGCGTAATTGCGCCGGAGGCAGGGATACTGATCATACCGCTTTTAGTTTGAATATTTATACGAAGATTCTGCTGATCGTGTGTTGTTGCATTATCCTGGAAATTATTCAAAAATAAGAAACCTGAATTTCCATCAGTTCTTAAGGCATAGCGCAAATCATTCAGGTTCCCGGGCGTAACCTTTGATACATTTTCAGGCAAAACAGTTACCATAGGGGCCAATTCTGCAGCAAAATCATTAATAAAATAATGGATTAATTTTAAACGTTGAAAAGACGGCCTGATTTGTCCATACTCTCCTATCGGAGCCTGGAAATCATAGGATACCTTTGGATATCCATAGGCCTCATCACTGAAAAAATAATATTCTCCGGCTGGAGTTGAACCCCCGTGATACATATAATACCCGATCCCGTTTGCTCCCCCGCCAAGGCAGCGGTTTATCAACGCATCCATGCTTTCAGCCGGAACAACCGGACGCCGTGAATAAGTTGTCATAATCCCTGAGCCTAATTCTGCTGCAAATGCCGGATAATCCATTGGATCATACCTGACAGGCGAGTAATCAGGGTTTCTATGCATATCTTTATATAAATAAAATGGGGATAGTTCCCGTTTTGCCGTCCAGGTGGGATAGGCATAGGCAGCCGTTACCGGTAAAGTTTCATTTGGAATGATGGCCGCATATCCCCAACCGGTAGCAGTATATAATGGCGGCAATATCCCGGCTTTAACAGCCAATACCTTTAATGCTCTCATGTGATCATTTCCCAATTCGGCATAGGGATTGTTTTTATTTGCCACGCCAACACCTTCCTGTGTATTATCCCGGTCACGGTCTGCAACCGTGAAATCATTAGGCTGTCCCGGATAGGTCAGGCCCCAGGGAGATGCGGAATGCTGGTATTCATTTTCCAGCTGTACACCCACTATAGGCCCGCCGTCCTTGTAATAGAGGCCTTTTAATTGCTTGCCGATCTCATCATACAATATTTCCACATAATGAAGATAGCCCGGATCGTTAGTCCTTACACTTAACGGTTTCCCTAATAACCAATCCGGCAGGCCGCCGTTCCTGATCTCACTATGATCAAAAGGGCCAATCCTGACTATTACAAGAATGTTATTTTTTGAACACAATTCAACAAACTTTCTCAGGTCCTTATCACCACTCCAGTCAAACTTTCCTTCCTTTTCTTCATGTATATTCCAAAACACATAAGTAGCGACCACATTGATACCTCCGGCCTTCATCTTTTTGATAGATTCATCCCAGTATTGATTGGGATAGCGCGAATAATGCATCTCACCCGTGATCGGAATCATTGGGACCCCTCCTTCAGAGATATAATAATTATTAACTGCTATTTTTTTCCCTGCGGGATTGGAACCTCCCATTTCATTACGATCAACATACTGAATGTTTTTAACCTGGCTGGCATCAATTGAATAATTTCTCAATTGCCCGTACAAAGAAAAATCAGCAGCCAGAAAAAAAATGAAAAAGCAACAAATGACTTTTAAACTGACCCGGAACAGATTTGTTGAATATTTAAAAGGGTAAATTAACATTGTAAGACTGGAATGTATATGTTTTTTAAAAATAGTGGTATTTATTACCTTAGGCAATGGATAAAAAAAGGTAAAAGATGGATAATTAAATCATACAGCGGCTGATATTCACTATGGGAATTGCGGCTATCAGTACAGATAACTTATTTTCGTTTTTTTTGCATCATTATCTTGAAATCTATAGTTTAAGATATTGGTATGCTGCATATTATGAAACAAAAGCGAATTATCTATCTATTCGGCCCGGAAGGTGTTAAACAGTAAGTTAACTCCTTTGGCATTAGCTGTCAAAGAACCTGACAGTATAATTACGGCTATACAATTGTAATTTGATGTGCCTTTACGGCGAATCCAGAAAAACCAGTTCTCTAATTAAAAAAAATCAGCAATGGATACGCTTTAGCATTATTAATGGAGGGATATTTTTCCTTAAAAATTAGAAAAAGATATAACAGACAAAAATCAGTAAACTAATAAAAACAATGCACTTAAGTATAAAATCCGTTTGAACAAATTAAATACCCAAGTGCAATGCTTAAAAATAATATTTGGTATAAATACTTACCAATTAGGATTCTGTGTCATTTTAGGATTAGCATTGATTTCTGATTGAGGAATTGGGAACAAATCATGTTTTCCTGGAACATAAAATTGTTTACCTACCTTGTCACTGTTGGTAATCTCCTGTTTGAGTAATCCCCACCTTTTCAGGTCATAAAATCTTTGGTTTTCCCTTGCAAATTCAATCATACGCTGATGGCGGATTTCAGCCATCATTTGATCCTGGCTGAATCCTGCAGGCAATGCTGCCAATTGTGCCCTATCCCGAATTTGCTTAAGGTAAGGATATGCTTCTGTGACTTTACCTTCCATTGTAAGGGATTCAGTCAGCAATAATAATACGTCAGCATACCTAAGCGCTCTTTCATTGTTGCTCGATGTATAATCAGAAACTCCACTGGCTCCTGTTATTTCGTTGTTCTGCATATAATTCTGGTACTTTTTAACCAAAGAACTGTATCCAAAAATTAATTTAAAGTTGCTGAAAGGCTGGTTATAAAAAGTAGCGCCCGGATAATTCCATATCATAGTTGCAAACATCCTGGGATCAATGGCATTACTCAGGGTTTTCTCCTTTTGAAACTCATTAAAGAGTTTGTCTGTAAAACTTATCTCAAACCAGCCGGCCACTTCAGATGGGGCAAATTCCTGCGCATTAGTCACACCTAAAGCCTCATTCGCGTTTTCTCCTGACCACGGATTGGTACCGCCTACATCTGCCAGTTGAATTTCGAATACTGATTCCTGATTATTTTTTTTAGTTGCAATAAAATTATCTCCATAATTTGGCATAAGCTGATAATTGAATGGAGAAGTAGTTAATTGTTTTAAAGTAGTTTCGGCATTAGCCCAATCTTTTGTATACACTTCAGCTTTACCAAGAAAGCCAAGTGCAGCACCTTTAGTTGCCCTTCCAATCCATTGAGCAGGGTAAGTAAGGGGTAAACCTGCAGCGGCATCCGTAAGATCCTGTTTCACCTGTTTCCAGACATCTGCTTCGGGAGACTTGGCGACAAAATAATCATCCTTTGTTATAGGAACCTTTAAATGCATCGGCACATCTCCAAAATTTATAACTAAAATGTAATAATTTAAACCCCTTAAAAACTTCGCCTCAGCTGTATAAGCGACTTTTGACTGATCACTTAAACCAGGGATCTTACCAACATTTTCTAAAATTTGGTTGGCCCTGAAAATTGCCCTGTAACAATCGTTAAACAAATCATTAGCAGGCCCGTTATCAGGAGTATTGGTAAAAGTGGAAAGCTGGTACAAACTGGCTACATCATTTCTGATAAAGAAATCGTCACCCCGTCCGTTGGACAATTCTACACCCCGTACCCCATAGAAGCCCCCGTTAACATCTCTTAACAAACCATAAGTGGCCCCCAATGAACTAAGCACGTCCGTTTCGGTTTTCCAGTAGGTAGCAGTCGTAATTTGATTGGGGTTCACCAATTCCAGAGTACTTTTCTTACAGCTCGTTATGAATGCCACTGCAATAATTAATATCATTATCTTTTTCATACATCTTTAATTTAAAATTTTTCTTAATAACTTTTTGTAATTACAGGGATAATTGTAAACCTATTGAAAGCGTTCTGGCCATTGGGTAAGCCACGTGGCCGAAATCTACCCCTCTGTCAAAAATACTTCCTGATCTTCCAATGTCAGGATTGAACCCTGTGTACTTTGTAATGGTAAATAAATTATCTGCACTCACATAAGCCCTTAAAGAAGTGATTTTAAGCCTTTTTTTAAGTAAATCATTAAATGTATATCCTATTTGAAGTGTTTTCATTCTCAAATAAGAACCATCCTCCAAAAACCGGGAAGAGGTACGATCATTAAAGTTAGGGTCGTTACTTACCGCTCTTGGAATGTTAGAATTACTATTTTGAGGTGTCCAGGCATTTAAAGTAGAAGCTGAATAATTAAATTCAAGGCTCATACTTTCAAGGTCCTGTCTTAAGCCATTATATATTTTGTTTCCCTGGGTTCCCTGGAAAAAAGCATTAATATCAAAATTATAGATGGAAGCATTAAAACCAAAGCCATATTCAAAGGTAGGGAATGGGCTGCCCATAAATACTTTGTCCTGGTCATTTATCTGTCCATCACCATTGGTATCCTGAAACTTAATATCCCCCGGCTGGGCATTAGGCTGGATCAATACGCCATTTTTTTGGTATGCGTTTATTTCCGCCTGTGATTTAAATATCCCTACATCTTTTATCAGGTAAAACCCGGTTATTGGCCCGCCTGCTTCTGTTAAGGTACTGGATGCCCCGTGGTGGGTAGGCTGTCCGCCGAATATTTGTTGTGAACCTGTACCCAGTTCTAAAACTTTGTTTCTAATGGCACTTAATGTCCCGAACAGGCTATAATTTAACTTACCAATATGATCTGTAAAGTTAGCCCCAATTTCAACACCATTGTTACGCAGCCTGCCAGCGTTTACAACAGGATTATTGGTAGATCCGGCAGATCCGGGGATGGGTACATTGAGCAGTACATCATCAGTAATTTTAACAAAATAGTCAGCCGTAATATTTAACTTATCTTTAAAAAAACCTGCATCAAAACCAATATTGGTTGTTTTGGTACTTTCCCATTTGATATTGGGTGATGCAAATGAGGTTTGAATCGAACCAAACCATTTATGCTGGTCAGCGCCGGTGACATAATTAATATTTGAAGCGATAGCTGCACTATACTGATAATCCCCTATTTCCTGGTTACCTAAAACGCCATAGCTTGCCCGCAATTTAAAGGTAGATACGGTATTAGCCAGCGGCTTAAAAAAATCCTCATCAGACATGTTCCATCCTAATGCTATAGACGGAAAATTCCCATAACGATTATTACTGCCAAACCTTGAAGAACCATCTCTCCGGATACTCGCAGTTAATAAATATTTATTATCATAAGAATAGATAACGCGTCCAAGGGCTGAAACCAAGGTACTTTCCACACTATTCCCGCCTGAACTTGAGGTACCTGCACCGGCATCAATATTGCTGATCCCATCAGGCAGGTTAGTCCTTGCGGCAAACAAATAGGTATAATTACTTTTTTGGTAAGTATATCCAGCCAAAGCCTGCAAGCTGCTTTTGCCAAAAGTCTTGTTATAATTAAGCGTATTTTCTAATAATAACAAGTCGTTCTGATCCTTACTTTGGCTTAAATCATTAGTAGGATGTGTAAACAAGGTCCCCACCACATATCTTTTATAATAATCAGTGTTGGTTCCAAAATCGCTGGTATACCCCAAATTTAATTTATATTTCAGACCGGGAATAATGGTTGCTTCTCCATAAACATTCGTTAAAATGTTGGTAGCAACGCGATCAATATTTTCGAGATTTAATTGAGCAACCGGGTTAGCCACGTTTACAACGGGCCCATAAGCGCCTGCAAACCCGCCAAGTGCGGTTGGATCGTATATTTGGAATACCGGAATCATCTTCGCTGCTGATCCAACAGGATTACCACCCTGGCCGCCCCATCCGCCTGGCATATTAATAGTTCGCTCGTTTGTTAATATTACGGTCTCCCCAAATTTTAATGGACCTTTTGTGGTTTCAGATTTAGCCCGCAGGTTATATCGTTTATAGCCTGTTACCTTTACAATGCCATCCTGGCTATCATAACTACCGGAAATACTGTAATTACCTGATTGATTACCACCGCTAACCAGCAAATCATATTGCTCTATTGGTGCCGGCCTGTAAATGGCATCCTGCCAGTTAGTACCTGCTCCTAAGCCGGAAGGATTTTGGGCGATGTCTAACCTGGCCAATCCCGCTGCATCGTGCGCGGCATTACTTACTGTAGCCCACTGCGATGCATTAAGCACATCCACTTTATGCGCGATATTTTGGACACCATAATTTCCATTTGCCTGTACAACGGTTTGACCGTTTTTGCCAGACTTGGTAGTGACCAGTACTACCCCATTTGCCGCTCTTGAACCATAAATTGCTGCCGCGGAAGCATCTTTCAAAATGTCAATAGACTGGATATCAATCTGACTTAAATTATTAATGTTAGAAACCTGTACACCATCTACAATGTACAATGGAGAAGCATTGCCCAGGGTACCGACTCCTCTGATCAAAATCCTTGTTCCTGAACCCGGATTACCACCCGCAGATTCAATGGTAACGCCTGGTAATTTCCCTTGCAGGGATTTTGTAATATCACTTACACCCTGAGATTTAATATCAGATCCTTTAATACTGGCTACTGCACCTGTGAGGTCCTTTTTTTTCACGGTACCATATCCAATTACAACTACTTCATTCAAGCTGTTTTGCCTGGAATCTAAAGAAACATTTAACACACTTCCGGAAACAGTTGCTTCAAAAGAATCATAGCCAATTCCGCTGAATACCAGTTTAGCACCCGGTGATACCTTAATTGTGTATTTTCCAAAAATATCAGTTGCTATTCCCTGTGTAGTATTTTTTATTGTTACCGTTATACCGGGAAGTGTTGTTTTATCCTCCTTAGAGGTAACTACCCCCGATACTGTAATTAATTCCTGTGCGTAGACCTGGGAAGCAAATGTGCAAACCCACAATAAAGTGAGCAGCCAAAGAAATTTGCTTTTAAAAAAATAAGTAAATTTTTGCATAATAATTTGGTTTTTAGTTAATTGGTTAATTGGTTAGATGATAAATATTTAAGCCTTCCGTTAAACCTCATGGCAAATTTCCTGTACTATTGACAGTTTTAGTTTATGGCATAAAAAAAGCACAAGGGTTTAATTGGTGCGATAAAAGTACAAGAACAACAATCGATTACCAATGGACAATCCGGCCTTATAAATGGATTATTGTACCATTGACAATTAATTATTTTTTTTATTTTGATAATTGTGCATTATTCATTCTATTTATAGGGATGGAAATTAGCGAACTGAACAACATATCCTTAAATTCTAAAAAGGTCAAGGAAGGCTTCATTGGGCAAAGGATGGTTGTTTTGCCTCCAAATGTTAAAAAGACAGTTATTAATAACGAGCTTATAAAAAGGTTTTACCTGACAGCCATTGGGCATTATCCCCATGCGATATTTCATGACAGGGAGCGAAACAATGGCTGCAATGAATATATCCTGTTGTATTGTACGGAAGGGAAAGGTAATATATTAATACATGGTATTAATATAGAATTAAAGCCTAATACCTTTTTTATCATCCCCAAAAATACAGAGCATCATTATAAAAGTTCGCAGAAAAATCCGTGGAGTATTTACTGGGTACATTTTGCAGGAGAAAATGCGGATTTACTCTATAATAGGTATTTGGAAAAGAAGCTGGATTTGCTTTCCATTCCTTATGATGAAAGACGGACCACTGCTTTTGAGGAAATATTTAACCTGCTTGAAAATAGTTTTGACATCAGAGACCTGGAGATTATTAATATTAAATTGCAGGAATACATTTCGTCATTTATTTATTTTAAGGAAATAAATCCGTCTTATCAGGATGATGACATTGTTTCAAATTCTATTGCTTTTATGAAAAAGCATTTGAACAACTTTTTTTCTGTTGAAGAACTCGCCTCACAACAGCACCTTTCTGTATCTCATTATTCCAGATTATTCAGAGCGAAGACAGGGAGTTCTCCCAATCAATATTTCAATCAGCTTAAAATACAGAAATCATGTCAATATCTATATTTCAGTGACCGTAATATTAAAGAGATCTGTGTTGAGTTAGGTTTTGAAGACCCCTACTATTTCTCCCGTTTATTTAAAAAATTAATAGGTATATCACCGGCCAATTATAAAACCCGGCATAAAAAATAACTTTCTTTTAATAATATTATCATCCATATTTAGTTGTAAAGCAACCTTATTTTTTGAATATCAACATTGGTTTTTGGTGAAAACTCATCCTTATCCATGTAACTTTCTAAACTGTAAAGCAGTTGCCTGGCCTCAGGGCGCTGATTCTGATCAGTAAGCAAATCTATACCTGATACTATCAATTTGCCTTTCCCCACTCTGCACTCAAAAATAAGGCCCAGTGACCTTGCGGTAACCCAGTCATCGATGACCCTCACAATAGGCTGTAAGCCTTTCGCAATGGAATCCAGCTTAATTGCATTTGAATGTGACATGGCATCCCACCATTGCCAGTTGCTGAATTTTTGAGTCGGAAAATGCTCAAATGCAGAATGTTTTGGATCGCACAATATTCCCATAGTTACCGGTGGCTGGCTATTTGTCCAGGCTGTGTTCCAAAAAATGCTCGAGAAACCTATTGCAATATCCCCTCCCTTGTCAGCCTTCAAACTTCCCTTTTTAAGCGTTAGCAAAACTTTACCACCTTTACTTAATATTTCCAATGCCTTATCATCCAGTTTTTGTGTTATCATAATCCCGTCAATTGCGTGAGGCAAGGTTTTGGGGTAAACAAAAATATCCCATGAGTTTTTATATTTATCCAAATTCACTGTTAAAATGAGTCTGGATGGTTTGTTAATGGAAGTAAGCGGCTGTTTTATCACACCCAACAGGTTACCATTCCCAAATGGAATGTCCTTCTTATCAAATACGCCTTTAAATATAACTTCCCCCTGATCTGTCCTGATATCCCAGGTGGATGTTACGCTCTTAAGAACTTCAGGACCAAACTGAGCAACTTCTACGGGCACATTTAATTCTTCATTATTTAAATATATCATTTTTGGTAACCTGGCAAGCGGAACAACAGCATTACAAAATTGGCTGTATGCTGGTCCTGTGATATAACTTTTTTCTTCCCAAAAGGGATTTAATACCCCGACTAATGCTGTACCCTGGCCTGGAAAATCTGACAAGCCAAGCAATTGAAACCCGCCAAAACCTTTAGTTCTCAACGCAGCTTCGATATCGGCTTTATAACATAATACCTGTAACTTTCCGGATGCGAAGAGAAAATCTTCCGCCATATTCAGCATTCCATTTTTCTCCAGATTGTCTTTGAATATTTCAAAATTCTTAGCTTTTAATACGCCATCATATTTGGATATCTCTTTAAAATCTGGATAAACACACCATTGGCCAATTTCATGGCTTACGGTAGGGTGTTGCCATTTCTCTATTACGGATGACCAATCATAATCGCCAGCCGGTTTCTGGCTATTGATGATACTTTTCAGTCCTTCGCCCCAATGCTGTATTCTTGGATCAGGGGTACTATTGTAATCATTTTCGGTTATCACCGGCCAGCCCGCTCCTGTAGTATATAACCTTCTTGAATCCCGGGCTTTCCAGTAAGTTACAAAATCAGTTAAATATTTTACCAGGTTACTGCCTGCAGGTTCATTGCCATAGGCCAGCATACAAAAGGAAGGATGATTTCCATAAGCATTAACTATTCTTCTGCTCTCCTCATAAATATATTTATCCAATGGTTTACCATCGCCAATTGTCGCACCCTGATTAGCCCATGATGCACATTCGATCTGAAGGTAAAAACCTAAACTATCCGCTGCAATAAAAGCCGCTTCAGGGGGGCACCATGAATGAAATCTTAAATGATTCAGTCCATACGAACGGCACATTTTAAATTCTCTGATCCACGATCCGACATCTGTTGGAGGATAACCGGTTTTGGGAAATGAAGCGCATTCGAGGGCACCGCGTAAAAAAGTGGGTTGCCCGTTAATAGTGAATTGTGTTCCATTAGAAGAAAATTCACGCATCCCGAAGGTGATCTCTTTTTGTTCTTCCTGTTCTTTACCGATGGTCACCTTTACTTTTATATGGTAAAGACTCGGATAAAATTCGCTCCACAATAAAGGATCCTTACCCATAGGATAAGTAATTTCAACGGTTGCCACTTTACCTTTTATGCTTACTGTTTTTGTGAATGGTTTTAAAAACGCCGCTTTGTGGTAATTAGAAATGGCACTTAAATCTATTTTTACAACTGCATTTTTTGCAACCGGATTTGCCAGTTGAATTTTAACCAAAACCAATTTATTTTTAATATCCGGGAACAATTGCACATTATCCAAATACACAGACGGACGGGACCGGATAAATAATTGCCCGATCAAACCATTCCAATTGGTTTGTGTATGATCAGAAATGCTGTGTGAGTTTGGTCCAAAATTGATATCCTTAATCCGGTTATCAACCCTGATAGTTATCACATGTTTACCTGTTGTTAAACTACCAGTCAAATCAAAAATTTGTGCAGTAGAAAGGCTGTTTTGCATGCCGATCTTTTTATCATCTACCCAAACAGTTGTTTCCCAATGGCTGCGTTCAATAGATAACTCCACGTGTTTTCCTGTCCATAAACCAGGAATATTTACAATCTTTTGGTACCATGCGGCGCCTCTATAATACTTATTCGGCTGAAGCCAAAACGGCACCTTAATATTCCCTTTTTGCCGATATGGCAAATATTCAGGTTTGTAAAACCAACTGGTATCAATAATATCACCAGTCCATGGGGTTTTGACGGTGATGTCGTCACCTTTTCCATTAGTTGTCATTGATCCTGGCAATTGAATTTTGTCAGTGAGTTTTTTCTTAAACCATTGCTGATCAATTCCTTTATCCAATGAATCTACCTGAAAATACCATTTACCGGCGAGATCGATTTTATTTGGAGATTGTTTGTAATCATTTGATTGAGCTCTTGCCTTTACGCCAAAAAACAACAAGAGTGAAAAAACAAAAAATGAATAATTAAGGTTTTTTTTCATGTGCTGAGTGATATCAATATGAATAAATAAAATATGAAGTCAAATTGGTTGGTTAAAACTAAAATTAAAAGAATGAATTTAAAATGGACAAACAATTTATAAAGATGGATAATTATGCCACTTCATGATTGCGAATATCATGCAGGCCAATCGGTTTGTTTTAATAGGTTTATAGTTGGGTATTTCGATGAAACAATAATAGGCAACACCACCCGGACAAAATAAAATAAAAATTCCTTTTTTCATTCTGTTCGTTAGCGATCTTATGGCATGCCGCTGAAAAGAACAATACGATTGAAAAAGACAGACGTTAACGGTGGTCTTTACACATCCGTTCTTTAAACCACAACTTGATTACCCGAAATTTTCAGGTTATACCTTTGGCGGGGGATTGAATGAATATTTAAGACAAGATTTATGTTACAATTTCAGGATAACAGAAAATTTGTTTGAATATTATCAACCAGTTGAAAAAGAAATGCACCAACAAGGCCAAGGTTTATACAAATTAAAATTAGTCCTGC
Source organism: Mucilaginibacter sp. UBA5151 (assembly GCA_002413785.1). Taxonomy (GTDB): domain Bacteria; phylum Bacteroidota; class Bacteroidia; order Sphingobacteriales; family Sphingobacteriaceae; genus Mucilaginibacter. Next base: position 17,244 of record DHXR01000074.1, read on the forward strand.
TCCTGCTATCTCTTTTCACAAAGATATTAAAGCCAATCACTTCAAATCGTCAACAAAAAAGTTCGGGAATTGCCCACCTATGGTGCTCAAGCCAGCAAAAATAAATTGAACAACAAAGTTGTTTCAGACTTCGAGATTCATATCAATTATTTTTAGACATTAAATAATGCAAGATTAGGGAATAGGTTTCTTAACCTCTTTATCATAAAAACACTTAATTCGACTGTATTATTAAAATTTTGGTTGTCCGTCTAATTATTACGAGGGTCATAAGTTGGGGTAATTATCCATTACATTTTTTAACTCATCCATTTTTTCGTTTATAAAGTAAAAGGCTATAAAAATGAATATCATACCTAAAACGGAAATCCATAGAATCGTATAACTTTTTATTTTCTTTTCGATGTATTTGATGCCCGCATTAAACTCTTTATCGTCATTTAAAATTCGAACAATATCTTCTGGGGAATACTGTTTGTCTGTTTTTGAAAAGTGGTTTGTGCCTAACCAGATTTCCATGCCTCCGGCTACACATTTTTGCTTTCGGAGCTTTTCTGTAACCCGGGCGGTATAATTTGCCAGGGCCTCGGCAATGGGTTCTAAGTCTGTCTGAAACTTTCCAAAGCTTTTTTGCGAGGCTATATTTTGTTTACCGGGGGTTATTAATTCCAATGGGATACAACTGATCCCCTGTAACTCATAAACGGCCCGCTGTACTACAACACTAAAGTTTGCTTTTACCCAATTGGTATCAATCAGGGACAGGTCATAAGCTGTAAAAATACCTCTCGCGTTTAGCTTTGCAGTGATCCTGCCGCCAATACCCCAAATGTCATTGAGATCCGTAGCCTTTAAAGCATCTATGCGCTTCTGTTCATTATCAATAATGTAGACCCCGATTGCCCTGTATTCCTTTTTTGCTATCCGGTCTAATTTCTGCTGACGTTTTACAGGGTTAAAGTAGCGCGGATTAAAAAAACAAATTTCAACTATTTGATATACACATGCAGTTGAAGATTTAAGATTTCACCTAACAACATTTATAATACTTACATTGAAGGACTAAAAACTGCGTTTACAAAAAATCTGTTTTTGCTAAAAATCCGAATATTCAGTAGGTCTTAGAAACGAGATATCAGCTTTTGATATTGTGTGCTGGTATTCAGGCAAGGCAGATAAATACTTCCAATCTGAGCCGTTGCCAAACTGTTTCCAATGTTCATCACGGTCGGCTTTATTATTAAAAGTCGTCATGTACATTAAATTGGGCATACGGCCTCCTGCTACTACCTCACCATAAAAAACAGGGTTGAAATTTAGCTTTGTAAAAATATCTACTTCTTTACCCTCGTTAAACATCTTTATCTTTTGGTGATAAAGATATTCTGTAGCACCTTCGTAACTGCGCAGTTCATAAACTCTTTCAGAAAGCGGGGATGAAAGTGATGGGGTTGTAAATTGCGGCCTATCTGCAAATGCCCTTAGTAAAATAGTTTCTATCCGATCGTAAGGAGCCTCATTGTAAGCTGCATTAAGGTAAGCCATGCCATCGCTTTTAAGCTGACCATCGTTAAACAATTGGTCCTCTATTTTTGAAAGAGCTTCTATTGAAGTAGATGGTATGAAAACATATATCCGCTTATCTGAGATAGTATCATTATCGATTGCTTTAAAAACTCCCACTTTACTTATACCTATTCTATGTAAAGCCGGTAAGTAAGCTGTTTTTAAGTATTGTTCTGTTTTATTTATCTGATCCTGGGTTTTTAAATGATATACTTTGATCTCATAAAAGTATCTTGTTTTTTTAAACCGGGTTTCCGCTTTTATATTCAGAAAACAAAATGATAGTGTCACTAATACAGCTAAAGTGATTAGCGTGGTTTTATTGGTTCGCATATTTATAATTTGTTAAAGGTACAAAATAACACAATTTAGGGATTTAAATCAAGTCTTAAAAGGAGGGAAGGTATAAAAATTTACAGTTAAAAATGCTGTGCTTTTTTATTTAGTTTTACATACAACTCTTCTGATATAAAACGATTTGCTTGATCAAAACCGATCAACGGTAACTTTCAATCATTTTGTAATTGATTACAAATTTGTATATTTCCGGCTCAAAACCATATTCAAAATATAAACGATAAAAAATTATGGCAGGAAAATTAACCGGCAAAGTGGCCATTATTACCGGTGCAAGTGCCGGTATAGGTAAAGCAAGTGCATTGGCGTTAGCTGCAGAAGGTGCTACCATCATCCTTACAGCCCGACGGGCCGAAAGACTTGAGCAATTAGTCGCTGATATTGAAAAACTAGGCGCAAGAGCCGCTATTGTTGTGGGCGATGCCCGTGAAGAAGCAACTGCTGTTGAGGCGGTGAAAATAGCTTTGGAATTTGGCGGGCACATCGATATCCTGCTTAATAATGCAGGTATGGGGATTTATAAAAACATAGTGGATACCAATGCCGACGAATATGATACGATGATGGACACCAATATGCGATCTGGCTTTTTATTTACACGGCACGTAGTACCTCAAATGATTAAACAGGGGAGTGGTACGGTACTCATGTTGTCTTCAATGGCAGGTGTGTACGGATTTGCAGGCGAAGCGGTGTATTGTGCTACCAAGTTTGCACAGGTAGGTTTTGCCCAGGCGCTGGACCGCGAATTAAGGCCCCACGGCATTAAAGTTGGCGCCATTTGCCCCGGTGGTGTAAAAACCGAGTTTGCAATTGGTACCGGTCGTACTGAAGAAGGTGTAGCTAATTCAGGTATGCTTGAACCTGAAGATGTTGCTGGCGCTGTGTTACTGGCTTGCACTCAATCAGCAGGATCACGTATAATTGAGATCCAAATGCGTACCATGGCAGAAGCGTTGTAAGTAAATAAGCACAATTTAAATTCAATAGGCATCCAATAGAGCCATTATAATCGTTTTTACACTAAAACAATTATAATGGCTCTGGGACGCTTTGCCTTATTTTTAATTTTTTACATCCAAGTAAGTTGGATTGATTTGGGCCAACCAAAATTGATTTTGTGTTAAAATAGGGATGTAGAAGGATTATTTACCATAGGATACGGGCGCATGGTCCTCTGCGAGAATCTGCGGAAACAAAAACGACCGCTTTGCCTGTGTATAGAAATTTTTATTCCTTCACCAAATCCGCCGGCAACTTGTCTATCTCTTGTATCTTTATCCCTTTGTAAAACACTTCCGAACCCTCTGATTGTATCTGAATCTTTCCTTTTGTTAATGGTAACACCTTGCCGTTATCCATTTGGCTGTTGTGGTATAGTACCATCATTACTTTACCGTTCATCACCTGTATGCTGGTATCGCCGTGGCAATAGAGGTCGAGGGTATTCCACTGGCCTGCGGCGTTTTCTGCATCGCCTTGTTTAATGCAATGCCGGCCGATTTTATTGCTGGCGCTGAATGTGGTAAGTGTTCCCTTTGCGCTATATACATAAGAGCTGTCAGACTGCTTAACAACAGGTATATCAGCCATTGCTCCGGCGCACCCCCAGTAATCGCCACAATTGCCCTGCTCTACCTGGAACTCCTGCGACCGCATCCATGCCCCGTAATCGGCGCCAAAAGGTCCTACTGAACGGTATAAAACGCCGCTATCCATCTTTTTGCCTTTCTTTTGTCCCCATAAAAGCGTTCCCCACTTAAACTGCAATTGCAGGTGATAATTTTCATATTCTTTTTGGGTTGATAGGGCTCCCCAGTTTTCGCCCGAAATTTTAATAACATTTTCGCCATCCTGCTTTACCACGCTAAAGACCAGGCGCGGGTCATTATTCAGGCCGATGGGGATGCCTGTGATGGCTTTGCCGCTATCGTTCAAGTCGGGGCCGATATAGGTATCCCAGCCGGCCAGGTCTTTTCCGTTAAATAGATTTTTCCATTGATTTTTATGACCGATGGTTGTAAAACCAAAAGTAAAAGCGCAAAGTAACAGGGGCAGGATAAATTTGGCTGGTTTCATAATTGGCGAAGGCGTTATTTTACCGAATTTAGGTATAATATTTACAATTTCAATGTCTTTCTTTTTTTCTTTCTGATAGGAAAGATTTTTACATAATAGTAAAGTTGGGTAGTGGTTGGATAAGGTCGGTATATCCGACTGGTAAAACAAGAAACCTGAAATTTTATTAAACAATTAAATCTTTTTGTTCTTTCGTCGCAGTAGACTTTGCCCTGCCCATCCATGATTCAATCATCCTGAGATCCGAAGATGCTAATATGACTTTTGGTTGGCGCAAGGAAAGGTATCCAGGAATCATTTTCACCCTGAATGGTTTATAATGGCTCTGAGACGTATTGTTTGTTGCCTATTTTTATACTAACAAGTAATTTGGATTGATCCTGGCCAACCAAAATTGCTATGGCAAAAAGTATGCCCACATACGAACCATACTTTTAAATGGATATTTTTTGATTTAGGGCAAACTTTAATTGAATACTTTAGAAACTCCAATAAGCTGAGCACCTATCGGTTCAATTTTATATTACCTTCGCCCTGATGATTACAAATTTTACGATTGATTTAAGCGGGGCCACCTTTGAGTTTATAACCATGAACCGCGTTAAACTGCAGCTATTCCAGGTATATGTAGTGCAGGGGGATAAAAAGAAACGGTTCCATATGCAGATTAATGAGGCGGGGGCTTTCTATATTACTGATAAACCAGCGTGTCCCGAAATCTATTATGATTTGGAAAGCACTTTTAGTGATGCTATATTGAAGTTGGGCGAGATTTAAAATTACATCTGTGCAGGCGTGATAGCTTTATCTATTTTTCATGCCTACGATACATCTGAATATAAATGGGAAAAACAAACAAAGCCTGTGTTCATCGCAGGCTTTGTCGTATTTTTAGCAGATAACGTTGTTTTCTGATATGGTATAAATAAAGTATACCCTATCGTTTTGAGCATCTTCATTCAAAATTACCTTTTCAAAAATTCCACGTTGCTTCTCATTGTAAACTCTCAGTCCATCACGGATTTGCAGCTGAAATATTTTACCAGCTAAGACATCCAAGCCATAAGTTTTTGCTGCTGTTAACACCGCTTTGCCCAGTAGAAGGCCGGTTTCATCAAGTGGCCATAGCGCATGCCAGAAGGTTTCTTCTTTCTTTTTTGGTGCAAATAAACTTATCATCAGGGCTATATTCAGCAGTGATCTCCCTTTCTCTGAGTTTAATGATTGAACTAATTTTATCAGAAACTGCGGTGATGATAATATGCCGGGCGTTGCTTCAATCAGTATATCCAGGTCTATATACTGGGCAGTGTCGGGATCATCAAACATCGACTTCAATTCCTCATACAGGCCATCCATGGGATTCACCTGATAAACTTTGTCCTTGTAATAGATAAATGCCGTGCAGTTGTCTGAGCCAACTGTAATCTTAAAATCTTCTGCTGCACACATTTTAAGTTTACAGAATGCGTCGGCAAAAGCGCCAATAGGGACCGGTTTGGCCCTTTGCTGTATTTTTTTCATGATTTTGTTTTTGAAAAACTTTGAAAGTTTGGTGGATAAATTTTTTAAGTTTAGGATTGGGGAATAAACAATTTAAGTTTTTTCCAAAAAGCAGGCCGATATACATACCGGCCTGCTGTAATATTACTGATAAGACAATTCCTATCCCGCGTTATCCTTCAACGCAAAGGTAACGTCATGATAAATCTCGTCACCGCTAAGCGTGGCAATATTAGCAGTGGATGCGATACTGAACTTGAGTCCTGCCCGCTTATTGTCAGGAAGCAATAGGCTCATGTACACATCTAAATAGGTTTTACCGTTGGAGGAGTCAATACGCTCCCGGTAACAATCAAAAGATAAATTCATTTTGTTAATGATTTTTTTAAAGGTTAATTAATAATGTTAATTGGTGTTGTGGTTTCCCGGCTGAAAAGGTTTAGGAACCCAGTTAGGATTGATCAGCGGAGTGGCTGAACACTATTTTTCCTGGCTGGGAAAAAATCCATTTTGAGCATATGGTGGAGAAAAGGATAAGGATTAGGGCCGGGGTACACCTCCACCAAAATATAGGTGGGGTTGCTTATTGGAGACCCTTTCAGTGCCTGCTTACACCCGTCAAAGGAGTAAAAGGTCAGCCGGAGGTTATCAAGCAGCGTGATAAAGCTGCCGATGATCTGTTCTCGACAGCTGTTTCTACCGTCAGGCAGCCCATCGAATCACTTTTTAACTGGCTCATCGTAAATACTGACATCCAAAGAGCCAGCAAGGTCAGGTCTACCAATGGGTTACTCGTACATATCTTCGGTAAAATTGCCGCTGCCTTTATTTACCTTGTATTTTAACCCTTGATTCGCATTAATAGTAATATTTTAAATAGTTTTGTTCATTCAGGATAATTATCCTGCACAGATAAATTCAGATCGGACTGTTTCGTAAAAAACAGGTTCATTCGCGAATGTTATGTAACATTAGTTACATAAAAAAGTATCAATATAGTTGAGTTTTGTTTTCTAAGACCAAAGCATAGCCATGGTGTTTTAATCTCAGGAATCATTCATTCGTTCCAATGGATAAAAAGCAGAAAAGAGAACTTATTAAAGCAGTAATATTTATTACCCGGTCCATGATGATGTTATCATTAATTATTGTTGCCTGTATTGCCATCCTGGTTTTTTCTTTATTTAACCCACATTCTGTACAGAAAGTTCTTTTAAAAAGCGACCTAAAGTCCCCCGTGATTCATCCTGTATCTGCAACAGCGTGGGCTTCTGCACCAAGAATCATTCCTTCTGATGTCTGGAAATCACCCGATGAAAGTACAATCCCCGCAGGAAAAGCCGGTGATATGATCCGTTATGGCAAAGCGCTGGTGACCTGTACCGCTAAATACCTTGGCCCTCAGGGCTCCGTAGCGCATTTGACCAATGGCATGAACTGCCAGAATTGTCATCTTGCAGGTGGAACTAAATTATTCGGGAATAACTTTGCCGGTTTCATAGCCAGTTATCCAAAACTAAGCGGACGAAGCGGAAAAGTTGAGCCAGCCTCGGAGCGTATAGCGGAATGTTTTGAACGCAGTCTTTCAGGGAAAGTTCCTGATACTTCAAAAAAGGAAATACAGTCCATATTGGCTTATATGAAATGGATTGGTAAAGACGTTAAAAAAGGACAAAAGTTATTTGGAAACTCGACTGAAAAGTTAGCCTTTATGGATAAGCCCGCTGACCCGGATAAAGGGAAACAGGTATTTACAATGAAATGTCAGAGCTGCCATGGGCATAATGGTGAGGGGATGCTTGCAGCTGACAAAAAATCGTATACTTACCCTCCGTTATGGGGCAAGCATAGTTACAATGATGGGGCAGGTATGTACAGGATGACTAACCTCGCCGGTTTTGTAAAAAACAATATGCCTTTCGGGGCAACTTATCAAAGTCCGCAGCTAACCAATGAAGAAGCATGGAATGTTGCAGCCTTCATTAACTCACAACCACGCCCGCACAGGAATCAGGATAATGACTGGAAAGACCTTAAAAAGAAGCCGATTGATTTTCCCTTCGGTCCATATGCGGACGCTTTTAGCGAAAAGCAGCACAAATATGGCCCGTTTAAGCCAATAAAGTATGCACAAAAAGAATTAACCAACAAAAAATCATAAACAAACAGAACCATGAAAAAGTACGCCTTCATCTTAGTTGCCATTACATTATTAGCTTTTGTAAAAAAAGCAAGCGCGCAAACCGATCCGGCCGCCTTTACAGGTGCGGAAGCAAAATTAAAGCATTACGATGCGCTCTATATCCTGAACTCGGGTGATGACAAGAAGATAAAAGGAATTTTGCGAAATATGGATAATACACTGGAAGATCCCCGCTTAAAAGGAAAATTACATATAGAACTTATCGCTTTTGGTGATGGCGTAGCTATTTATATGAAGAGCGGCACCTATGAGCAGGCGTTGAAAGACCTTCAGGCCAAAGGTGTTGTTTTGGCACAATGCAGCAATACGGTTAGGGAACGCAAAATAGATAAGAACGACTTATTCCCGTTTATATCCTATGTGCCAAGCGGTAACGGAGAAATCATTATCCGTCAGTATGAGGGATGGGCTGTCGTGCATCCATAGAAATGAGCTGACCGAATCCATCTTAACCTTTATAAAAACTCAAGTAATGCTTTATAGAAAATTAATATTTGCTGTGGCCGGTCTTATCATGGTAAGCAGCCGGGTGAAAGCACAGGATCACCGGTTTGATCCGCCATGGAACACGCCTCCTCAAAGCGAGGTAATGTTCACCATACCAGGGGTGGACAATGTTCCCGATCTTTTCGGCGATATCAATGACCCGCAATTGGTGGTATTCTTTGCCGGAAACCAGTTTATGTGTATTGATGACCTGCTGGCTGCATTTAAAAAAGAACACCCGGAATACCAGCGCATATTCGCGGAAACCTTACCTCCCGGAATACTGGCTAAACAAATTATAGGCGGATCAATTACTATTGGCAACATGCGTATCACCTTAAAGCCGGATGTTTATACTGCAGGTAAAAGCCGGATAGACCAAATGCCCCGGTATTTCACTAAAACAGAAATTTACGCTAAAAACCGGTTAGCCATTATGGTTCGAAAAGGTAACCCGAAAAATGTGAAAGGATTAAACGATCTCGGCCGGGCCGATGTGCGTGTAAGTATGCCCAACCCGGAATGGGAAGGAATTGGCAAACGTATAGTGGAAGCTTATCTAAAAGCAGGAGGAGAAACGTTAAAAACGGCAGTGATGGAAACGAAGGTAAAAGATAGTACTACTATTCTTACCCAGATCCATCACCGGCAAAGCCCTATGCGCTTGCTTTATAACCAAAGCGATGCAGCCCCGGTGTGGCATTCAGAAGCTTATTACCAGCAATTAATTAATCACCCAATAGAATTGGTAGAAATCCCTGAAAAGGAAAACATTAAGGCTGAATATATAGCTGCTCTGATGAAATCAGCTCCTCACCCACAGGCTGCGAAGGATTTTATGAACTTTCTGGTAAGCCCGGCAGCGAAAGCGATTTATAAAAAGTATGGCTTTAGTACGGAATAATTAAAAGCCGCGGGCTATTTCAGAAGAAACTTCGTTAACAGCGAGTGTCAAAAAATACATGTCTTTATCAAAAAAAACTATTTTCAAGCATAATCTGTAACTTAAGTCACCAACTCAACACAACGTTCCTGCTACTTTTGCTTTTAAATATAATAAAGTGGAAATAGCAGGATATGCAGCAGCAGTATTAATAGGTTTATCATTAGGCTTAATCGGCGGCGGCGGCTCCATTCTCACTGTACCCATCCTGATCTTTTTTTTTCATATTGAACCGGTAATCGCTACTACCTACTCGCTTTTTGTTGTTGGTATCACCAGTTCAGCAGGGGCATTTAGTCACTATAAAAAAGGCAATGTTAATTTTAAAATCGCGCTACTATTTGGCCTACCCTCATTGATAGCCATATTTATTATGCGCAAATGGGTTATGCCTGCTATTCCGCATCATTTGTTCAACTTAGGGCAGTTTGAACTTACCAAACCCACACTCCTTATGCTGGTTTTTGCCGGTTTGATGCTTGCAGCTTCAATTTCTATGATCAGGAAAAAGAAAGAATTCATAACTGGTGATTTAGCGATAAGTTATACCAAACTTGTATTTCAAAGCCTTTTAGTGGGAATAATTACCGGCTTTGTTGGTGTCGGGGGTGGATTTTTGATCATCCCCTCGCTGGTGTTATTTGCCGGGCTGCCAATGAAAAAAGCTGTGGGCACCTCCTTAATGGTGATGACCATTAGTTCTTTATTAGGTGTTTTGGGCGATGTTAGCCGGCATGAGCCTCTTAACTATACCTTTTTAATGATCTTTTCTGCATTTGCCGTTGCTGGTATTATTGCCGGAAGCTATTTCACCAAATATGTTAACGACGCCAAACTAAAACCTGCATTTGGCTGGTTCGTACTGGTTATGGGAATATTTGTCCTGGTCACAACTTTATATAAATAAACTATTAAGGCCTTTATTAATAAGGGCTCATCATGGTATCACGCCGGAGCTTATTACCTATACTTGTTTATTGCTGCAACCTGAACAGGCAGTGTAACGTAAGTCACCAAATAAGATAAAATATATAGCGAAATTTGATCTATAATACCAAATGCTATGAAAATCGAACAATTTGAAGATAAGAACCTGTCTCACTATTCCTATGCGATTTTAAGTGAATGTGAAAACAAAATAGTGCTGGTTGATCCTTCAAGAAATATACAACCGTACCTTGCTTATGCAGAACTGCACCAGGCGAAAATAACAGGTGTCATAGAAACTCATCCCCATGCGGATTTTGTAAGCGGGCATTTGGAGCTGCATCAAACAACAGGCGCTGCGATTTATTGCTCCAAATTGGTGGGAGCCGCTTATCCTCATCAAACTTTTGATGAGGGCGACGTGATTAATGTTGGTAAGATCAAACTAAAGGCGATAAACACACCCGGCCATTCGCCTGACAGCATCAGCATTATCCTGGAACATGAAGGTAAAGACAAAGCGATATTTACAGGCGACACTTTATTTATCGGCGATTGCGGAAGACCTGACCTGCGTGAAAAAGCAGGGAATTTAACCGCCAAACGTGAAGAACTCGCCGGGCAAATGTATCACTCCCTTCGGGAGAAGTTGATGAAACTGGATAATGAAGTTATCGTTTTTCCCGCGCACGGTGCCGGCACATTATGCGGCAAAGCACTGAGCGATGCCAGTCACAGTACCATTGGTGCAGAAAGAATGAGAAACTGGTCTTTGCAGGAAATGACCGAAGATAAATTCATAGCAGAGCTTAACGCAGATCAGCCATTTGTTCCAGCGTATTTTCCTTTTGATGTAGATGTTAATAAGAAGGGGGCAAGTTCACTGGAAACATCCCTTGCCAAAGTTGCCGTTGGTAATCCGGTTATAAACGAGGAAACAACTGATCAACTCGAATCAAATATCACCATTATTGATACCCGTCCGTCGGAACAATACAAAGCACACCATCTTCCAAATTCAGTTAACCTGATGAACGGAGGCAAATTTGAAACCTGGCTGGGCAGTATCATGGCACCAGAAGAGCCTTTTTACCTGCTCGCTAAAGACGATGCGGATTTGCAGATCCTGCTTAACAGGGCCGCGAAAATCGGATACGAGCCGTTTATTAAAGAAGCGCTGGTCATGGATTATGGCACTGTTTCTTCAGACAAATTTGATCTTGATTATTTCCGAAAACATTTCGCTGATTTTACGATTATTGATGTCAGGAACAAGAAAGAGCATAAAGATTATCCGATTTTTAAGGATTCGGTCAATATTCCACTGCCTGAATTGATGGAACGTGTCCGGGAAATACCATCGCATAAACCGGTTGCGGTACATTGCGCGAGCGGTTACCGAAGCGCTGCCGGAAGCAGTATCGTTGCTGATCATTTTGGCGGTAAGACGGAGGTATATGATATAAGCGATGCTATTAAAGAGTTTGATCATTCTTAATTTATTATGGAGATATCACTGGTTTATATTAATGATGTACATGGTTATCTAGAACCACACCCTGAACTGTTTTACCGAGGAAAGGAAGAGTATACCGAAGAAGTTGGCGGGTATGCGCGTGTTGGAACTTTGATCAGTGAGATTAAAGCAACTCATGAGCATGTACTGGTTTTTGACGGAGGCGATACGTTTCATGGAACGCTGCCATTGGTTGAAACTAAGGGCCAAGCCATTGTTCCGATACTTAACCATTTAGGAATAAGCGCGATGGTTGCTCATTGGGATTTTGGTTACGGGCCTGGGCAGCTTAAAAAACTGGCAGCACAATTAAATTACCCTTTATTGGGTATAAACGTTTTTAATGACGATGGATCCCTGTTTTTGCAGCCCTATACTTTTGTAAATGCCGGGGATCTTAAAATCGCCGTCATCGGGATCTGCTGTGATATCATAGATAAAACCATGCCCAAACAGTTCAGTGAGGGCCTGAAATTCACCGAAGGCATCCAGGAGTTACCCGGCTATATCAATGAAGTAAAAGATCAGGGCGCTGATCTGGTTTTCTTATTGTCGCATAACGGTTTTCCGCAGGATGTCGCTTTGCTAAACCAGGTGGATGGTATTGATGTTTGCCTGAGCGCACATACGCATAACCGGTTGTACGCAGCAGCTACGGTCAACCAAACCATTATTATTCAATGTGGATGTCACTGTTCATTTGCAGGACATCTGCGATTGACAGTCGAAAACAGGAAAATTACCGGACATCAGTACGAGCTGCTCCAGGTTGGAAAACAATATGCCGATGATACCGCCATCAGCCCGCTGGTTAGCAGGATCATGGAACCGTACCGTAAGTTACAGAATGAAGTCGTAGGGCAAACTGAATTAACGCTTCACCGTTACCAGATACTCTCATCCGGAATGGATGACTTTTTGCTGGCGTCAGTTTGTGAAGCGACTGGCAATACTATTGCCTTCTCTAACGGTTGGCGGTACGGTGCGCCGATACCTGCAGGGCCCATAACCATGTGGGACCTTTACAATATGGTGCCGATGAATCCGTTTATATCTACAGTAGAGTTATCTGGTAAAGAGATCGGGGAAATGCTGGAAGCCAATCTGGAAAGTACATTTTCCGCGAATCCAATGGCGCAGATGGGTGGTTATGTTAAACGCTGCTTTGGGTTACAGGTTTACATCAAGATCGAAAACCCTAAGGGGACCAGGATACAGCAGTTGTTTGCGGGTGACGAATTAGTTGAAGCGGAAAAATACTATAAGGTTTCTTTTGTAACCAGCCAGGGTGTACCTGAAGAATTTGGCAGAAACCGGAAAGATACTGGTATTAGAACGGTTGACGTATTGAAAAAATATTGTCTCAAATATGGAACTATCAAAAATTCTGCAAACCGCAATTCGGTAAAAGCCATATGAGCGGTTGTCGTTAAAAATTGGATTAGCAGGTTAAATAGTTTAATTTTGTAATTAATCATGCAAAAAGGGAAAAACAAGTATCATCAAAACAGACCAGGCCTGGCATTGGGCTTACTGGTATTGTTTATGTTGCTTACTGCTTTATGTCCCGTCAAAAGAATTTTCTTTAGTTCTGTAAGTACACCGCTTCTTCACCAGAAAGCAAAAATTATCCCTGAAAAGCAATCAACCAATTTACAGCAATTTAAAGCGGCCGGCGGCGGACTTTGTTGTTTATCCTGTGTCACATTTAAGCAGTCCATTACCCACAAGCCGGTGGTTAACGCGGATTTTATTTCACTGGCTGCGTTTACACTTGCGTTAACGCTGCTATTCCGGGCCTTTAGTTTTCGTGTTGGGCCCGTTCCGCTCACAACTAACTATTATACGGTATCAACGCCGATTTTTATCCGTAATCAGATTTTCCTAATTTGATCATAATTCTGCTTTATCTTTTGATAAGCTTCTTATTAAGTTAATTGTCTTAACAGGCTTCACTGTTAAAAACTTTCTCATTTAATCTTTATTAATTATGATCATGCCCAGGATTTATCTTGCAGGCTTGCTGATATTTGTATCAGGTATAACCGCTCATGCGCAACGCCCGCAGGATCTTTCATTGTCAAAAGCCTGGCAAATGGCCTTTGATACTTATCCCGGTCTGAAGCAGAAAAAAGCGCAGATCGGCGAATCTTTAGTTCAAAAGGATATTGCCGAGAGTGACCGCTTACCCCAGGCGCAGGCCCAGCTACAAAATTCCATCGGCACTTTTGCCGGCGGTACCGGCGCATTCTTCCCGTTGCCGGGAATCTTTAATGTTAACAGCAACAAATCCACGGCGAGTAGGCCCTCCACTACTACAAACTTCTATGGCTCTGTCGTGGCAGACTGGAACCTGATCGGTTTCGGTAAGATCAACAATGCCGTCAAAGCTGCAAATGCAGAGGTTGAGCAAGCTAAAAGCAGTTTCGATGCTTACCACTTAGCATTGCAAGCAAAAGTAACCCGTCAGTATTTCGATGTCCTTTATAACCGGTCCAACCTGACCTGGGCCGATGAGAATGTCAAGAGGGTAAAACAGATCCTTGAACTTTCCAAGAGCCTTGCCGAAGCCGGGCTAAAACCAGGTGCAGATACTTCATTGGCAGCTTCAACTTATCTTCAGATCCTTGGTGAAAAAGACAATTGGAACGGCAGGTACTCAGCCAGTAAGATAACCCTTACGGAAACAGTACCCTTAATGGTTTCCGATTTTGATGTGCCCCTAAGAAACTACCTGCAATCCAGTCCTGATGGCTCCGTCTACGATTCCGTAAGTGCTGCTCATCCGTATTTGCAAGTGCTGGAAAAGCAAATTAGGATTAGCGAGGCGCGGAGAAAGGCCGCTGGAAGCCAGGCACTGCCTACGATCTCGCTGTTAGGGGGATATAGCGGCCGTGGCAGCGGTATTTCGCCGGATGGCGTGGTTGGCAATGATTATTCCGCAGGCTTCAATAATATGGCTAATAACTATCTGGTTGGCGTTGGCCTCACCTGGAATATCACAGGCGCTTATACCAGCACCCTTCAGAAAAAGAGGCTGGAACAGCAGGTACAGGGTAATAAGTACGGTTATGATCTTGAAGAAAAACAGCTCAAAACGGAATTAGGCTCCGCGTCCGCCAGGTTAACAGACCAAATCAGGCAAGCCGATAAAACGTAGCGTGCGGTATTGAAAGCCAGGGAGGCCTATAGTTTGTACCTATCCCGTTATGAAAGCGGGCTGATCAATTTAACCGAGCTGCTCCAGATCCAGGCGATACTTCAACAGACGGAGAAAAGCAATATCGATACACATGGCCAGTTATGGGATCAGCTGATCAACAAGGCTGAACTAAGTGGCAACTTTACTTATTTATCAACTCAATTTTAATCCTACCGCCATGAATATAATCAGATTTGCTTTAAGAAAGCCCATTGCGGTAATGGTGGTGGTAATGGCCATTGCCTATTTCTCTTATAATTCGATCAAAAAGATCAATGTCG
The DNA here is from genome assembly GCA_002413785.1 of Mucilaginibacter sp. UBA5151. Classification (GTDB taxonomy): domain Bacteria; phylum Bacteroidota; class Bacteroidia; order Sphingobacteriales; family Sphingobacteriaceae; genus Mucilaginibacter. Next base: position 32,307 of record DHXR01000074.1, read on the forward strand.
ATATTTTTCCAAAAATCGAACTTCCCGCCATTTATATCGCCATGCCTTACGGCGGACTAACACCTGCTTACATGGATGGCTTCATGGCTGACGGATTCCAGAAGGTGCTGATCTTTGTCAGCGGGGTGAAACAGATCGACTTTAAAAGTATCCAGGGTTTCACCTTGATGAAACTAACTTTTTATCCCGGAACAGATATGGCGCAGGCATCTGCTGAAGTGTCCAACCAGGTAGCCAGGGCAATGGGGTTCCTGCCTCCGGGTGCAGTTCCTCCTCAGGTCGTAAGATTTGACGGCAGCTCGCTTCCTATCGGGCAGCTTGTTTTTGAAAGCCCAAAGCGTTCCATCACGGAACTACAAAACCTTGCACTGACCAGAATCAGGCCTATGTTCGTCAATATACCAGGGGTTACCGCACCGGCACCTTTCGGAGGTAATATACGAACTATGGTGGTGAAGGTTAATCCGGAACTTATGCAATCCTATGGTTTGTCAGCCGAGGATATCATGAGCGCTATCGCCAAAAATAACCTGCCATCAGCAGCGGGTAATATCAGGATCGGCAACCAAAACCTGATGAGTCCGGTCAATTCCATAGCGAAGGGCCCGGATGATTTTTTAAATACACCGATCAAGTTAGGATCTGGAACTACCGTATTTATCAAAGATGTCGCCAGCGTGGAGGACGCGGCCGACGTAACCAGCGGCTACGCTATCATCAACAGTAAACGGTCCGTTTACCTCCCGGTGATCAAGAAAGCCGATGCTTCGACGCTGACCACCGTAGAGAACCTAAAAAATGCCATACCGATGCTGAAAGCGGCTTTGCCGGAGGATGTTAATGTGCGGTATGTGTTTGATCAGTCCGATTATATCAAACGGTCGCTGACCAATCTGATCCATGAAGGTATACTCGGCGCCTTGCTGACCGGCCTGATGGTATTCCTGTTTCTGGGGGATTCACGGGGTGCGCTGATCGTGGTGCTTACCATCCCGATTGCTATTCTTTCAGCCGTGGTGATGCTGTACCTTTTTGGTCAAACTATTAACGTAATGACCCTGAGCGGGCTGGCTTTAGCTATAGGTATCCTCGTTGATGAGGCGACGGTTACCATTGAAAATATACACCAGCATTTTGAGATGCGAAAGCCAAAGCAGCGGGCGATCCTGGATGCTTTGTTGGAAATATCTGTTCCAAAACTGCTGATCCTTTTATGTATCCTGGCGGTATTGATCCCGTCATTCATGATGACAGGCATTCCAAAAGATATGTTCCTGCCCCTTTCCATGGCAGTTGCTTTTGCCATGATCGCTTCTTATGTTGCTTCACAAACATTTGTCCCGGTACTGGCGAACTGGATGATGAAGGCAGACAAGTTCCATCATGGCGATGTGAGCCTCCATAAAAAGAAGTTGACCCGATTTGAGAAATTCAAACGGCGCTATCTGGTCACTATAAGGTACCTTCAAAATAAAGCCATTCGTGTCATCGCGCTTTACGCTGTAGTCGTGCTGATTATCGTTGCGGGTTCTGCTTTCCTGATCGGAACGGATATCCTGCCTGCAAGTAACAGCGGTGACCTTCAATTAAGAATTGTAGCGCCAGAGGGCAGCCGCCTGGAACAAACGGAAAGCTATTTACAGAAAGTCACAGCCATTATTAAAGAACAATTACCGCCCAACGCGATCAGGATCAGCTCGGCCTTTGTCGGTTTGCAGCCTTCCGGCACGGCAATCAACCCTATTTTCCTGTTTACCAGCGGCTCCCATGAAGCGGTTTTGCAGGTATCCATAGACCAGGAAATTTATGGTAAAAGTATTATAGATCTGAAAGATCAAATCAGGAAAGCGATCAGCAAACAGCTGCCGCAGTTACAGATAGATTTTGAGCCGATGGAACTGGTGGAAAAGATCATGAGCCAGGGCGCAATGACACCCGTCCAGGTACAGGTAGCAGCGTGACAATTGAATATAGCCGATAATTATGCGAAAAAGATCGAATCCGAAATGAAAAAGATTCCGTTTTTACGGGATGTTCGGATCGCGGAGCCAGTCAGTTACCCGAGCGTGCAGATCAATGTCAACAGGGAACTTGCAGCGCAGTTCGGTTTGACCATGGAAGACGTGACCAGGGCGTTGACCATTGCCACGTCATCCACCCGGTTCACTAATAAAAATCTATGGGTAGATCCCAAATCAGGGCTGGTATTCCAGGTTCAGCTGCAAATCCCGGAAGCGGATATGAAATCTTTGGATAACCTCCGCTCGCTGCCGCTGAAGTCCGGTCAGCCAAGACCTGTCCTGGAAGACGTAGCAACATTACAGATGACGAAGCTTCCGGCCCAGGTAAACCGGCAGGGACCGAACAGGTATGTTACGATTATTGCTAACACTTTCCATTCGGATCTTGGCGCGGCCAGCAAAGCGGTGAATAAAGTATTAAAAAATGCCGGTAAGCCGCCAAGGGGTGTAATTATCACCACTTCGGGATTGATGAAGTTACTGGATGATACGATGTCAGGATTACAGACGGGCCTGGCGGTCGCTATTGTCGTTATCTTTTTATTGCTTGCCGCTTATTACCAGTCCTTCGCAGTTTCGGGGCTGATCTTGCTGGTTGTCCCCGCGGTAGCAGGCGGAAGCTTGCTGATGCTCATTCTGTGCGGAAGTACATTGAATCTTCAGTCCTATATGGGTATTATCATGTCCGTTGGTGTTTCCGTATCCAACGCGGTACTGCTCATCAACCAGGCGGAGATCAACCGGCTGCAAAAAGGTCTGGAAGCTAGGACGGCAGTGTTGCTTTCTGTATCTTCCAGGCTGAGGCCGATTATCATGACCACGCTTGCCATGATCGCAGGGATGACCCCTATGGCATCGGGCATGGGCGAGGGCGGCGAACAGGTTGCGCCGCTCGGGCAGGCCGTAATCGGCGGGCTGATCCTTTCTACCTTAACTGCATTACTTGTTTTACCCAACCTGTTCACAGTGATCAGAGGTAAAGCCACCCGCTTCAGTCCTACACTAGACCCGGATGATCCGGAGAACAGGCATGCCGAATCTTTACAAACCGCTACTCATTAATTTATCCAGCATAACATCATGAAAAATATCAGATATTTTATAATCAGATCAGGGCTTACAGTTTTACTGCCCATTGCCCTATTAGGAACGGCCTGTTCTGAAAAAAATAAAAACGAACCAGAGGCCCAGACTGCACCTCCTAAAACACCTGTGGTAAAAATTATTAGTCCGATTCTGGAGCAGCCGCTCTATAAGCTCACCGTTCCTGGTGAACTGATCCCTTATGAACAGGTGATTATTTATCCCAAGATCAAGGGGTTTGTCAAAAAAATCTTTGTTGACCGGGGCAGTGTTGTAAAAAAGGGGCAGTTACTGGCCGTGCTGGAAGCCCCCGAAATAAATGAACGTTACCAGTCTTCACGGTCGGATCAGCAAAAATACTATGAAGATTACCTGTACAGCAGGCAATCCTACGACCGATTGAAAAAAGCAGCGGAGAAAAATGGAGCCGTTGCAGCTATAGAAATTGATAAAGCGAGGAGTAAACTCCGGGCGGATAGCGCCGCCTATGCCGCTGCAAAATCAACCACAGGGGCTTCAGCACAGCTGAATGATTACTTACGGATTACCGCGCCGTTTGACGGCGTGATTGTTGACCGCAATATATCAGCAGGCGCATTAGTTGGTGAAAATATGACAACATCATTATTTGTAGTGGCACAAAATCAGCGGTTGCGTTTAACCGTCGCCATACCTGAAAAACACGCCGCCTCAGTGAACCAGGGAACAGTCGTTTCCTTTTCGGTAAGTGATCATCCGGGCAAGATATATCATTCCAGGATTTCCAGGGACGGTAAACTATTGCAGCAATCCACGCGCTCGGTAACCGTAGAATTTGACGTGGACAACAAGGATATGTCTTTGAGCGGTGGTGAATATGCACAGGTAACCCTGATGCTGCGCCGGCCGGAACCCACCCTATGGGTTCCGGCCACCAGTGTGGTACATGCGCAGTCGGGAATATTTATTGTAGCGGCTGACAGTAACCGGATCAAACGCATCCCTGTTGCGGAAGGTATACGGCAGGATTCCCTTCAGGAGGTCTTTGGTCAGCTGTCCCCTCAATTAAAAGTATTGAAAACAGGGACGGAAGAACTGGCTGAAGGAACAAAAGTTAAAATCAAAAACTAATTTTTAAATTGAAATATCATGAAAAAGAAGTTAATCACCTGGTCAAATGCCACTACTGTTGCATTGGCCTTATTGATGATCGTATTATTTATAAGTCCCCAGGCTAAGGCCCTCATGATCGAAGGCTTGATGAAAGTAGGCTTTTTTAAACCATCCGTTGAAAATACCGAGCCGAAAAAAACGACAAACGGCGAAGTGAATCTTGCACCAAGCCTGTTATTAAAGAGGTCTGATGGCAAAAGCTTCGATATTAAAGATCAGAAAGGGAAAGTGCTGTTTATCAATTTTTGGGCAACCTGGTGTCCGCCCTGCATCGCCGAAATGCCGTCTATCAACGAAATGTATTCCCGGTATAAAAACAATCCCAAAGTAATGATCATGGAAGTTGACGTGGACAACGATTTTAGCAGATCAGTGCCCTTTATGAAAAAAAATAAATACCAGATGCCGGTGTATAATACCGAAAGCGAACTGCCTGAAGGCTTTTTATCCGGCGCTATCCCTACAACGGTCATTATCGATAAAACTGGGACTGTGGTTGCCAGGCACGAAGGCGGCGCCGACTACACAGACAAAGGTTTTTATAAATATCTTGATGGCCTGATCGGTAAGTAATTCCTAAATAGGGTCTGCTGAGAAAATCAGAAATTCAGTTTTAACAGATAACTTTTATTTTGAAACGATGGCAGGATAAATTCGTCCGGCCATCGTTTTTTACTTGAGTTGACAAGGCCGGCTGCTGAAAAACTCAGTAACTGGATTATTAAGCATAGGGGTATAATATGTACATCCGGAAATTGGACTTCGCAGTATCAATAAAACAGAGCAGCAGTAACCTTAATTCGCATTAATTTGACATTATTTATTTAATTAAAGCATCTTAAAAAAATGCGGCCAAACAAAAAGCCGCGAAAAGTTGCGCCATTTGACTTTAAACAGGTTGAAAATCTGTCATTGCGGCCATCACGCTGCAACCACTTTTGGCGCCCTAATGAGCTCAAATAAGAAATAAAATACTATGAGGTTTATGAACTTAAAAGGCAATAACAGTATAATATTTATTATCTTTGACTATAGCATTTGCAGCTATACCAAGGTACATTAAAAGTGGTGAGTGATTCGGTGAGTACAGGATTTAAATCCGCATAAGATACTGAAAGTCAAGTCGGTTATATGGCAATACGAATCCCTCCGGCTCCACCACCTAAAAGCAAAAAAAAGCCTTATACGCATTGTATAGGGCTTTTTTGTGAGTGTAAATTAGCTTTGGTAGCAAATCGCGGGCTTTTTCAATCAATATAAAATTATTACATTTGTTTACTGATGTCGCTATCAGTAAAAACTTAAAGGGGGTGCTAATTAGTTAGCATCCCTTTTTATTTGCATAGTACATTAGCTTTGACTGGTATCCTCCGGCAGTACCTTAATAAGAGCGCAAGGACAGCAATAGCACCCCATACCTGGTAGTATCTAATATTGGGATATGATTTTAAAAACAGGTTGGTCGGATAGCTTTATTCAATCATTAAAAAAATAAAAATAAGGCCAGGAAATAAATTTGAACTAAACCACCCGGCAACAATAGGGATGGAATTAAAAAGTCGGACAGGCCACCCGGTTTTATAGGGGTTAAACCCTCCGGCAGGCCCGGCCCCCCCTGTCACATTTAATCAGTACGGGATACATTCTTATATAAACTGTAATGGTATCTTTTGTTAAAAAGGTTAACCATTTGGCGCAGGTTGCGTATTCCGGGGTAAAGTTTACCACCGTACCGCTGTAAAGTTTACCCCGGAATACGCAATATTAAAAACAGATGGATTTAGATTTGGATTAGACTAATTTATTTGACCTTGAAAAACCACCTGCTTTGCAGGTGGTAATGTACTGTCGGCTATGCCTGAAAAGAATCTTCGCTTAGGTCTTCGGTGGTTTTTTGTGCGATGCCTTGTGCGGAATGGCCCTATGAGACTGGCTTTCAACCCACCTTCTTAGAAGTGGTTGTTGAGTTTAAAAGTACATTTTTAAATAAATTTTTATTTGATGGGGTAAAAATCTTTTTTTTTGACTCTATGAATAACAATAGCAAAGAGAAATGGACTATGCACAATTTTCCTTCACTATGCTTAAGGGGGGATTGATGTTCTGCTTGTTATTATAACCCCGGGCTATTAAAACTGACAATGCTATCTATTTCCTGTAGTCAAATAAATAATAAATTAAAATCAAAATAATAAGGTTCAGTTGAAAAATAAAAATGAATACTCTATCAAAACAAATCAGGCTACAATGACGAACATAGAAGCCGCTCCGGTAGTAAAGCTGCACCGGGTGCTGTCGCTCAGTGATCTTATCATCTATGGTATTATATTAATTCAGCCGGTTGCTGCTTTACCCTTGTTTGGCCATGCTAACAGTATTTCTAAGGGCCATGCTGTTACCTCCATTCTCATTGCCATGGTGGCAATGATCTTTACAGCCATCAGCTATGGGCGGATGGCAAATCGATACCCGGAGGCAGGCTCTGCTTATACTTATGTCGGCAAGAGTTTGCACCCATACCTCGGGTTTGTAGCCGGTTGGTCGATGTTTATGGACTATCTGTTTATACCCATCCTTTGCGTCATCTTTACCAGCATTGCCGCAAACCATCTCCTGCCTTTCATTTCCTATTATTTTTGGATATTCTTTTTTTCAGCCGGTTTTACCTTGCTCAATTTGAATGGTATCAAGCTGGCATCCAAAGCCAATTGGATTTTGATGATTGTTATGAGTGTAGTGGTGTTTTATTTTATGGCTGCCGCCATCCGGTACGTTTTTATAAAAAATGGATTTAGTGGCCTATTTTCCTCTCAACCCTTTTATAATCCGGCTTCGTTTTCTTTAGGTGCAATAGGATCTGCAACAGCCCTGGCTTCTTTAACGTATGTTGGTTTTGATGGCATAACGACTTTATCTGAAGAAGTGAAAAACCCTAGGCGAAATGTGCTGTTAGCTGCAGTGATAACTTGCCTGATCACAGGTATTTGGAGTGGTGCTCAGATATATCTGGCACAGGTGTCCTGGCCGGATTGGGCTTCCTTTACAAGAGGGTTGACCGATAAAACGGCACGAAACAATTCATTGGATACAGCAATCATGGCAGTGGCAAATCGTGTTGGCGGTACTGTGTTGGATGCCTCTTTATCATTTATTCTGCTCCTCGGTAGTATCGGATCTGGTGTAACCGGTCAGATCGGTGCCTCCAGGCTTCTGTATGGCATGGGACGTGATGGCGTGATCCCCAAAAAAATCTTTGGGCATTTGGATAAAAAACATTCTGGCCCAAATTATAATGTGATGATTGTCGGAGCACTAGCTTTACTTGGAGCCCTTTTGTTGAATTACGAACAGTGTGCACAATTGATTAATTTTGGAGCTTTTTTTGCATTTATGGGTGTAAATATTGCATCGATACGTGAATACTATATCAGGTCCAAAGAAAAATCAGCAAAAAGCTTTTTGCTAAATTTCTTGCTTCCCTGTATCGGTTTTCTGATTTGCCTGATTATCTGGCTTAATTTGCCGTTAATGACATTTGTCATAGGAGGAAGCTGGATGCTAATAGGAATTCTTTATTTGGCTATCCGCACAAAAGGTTTTCGAAGAAGAACTATCATGATTGATTTTTCTTAGATGTGCTAGGCTTGCGATGGTTTGGTGTTTTCGATGGGTTGTTATACCTTGGTTGCCGTGTGTATTTTTGATTGAAACCAAGTATTACCAATGAATAAAATGGTTATTAATATATTAAAATTAAACTAAAAAAAGGAGGTTATTATGCCAGGTCCAGGTGCTTATTGGTTTGGGAAAGAAGAAATGGAAGCAGTAATGGAAGTTATGCAAAGCGGGTATCTTTTTCGTTATGGAAATGAAAATGATCCGAAATTTCTTCATAAAGTATATACTTTAGAAAAAGAATTTGCCAAATACTGTGAGGCAAATTTTGCATTGGCAACATCATCAGGAACATTATCGTTACTTGCTTCGGTAGTAGCTTTAGGCTTAAAACCCGGTGATGAAATTATTGTTCCAGCCTATACGTTTGTTGCCAGCTATACGTCGTGTATTTTCCCTGGAATCATTCCCGTGCTGTCTGAAATAGACGAAAGCCTTACGCTGAACCCGGATGATATTGAACATCGGATTACCCCCCGCACAAAAGCAATTATGCCTGTGCACATGTTGGGTAATCCCTGCAATATGGACAGAATAATGGCCGTTGCTAAAAAACACAATTTACTGGTGTTGGAAGATTGTTGCCAGGCTGCAGGTGCATCGTACAAAGGAGAAAAAGTAGGTACAATAGGTAACATGGGTGCATTCTCTCTCAATATGTTTAAAACCATAAACAGCGGTGATGGCGGTCTGGTTGTAACAAATGATAATGACCTTTACGCAACGGCCTTTGCTGTACACGATCAGGGTCATAGTCCAAGCCGGTTAGGTGTTGAAGTCGGTGTCCGTAGTGTGCTTGGATTAAACTTTCGTATGAATGAACTTACTGCTGCTGTAGGTCTTGCTCAATTAGGTAAACTTGATAAAATTGTAGCTACTCTTCGTGAAAAAAGAAGCAAACTAAAGAGCCTAATTTCTAAGGCTGAAGGTTTTAAATTCAGAACATTAAACGATCCGGAAGGGGATTGCGCTACGCTTTGTACGGTTATTTTTGATACTAGAGAGCAGGCTATAAAGGTTTCAAAAGCATTGGGATCAAAAACGATAGATCAAAGCGGATGGCATGTATATGCTAACATGGAGCATATTTTAAATTATCTGAAACAAGTTGGACAGCCACACACAAAAGGATCATATCCTAAAACCGACGATATTCTTAGTCGCGCCATGAATATTAGTGTGGGTGTGGTAGATGGAGGTTTAGGAGCAGGATGGGGGATCAATATTAATTCGACAGATGCAGAAATTGAAGCTGCTGCAAGGCAATTCATTGATGCCTGTAAATAGGAATATCAATTTTTTAATTTACAGAGAATATGAGCAAAAAAGAAATTAGAGTCGCCCTTATCGGACGTAAGTTTATGGGCATTGCTCATTCCAATGCGTTCCGAAATGCAAATATGTGGACAGATATACCAGCAAAAATAACGATGAAGTGTTTGTGTGCTGAAGATAACACGGAGAATTTAAAGGTATTTGCAGATAAATATGGATGGGAAAGCTGCGAACCCGACTGGCGCAAAGTAGTAGCACGAGACGATATTGACCTTATTAGTATTGCCACACCAAATTATTTGCATAAAGAAATTGCCATTGAGGCAGCCAAAAACGGCAAGCATATATTATGTGAAAAACCGCTGGCTAACAATTTAAGCGAAGCCCAGGAGATGCTTGAAGCAGTTGAAAAAGCAGGAGTAAAACATTGCTGTGGTTTTTCCTATCGTTTTACACCATCCTTGGCATTAGCACGACAATTGGTACAGGAGGGAAGAATCGGTCGGATTTATCATGTATTTGTCAGATATGCGCAAGATTGGATCGCCGATCCAAACTTCGGCATGGTATGGCGTTTTGATAAAAAAATTGCAGGTTCGGGTACATTAGGTGACTTAAGTGCCCACTCAATAGATGCTACCCGTTTTATTACAGGCTTAACTTTTAAAGAAGTAATAGGCAACTTGCAAACATTAATCAAAGAAAGACCGTTAGACAGTAATAATATAAATGGCCCGAAAGGGAAAGTTACGGTAGATGATGTAGCGCAATTTCTTGTCAATTTTGAAGGTGGTGCCACTGGATGTTACGAATCTACACGTTTGGCTACCGGACGCAAAAACTATAACACTATAGAAGTTAATGGTGAAAAAGGTTCATTAGTCTGGAATTTTGAAGACCAGAATTACCTGATGTTTTACGACAACCAGCAATCATCAAAAGAAGCTGGTTTTCGAGAAATAAATGTTACGCATGATGTACATCCATACAAAGGCGGCTGGTGGCCACAGGGCCATGGCATTGGCTATGCTGATTTGTTTACCATTGAAGTAGCAGAATTTATTCGTTCTATTGTAGAAGATACACCGTTTAGCCCCTCTTTTGAAGATGGAGTCAAGTGCCAGAAAATATTGGAAGCTATTGAACAATCAGCTGCTACCCGGGTTTGGAAAAATGTTTAATTATTTTAAAATCTTAATTTTTATAGTTTAATCAATATTTTCTTTATTACTTTAAAATCATTGTATGTATCATCTCAAATATGTTTTGTTTCTTCTGACCGGATTTTTTTTAGGAGGAAGTACTCAGTTCGCTACCGCTCAGAGTAAAAGAGATAGTAATAAAATTATTAAACAGGTTGCATCGAAAGGGCCAATTGTTACTGTTTACACTTCATCGCAGGCGGGTGACCGGCTTACCAGAAAAGCCAATGTACAATTTACTCTAAATACTGATTTATCTGAATCAGCAATAACAGTAGATGAAAGAACTGTTTTTCAAAGGATAGAAGGATTCGGCGCCACCTTTAATGAAGCTGGAATGATTAGTATTCGCTATCTGAACCCTAAAGGCCAAAATTATGTATTTAAATCTTTATTTGATTCCGTGCAAGGCGCAGGATTTACGTTGATGAAGTCACCTATTGCAGCATGTGATTTTGCATCGGCCGGCCCGTGGTATACCTATAATCAAACCAAGGACGATACCTTGATGAAGCACTTTAGTATAGAAAGAGATTTAGCACCTAATGGATTGATCACCTATATCAAGAAGGCCAAAAAATTCGGCAACTTTGAAATTGAATCACCTATGGATTTTGCACCCGATTGGATGTATTATAGTTTGAAAGCGGGTGAAAAGCATATCAAGCCTGAATATTATCCTGCACTGGCAAGGTATTATTCCAAATACATTCAGATGTATGCAGCCAATGGAGTGACTATTAATTACCTTAACCTGTTTAACGAATCTAATAATACCTGGTATTCCAATGTTACGTATAAAGAAATTGGTAAGATGATAAAAGACTATGTTGCACCAAAATTAGAGGCTGATGGGCTGACTACGAAAATTCAGTTTGGCGAAAGTTCCACCCGGCCGGAAGCCATCGAAAAATTTCCTGCAGGCTTGGACGATGCTGAAGTCAGGAAATACGTTCATTCCCTTACCGTTCATGGGTATGACTGGGATAAGTTTTCCACTCTCACCGAGTTACACAATAGATATCCCGAACTTCCCATATGGCAAACGGAAGTATGCTATGCTTTTGGTCCCAATGTTAACAATATTCCTCCCAATGGCCCTACTAAGATGCCTGTTTATGTATTTGAGGATGGTGAGTTTTGGGGAAACATGATTATAAATGACATGAAAAATTGGGTGTCGGCTTGGATTTATTGGAACATGGTATTGGACGAGAATGGCGGCCCATGGCTGATTTCGACCGAGCACGGTGATCCAGATAAAAACTATCAGCAACCGGTAGTAATTATAAACAAGAAGACCAAAAAAGTTACCTATACCGGTTTGTACTATTACCTTTCTCACTTTAGTAGGTTTGTTAGACCTGGTGCTTATCGGATAAATTGTACAGGTGGTTCCAAGAAGTTAAATTTTGTAGGTTTTAAAAATAGCAATGGAACAATTGTGCTGAACGTAATCAATAATGATGTAGCAAGCGATTGTAAAATCGTATGGAATAATGAAATGATAATACAAAAACTACAAGCCCATTCTATAACTACCTTCAAATGGAAAAACTCTGAATAAAAAGCAGCTTTACTTCAATAAAAAAATTATTTATATCAGTTATAGTTAAATGAAAAAGATTTGGAACCACTCTAATTAGGGTCTGCTGAAAAA
>DHXR01000018.1 GCA_002413785.1 Mucilaginibacter sp. UBA5151
AATAGATGATTGATATTCACCAAGCCCTATTTACACTAAAATTAATTTGTAATTCCTTAGTCGCATTAGATAGCCTGTTTTAAATAATTTATATTGATGATCGTCTTGTGTAATAAAAAGGTACCTCTATATGCCTTTTTGAGCTTTCAAGGATCATACTAGCAGCGACAGCACCCATATATTTAAAATCGGTGGATATGGTGGTAATGCCATTCAATAAGATTTTTTTTATTGGTGTCTCATTGTATGATATAACGCCAACATCTTTGCCAACTTTAAATTTGGAATCGATTATACGTTCCAGTAATATTACCAGGTCAGCTTCCATTAAATTAATAAAAACTTCGCCTTTGTTAATCGGGGCGATACTAATATTATTGACAACTTCATGATTAAATGCATATTGTTGGGAAAAGCGCTGAAATCCATTAATGATCTCAACGGGAAAGTAGCTATGATCCGGAAAAATTAATTTTAGAGTGTGGTATTTGCTTAATTGTGCTCTTGCCTGGTAAAGCGCATCGAAAATATCCTTCTCAAAATTTTCATAAACTACACTGTAGTCCCCTTCAACGCCCGAAATGTTTTTATCAAGTAAAATCAATTTGTCCTTCGGTATCGAGTTGATGATCTCATGCGCATTTTCACCGCCTTCGATAAAATGAGGGATGATGACATAGTGTGAATAATCGGCCTTTTTTGATTCCAAAAGCTTTTTGAATAATTTAAAATCGTTATTATAGATATAGAAATCAATGGCCACGTCATCTCCCAAGGCTGCCACCAATGAATCATAAATTATCTTCTTATGCGCACTCAACTTATTAAACAATAAAAAGACTCTCAATTTCTGGCGGAAATCCATGTTAGAAATGCAATACCCCTTTCCTGGGAACGAGGTAACTACCCCTATTTTTTTTAAGTGCTTGTAGCTTTTTTGAATAGTGTCCCTGGAAATTTCGAATTGATAACTCAACTCATTAATAGATGGAAGAAGGTAATCCTTTGGGATAACCGCTGCTTCTATGGCATTAACGATAGAATTGGCTAACTGCAAGTATTTTGGTGTTGCCGAATACTCGTCAATTTTAATAAAATCATAAAAAGTTAACTTCTTCATTATTTGAGCTTAAATTCTGTTCATTAACAATTTAACATTAATCGCGCTTTAATAGTTTTATCAACATATCAGCAATAGTCTGAAATCCTTTATCGGAAGGATGGAGACCATCATAGGTATTATTTATAGCCGCCAAAGGATAAGGATATTCATCCGCGTCGGGGTTGAAAGGAAGTTCCTCAAAATCAGGATATTTATAATTCTTATATTGCCCGGTAACGGAGTCCTTCAATCGTTTGAATTTTACCAGGTTCTTCAAGTTCATCCCGCTTTTGTAAAACAGATCGATCACTTTGTAGTGCTCATATTTACCTATCATTTTTACCGCATCGGCAAATTGAGAGAGCATTTGCCCGTTTTTCGCTTTGTAAGAGCCCTTGGCGTTGTTATGACTATCCGCTATATATACAAAATCCTGGCGCTGCATCGGCGTGATCAGGATAATCTTAGCTTTCGGGTTAAGGGTCACAATTTTATTGATGATAACCCTATAAGCTCCATAAACGGTATTCAGGCCGGTATTATTCAAATAATTGTCAAAGTTACCTAACGGCAGTCCCTGTCCCCAATCATTGGTTCCCAGGAATACTGAATAAATGTCTGATTTTTGAAGTCCAAGATGCTCAATCTCTTTGGCTATAGCCACAGCGGACCAACCATTATGTCCCTGGTTAATATAGTGGATATTGGGTAATTGATCTGTTACCCTCATCATATACCCTTTTGTGATGCGGTTCCCCGTTTCATCTTGATGATCATTCAGATAAGTAATTGAATCGCCTATAGCAGTCCAGGTTTTTTCACCCGGACCGAAAGAGGTGAGCGTAAAAAATAGAATAACCACTATTAGTTTGATCTTCATTTTATTTACGGATATTAATTTTTACCAACTATAAAAATTGATTTTACCGACGATAGCACCAATTTGAAACGAGAATAAACCAAACCTTTAATCGTCACATAGCTTACCTCATTGGCTATAGATCTTTTGCCGGTATTTGGACCCCATAATTCAGGCTTTATCTTTTCTCTCAAATCTACATAAGTATTTACACTATCACCGTTGAATTGGCGAAATGGCAGAAGCTTTAAATTACCCCGTAACATTATTCATCACAAAAACTGTCATGCTCCTCGGGCCATGCGCCCCGATAACCAGCGACTGTTCAATATCTGCGGTTTTTGATGGGCCGGCAATAAAAGTTCCGAATCCGTAAATGGTTTTACTTATCAACTCATAGGCTTCATGCATGGTAGGAACTATTGCACCTGCGTCTATAATAACTGCCAGATGCTGGCAAATAAAAGGCAATATCCTGTGCTGCATTTCATTCTCCGTAATCCAAACTGCGCCATTTTCGGCAACACCAAAACAGGCTTTAATTATGGCTACTTCTACATTAGCTAACTCCCGCAGGTAGGTTGTATATCGTAAATTTATTTCATGAAATTCTGTTAACTCTTTTATCGGACTTACAATCCTTAGCTCTTCACCATGCCACTCCAAAATAAGTCTGGCAATTTCCGCAAAGTTGGACACGTAAAATACCCTGCCGCCCACTGACGCTAAAACAGTTGAAAATTTTTCAAGTGACCCTCCGGCCGTTGTTTCAAATACACTAATATCCGGCAACCTAACATTCTCTGGTTGATTTTCTGCTACGACGGTTAATATTTTTCCCCTGCTGTCCATATAATTAATTTCCTGCTTTATGCTTAATTCCCGCCCTTTATATAAACTTTTTGCTCTTATTGCTTACCGCGGTTTCCAGCATACCATTCGCTAAATGACTTCGTTGGAGGTTCAGGCATATCGCGCTGCTTATACCATGGATTCAGCTTGTTATTCACAGCAAAAGGTGCATGTTTCATTACCCACCTGCCTGCTTTCCCAGCCAAATGATATAAAACCGGTGATGAAAGTATCCAGGTCATTACCTGCATTCCTACTTTTTTAACAGCTGGCGCATACCCTTCTTTCACCAAAACCTGCCTCCATTTATATAACTGTTCATGAATATCTATCTTTACAGGGCACACGTTTGAGCACGAGCCGCAAAGCGTTGATGCAAA
>DHXR01000024.1:0-97892 GCA_002413785.1 Mucilaginibacter sp. UBA5151
TATCAAACTTTAACGAACTATTGGTTATTAATATTAAAAATATTTTTCACATCTGTAAATGTGTTATTGCTAACACTGTAATTAATACTCCTGGTATCCCTTTTTTGAAGATATCCAAAATCTTTCGGCCTTTTCGGATTAGACCACAACTCTACTCCGACCTTGTCTCCCTGGAAAGTATTCTGGTCGATTATATTGTCTTTGCCATGCTCAATAGCGATAGCTGACAAATTATCCGCAAAATCATTGTTGGCAATTATAGTGTTGTAACTAAAACCGCCCCATATTCCATGCCAGCAGTCGTGCATAATATTATTAATTACCTTATTGCGGCTGAAAGTAATTTCAACAGCATTGGTAGGGGCGTAGGAAAAATTGTTTGAAAAAATCAGGTTATCATTGCACCCGCCTTCTCCGCTATCTATTGTTGTTTGCCCTGCCCACAGAAAAAATCCATCTCCCGAATGGGTTACAGAATTATAGGCAAATACATTGTTATTGCATTGTTCAAATACCAAAATACCTGCAGAATCCTGCCCACGATAATAAACACCAAAACTAAACCCGCGAACGTTCCAGTCAAGCTTATTGTACATTATCCTGTTCCTGCAACTGCGGTACATCCCTATCCCAATACCCGAATTGAATGAAAAGTTATTGTTATACACTAATCCATCATTGCAATTAGTCATCATTAATCCACACTGGCCTTCAGTAATACTATTATTTTGAATATCAACGCTGTCGCAATTTCTCAAATAAATACCGGCCCCAAATCGGAGCCATTCATCTTTTTCATTGTGATGATAGCTCTGCCAGTCAGCCAGATCTTCCTTTTGCCGTGTACTATTCAGGTGCTGTCTGAAATTATAGCTGAAATTTCCGCCTTTTATTTTCAAAGAATTTATACCCTGCGCCATTACGCCTACTTTGAACCCTTTTACTGTAATGTTTTTCAATGTGATATTTCTGCCGCTTTTGATTATTACGCCGGTACCTTTGAATTTATCCGGGTTACCGGGATTGAAACTGCCATCAAGGACAGCTCCGTTAAAATCCACAGTTATATTATCACCTTTTATAACAACCGGGGCCATTGATAATGAATCGGCGCCATTAAAATGATAAACCTTGTTTTTTATTGTTACTGAATGTGTAATCACTATTCCTTTGTATAGCGAAATTGCGCCAGTTTGCGCTTTTGATGCAGAAATACAAAATAATAGAAAAAAGGCCGAACAGACATATTGAATTTTTATCATCGCAAAAATTTAATAAAATAAGGCTGTTAACAAAAATAATTAACTTTCCATTTTAAACGCATTCCACCCCTGTGCTTTTAATGGATGACTATTCCCGGCCTTTGTGATGAGGTTACAGCCTGCTGATGGCTCGGTTATATAACCAACAATGGTAATATCCATTTTAAACTTTATTTTATCGTAGTCGGCTTGTTTAACGGTAAACAGGAGTTCATAATCTTCACCACCGCTTAGCGCGCAAACTGTTGGGTCGAGGTTAAATTCTCGGGCGGTATCAAAGGTCATCGGGTCAAGCGGGATTTTATCCTCGTATAAATTACAACCTTTGTTGCTTTGTTTGCAGATATGTAAAATTTCTGAAGCCAGTCCGTCGGAAATATCTATCATCGCCGTTGGCTTTACTGCTATATCTTTCAGTAATTCAATAATATCCCTGCGGGCCTCCGGTTTTAGCTGGCGTTCAACAATATAATCTTTCCCTTCCAGGTCGGGTTGTATATTGGGGTTTTCCATGTAGATCAATTTTTCACGCTCAAGCAGCTGCAAGCCGGTATAAGCGCCGCCCAGGTCGCCGGATACGCAGATCAGATCTCCTTCTTCTGCGCCATTGCGGTAAACCACATCATTTTCATCAGCATAACCCAATGCGGTTACGCTGATCACCAGGCCCTGTTTTGATGAAGAAGTATCGCCGCCGATCAGATCCACATTATATTTTTCGCAGGCCAGGTAAATCCCTTCGTATAATTCTTCGACTGCTTCCAGTGGAAACTTACTGGATATTCCTATGGAAACTGTTACCTGTGAAGCTATGCCGTTCATCGCATAAATATCACTCAGGTTAACCTGGATAGCTTTATAACCCAAATGCTTTAAGGGGGTGTATGCCAGATCAAAATGAATCCCTTCCAACAACATATCGGTGGAAACCAATACTTTTTTCCCGGCAAAATCAAGCACGGCGGCATCATCGCCAACCCCTTTGATAGTGCTTTTTTGGGTGATTTTTATATTTTTTGTAAGATGATTTATTAAGCCAAACTCACCAAGTTTTTCTATATTGGTTTTCTCTTCGTTTTCGAACATTTTTTATCATTATTTCACCGATTAGAAAATGATTCCACCGATTTTATAAAAACTATTTCATTATGGGTGGTGCCTGATAATCGCGAAGTAAACAAGCCGGTTAAGCATGCTTTGCGATTGCTTCGTACCTCGCAATGAAATAACTATTAAAGTCCCAACCTCGCCGAAATCTCCAGCATCCTTTCTATCGGTTTTACCGCTTTTTCAATAATGTACTGCGGTACAGTAATTTCGGGCGACTCATTTTTTAAACAGAGGTAAAGTTTTTCTAATGTATTCCTTTTCATGTGCGGACATTCGTTACAGGCACAACTATTATCCGGCGGGGCCGGGAAAAAAATTTTATCAGGGTTCTCTTTTTCCATCTGGTGAAGAATCCCTGCTTCTGTTGCTACTATAAATTCCTTCGCTTCGTGTTTTGAAGCATATTTTAGTATGCCTGTTGTTGATCCAATGTAATCAGCCATTTTTAAAATAGCTTCTTCACATTCGGGGTGGGCAAGCAGCTTAGCGCCTGGATGCCTTTCCTTTAGTTTTATTATTTTCTCTCTCGAAAATATCTCGTGCACCATACAGGCGCCGTTCCATAAAACCAAATCCCTGCCTGTTTTCTTTGCCACATAAGCCCCAAGGTTTTTATCCGGTGCGAAAATTATTTTCTGGTCTTTTGGTAAACTTTCCACTATCCCTACCGCGTTGCTCGATGTGCAAACTATATCGCTCATGGCTTTCAGTTCGGCTGTACAGTTCACATAAGTGATCACCAAATGGTCGGGATATTGCTCCTTAAATTTTTTAAACAAATGCGGGGGACAACTATCAGCCAGTGAGCAGCCGGCTTTTATGTCGGGTAATAAAACTTTTTTTGAAGGAGATAATATTTTGGCTGTTTCGGCCATGAAATGCACACCGGCAAATACGATAATACCGGCATCTGTTTTTGCTGCCTGCTGCGATAATCCCAAACTATCGCCGATGTAATCGGCAATATCCTGTATATCAGGTTCCTGGTAATAATGAGCAAGAATGACAGCATTTTTTTCCTTTTTTAATTTTTCAATTTCATCAAAAAGATCGAGGGACGGATCAATAAATTCGTCCGCAAATCCCTTCATATTTATTTCTTCAAATGTATCCATTTCAACAATTCAATTAATAACAATTACTTTTTATATATAAATAAAACTATTGTTATTGGTGTGTTAGTTATGTTTAAAAGTTATTTTAAAAAGATGGTAAAATGTTTTTTTTAATAATTTATTAACAATTAATGTGCTTTTTTTATTGGCTATTATATTGACTTTTAGAATGGTATAAAAGCCTGTTTTATTTTTAAAAAGTTATTTGTTGATAGTTAGTTACTCTGTAAAATGTTAGCTTTGGCACTTACAGGGAGCAAAAGTCGGGTAAAAATTAATAGGATGAGCACTAAAAATAAGACTTATCAACTAATTAATTACTTACTAAGTTTTTATTTACACAAAGTTAACACCTTTTATACCTGTTATTAACATATTTACATTTTTTACACATCATACATATATAACATGACCAAAACTGTAGATTTCCTTGTGGTAGGGTCAGGAATAGCTGGTTTAAGTTTTGCCCTTAAGGCTGCCAAACATGGTAAAGTTCTGATAGTTACCAAATCAAATGAAGATGAATCGAACACTAAGTATGCCCAGGGTGGCGTTGCTGTAGTTGTTGATAAAAAAGAAGATTCCTTTGAAAAACATATCAGCGACACATTAATATCGGGAGATGGGCTTTGTGATAAAGCTGTTGTTGAAGCCGTGGTTAAAGAGGGGCCTGAACGGATAAATGAAATTATTGGCTACGGTACTAATTTTGATAAAACAAATGAAGGTTTTTATGACCTTGCAAAAGAGGGCGGTCATTCTGAATTCAGGGTATTACATTATAAAGATATAACCGGTTTTGAGATTGAAAGGACTTTATTAGAGCAAATTCATAAAGAACCTAATATTGAGATACTTACGCATTATTTTGCTGTTGATTTGATAACACAGCACCATTTGGGTGAGTTTGTTGATAAATCAACAACCGATATTACCTGTTTTGGTATTTATGCCTTTAATAACCATACCAAGAACGTAGAAAAAATATTGTCGAAAGTTACGGTAATGGCGTCCGGCGGCGCGGGGCATATTTATTCAATTACTACCAATCCAACAATTGCTACCGGGGATGGTGTGGCTATGGTTTACCGCGCAAAAGGTAAAGTAAGAAATATGGAATTTATCCAGTTTCATCCGACAGCTTTATATAATCCGGGTGAGTATCCTTCCTTTTTAATTTCTGAAGCTGTGCGTGGTTTTGGTGGGATATTAAAACGTACCAATGGTGAAGAGTTTATGCAGGAGTATGACGAACGTAAGTCATTAGCGCCCAGAGATATTACAGCAAGGGCAATAGATGCGGAAATGAAAAAATCTGGCGAAGATTTTGTTTACCTGGATATAAGACATCGCAGTAAAAAAGATATTTTAAAACATTTCCCAAATATTTATGCCAAGTGTTTAGAAATTGGTATAGATATGACTAAGGATATGATCCCGGTTGCCCCGGCTTGTCATTATATGTGCGGCGGTGTGTTGGTCGATCATATCGGCAGATCGTCTTTAATGAGGCTGTATGCCTGCGGTGAGTGTTCATCTACCGGTTTACATGGCGCTAATCGGCTGGCATCAAATTCGTTGTTAGAGGCCCTTGTATTTGCGCACAGGATATATGAAGACGCTATGGTGAAGTTTGGTAAATTTACTATTCCTGAAAATATTCCTGATTGGGATGAAAAAGGCGTACAGCTATCAAATGAAGATATATTGGTGACACATAATATCCGCGAAATGCAAAAAGTGATGAATGATTATGTAGGCATAGTGCGTTCCGATTTCAGGCTGGAAAGGGCCATGCGACGATTGGGTTTATTATACGAAGAAACAGAAGATTTTTATAAACACACAAAATTATCTGTAAAGCTTTGTGAATTGAGAAACCTGATACAGGTTTCCTTTCTTGTAGTAAAATCGGCTATGAAAAGGAAAGAAAGCAGGGGATTACATTCAACTACTGATTATCCTTTTCATGCGGATGTTATAGAAGATACGGTTTTTTAGTGAGCGGAAAACGGGATTCGAACCCGCGGCCTTCAGTTTGGGAAACTGATGCTCTACCAGCTGAGCTATTTCCGCTTAATTTTTGCTAATGTAAAAAGTATTTAACTTAATAAGAAATATATTGTAAATTTGGATATGGTTAGAACTATTTTAACACCGGCAAATACGCATATTGAGCTGGATATTCCGGCTGAATATATAGGTAAACGGGTTGAAATTACCTGTTTACCATTGGATGATATTGATGTTGTTGGAAAGAAAAAAACAATGGCTGATTTTTTAGGAATATTATCACGTAAAACAGGGGATGAGTTACAGGAAAGTATTAGAAAAAGCCGCAGCGAGTGGGAAAGAGATATTTAATAGATTCAAATGCTATTATAGATTTTTTTAAGGAAACTCTTCCTGAAAATGGGATACAATTTCTTTTTAATATTGACCCAATCATTTCTATTATCACTTTTATAGAAATATTCGCTAACGTTAAAGCAGGCGAGAAAGAGATAAGAGAACTTCAAAACTTTTGCAGTATTGCCACTGTTTACAATGTAAATATTGAAATAGCTTTGGTGACTATTGAATTAAGAAAAAAGTATAAGATAAAATTGCCTGATGCCTTAATTGCTGCGACAGCTTTGCATTACCGATTGATTTTGATAACCAGGAATATTTCTGATTTTAATAAGATCGCTGGTCTTAAAATTATTAATCCCCATACAATTTAAATTAAATGCCCTTAATCCTCCCCGTTAAAAACATCAGCCCATCCTGGGGCGCAGATTGCTTTATTGCTGAAAATGCCACTATTGTTGGTGATGTGGTAATGGGCGATAATTGTTCCGTATGGTTTAACGCGGTGATCAGGGGGGATGTGCATTATATTAAAATTGGTAATAACACCAATATACAGGATGGCGCGGTAATTCATTGCACTTATATGTATGCGGCTACTAATATTGGCAACAACGTTTCTATTGGCCATAATGCCCTGGTACACGGCTGCACCTTGCACGATAATGTGTTAATAGGTATGGGCGCCATCGTAATGGACCACGCCGTGGTTGAAGAATTTGTAATTATTGCCGCCGGCGCTATTGTCCTCGAAAAAACAATATGCGAATCGGGATACCTGTATGCAGGTATCCCGGCTAAAAAGATAAAACCCCTTACCGACGAACAGAGAGCAATGCTTAAACGCCTGCCGGATAATTACATTATGTATTCCGGCTGGTTTAAGGAGTGATAGGTTCTGCCGGTATTGCAACAGGCGTTTCCTGTTCCCAGTTTGGGCGCAGGGTTATTATTTCTGGGTCAGCCCAAATATTTTCAGGTTGCAATTTTAGCCTTACATTACCACTATCCCATTTCCCGTTTTTGTTATCATCATATACCACGCTTACACTATACTTGTCTGTTAAATAATTTTTATAAACAAGCGAGGTGTTTTTTGTGATCACGTCGCTTCTTAAAATTACTTTCCGGTTGTCGAGTAATTGTACAATATATGATTTCCCGGTATCGGGCACGGTAACTTTCAAAGTAAGCAGACTGTAATTTTCAGGTTTGTCTATGGTGAACTTTCTCAATAGCCTTTTATTCTTATCACCATAGATATCAGTAAAAGCGCCTTCGTTTAATATCAGCGTGTAATTTACCGTTTGCTTCCACCTGTATTTTAAAGTAAAGGTTTTTGTAGTCCCCGTATCTTTTTGTACAGTGAAATTACTTACGTCCGTTGAATCTTCTTTTAAATTAATCAGCGACTGGTCAAAATTTTCCATCGGAAAATTTGCCTTCATAATTAAATCTGTTCCAGGCTTAAGCTTGAAATCAGAACTTATGTTGTATGTAAAGTAAGGCACCCGTGTAAAGGATTCTTTTCTTCCTTTTCTGAGGTAAACCGTATCCAGTGGTTTGCCGTTGTCTAAAAAAGATACCCTTAGGGAATCAAAGTCCATATTTTTCATAAAGAGGGTAGCGGTATCTTTTGTCTTGCTGAAATCCACAATTTTGTACTGGTCAAAATCCGGAGGGTAGGTTATTTTTAAAGAAGGCCTGTCTAAACTCTTGTTGAACGTAAAGAACATTTTTCCATCCAGTTCTACGCGTTTGTCAACCAGTCGGAATTTTTCGGGAGTTGCTTTAAAAAGTTTTAATTTGATGTCCGAAATGTCTGTTGTCAAATGGATAATTTTTTTGTCGAATGCAATCAGATCTTTATCGTTGTTATATATTTTAACAGGAGAGTTTGGCTCCTTCAACGCATAGATCCGGTAATCATCCGGGTGGAGGTTTTCCAGGGAAAAATTGCCGGAGGTGTCGGTGGTCGTGAAAATGGTCGGCCTCTTTTTACCAAACCGCAGGGAGTCCTGTTTTAAAGTGAAAAGCATTACAGTTACATCTTTCTCCCTTTCGCCCGTTGCATTATTTAGTACGCGTCCTGATATACTCAGCGAGTCGATATGTATCCCGGTGGAAAATACGTAGGTGAAATTCTTTAAAATATTTCCTTCGTTTACGTCAGCGATTGCCTTGCCAAAATTTATCACATAAGTGGTGTTCTTCTCCAGCGAATCTTTAAGTGTTACAATAATACTTTTTTGCCTCACTTTATATTCCGGTAATTTTGCCGGGGTTGGACTGATGCTGATTTCCGTAAATGGATTGTTAAGTTTAAAGTATTCATCAAAATCCAGCTGAATAACTTTAGCCTTAAAGTTGCGGGTCATGTTTGGCGGGTTAGCCTTCAATAATTTTGGCGGATCATGATCTTTTGGGCCTCCCTGGGGTGGTTGCCTGTTTGCGCAGCCAAAAATCAAAAAAGTGAGTGAAATCAGGGTGATTTTCGTAAGAAAAAATAAGGCTCTTTTATTTAACATGGTTTTTAAACGCTATAAGCGGGTTTTATATTTTAACGAAGGCTGATATTAAAAATTAAAAATAATTGCTCTGATGCGATATTTTATAAACTATTTATTATCAATTAGTTATGTGTTATCTGGATATATGGACCATTAAAACCGAAATGTCCGATGGGGTTACGCCCGAAATTCGCGAAGCCTGTCCCAAAGTACGCGGTTTTATTTTCATTAATTTTTCCCTCGCTTCTTTTGAAAGGGAAACCAGGTGCTGATAATTGAATTCCGGATTTATTTCTTTGTCTTCCATTTTTTTCATCCGCGCCACAATATCCAATTCCTTTTCAAAATAACTCTCATATTTTATTTTTATTTCAGCCTGGTCAATTGTTTCTTTGTCGTAGGCCGATAATAAATTATCAAGTGTTTCATCGGCTTTGCGCAGGTCTTCAAAACCAACCTGCGGGCGGCTCAATAAATTAAAGAGTTTGGTGGCCTGGTTCAACGCGCTTGTCCCTAAATCTTCAAGCAAACTATTTACACCCGATGGGTCAATCGACTTTGATTTAGTATAGGCAACAATCTCATCAGAGTTTTTTATTTTTCTGTTCACCTTTTCCAAGCGTTCGTTATTGATCAAACCGAGTTCATGACCTATAGGACTTAAACGGATGTCGGCATTATCCTGGCGTAAAAGCAAACGGTGTTCAGCCCTTGAGGTAAACATGCGGTAGGGCTCTTCGGTTCCTTTGGTTACCAGGTCGTCAATCAATACGCCGATATACGATTCTGATCTTTTCATGATCAGTTCGTGTTTATCATTTATTTTTTGATGGGCATTTATCCCCGCAATAAATCCTTGTGATGCTGCCTCTTCGTAGCCGGTTGTGCCGTTAATCTGGCCTGCAAAATACAGGTTGCTGATGAGCTTTGTTTCCAAAGTGAGGCCAAGCTGGGTAGGCGGGAAGTAGTCGTATTCTATGGCATAGCCCGGCCTGAACATTTTCGCCTTTTCAAAACCGGGTATTTGCACCAGGGCTTTGTATTGAATATCCTCGGGCAGGGAGGTGGAGAATCCGTTTACATATATCTCGCAAGTATTCCATCCTTCGGGCTCAACGAAGATCTGGTGTCTGTTCCTTTCGGCAAAGCGGTTTATTTTGTCTTCAATAGAAGGGCAGTACCTTGGCCCTAATCCTTTAATTCGCCCGGTAAACATGGGCGACTTTTCGAATCCCTCTTTTAATGTTTCGTGTACAGCGGTATTGGTATAGGTGATCCAGCAGCAGCGTTGTTCTTTTGCTAATTCTACATCAGTATATGAAAAGCGGCCCCGTTCTTCATCGCCCCATTGTTCTTCCATCAGGGAATAATTCAGGCTTCTGCCATCAACCCTGGGTGGGGTACCTGTCTTCATCCTGCCCGAATCAAAGCCCAGTTCAACCAATTGTTCAGTTAACCCAGTTGCTGCTTTTTCGCCGGTACGGCCACCACCAAAACGTTTTTCACCTATATGAATAATACCATTCAGAAAAGTCCCATTGGTAAGCACAACCGCATCGGATTCAATTGCTATACCCAGGGAAGTTCTTACGCCCGCAATGGTGTTATTTTTTACAAGGAGGGAGGTAACCGTATCCTGCCAAAAGTCAACGTTCGGCGTGCGTTCAAGCGCAAGCCGCCATTCTTCGGCGAAGCGCATCCTATCGCTTTGCGCCCTTGGGCTCCACATAGCTGGCCCTTTTGAGCGGTTGAGCATCCTGAATTGGAGGGAAGTTTTATCCGTAATAATACCGGAGTACCCACCCATAGCGTCAATCTCCCGCACAATTTGTCCTTTTGCAACACCGCCCATAGCCGGGTTACAGCTCATTTGTGCAATTACCCCCATGTTCATAGTGATAAGCAGCACGGAGGAGCCAAGGTTTGCAGCAGCGGCAGCAGCCTCACAGCCGGCATGCCCGGCCCCAACAACTATTACATTATATTTCTTAAACATCTTTTTCCTGCCTGTATTACGCGCCGATGGCACTTTTAGTATGTTCCACGTGGAACATGGATTGTGTTATTTGATATTTAGACGCGATGCATCGCGTCTCTACACGTGGGCGCCTGGCAAATTATTGCTGCCTGCAAATGTTCCACGTGGAACATGATTGTATATTTTGTAGAGACGCGATGTGTCGCGTCTCTCTACGCGGCCATATACGCCGAAAAATTATCTATTATCCACCGATGTTCCACGTGGAACATTGAATATTGATAATAGCGCCACAAGTACCCAAACACCTTTCAATATCACAAAAGGATAAAAGGCGGTTGTTTAGGCTTCTTTTAATTCGGTTAACTCAATCCAGCGGAAGCCTTTTTCATCCAGTTTGCTGTTTAATGAAGCTACATCCTTTAATATTTCATTTAGTTTGCCGCTATCAATGCCTGCAACATTTAACTGTTCGTTCTTTTCGCCCAATTGTTTTTCAATAGCGGCGATCTCTTTTTCCAGTGTTTCAAGCTCTTTTTGTTCCTTAAAGTTCAGCTTGTTCTTTTTAGCTTGCTGTACAACCGGCGTTTCAACAACGGTATTGCGCTTGTTTTGTTGCTTGTTTTCCTCCAGCTCAATCCGGTATGAGGAGTAGTTGCCGTTATAAATTTTAACATGCCCGCCGTCTTCCATGATGAAAAGCTGGTCGGTAAGCTTGTCAAGTAAATACCTGTCGTGCGAAACGATCATTAATACGCCTTTATAGTTGGTTAAAAACTCTTCCAATACATTTAAGGTATCAATGTCCAGGTCATTTGTGGGCTCATCCAGGATTAAAAAATTCGGGTTTTTCATCAGGATGCTCATCAGTTGCAGCCTTTTCTTTTCGCCGCCGCTCAATTTGGAGATAAATCCATATTGTTTAGCAGGTGGGAAAAGGAACAACGTGAGCAGGGCAGAGGCTGATATGAGCTTGCCATCCGCCATCGTGATAAACTCAGCAACGTTTTTTACTATATCAATTACCCTTTCATCCTCCTTAAAAACAATCCCCGACTGGTGAAAATAGCCAATGACGGTAGTTTCGCCTTTGTCAATAATTCCTTTATCCGGCACTAATCCCCCGGTGATCAGGTTTAGCAGGGTTGATTTGCCGCTGCCGTTTTTGCCGGCAAGGCCAATCCTATCGCCTTTTTTAAATATGTAGCTAAAATTATTGATATAGGTATGCCCGTTGAATGCTTTATAAAGATGGGTCATCTCCATAATTTTATTCCCCTGGCGGGCGGTTTTTACTGTTAACTCCACCTTTTGTTTGGCGCCGCCATTTTTTGTTTTCTCCTCGAGGTCGTAAAAGGCATCAATCCTTGCCTTTGATTTGGTGCCGCGCGCTTGCGGTTGACGGCGCATCCATTCCAGCTCCTTACGCAGCAAATTGCTGTTTTTTTGAAAAGAGGCCTCATCAGCGCTTTCGCGTTCGGCCTTTTTCTCTAAATAATAGCCGTAATTGCCAACGTAAGGGATGATCTTCCCTTTGTCTATCTCTAAAATCTCATTACAAACATTATCCAGGAAATACCTGTCGTGCGTAACCATCAGTATGGTTTTTGAGCCATCGGTCAATAATTTTTCAAGCCATTCAATGGTATCAATATCCAAATGGTTCGTTGGCTCATCCAGTATATAAATATCCGGGTCCTCAATCAACAGCTTTGCCAGGGCAAGGCGTTTTTTCTGGCCACCGCTCAGCGTATTGATATGTTGATTAAGATGATGAATATCCAGCCGGCCTAAAATAGTCTTGATCTTGTATTCGTACTCCCAGGCGTCAACATCACTCATTTCCTCCATCACTTTTTCAATAGCTTTGGCGTTATCGGGGTCGTTTTCCAGCAGTTCCTCATATTTCCTGATCAATTGCTGCTGTAGATCGTCGGCATGAAAAATATAATCGCTGATAGTAATGGCATCTTTAAAGCCCGGATCCTGCTCCAAATACCCCATGTTTAAACCGCGCATTTGCGCAACCTTGCCTTCGGTTGGTTTTAAACTTCCGGCCAATAGTTTTAAAAGGGTTGATTTTCCGGCCCCGTTAATGCCAACCAGCGCTACCCTGCGGCCTCGGTTAACCCCGATGGATACGTTTCTGAATAGCCAATGATCATGAAAAGAATGGCCGAGGTTTTCGGCAGAGATATAAGTACTCACTATAATTGTTTTATGTTATCAGAAGAATGGATAAAAACACCCTCCTCGTTTTTTAATGATTGTTTATACATGGCCCGGGCGACAGTCGCCGCCGGAATGCTCCGGTATTTTTTCAATCCGCCGATAAGCAAGGGATCAATGAATTTTATGATGAAAGAGAAAAAGCGTTCTAAAGGCCTTTTTTCCGACCGGTTGCCCGATAAAAAGGAGGGCCTGTAAATATGAAGGCATTTTAAGCCAACTTTTTTTATATCCTCCTCGGTTTCGCCCTTCATTTTTGTATAAAAATTTGATGATGCCGCATTGGCGCCAAGCGCTGAAACCAGGTGATATTGATCTATGCCATTTTTTGCAGCTATTTGAGCCAGCTGCAGGGGATAATCATGGTCTATTTTCCTGTAAACCGAAAGGTCGGGCGTTTTTTTCCTGGTTGATCCCAGGCAGCAAAAAACAGCATGACCATTTATCTGTCCCTCATAGTCCCCGAGCCTGTCAAAGTCGATGACAAGCTGTGTCAGTTTTTGGTGCCGGATGGGCAATTCTTTTCGCAGCAATAGCAATACCTCGTCATAATCAGGCTGCTGCAATAAAATATCGAGCAGTATTCCACCGGTTAATCCGCTTGCGCCTGCTATGATTGCTTTATATGCCACTGATAGTCAAATTTCTGCAAAAATACATATAAATAAATTGTGCTATAAACATCCTTTTGTAAATGAAATGGCTTAATGTAGTCTTTAGGATCTCCCAATTTGCCGGGATGGATGGTTTATCAGTGTCGTTCCAATTGAGATTTTAGGATAACCAAAGTATAGCCACATTTTATAATTAATTGATATATAATATATTATGAGAATTTCACGTGATAAACAAAAGGAGTACACGAGATTATTGAGCGGATTAAAACAATTACTTAAATAATGCTATTGTATTAAGTAAAGATTTATTTAATGGCAGCAGAAATAGTAGTTCCGGGTTGGAAGAAGTGGCTTGAAGACATAGGGGACCAGGTGGGATTTTTTTTAAAATTCCTCCGGAATATTTTCACAGGTGGATTTGAATGGTCGGAATTTGTTCGTCAGTGTTACGAAATTGGCTACCGGTCTGTAATGCTTGTTGGTATCACCTCCTTTATTATGGGGTTGGTATTGGTTGTGCAATTACGGCCAACCCTCGTCTCATTTGGCTCTGCGGGCATGTTGCCAAAAACGCTTTCTGTTTCATTTATCCGTGAGATAGGACCGGTTATTATCGCATTAATTTGTGCAGGTAAAATTGCTTCAAGTATTGGCGCCGAGCTTGGCAGTATGAAGGTGACCGAGCAGTTAGATGCTATGGAAGTATCCGGCGCCAACCCGGTGCAGTATCTGGTGGTTACCCGTATTTTGGCTACAACCATAATGGTGCCTGTTTTATCATTGATGGGGGATGTTATAGGTCTCTTCGGTGGCTTTCTGGGCATAAACATCAGAGATGATATGAGTTTTCACCTGTATTTTACAAAGGTAATTTCGGTGCTTGATTTCACCGATTTTTTACCGGCGTTAGTTAAAACAGTGTTTTTTGGCTTTGCCATTGGTTTTGTCGGTTGTTATAAAGGGTTTAATTCAAACAAAGGGACAGAAAGCGTCGGGATCGCAGCCAATTCAGCCGTGGTTACGGCATCACTATGGATATTTGTTATTGATGCTATAGCCGTTCAGGTAACCAGTTTATTGTTTTATAAATAGATAACCATGGACGAAGGTAAAAGCAATACACAACAGAAGCCACCCGCTAAAAACCTGACAGAGGTGGTAATAGCAATAAAAGGCTTAAAAAAAACATTCGGTGAAAAGGCGGTGCTTAAAGGGATAAACCTTGAGTTGAAAAGGAGTGAAAATGTGGTGGTTTTAGGAAGATCAGGCGTCGGCAAATCTGTTGCAATACAATGTATAGTAGGTTTGTTAAAGCCCGATGGCGGCTCACTGAAGGTATTTGGTGATGAGGTTGCCGGAATGACAGATGGTGAGCTGAAAAAATTAAGGATTAAAACGGGCTTTTTATTTCAAGGCGGGGCTTTGTATGATTCTATGACGGTTCGCGAAAACCTTGAATTCCCTTTAACGAGGGTACTAAAGTTAAAAGACCAGCGGGAGATTGATAAAAGGGTTGAAGACGCCCTGGATAGCGTTGGTTTGCTTGAGGCAATAGATAAGTTGCCGTCGGACCTGTCAGGCGGCATGCGGAAGCGGGCCGGTTTGGCGCGTACCATCATAGTAAACCCCGAAATTATATTATATGATGAGCCAACGACGGGGCTTGATCCGATTACATCCAGGGAGATCAGCTATCTGATATTAAGGATTCAAAAGAAATATAAAACCTCATCCATCATTATTACCCACGACATGGAATGTGCAAGGATAGCAGCAGACAGGATATTAATTATGGATGATGGCGAATTTATTGCGGAAGGCTCATTCAAAGGGCTTCATAAATCAAAAAACAAAATAGTAGAAGCATTTTTTAAAGACGTATTATGAAAACTACATCGGGGCAAAAAATAAAAATAGGCCTGTTTACACTGATCGGGCTGCTGTTGCTGGTTTCAGCAATTTTCTTTATCGGCAACAGGAAAAATCTTTTCAGTTCAACATTTACTGTTTATGGAATATTTAAAAATGTTAATGGCCTGCAGGTTGGTAATAATGTTCGCCTGGCAGGTATAAATATAGGTGTAGTGCAGTCAATAAATATAATAACAGACAGTTCGGCAAGGGTTGATCTCACTTTAAATACGAACGTTAAAAAGTTTATTGAAAAAGACGCAAAATTAAGTATTGGCAGTGATGGCTTAATAGGTGATAAACTGATAATAATAGCGCCCGGCGGCGTCAGCAGCGCCAAACAGGTGCAGAATGGTGACCGGTTAATTACCGTTAACCCGGTTGATATTGATAAAATAATAGCAAAAATGACCAAGGTGATAGATAATGCCGAATCGCTGACCGGTGGATTATCGGAAATTGTTGCTAAGGTTAATAGCGGGCAGGGGAGTATAGGAATGCTATTGAACAATGATAAGCTGGCCAAAAACCTGGAAGGAACGGTTAACCAGGCCCGTAAAACCATAAAAAACGTCCATACCACAACGACCACATTAAACACCACCCTGAAAGCCGCCCAAAGTAATTTTTTGCTGAAACCATTTTTTAATAAAAAGAAGAGAAAAGCGCAGCAGGACTCAATAAAAAAACAAAGCGGTGAGAAACAATAAAAAAAGTTCTATAACGGATAGTAAATCGGCTTAGCGATGTCCTTCCACTTCAACCGGCGGGTTCCCGTTTTGTAGCAAAAGTGTAAAAAACATGGTGGTGCTCTGCCAATTTATATTGTTACCGACCCGCCCCTGGCGGGTCAAATATTGGTAGCCTAACAAGAGAAGGATTTTGCGTGCTGTAGGCACGAAACGAAGCTCCTGTTATTTACAGGAATAATTGGAAGGGGGATAGGTTGCGTGCCCACAGCACGCAAATGTATTGCGCTATCTATATATCCATAAAAGGGAGAAGGCGCGCTTATTTGTTTTTTTGTGAATGGAGAACTTTGGCAACAGCCTGTGATTTGGAATGTACGTGCAATTTTTCGTAAATGCTGGAAATGTGCTTACGGATAGTGTGAACGCTAAGGAAATATTTGTCGGCAATCTTTTTGTAGCTCAGGCCATCTACCAGCGCAAAAAGAATCTCCTTTTCGCGGGAG
Organism: Mucilaginibacter sp. UBA5151; assembly: GCA_002413785.1. GTDB lineage: Bacteria > Bacteroidota > Bacteroidia > Sphingobacteriales > Sphingobacteriaceae > Mucilaginibacter. The sequence continues at coordinate 16,280 of DHXR01000024.1, forward strand.
GTAAGCTGAAAATCATCGTCTTTTAGCGGGGAGCCTGATTGGAAAAATTTTACAACCTTCCTTGCCACCAGCGGGCTCATGGGCGACCCGCCCTGGTGCAATTCCCTGATAGCTTCGATAATTTCCAGCGGGCGCGTTTTTTTCAGCAGGTAACCCGAGGCGCCTTCCCTTATGGCCTCAAATATCTTATCGTCATCTTCAAATACGGTAAACATGAGCACCTGCATATTATCAAAGTTGTTTTTGATCGTCCGCACACCTTCAATTCCCGAAATATCCGGCAACCCGATGTCCATAATTACAATATCGGGCATCGCTTTACGGAAAACACTCACCACATTGAGCAGGTTTTTGATCGAAGCCACGCATCGTATGTCCTCAGTTTGCTCAAAGAGCTGCTCCATGCTTTTACGGAGGATTTGATTATCTTCGACAATGGCTACCCGGATCATAATATATAAATCTCAACAATAATAACTGCGCATTCAATAGGATATTTATTCTATTTCTACCGATAAAATAATCCTTGTACCGGAGCCCGGTGCAGAGGCGATCAAAAGATGGCCACGGATAGCGTCCGCCCGCTTTTGCATATTTTGCAGGCCATTGCCCGAACTGGCGGTTTTTGTATCAAACCCCCTGCCGTTATCGGCAATTTCAATATTAAGCAGCCCTCCGGCATAGTCTGCGTTGATACAAGCCATTTTACAACCTGAATATTTGATCAGGTTATTGATGGCCTCTTTGAGGATAAGGTAGATATGCTGTCGTCGCTGCATGTCCAGTTTAATTTCTTTAACACCTTCGGGTACGCGGACCTCATAATCTATATCCTTCGCTTCAAGCACCGTTGATGCGAATTGCTGTATCCGGACAAACAGGTTGCCTACGGTATCATTCTTTGAACTGATACTCCATACAATATCGTCCATTTTTTCCATCAGCTGATGGCTGCGTTCATTGATCTCGCCCAGCATCCGCTTTGATTTTTGTTCCTTTTCCCTTATGGCAACTTCGCTTAAAATGGAAATAGAACTCAGGGTTGACCCGATGTCATCATGCAGGTCTGTCGATATCTTGTTTCGCAAAAACTCCAAAGCAAGCACTTTGCTTAGCCGGTACCGGTAGGCGCTGTAGGCGGCCCAAATAATGAGCAGAGACACCAATAGTATAAACCACCAGGTTAGCCAAAAAGGATTTTTTATTATAAAATGAAAAACAGCAGGGCGCCGGCTCCATAGCCCATCAGCATTTTCGGCGGCGACTTTAAAGGTATAATTCCCGGGCTTAAGGTTATAAGCCACAAAATTATGTTCAGTTACAGGCCCCCATTCATTATCCTGCCCAATCAAAATATAATGATACCGCACATTGTCCGGGTTTTTTAAACTGATTCCGGCAAACTCAAAGGATATGGCATGCTGGTCATACGGTAATGAAATTTTACCCGGGTTTGCAGTATATGGCGCAACAGAAAATGTTTTTTGTCCCTGGATATCTATATGCGTAAAATATATCTGCGGCAAAACAGTATCCTTATGCATATTGCCCGGAGTCCATTTCAACAAACCTTCATTGGTGCCTATATAAAAAACATCCCCGGTTTTTTGAATACAGTTGGTTTCCCTGTTAATGGCCTCATTATTGATTTTCAGTTGTTTTATTGATGGTTTTTTATAATCGCCCGAAACGATATTGACGCCATTGTTGGTTGCCATGTACAGTTTGCCGTCGGTATCGCAGTAAATATCCTTTACCCAATTGGCGCTTAATCCATTTTGTGACGACAGGTGCGCTATCTCTTTGTCCTTTGCTATTGAGAAAACGAAGGCCCCGTTGGTGCGGGTACCCCAAATAATATTTCCTTTTTTATCTATTGCAAAGCTTCTTATTCTGAAATCACGGTAACCTGTTTTTACACCATATTCTTTAATGGAAAACAAACTGTCGCGGCCAATCCTGTATTTCACTACCCCTCTGTCACGATAGCCAACCCATAGCTGTTTGTTTTCGGCGTGTATAGCCATAATCATTTCATTAATTGGATGATCGATATTTACATGCCTCAGGGAATTGCCTTTATCTATCCATATATCCCCATTGATATCACCGTACCATTGCTGATGTTCGCTGCCGGCGCCTATAGCTGTCGATGAGATATTAAATAGTTTCCTGATCGAAGCGCCGTTAATATTTAATATGCCAATAGGTGTTCCGGCATAAACGGAGCCGTTTTTATTTTTGTGAAGCCAGGATACATAGCCAATAACTTGTTTTCCAATATTCCTGTAAAAAAAGTACCGGTTGTTTTTTTTCAGGGCCAGCCCGTACACAGTGCCCAGCCATATATTGTTTTGCGGGTCATTAACTAAGGAGGCTACCGGTTCATCTGTCCGGCCAAATTTGACAGCATCAAAATCATAATACTCATCGCCAAGCAAACTGACGCCTTTTCTGTTGGCAAACCATACCAGGCCCTCGTTATCACAATATATTTGCTGGATATTTTCGGGCAAGCCATTGCGTGAAGTGTATTGCGTTATTTCACCATTCTTTATTTTAAAAACCGTATCAGATAATGCCCACATGGTTCCATTATCAATCAAACCCCAAATTGTTCCATTTTTGTCTGCAGCAACATTCCTGATTTTTTTGCCAGGCAGGTAAGTTTTTGGGGTTTTGGAAAAAAGGCCGTTGCCTGTGTCATCAAATGATGAAACCCCGTTACCTGTAAGCACCCATAATTGTTTTTCAGTTGTAAGAACCTGGGTTGTTTGCAGTGTATTTAGTATATGGCCGGAACATTTAATTTTTCCCTTATCAAAGTGGTATAAAAAAAGGCCTGTGTCTGTGCTCAGCACTATAGTTTCGTCTGGTAATTGTGCTGCATTATTGGTATTTGTTTTTAAAACCGTGTTTTTAGGATCGAAAATAGAAAATTTTTGTCCGTCAAATAAATAGGCACAACCATGGGCAATGACAACATATTTTTTGTTGCTTACCTGCATCATATCTGATACCGTATTTATCGTCGCATCTTTTAGTAAGGTATCAACCAGGTAATTTGTGAAACGGCCATCCTTATATTTGTAAATGCCGTTAAAATAAGTAAGTATCCAAATAGTCCCGCTCCGGTCTTTATAAAAGCCGTTTACATAAAACTGGCCGATATTGGTTTTTATTTGCGGCTGGTAAAACCGTTTCCCGTCAAACCAATTAACGCCAAAATCAGTACCCAACCATAGCAAACCGTTATTATCCCTTATTACAGCCTGCACGTTGTTGTCATTTAAGCCGTCTTTTATGCCATAATTTTTAAACGGCATTACCTGGGCCCGCAAATGAAGGCAGAACAATAGCGCAACAGCATATATGGGCAGCTTTCGCATTTAAAGTAAATATTTGATTAAGATGGTGTTGGGGTACTAATTTAATCATTAATGTGCATCTGGCAAAGCGATTGACCCCGGCATTTTTATTTTTATAAGATTTAAGTTTTTTTGATTTCTTGTTTTTTTATTCTAAGCCAAGCCTGCGCATTTGACCGGGAAGGTCTTTTTCAGGGATCACCACTTCCACCAGTGTTGGCTTATTGGTCCTTGATTTTAATTTTTCCAGTACTGCGTTTAATTCCGGTATGGTTTTTACACTGTATCCATCGGCGCCATAAGCTTTTGCAAGCGCCGGGTAGTCCCATTTTGGAAGTATATCAAAGGCGTCAAATTTATGATTGGCGCCGGGCTCAAAGGATCTCATATCCACATAAACCTGTTCAATGGCATACACGCCATTGCTCATCACAAAAATCACCGCATCAAGGTTATTGCGGGCCAGGGTGGATAAGGACTGGCAAACCATCATAAAACCGCCATCGCCGGCAATGGCCCAGGCCCTTTTCCCGCTTCCAAACTGCGCACCGGAGGCGGCGCCTGTCCCGAAACCGCGGCATTGCCATGCGGCAGATGATATAAAACTGTTTTGTGAAAGACCATAAGCGTTTGTGGCCACATAAAGCGCGGAGCTTACACCGAAGGTCATTACAATCTGACTGAGTAAATCGTTGTCCTTCAAAAACTTCATCGAATGCTGAAAAAAGCGGTTGTATGTAATTACATCAGGGCTATCGTTCCATCGCGGATCTGAATTGGAGGTCCAGGGTTCGGGGAAAACATGTTGCTGCGGGGCCGTTACCATCAGGGGATAACCGGCGTTGCGTTTAAAACGAAAAAGCAGGGCGTCCATAAAATCCTTCATGGTTACGTTTTCATAAATAAAATAACCGGCCCTTACCTGTTCTGTCGTCGCCAGTACCATATCTGCATACTTACTTTCGATGAAAACAAGATAATCATCCGTAATGATCGTCCCGAAACACAGAAAGCAATCGGCCTTAGTCACCTGTTCAATCACACTTTTGATCGAAGCTGCATCGGAATACGTGCCTATAAATTTGTCGCCGCTTTCATCCAGTACCGTTTTGCCTTCGCTGGTGGTGGTATAAAGAAACCCGCTTGCATCAATGATCTCCTGCAAAAGGCTTGACAATCCATGCCTGAGCGCCTCGACCCCGGCAAAAATCAGGGGCCGTTTTGCCTGTGTAATTTGGTCCCAGGCCTGTTCAACTGCATTTAATAGCGCAAGCGGATCGCTTTTTACAACAATTGGCTGTAAAGCATTGTCAGGCGGCGGCGGACATCGTTCGGCCCAAACCTCTTTATAGCAGGCAATGTAAACCGGCCTTTTATGGGTGATTGCGGCGATGAGCAAATTGTCGATTTTTTCAGGCGCGCCCACAGATGTGCTTAGTGTTATAGCGCCTACCGTTACATGCTCATAAATTTGCTGGTCGGCAGCCAGGTTTCCCGTGGAGTGATGGTAAAGTACATCATACATTTTGGTGATTCGCCGGGCATCAGCCCCCGGACATGCGCTGATTACCACAACCGGACTTCGCTCGACATAAGCGCCGGCAATTGCATTCAATGCACTGAACGTGCTTACGCCATATTGCAGCGATACCGCGCCAAGCCCCCTTGTGCGCCCATAAGCATCGGCAGCATAGGCAGCATCAAGTTCGTTAACGGCGCCGATGGCATTTACGCCATCAAAATATTCAAGGGCCCGGGTGAAATGTTTAACATAATCACCAGGGATTTGGAAGACTTCTGTAACATTCAGTTGTTTTAACCTTGTTAAAAGATAGTCGGCAACAGTAAATGGCTGTGTTTGCATTTTTTTGAAGGATAAAATTATAGTAAAAAATCCGCGGTTAAGAGGGTGTTTTAACGGTATTTTATGGGTGTTTTCACGGGGTGGATGGAGAAGTCACGTTAGCCAATGAGATTGCAATAACAAAGCTCAAAATAAAAAACCGTCCCAATTATGAGACGGTTGACGAATGGATAAATTATATGCGTTAGAAGACCCCGGTGGTTATTCCAAAACATTAGTTAAAAAAATCACTTCATATAATTTTTCATTATCTCCATGATCTTTTTTGCAGGTTCCCTTACTTCTGCGGCAATGCTGTTAAAAAACAACTCAGCTTCATTTTTTGTTAAAGCCTCGATAGCGACATAAAGGGGTTTAAAAATAACATCGTAGCCATTGATCGCAAAAACGCTTAATAAACTATTACCAAAACCAAGTTTAACAATCACAGCCGCTGTCCGGTACCAATCGTCCCTTGTATTCTGGGGTAAGATATCCCCCACCGTCAATAATGCTTCTTTTAAATAGTTTTCTCCAGTACCGATATTTTTTTGATAATAGGCAAATAAAGCTTCATTTAATAAATAGCTATCCTTTACTTCATCTGCCTTAGTTAAAGTGTTAAATAACTCTTTGGCATCTTTTATTTTATTCATTTTATCCCGCCATAGAAACAGGAGGTTATATTTTGCCGGTTCATAAGTTGGATTTATTTCCAGCGCTTTCGTGTATGCAGCCTCGGCTTTTACATATTTCCGGAAATAGTCAGCATACAGATTACCGAGCCCATTCCATGGATTGGCATCTTTTGGATCAAGTTCAATAGCTTTTTTGTATGCCGCTTCTGCTTCCCGGTATTTACCTAATTGATCTCTATAAAGAGTGCCCAGTCCATTCCATGGGCTGGCAAATTTTTCATCCAGCTCAATCGCTTTTTTGTATGCCGCTTCCGCTTCCTCGTATCTGCCTAATTTTTCACTATATACCACACCCAGGTTATACCATGGGCTGGCAAATTTTTCATCCAGCTCAATCGCTTTTTTATATGCCGCTTCTGCTTCCGGGTATTTGCCTAAACGATCCTTATACAGAATACCCAGGCCATTCCATGGATAGGCAAATTTTTCATCCAGTTCAATAGCTTTTTTGTAGGCTGTTTCCGCATCCTCATATCTGCCTGATTTTTCACTATATATCACACCCAGGTTATACCATGGGCTGGCAAATTTTTTATCCAGCTCAATCGCTTTTTTATACGCCGCTTCTGCTTCGGGGTATTTACCCAATTGATCTTTATAAAGATTACCCAAGCCAGTCCAGGAGAGGGCGTATTTTTCATCAAGGACAATCGCTTTTTTGTAGGCGGCTTCCGATTCTTGGTATTTGTCTGGAATGTAGCTATAATAAACACCAAGGTTATGCCACGCAAATGGATTACTTTCATTAAGTTTCAATGAATTTTCCATGCAATATGCAGCTTCAACGAATTCTTTTTTTTGATGATGATCGTAAGCATCATCAAAAAATTCATCTACTTTCTTTTGCATAACATTGGGCGGGATAGTAAAACTCTTCGATATACTTTCATCGCTCAAACTCATATCGACTAAGTCTTGATAAGCTTTGTTACGCAGCCGTTCACCCAACCTTTTCCCTTTCACAGCATCAGCCAACGCAAGATCCAATGCGGCTTGGTTTGCGTTTTCGCTTTTCAGGTAAATTCTTGATTTTGCTATTTCTTGCAGACCATCACCATAAAATGACTCTAAAAATTTGGTTAAACAGTATAGTTCACGTTTTTGCCTGCGACTGCTTCGACGCATTAAATACCATACGTTAAAAAACCGTTCGCTTACTTCGTAGGCGCTGCCTTTGGCTTTATAGGCATCCAATTTTTCGAGCCACCCAACTTCAACCAAACGTTTTATTTGGGGGGATAGCTGGCCATTGTCAAGCATGGTAACTTCCCTCAATTGTTCAAGGTTAATAGGATCCCAATGCAAGGCCACGGCATCCATCACTACCTGTAATTGTGCTGGCAATTCCTCAAACCTGGCTTTATAAATCGGGGTAATAATGTCCAGCAGTGCGTCTAAATCCGTTTTAATATCCTCCTTAAACCCATCCTGTATTAATGGGAATAGTATTGCTACGGTGCGGGGAGTGCCTCCTGTTAATTGATAAAGGGCCTCCAATCTTCCTTTTTCGCGGTAAACGCTATCTTCAAAACCTTCCTTACCGGTTATTTTAGCCAGGTTGAGTAAAACCTCAATACTTTCATCGAAAGTTAGTTTTTTTAGATAGCTGATTTGAAACGCATCGTAAAACGGCGCTTTATAAGCTACTGTCTCTTCAATCGCGGCAGTGCTTGTTCCAATCAAAATAGGGGCACCTTCGCTCATTAAAACCGCCCTTAGGTGGTGCTGTTCATCTTTATCTATTTTATCAAATATCAAACTCAAATTATCCACCAGTAAAACCGGCCGCCTTTTTATTTTATTGACCCACTTTTTAAAAACCTCGTACACGCTATTTGCGCTCAACTCTTTTTCTTTTGAGAGGTTAAGTATCTCCGCGTCAAGCGCCGACAGGTCGTGGGTTTTATTTTCTTTGTCAAGCGCATCGGCAAGCGCATCAAGGCAGTTAAGCCAGAATTTGGAAAGCCTGTCGATATTATACTGTTCTTCGGGAAATGAAAGCGGGATAAATGAATTTTTGTAAGGCGCTTTTCTTAATTCAGCAGCAATACGGGTAAGCAGGGACGATTTGCCCATGCCCCGCTGGCCGATGATGAGGTGCTGCTGGGGGATAGAGGTTGGCTTTTCGGCAATGATTTTTTTGAATAGAAACTCAAAAAATGGTATCCGGGCAATGAAGCTTTGCTCTATTTCCTCGTCGGATAAGCGGCCGGGGTTATAAAACCCTATTTTGGTAAGTGGGATAATAACTGTCATTTTACAAAGCGGTTAAACCAAAAATCCCTTAATAGGGGTGAACGGAATCGGTATAAGCCACCTTCTTCCATCAGGTAGCCATCATTTCTTAACATATACAGCAAAAGGCTTACCGTTTCTTCGGCCTTTTCCGGGCTTGATGCCGATGCTGACAGTACATTTACCAGGTTTTTTCTTTTGACACCCTTTTTTGCCTGGCAAGTGTGATTTAATACGCAAAAGGCCTGGTCTTTATTGTCATCGTATTGCTCGTTAATACGCTCGACCCAGGTATTGAAATGACTTTCTTCGATCAGATCGTTATAAGCGATATTCACTATTTCGATGTTTAATGGCAGATTGTCGATGGCATTAAGCAAACATATTTTGTCGAATATTATTTGCAGGAAAAACGGCAGGCAGTATTCTAATTTATTAACGATGGCTTTTGTTATTCCACTCTCAAGTTTTAAACCCTTGGTATCACTTAAAAGTTTTAACATTTTTATGCTTTCTTCGGGTTTAAACGATTTGAGGGCATATTCGTGCGCATCGTTCAAAGTATCGCTTATACCATGTCTGTGTGTAAAATTTTCGATCCCTACCGAACTGCAATAAATCCATTTAATTTTAGAACCGGCAGTTATTCGTAAACCCCTTAACCAATGCAAAAAATCGGTAACGTTTTTTTTGCCGTCATCCCCGCTGTTTACAATACTGGTGAGCAATACGGTGAGTTCGTCGAAGAAAATTAATGTTGGTTCATCATGGTCGATCAGATCAGTTAATTGGGTATAAATATTCTTTTTATTGCTTTGCCATTCCACTTCAACTTTTACACCGGCAACACTAAATTTTGGTTTTATGCTTTTAAATGCTTCAATAAATGCGCTTCCCTGCTCTTTGCGTTTCTCCCACCAGGAAAGGTTGGTTAATTTGATAATAAAATGTTCAATAAAATCCTGCTCCGTCGACACCTCTTCGAGGTTTAAGTGTACCGTTTGCCAACCGTTATTTCCAGCCTCGTCGAGCAACTTTAAGGCGAATGAAGTTTTGCCAACCCTGCGTGGCGAAGGAAAAATGAAATTATTGCCTTTATTGATTCTGTCCCATATAAATTCAATTTCTTTTTCTCTTCCAAAGAAGTCATCGCCGGTTACGGGTGGGCCTGTAATGTTATTCATAATGTCTTTATTTAAAGCAAAGATAGATTGAAGTTTGCATATATGCAAATTTGCATATATGCAAGTTTGCATATATTAAAGTGGCTGCAATTTTCCTAAAATAAAAAACCCGCTTTGCATTTTGCAAGGTGGGTTTTAAAAAAACGAGAATCTTTTGACTACAAATACTGTGTGATTTTTGGATCAAGCGGAGTAACAGCTGACCGGAAACGGTGAATAAGGTTGCCATTTTCGTCGATCAGGAATTTTTCAAAGTTCCATTTGATCTCCCCGGTAAAATCAGGATTTGGGGCCTCTGTTAAATATTTAAACAGCGGGCAAATATCGTCGCCTTTAACACTTACTTTTTCGCTTAACGGAAAAGTGACGCCAAAATTCTTGGTGCAAAAAGTTTTGATGTCTGAAGCGGTGCCTGGTTCCTGCTGGCCGAAGTTATTTGCCGGGAAGCCTACAACAACTAATTTGTCTTTGTACAGGTCGGCAAGTTTTTGTAATTCGGCATATTGCGGTGTAAAACCGCATTTTGACGCGGTATTAACAACGAGCACTTTTTTGCCTTTGTATTTGGCGAGGGAAAAGTCTTGTCCGTCGATGTTTTTCAGTTTAAAATCATAAACCGAAGATGGGGGTGTTACAAACATTAGCCCCATGAATAAAACAAGCAATTTCATGTTTCTTTAAAATTTGGTTTCAGCTTAATTGAGGAGTAAAATTAGCCATTAAAACTACGCCTGTTCAAATAGAAATCTTCTTTGAATGTCATTTTTTCCTTGTCGGTTGGAGCCTTGTCTTTATAACCAAGCAGGTGTAATGCGCCATGTATAATAACCCGGTGCAATTCATCAGTTTCGGTTATATTAAACTTCAGGGCATTTTCGCGAATGCGTTCGACGGAAATAAAAATATCACCAAGGATCGTTTTTTCTATTTCTGAATTATCAAAAGTGATAATATCAGTATAGGTGTCGTGGTTAAGATATTGCCGGTTTATTTGCAATAAATAACTATCGGAGCAAAAAATATAGGTAAGTTCCTTAAGTTTAAACCCTTCGGCATGTATGGTTTCGGTGATCCATTGCCTCAGGGCTGTTTTATGCTTTAGCTTATAGGCGATGTCTTCTTCAAAAAAATTTATCGTGGGCATTATTTTTTAAAGTGAAGTTCAACTTCATTGCCTTTGGTATTGAAGATGCATTGGTCTGCCAGGTGTTTTATAATAAATACACCCCTGCCTGTAAGGTTTTCAAGATTTTCAGGCGCAGTCGGATCTGCCAGATTGTTATAATCAAAGCCTTCGCCTTCATCGGTAACAGTCCAGATGATGCGGCGGGCCTCAACATCAGCATTTATGATTACCTTTTTAGCAGGGTCAAGTTTATTGCCATGTACAATGGCGTTAATAGTGACCTCGCTAAGGCATGTCATCATATTAGCAAAGGTGTCTTCACTGATTTTATGTTTGTCGGCAATCTCTTCAATCAAATTTTCCAGCAGTGTTATGCTTTCCTGTTTTGAAGGGAGTTGTAAGGTATAAAGTTCACCTGTTTCAACATTTGATTGGTCCATGTCATTTAGCGTTGAGTAGATCAAAGTAAGATTTTATTTTTAATTTATAATAAAAATTTATTGCAGGTGGTACTGTCCTTACCTGCTCTGTTTGTTTTTGTTTAGCCTGCTGATATTCCTGCAGTGCTTTTATGTACCCCGGAGGGATGTCTTTACCTGCATTGCTTTCGCGCTGCTGGTCCTGTTCGCGTTCCTGTTCTGCTTTTTCGGCTTCTAACAGGCGGCTTTGTATTTGCTGCTGCCTTTTTATCGCTTCCTCCGTGATTCTCCTGTTTACGAGATCGTGTTCAGTTTGTTCCATTTCTTGTGAAATTTTATCTAAATTTCCTAAATGGCCCGTTCCATCCTTGTTCTCATCCCGGTTTATCTGCTCAAGCGCCTGCCTGATCATTTGCTGCTGACGCGCTAATTTAGCTAATTGTTCGCTAATATCTCCATTATTTCCGCCAGAACTTTTTCCCGGGTTGCCTTGTTGCTGCATTTGCTCCCGCGCCTTTTGCATATTTTGATTTAATTGCTCCTGCATTTTTGCCAATTGCGATACAGACAGATGTTTCCCCTTGCCTTTTCCGCTTTTCCCCTTATTCATGGCGTTTTGCAGCTGATCAAGGGCTTCACTCAGCATTAATGCAAGGTTATTCATTGATGTCATTGCATATTGCTGATCGCGGGTAGCTTCGGGCGTACGCCTTTCACCTAATTCTACAAGCGCCTGGTCAATATGGTCGTTTATGCCCGAAACCTCCTGGTTAACGGTGGATTGTATTTGCGGGATGCGACGGCTCAACGCATAAAGACTGTCTTCGGCTGTTTTAAGGTTGTCTTTTATGTTTTTTTGATTTTGCGCAAGGGTAATATAATTAGGATCGGCAGGGCTGGTGTTTTTTAAGGTTTGCATCACCCTTTCCTGCTCAAATGAGCTGTTGATCAGGGTTTTTAACAGCTCGCGCAACTGGCGGGCATCAACCATATTTTCCTGACTTTCGCCTTCTTCTTCCTTTTGCTTCATTTTTTCCGCCATCTCCTTCATCTCTTTTGATGCCTGCTGCTGCGATTGGGAGGCTTTTGAATTATTGCCCTTTTGCAGTTCATCCGAGCTTTGCTGCATTTGCTGATCTATGCTTTGTTCCTGCTGTTTAGGGTTTTCAAAATCCTGTTTATGTTCGGCCTGGTTATTTGTTTTTTCAAGATCGTCCAGCGATTTTTTCACGTCCTGAAAATCGTTGTTGAGCTTTTGCTGGTCCTTTTGCAGCCCCTGCTGATTGGCGCCGGGTTGTTTGGCCTGGCCGGCTAATTTTTGCTGCTCCTGCGATAGCTGGTTAAGCTGGTCAACGCTCTGATTCAGCTTTTGCTCAAACTCCAGTTTTTTATACAGTTGGAGCATACGGTCAAGCTCTTTTTTTAAGGATTTATTATCCATCTGCATTTTGGATAATTGGTCCCTTGCGCCTTCTTTTTGCTCCTGTTCCAATAGCTCCTGTAGCTTTTGCAGCATTTCCCGCGTTTTCGGATCAAGCACATTATTCAGCAGTTGCTCCATTTCCTGCTGTTTTTCGGTTAGCTCTTTATCCTGCTGCTGGTTTTCCTGGCGGTTGTAGAGGTTCTTTTTATTATCGTCCTGGATTTCTTTAACCAGGTCGTTCAGTTCCTTTCTTTTTTCCATCAGATCCTCAATCTGTTTCTTCTCATCAAAAGTAAGATTGTTTTTATCCAATAAAAGCTGGTTTAGCTTTTGCGAATCATGTTCTATCTGCCCGGCAAGCTTAATGGCCGACTCCATTTTTTGCTTTACCAGCTGCGTGCCGGCATTCAGCTCGTTGTTCAGCTCCCTTGCATCGGGGATATTTAGCGTATGCTCCGGCGACCGCACTTTTTTAGGGCCGTTCACACCATCATTATCGGCCACCTCGAAAAAGTAGCTGAGCTTGTCGCCGGGTTTTATGCCCAGGTCTTTCAAACTCCAGTAATAAAAGAATTCGGCCTGGGTTTGGCCCAGGTCGGCTTTTACAGGTTTGGTGAACGATTTAAGGTTTGCTTTATCGCCCGGTGCGCCAACGTGATAATGAAAGGTTAAGGACGAAAATCCATGGTCGTCCTGTATCCGGCCATCAAAATACAATGCTTTCATACTTACCGAGTCCTGTTTTTCCTGAACGGTGATGGTTGGCGGCTCATCCGCAATTACATTGACGCGGTAGCTGGCAGAATCGGCATGGTTAACATTGGCGTTTAAAGGGGTTATTTTGTACACGCTGTTTTTTAAAACCCGTTCCTGGTGTTCAAACACATCCAGGCCATTGGGGTTGACCGCGCCGGCGATCCCGTTCATATAAAACAGCAGGCCTGTTGCATTTTGGGTATGGAAATCCCATTTTATCGTTGTTCCTTCCGGGATCGTCAGGTCACCGGCGTTGGGCAGGGTTTCATTTTTTTTATGCAGGTATGCAGGATAATTCAACGCCGCATCAAAATGAAGGAGGGCGGGCCGAAGGTTAACCTTTATTTCGTACCGGGCGGAGGTAAAGCCGTTGCCGCTCAGCCGGAATACGGTATTCTGCTGTAAATTGGTAAACAGGTATGTAAAACGACTGACGTTTGCTTTGTCCAGTTTAAACGTATTGCTGCCGGTTTCTACATACACATCCGCCGGGAGTTTATTGCCTTCGAGTTTCAAATCAAGCTTGAGGTCATCGCCCTGCACTACCGAAAGGCTTTTGTTTTCAACAATAAAACTAAAGGGGGCAAGCGGGACAAAATATTCGTTATGCCTGATGAGCCTTTTGGTGCTTTCAGTTAATACCGATGGCGCCGCAAGGGCAAGGATGCAAATTACACCCGCCGGAAATATGGCCCATTTAAGGTATTTGGCGTTTTCTTTAATATTTACAGCCGATGGAAAGCTGACCGGTTTTAATGCCTCGATCTTTTGGTCGATGCTGGCTTCTATCAAGGCGCGGTGCTGCGGGTCTTGAGCCGAGAGTTTTTTAAGCTGTAGCGTATTGAGCAGTTTATCACTCACGCCGCTAAAATGCCTGCCGATAATTTCTGCCGCCTGGTCGTGCGTTAAGGACTTGCCCAGTTTTAGCCAGGCCAGCACCGGCGGAACAATTAGCCATATTATAAGACCGATGTTCAGGAATATAAAAAGATAGAACAGCAGTGTGCGGAACAGGGTATTGAAATTGCCGAAATACTCGCTCACCGTGATCACCACATAAGCCGAAAACAGGCCTGCGCCCAAAAAGATCAACCCCCGTAAAAACTTATTAAAATAGTATTTACGGATAAAGACGTTGATCTTCGCAATTAACAACTCATAGTTTCCGGCAGAATTCATATTTCAACGCTAAAAAACCTCCAATGGAGACCTTCGTACCAATATCCAGTAAACGCAAATAAATGGAAGATAATACAATAGGCAATCAAGATAGGGAAAAATATATTGTGCAAATGTAAAATTGTGATTTTTAGGGTTGGTTGGTTTATTAAGTTGATTGGGTGAGTGGTTGATTGGCGGAAAAATGAAGGATAATTTAAAAGCATTAAAGTGTTGAAAGTTCGGCTTTTGAAGAGACAGGGGACTTCGCCGCGAAAAACACAGAAAATCAATCCCAAACATACCTTTCGTCGTATTCCATGTCATATTTTTTAAGAATTGCCCGGTATTCATCCTGGAAGGATTTCTTGCTATGGTGTTCGTGCTGGTTGGCAATATAGTTGATAACCCTCCCTGTCTCTGACGGGTTTACAGAAAACGCGCCGTAACCGTCCTGCCAGTAAAAATTACTTAATGACGGGTCGAGGGTTTTTATCCACCTGGATGAATGCGACTTTAACTCTTCCACTAATTTTATTAGCGCTATTTTTTTTGACAATGTGCAAAGGATATGAATATGATCTGTATAACCGCCGATCTTTAGCGGCTGACATTCGAGGTTGTTGCAGATGCCGCCTAAATAGCCGTGTAATTCGGGCTCATAAAGCGGGAGGATGAGCGGTTGCCTGTGTTTGGTGCTAAACACGATGTGCAGATAGTTTTTTACGAGTGATTGTCCCATGGTGTATCGATGGGCTATACCCATCATGTGTATCGATGGGCTATACCCATCGTTGATATATTACGCCCTTTCAGGGCTGTTTTTTATGCTGTGTTTCGACGGGCTGTGTCCCGCATGGGGCATACCCCATCATGTGTACCGATGAGCTATACCCATCATGTGTACCGACGGACTACACCCACCATGTGTATCGATGGGCTATACCCATCGTTGACATATTACGCCCTTTCAGGGCTGAAAAGTATAAACAGCCCTGAAAGGGTGTAATATGTCTGCACAGGGCAAAGCCCTGTGACAGGTAGCAATCCTATCCATAGCCCTGAAAGGGCGTAATATCGAATTGCCACCATGATTTGATTTTGGTGTTTCCCATTTACAAATCTTATGGTTCAAATATAACGAGGAATGGCAAGGTTTGCTAATTTGAATTGCATTGAGGACCAAGCTATGAAGTTGATTGCGGAGGATATCACAGGTTTCTTAATCTAATAAGCCATCTTCTCCTAAAATCTCCAAATCTTCAGATTCGTCAGTAATGGCGTCTTCGTTGAATGGGTTAGGGTAGAGATTCCAGAAATTATCCTTAAAGCGCCATCTTCGTTTAATAAACTCTATTAATGCGTCGTCTCTTCTAGTGATTTCATCTTTACCCCACTCCATATTATGCTTGGCTACATTGTTTTCGCTATAAGACCCAACTTTATAATGCTCTTTCTTAATTGAATATTCGTTGTTCTTTAATTGATTATTCTTTTCGGAAGATATTAGAAGTAAATTCCCTAAACTATGGGTCAGTTTTTTCTTTTCTAAAGATGAAAGCCCCTTTAGCGCACTAACCCAATATGGTTTGGTAGGGGTCTGGGGTAAAATATGTTCAATGCTTTTCGCTGTTTGATTTGCAAAATTATATTCAACCTTTAACGCCTGTCCTTTTCTTAAATTTTCTTCATATTCATAAAGAAAGTACGACAGTCCCGACCAGCTGTAGAAACCTTGTTTTTTGTGAGAATTGAATAAATCTTCTTTTTCTAACTCGAACCTTTTCCAATCACCGTGATTTTCGATATACCATGCTAAAAAGTACAATGCAAATTTCTGATATTTTTCGTTCGCATTATTTACATGAAAATTATGACATTGCCTGTATATATCATTTTTCCCTGTGTCGGACCGTTTTTTATTCATTGAAAAAAGTCGGAACGAGAATATCTCGGCAAGCTTGGCCAACTGTAGAAAATAAGTTGCGTTTTGTTCTAGAAGAGGATAAAATGCCAAAATTAATGGCCTTATAGTACTATTACTTATTCTATTTAACTTAGCTAATACGTAGGAAATTTCTTTACGTATTTCGCTGTCCTTAATTTGCGAAAAAGCTCCATTTTCTTCAGGATAATTTAAGTGTCGCCAGGCAAGGGAGGTTTCCGCAAGAGAATGAATATACTTTCGTATCTCTTTGGCCATTTTATCAGGATGCTTTATCATCTCTGTTATGGTAAAATGCTTTTCCAGGATGTCCTTTTTTGTAGTATTGTCCTTAGTCCACCCTTTGTAAATTATCCAGTGATTACTTAAAAAAGTATTTTCATCTAATACTTTATTTGGTAGGGTCAGGTTTTTTAAGATATGACTCCATTTCTTATTAATTAAAGCGCTTAATTCTAATAATTCGGATTCTGTATCATCGGTATTTGGAACTTTTGAAATCAAATATAAAAGTCGGTTTTTTACGATTTCCAAATTCGTTAGATCAATACCCCTATTATTCATAGTTTCAAAAACTACTCCTATTTCGGTCCCGTCTGAAAGTAAAAATTCATTAAAGACTAATTTTTCTTCAATGGCATTTAAGTAGACTAATAAATTCTCAGTAGTATTTGTGTTTTTAAAAAAATCTCTTACCGTGTTCTTAGCAGTTAATAAGTTTCTTGTGTAAAGATTTTCGTCTTGAGTTGTTTTTCTTTCTAACTCAAGAATGACTGATCTAAAGTAGTCGTCACTGACCTTATCTATCTCATATCGAAAGATATAACTATCGCGATTTCTTAGATAATATTTTACTTTTTCTTCCGCATCCTCTTTTGTTTCTTCTCTATTCGATAATTGCCTTAAAATGTATGAAAGAATCAGAATTAATGTTGTGAATCTCTGCTGGCCATCAACTACATGATAGTTTATGAAATTGTTAACACCCACCTTGACTTTAACTTTTTGTGAATGAAGCGATATTGTCCCTAAATAATGGGGCTTATCAAGCAAAATTGCGTTTGATATATCCGTCAAAAGGTCATTGACATGTTTTGGTGCCCAACTATATCCCCGTTGATAATCTGGGACGGTATAGACCTTATTGTTAAAAAAATGTGGTAATTGTTTTAATTCCATAATAATTATATTTAGGTTGTTAACTTCCCTTCAAAATCCCTTTCTAAAATACTTCGCCTTAAAGCATCGGCTTGCCGCATGCTATCGCTTATGGTTCCTTCCATTTTATCGCACACAATCAATGCGCTTTCAATTTCCTTAATAATATTTAAAGCTATCTGAATTGTTGGTTCGGGCATCAATTATGAGATTGGTTTAATTTATAAATGTAGCGCTTATAAATCAAAAACGAAAAATCATTTTTTTTCATCAAATTCAATATCCGGCATTCAATATTCATATAACACCCTCTCTTGCTAATCCCCTTCATTTTTTGTATATTTGAATCAATCCCCAACGCTTTATAAAATCAATTCCATCAGCATAAAAAATATTTTTACGCCTTTTTTCGGACGGTTTTTTGGGATTTCTTTGACATGTTTAGCGCATTTGTTTGATATACAATAACTTAACAAAAACAGCACTGGTTTTTTTACGAGGAGCTAAACGCGTTTAGCCCCTCACCCCGAAAAAATTACGGGGACCTAAACGCATTTAGCCCCTCAACCCGAAAAAATTACGGGGAGCTAAACGCATTTAGCTCCTCAAATCAAAAAAATTACGAGGGGCTAAACGCATTTAGCCCCTCGTAATTCAAAAAAAACCGAATAAAAGTATTATCATGAACGTAAGTAAGAAGGCCGGCCGGACTATAACCTCTTTCCCCTTTAGTCCCTTCATCATTCAATATTTCCCCGTTCAATATTAATCCCGTCAACAAGCGTGCTCAAAGAAACATTTTACCCCGCCGGGCGTTTGTATCCAATATGAATTAGTTTAGTTTTGGATAAATTTTTTTTAATGCAGCGCCTTCATCTCAACAACATCCGCCTTTATTTAAAAAATATACACGTTAACCGCAAATATCTGCGGATTGCCGGTATTGTATTTGCCGGCTTGTTCCTGCTGCTGCTTATTGCCGGGTATATTGCCTACACCAAACGCGAGACTTTGCTGCAGCACGAAATTGCCAAAGCAAAGGCAAAAGCAAAAGCCGCCTACAACCTCGACCTTGAAATTGGGTCGGCGCATTTTGTCGGACTCAGCACGGTAGCCTTTTCCGATATTACCATTGTACCGGCGCAACGCGATAGTTTATTAAGCATAAAAAAGTTTGAGGTGGGCGTTAAATTATTGCCCCTGCTTTTTGGCGAGGTTAAACTGGCTGACGTGCTGCTGCAGGATGCCCACCTGAGTCTAACCGACATTAACCATATCAAAAACTTCGATTTCCTGTTCAAAAAGAAAAAGGATACGACCGATACGGGTACGAAAGTCGATTTGGCGGAACTATCAAACAACCTGATCAACCAGGTGCTGTATAAAATTCCGGATAACCTTAGCGTAAGCAATTTCCTGCTAACGTTTAAAACGGACAGTTCAAGTTTTAGCATGCTTACGCAAACTGCGCTCATCAAAAACGGGGAGCTGAACTCAACTATAAATATAAATAAGGGCGCGGCTACCTGGCATTTCGCGGGGCGTATGCACCCTTCTGACAAAGACATTGATATTAAGCTGTATGCCGACGGCAAAAAGGTAGAGTTGCCCTTTATTGAAAGGCGTTACCGCCTGAAAGTGAATTTCGATACCCTGAGCGCCAGCCTGAGCAAGGTGGAGCATGGCGGCGGCGAAACGCGCATTTACAGTTCTTGGGGCGTGCGTAATTTGCTGGTCAGCCAGCCGGGCTTGTCGTCTGGCGATATTGTGGCGCCCAAAGCAAGTATCGACGCCAATGTTTTTGTGGGCCAAAACTATGTATCTGTTGATAGTTCATCGCTTATCACGCTGAAAAAAATAACGGCCCACCCCTATATCAAATACACGCTGAACCCGGTTAAAATTTATGAGCTGAAGCTGAATACCGGCTGGATGGATGCGCAGGACCTTTTTGATTCCTTCCCCCAGGGTTTTTTTGATTCGCTTACCGGGATGCAGGTTGCCGGGAAACTCAACTACAGTTTGAACGTGTTTTTAGACGCCGCGCACCCGGACGATGTGAAATTTGATTCGCGCCTCCGCAAGGAAGATTTCAGGATCATCAGGTATGGTAAAACTGATCTGACCAGGTTAAATACCGTATTTACCTATACGCCCTACGAAAAGGAAGGGCCGATGCCGCCGCGCCTGATCGGTCCGCAAAACCCGTACTTTACGCCGCTTGATGAGATTTCACCAAATTTAAAATACGCGGTGATGACTGCCGAAGACCCCTCTTTTTACACCAACCGTGGTTTTGTAGAAGAATCGATACGCAAATCGCTGGCGACAGATTATAAGGAAAAGAAGTTTAAGCGGGGCGGGAGCACAATTTCAATGCAATTGGTAAAAAACACCTTTTTAAACCGGGAAAAAACCCTGGCCCGTAAAATCGAGGAAGTTTTGATTGTGTGGATGATAGAGAATAACCAGGTGATGACCAAGGACCGTATGCTGGAAGTATATTTTAATATTATTGAGTGGGGGCATAACGTGTATGGCATAGGGGAGGCTTCGCGGTATTATTTTAACAAAACACCTGCTGAACTTACCCTGGGCGAAAGCATTTACCTGGCCAGTATTGTGCCGCACCCCAAAACCGGACTGTATTCCTTTTTGCCCGATGGCACGCTGAGACCCTACCTGGAAAATTACTTTAACCTGATTGGCGGCCTGATGGCCACAAAGGGGCAAACCCCCGCAGACAGCAGCGGCTATGGTTTTTCGGCTGTGCGCTTAAAAGAAAGCCTGCGGAAAGAAATAGCGCCTGTTGATACTGCGGTTGCGGATAGCCTGATGCGCCAGAATGACGATGATGACGCCCAGCCTGTAACCGCAATTGAACCGGAGAAGAAACCGACTTTTCTACAGCGGCTTTTCGGCAAGAAGGACAGTGTCACCAAAAAGGAAGAGGTAAAACAAAAGGATGCCAAAACGAAACTGAAAGAAGCAATAGAAAAATTGCGGGATGATGAAAAAAAGAAAGAGCTTTTGATTGATACCGCAGGAAAAACCAGGAAAGACATCCGCCAGGAAAAACGCCGCCTGCGCGATGAAGAAAAGGACCAGGAAAAGGCACTGAAGGGGTAGTTGGCTGTTTTTAGCGGGCAGGTTGCTGTTTTAAGACCGCTGCAAGGGGTAAAATGCGGTTACATCTTTTATCCCTTCCCCTGAAACTTAGTTTTAAGAGAAACTTCGGAACCCTTAAATAAATTGTTCGGTGGTGTTTTGCGTGAAGATCCCAAAAAAGCCTGGCATTGGAGCGCTAAAATTACCGGGCATACTATCTGCCCCAAAACTGCAAACCGCTGATCATCAGATGATAGGACGATTGGCTTTTTCGGCGAAAATCAGCGTGAAAAATTAAAACAAAGAGGGCTGCTGCACCATGGATGCCGGGATACGGTGCTGCTGGTTCTCCATGCTATTAACAGCTCCGATTTGATAGACGGCGGATTCTTTATAGCGTGATGCTACGGTAACATACACCCCTGCGGCGCAGGCGTCAAATATTTCCTGTACCAGTTGTGGGTCGTTATTGTTTTTTGAAAGGTGCGACAGCAGCAAATGACTCATGAAAGGAGGCCGGTGCGCAGTAAAGAGTTCCAAAGCCTGTTTGTTTGAAAGATGGCCCTGCCCGCCGCGTATCCTGCGCTTCAGGTGGTAAGGGTATCCGCCGTTATCAAGCATTTCATCATCATAATTAGCCTCCAGAAATGCTGCATGGCACTGGCTGAAATGAGTCACCACGTGTTCGCAGGCTATGCCAATGTCAGTAAACACGCCCACATTTATATCCCGGCAGGTGACGATAAAACTATGCGGATTGCCGGCATCGTGTTCTTTTGGAAAAGGAGTAACGTTCAGGTCGCCAATACTGATAGTTTGAAAAGCCGCAAAAGATTGCACAAGCTCTTCCTCCAGGTTCAGCCTGCCGTTTGTAAGGGTTGGCGGCGTGATATAAACCGGCAAACGGTATTTTTTGGCAAGTACAGGGATGCCGCTGATATGATCGGAATGTTCGTGCGATACGAAAATGGCCTTTACCTTACGGATATTAAGTCCCAGCCGCAACATCCGCCTTTCTGTTTCGCGGCAGGAGATTCCCGCATCAACCAATACCGCCTCATGCTCATTACCAATATAATAGCAATTGCCGTTACTTCCCGAATTTAATGATGCGATGAACATAGACATATCATACGCAAAGAAACCGGATTTTAATGGATTAACAAAGGATTTCGGAAGTCGGAATTTCGATTTAGGAATTAAAAAGGCTCACAACATTCCAACCTTACAACAATAATAAATCCGAAATCAACTATCTTTATCCCCATGGATTCACCAATAACTTTACCTGTACTGAGTGCCGAAGAATTGCGTGTGCTTGGTTCGCTAATGGAAAAAAGCAAAACCACGCCCGATTATTACCCCATGACCATCAACAGTCTTACCCTGGCCTGCAACCAGAAAACCTCGCGCAGGCCGGTAGTGCAATTCGACGAAGACACTGTAGCACAGGCGCTAAATTCGCTGAAAAAGCGCGGCCTGATCTCCACCGCTACCGGCGGATCTATCCGCTCAGTTAAATACAAACACAATTTTGCTATCGTTTTTCCTGTTCTGCCATCGGAAGTAGCCATCATTTGCCTTTTGATGTTAAGGGGCCCGCAAACGCCGGGCGAATTAAATACCAATTCGGGCAGGATGCATGAATTTGAGTCGATTGAAGAAGTGCAGGCTGTGCTGGAAAGGTTGAGTTCCCCCGAAATGCCGTTTTTAGTGGAGTTGCCCCGCCGCCCGGGACAAAAAGAAGCAAGATATGCCCATTTATTAAGCGGAACACCCGAATTTAATGAGGATGATTTTGCAGATGACGCCCCGGCAAGAAGTCATGGCGGATTGGAGGCGAGGGTTGTTAAGCTTGAAAATGACCTGGCCGGATTAAGGGAGGCCTTTGATAAACTGATGAAGGAACTGAACTGAAAAATACCTATCAACCTAAAACAGGATTTAACAAACTTAAAGGCAAATAATTTGTTTATCAAACAAACAAATTATTATCCTATGAAAAAGTTATGTTATATGTTCATAATCGCCCTTGGCGTTTATGCAATCCAGGGCTGCAACAGCAGGCCAAAGGACGAGAAGGCAACAGCCGACAGTTTAAATAAGGTTAAAGATACCAGCAGCAACGCCCCTGCTACCGGTGGTATCGCCGTAAATAATGATGATGCCAAATTTGCAGCCAATGCTGCAGCTGGCGGCCTTACCGAAGTTGCCCTTGGTAACCTGGCCCAGCAAAAAAGCGCGAATGAGAAAATCAGGAATTTTGGCGCCATGATGGTTAAGGACCATAGTGCAGCAAATGCTGAATTAGCAGACCTTGCAAAAACTAAAAACATTTCCATACCGGCTACGGTTTCGGCTGATGATCAGAAAAAAATAGACGCGCTTGCCAAAAAATCAGTTAAAGCCTTTGATAAGGCTTATGTTGATGCCATGATCGAAGGGCATAAAAAGGCGCTTAAATTATTCCAGGATGAAGCCCAAAATGGTACCGATGCTGATTTAAAAACATTTGCATCCAAAACCGTTGCGGTTGTGCAGGCACATTTAGAAGCAATTACTGAGATACAGGCAAGTTTGAAGTAATAGGTTTAGCTTTAATTTAAAAGGGGACTGCTTTAACGCGGTCCCTTTTTTTGCGGCTAAACGCCGTTTAAAAAACAAAGGGATTCCATTTCTGATGGTTTCGATACAAAAAACTTAATATTGTATCGAAACCAATTTAAAACAGAACTTGAAAACACTTTCCGACCTTCTTTTATTGGGCGATCCCCGCCTTTATGAAATCTGCGACCCGGTTTTAGAAGCAGAATTACCATTGGTTAAAAGCTGGGTGGCCGACCTCGACAATGTAATGAAGGAAATCCGGCTCAAATACAATTTTGGCCGGGCCATTGCCGCCCCGCAACTGGGGATTATGAAAAGGCTTATTTATATGAATATTGATAAGCCTGTTGTTTTTATTAACCCCGAAATTGGCGATTTGAGCGATGAGCTGTTCGAGCTTTGGGATGATTGTATGAGTTTCCCCAATTTGCTGGTGAAAGTAAAAAGGCATAGTTCCCTTACCATAAAATACCTTGATGAAAACGGGCAGCCGCAGGTTTGGAAAATGGACGGCGCATTATCTGAGCTTTTGCAGCATGAGTATGATCATTTAAACGGGGTGCTTTGCACCATGCGGGCGATTGATGGCAAGTCGTTTAAATGGCGGTGATAATTGCATTTCAGCGCATTGATAAATTTATTGGTTCTTATGACGATTAGTATGTGTAAGCCTTTTATTAAAGAGCCTTCGCCCGAAATATTTATCGAAGCTACGCTTCCGCAGGAGATTAAAAAACCCGCCTGTTCAAGTGTCCACAATTGAACACATTAAATTTTGAGCGTCCACGCTCACGTCACAAGTCAAGCATTCAACTTACAAACAAATCTCTTCATAATCGGGAGCGTTGACGCTCCCAACAAAAGTCATTCAAGTGTGGACAATGAAGGGGCGGTGGGAAAGCGCGAATAAAGAAGTATTGAATTTATACATTGCCCCCAAAATAAGAACTTTAGACCATTTGCAAATATGAAATACAAATCCTACATTTGTAAAACAATTACCCTTTTTCGGTAATAGAAATAATGAAGATATTTTACAGCACCAATAAATTGAAAAAGCAAATGAGCTCAGCTTCTGAGATCAAAAAAGCTTTTGGTGTCAATGCCAAACGGGTGCAAAGCCGCTTAGATGATATCACAGCTTCCCCGAACTTGGCAATATTGATGCAATTGCCTGCGGCTAATTGCCACCGTTTAACGGGAAGCAGGCAAGGGGAATGGGCCGTAAATATTTCCGCTAATCACCGTATGATATTTGAAATTGCCAATGACCCCGTCCCGATGGACGAAGAAGACAGGATAGAAACCATTAAGGTAACAGATATCAGAATTACAACTACAACAGACTATCATTGAATTCCCGGAAAATCATTATGAACACTATAAAAGACGAGCGCGAACTACTTACAAGGCCTGGAGATACGATCTTAGAAACGCTCGAACATCTACGTATGAGCCAGGCTCAACTTGCGGAAAGGATGGGCAAAAAGCCTTCCAAAATAAATGACATTATTTCTGGAAAGGAGCCTATTACGATCAATACTGCCCTGCAACTTGAAAAAGTATTGGGTATCGATGCGCAATTCTGGCTGAACCGCGAAATTAACTATCGCGAAAAATTACTTCGTATTGAACAGGAAGAATTTTTAGAGCAATGTATTGGGTGGTTGGATACCCAACCTGTCAAAGAACTCAAAAAGCTGGGCTATCTTAAAAGTGAGAAAGTGGGCACGGCCATGGTTAACGAAATGCTGCATTTTTATGGAGTGGTCTCGCCTGTTGAATGGGAGTATCTATATGTGAAAGACTATGCCTCGACGAACTTTAGAAAAAGCAATGCCCATACTACCGCATTGGGAAGTATGGCCGCGTGGTTAAGAATCGGAGAGCTGGAATTACGTAAATTCAACTTACCATCTTATGATAAAGACAAATTTAAGAGCGCCCTTCAAAGTGTCAGACATATTGCCTGGAAGCATCCGGAAGACTATGGCGACCAATTGAAACATGCCTGCTATGAATCAGGAATAGCTTTGGTATATTCCAATAGCCTGCCCCATGCACCAATTAGCGGAGCAACAAGATGGATCGGAGGCACACCCATCATACAGATCACAGACCGATACAAATCCAATGACCAATTCTGGTTTACATTTTTCCATGAGGCAGGACATATTCTTTTACACGGAAAGAAAGATGTCTTCCTGGAACAATTTGAAGGATATGAAAACGACGAAAAGAAGGAATTGGAAGCAGATCAATTTGCGAGCGAGTGGCTGTTACCCTCTTCGTTTTTAAATGAACTCCCGGAAAAGATCACCGACAAGGAAGTGAAAGACATCGCCCGTCAGGCTCAAATTCATCCAGGTATTGTAATTGGCAGGTTGCAACGGTTAGGCAAAGTGCTTTATTCATTTGGAGACCACTTTAAATTTAAAGTGGATCTCCAATATTTTATAAACAAGTGATCACGATGGACAATCCCTTTATTTATATGCCGGTGTTTAGAATCAGACAAGAGGAAATAAAGGTTTTGACCAGCTTTTCTTTTAGCGAGCAAATGATCCCGTGTGTTGAGATCGTGAAAGGAGTGCTGCGCAAACCGGTCGTTAGTAAAAAGAAAGGTGCGGTTTCCAAACCAGAAAAGTCTTTTGAAGAAATCTACCTGCCGATACTCTCGGCTATCAACAGTAAATACCTGTTTGTTGACCTCCCTGTTCATTTTGAACAAAAGAAAAAAACGGCTAAATATGTACTTAAATTTTTGCGGAGTGTGGCGGATAAAAGGCCTGTAAGAACAGAATACATAATGAAATTGGCGCCGCTTGCGCACCGTGTGATCCCGGTCATTTCTACCTATTATAAAAGAACAGGTGAAGGCTTTTCCATTGTGAAGCAGGAACAGGACCTGCGTGCTACATTTCCAAAACTCGCCTTCCGGGTATTGCTCTCTAACTTTGAAAGTGATCTCCAACAAATCTTCAAAGCAGCCCAACCACAGGATTACCTAATCGTCGATCTACAGGAAACGGTAGCGGATGCTGCCAGCCCGGAGATCAAGGAAATGTCGGATGCCATAAAGGCTTTCACCAATTGCTCAATTATCCTACTGGGAAATGTGGTCAACAAAGACATTACGAATGTCGGCTTGAAACATGGCGAATTGATCGACGAAATAGATACCTCGTTAATGAGCGGCTTTAAGGCTTTGGGTGGCGACGGCTATGGCGACTATGCAGGTATCAAAAAAGATGACATCACCGGCGGGGGCACCATTAGCCCGGGGTTTATTTATTTTGATCCGGTTGATAACTCCCATTACGGGTTTAAGGGGTCAAATGACAAATTGCTTTCGGATTTTATAACGATCATCGTGCCTTCTGTTCTGAACTCCGTTGCTACCCAGAGAATGCAACAGTCCGGCAGAAATTATTTAGACGGTAATAATAAAGGCTGGGTTATGTTGACGAAAATAAATCAGGGCACAGAGCCAGGAAAAAATCAAGCTAAATTCAAAAGGATTTCAATGGAGCATTACATCCATTGTATGCGTACAAAAATCGATGCCGGAGACTTCAATTAGCTCGGATAAATGTATTTGGGATCTATATTGGTGTTGAAAAAGAATTGAATGTCTATCGGTAAAATACTAACCGAATGGGCGACAACGAAACTCCAGCGCTCCTGATACCTCGCCTTGAGGGCTTTTTTAAAGTTCTTATTGACCTGTTCTGCATCGTTTAGTGCTGCCTGGTCAAAATAGACATCCAATTCCCTTTTGGTCATCAAACTCAATTGAGCCGCAGGATCGATATTGTTATTCAATACCGCCGTCCGATAAATACTTTTCCGAGTGCCTGCTACGGTAATAATCCCAAAATCTTCCGGAACGATGGCCAGACAGCTTTTAAGATGGCACTTGTCAATCACGACGTTATTAAATTCAAATACCTTTTGATAATCAGCAGACTGTTTAGCCAACTTATCCAGATTATCCAACGCCGATTTTATTTCATAGCCGGTCGTATGTCCATTAATTGTTAAAAAGTCTATGCGACTTTTGTTAACGCGCATTTCGAATGCAGCCACCATATTCTTTTTTTGAACCTGTTTAAACAAAGCATATTTCAGCACTTGCTCTCCTCGGTAACCTTGACAGACGGCGTCGTTAATCAATCGGTGAAGGTCTTGTTTATTGAAGCCATGAAAGTCATTTTCAGGATATAAAACAGCCAGTAGCTGTATCAGTTGCGGGCTATAATCCAGGGGGCTATAATTCTTCAAGGCCAAACGGATCAGGGAATCTTTAAAATCTGGTTTGCCGCTAAGTTTCATAGTTTTGGCTAAAGTAGCGGATTTAATAAGTAAATAGAAAATTATACGAATTAAAGTTTGTTAGGTTGGCTGAAATTTTAATAAACACCAATTAGCCAGCCATATAGAATTTGACTCGGCCTGTTCAATCGTCTGCGCTCCCGGCAAGAGTCATTCAAGTGTCCACACTTGAATACATTAAATTTTGTGGTCCGCGCGTTCGTCACAAGATCAGCCATTGTCGCTTAAAAATAAACACCTTCATAACCGGGAGCGTGGAGGCTCCCAACAAAAGTCATTCAAGTGTGGACACTTGAACGGGCGGGGGTATTCTTGACTTTTGACTTCCGACTAAAGGCCATCGCCTTAACCCCTACCCTGTCCTCTTCCTATAATTCAATATCGCCCAGCCGTTAAAAAATAACGCGAAGCCCAGGATGGCGATGATATGAAAGCGGATATCAATCAGGCCGCTGCCTTTGAGCATCACCATGCGCATTACTTCAATAAAATACGATACGGGGTTAAATCTGGTGATCCACTGCGCCCATACCGGCATACTTTCAATGGGGGTGTACAGGCCACTGAGCAGGTTAAATATCATGGTCACAAAAAACGACACCAGCATAGATTGTTGCTGCGTTTGCGCGTAGGTGGAGAGCAGTAAACCAAGGCCCAAAATGGCGGTGAGATAAATAGACGCAAAAATATAAATGGTGAAATAACTCCCCAAGGGCACTATGCCATACACCAGCCTTGCGATGGTTAAACCGATGGTGAGCACGCTGATGGCCAGCATCCAGAAAGGGATGAGTTTGCCTAAAATGAACTGGTATTTTTTTATCGGACTTACATTGATCTGCTCAATGGTGCCCATTTCTTTTTCGCGCACAATATTATTCGCCGCAAATGAGGAACCGATCATGGTGACCAGCATCACCAGGATGCCCGGCACCATAAATACACGGTAATTCATGTTGGGGTTATACCAGTCGGAATAAGTAACGTCGATGGTAGGCTGCGGGTTGTACCGCGGGGCCTGGATCCATTGGGTACGTACATCCTGGTTATATCCCTGTATAATTTGCTGTATGTAGGCCCCGCCCAGGCCGGCTTTTACGCCGTTAATGGCATCCACAGCCACAAATAAAGGGGCTTGGTTATCTTTTACCAGGTCGCGCTCAAAGTGCGGCGGGATCTCAAGGATCAGGTCGGTTTTATCAACCTCAATGGCCTTTAGCCCCTGGTTAAAGGTCGGACTATAATCCTTCAGCCTGAAATAACCCGATGCAATAACTTTGTTAACCAGCAGGCGGGAGTATTGCGAATGATCCTGGTCAACCACGCCGAGGTTAATGTTTTTTATTTCATAATCGGCAGCCAGCGGTAAAATGAGCAACTGTATCATCGGCATAATAAATAATATCCTGATGATAGCCGGGTCGCGGGATATTTGCCGCAGCTCTTTCTGCAATAAAAATTTCAACATTCTCATGCCAGCCTGATTTTAAATTTATAAATACTTATCCCCATCAAAGCCGAGGTCATACCAACCAGGATTAGTGTTTCTTTCCATACCGCGCTGAAACCAAGCCCCTTGATCATAATGTCTTTGATGATGATATAAAACCACTTTGAAGGCACTATGTTGGAGATGATCTGCAGCGGAACGGGCATGTTCTCAATCGGGAACAAAAAGCCGCTGAATAACAGCGTAGGCAAAAATAAGCTCATCATGGAGGTAAACATGGCCGTTTGCTGTGTCTTCGCAAAGTTTGAGATCAGGATCCCCAATGAAAGCGAGGTGATGGTATAAAGCGTGCTTTCCGCCATCAATAACGATAAATTACCTACAATGGGCACACCGAGCACGTAAACGCTTAATAATAATATACTGATGATGTTCAGCAGCGAGATCAGCAGGTACGGAATAGTTTTAGCGATGATGATACGGAACGGTTTTAAGGGAGATACCAGGATCACTTCCATGGTGCCCATCTCTTTTTCTTTTACGATGGCGATAGAGGTCATCATGGTACAAACCAGCATCAGCACCAGCGCCATTACCCCCGGTACAAAGCTGTAGGCGCCCTTTAATTCGGGGTTGTACAACATGCGCACCTGTGTTTTTATGGTATAGGGCAAGGCCTCGTTTTGATTTAGCGACATCTGGTAGTCGTTAATTATCGAACTGGCATAATTGGTCAGCGTATTGGCCGTGTTAGGATCGGAGGCATCGGCGATCAGTTGGATCTGCGCGCGGTTGCTGTGCAAAAGGTCGTACCGGAAATTCCGCGGAAATACGATGGCCATCCTGATTTTACCCTGACGGAAAGTGGCTCCAATATCTTTATAGGAATACACATTTTTTACCAGGTTAAAGTAACGGCTCGCCGCGATCTCGTCAGAAATAGTGGCAGTAGCCTGATCCTTCGATTGGTCGAAAATGGCAATGTTTGAATTTTTTACTTCGTTGGTAAGCGCGAAGCCGTACAAAATAATTTGTACGATGGGCATCCAGATCAGGATAAACAGCGTTCGCCTGTCCCTCCAGATATGGAGCCATTCCTTTTTTACAAAAATCAAAAATTGCTTCACTGTGTTATCCTTTATTTAACATTATCAAAAAACCTTGTGCCCATCAGGGGTAACTCGTTCGTAAAGGGTAGCCCGCCATTTGGCGGGGCAAATGACCCTTATTATTTATTTTCTACAAAGCGGTAGCCCCTACGGGGCATAAAGCCAGGGTAAATTACTTTTTTACCCTCTTTCCCGCTTGCGGAAGAGAGGGTCGACCAGCGCAGCGCCGTCGGGGTGAGTAAATTGTACGCCATGCATTGGCGATAATGCCGCTTCCATAATTTACTCACCCGGTCTTTTCCGCCTATTGGCGGATCGACCACCCTCTGTGGCAAGCCATAAAGAGGGTAAAAACCCAATGACCTAATGACCTAACTTAGTCCCCTGTCCTTACCGCTTTCCTTGCCAGATGCAAAAACACTTCATCCATCGAATCCGCTGAATAATCCCTCATCAGGTTGGCCGGTGAATCAAGTGCGTCGATCCTGCCGTCAACCATAACCGAAACACGGTTGCAATACTCGGCCTCGTCCATATAATGCGTTGTCACAAAAATGGTAATGCCCCTTGCCGACGCCTCATAGATCAAACCCCAGAACTCACGCCTGGTAACCGGGTCAACGCCGCCGGTTGGTTCATCTAAAAACACAATCGCCGGATCGTGTACTATGGCTATGGAAAAAGCAAGCTTTTGTTTCCAGCCAAGCGGTAATGCCCGCACGAGCGTTTTTTCCTGTCCTTCCAGGTGTAGCTGCTTCATCAGCAGGCCCGTTTTTTCTTTTATACGATCATCGCTAAGGCCGTAAATGCCGGCGTAAAACCGGATGTTTTCAGTTATGGTCAGGTCCTCATACAAGGAAAACTTCTGACTCATATAGCCGATGTTTTGTTTTATCTGTTCGTTTTGTTTATAGATATCAAATCCTGCAACTGTGGCCTGCCCCGATGTTGGTAACAGCAAGCCGCAAAGCATCCGCATGGCTGTTGTTTTGCCGGCGCCGTTGGCGCCAAGGAAACCGAAAATCTCACCCTTCTCTACGTCAAAAGTAATTTTATCGACGGCGGTAAAATCTCCGAAGCGTTTGGTTAAATCTTTTGCTGTAATAACTTTTTCCTTTTGCATCATTTAATGGTTCATCAATGCCATAAAGCAATCTTCAATATTCGGTTCTATCGGGCTAATCTCTACACCGGTGAAGTTCCCCTCCTTTGCTGTTTTTTCCAGTTTCTCCCTGCTGTTTTCGGGTGTCTTAAAAACCACATGGTGAAACTGCCCGAAGGGATAACAGCTTTCAACCGACGGGTCCTCTTTTATCGCGTTCATCAACTTAAACATTTCATTGGCTTTTACTGCCCACAGCGGTTTTTTGAACCCGCTGATGATCCCTTTTGGTGTATTTACTGACAGTATCTCCCCCTTTTGTATCAAAGCCACGCGGTCGCACAGCCCGGCCTCATCCATGTAGGCGGTCGAAACCAAAATAGTGATCCCCTCTAACTTTAACCTGTGAAGCATTTCCCAGAATTCTTTACGCGATACCGCATCAACGCCGGTTGTAGGTTCATCCAGGAATAATACCGAGGGTTTATGGATCAGCGCACAACAAAGCGCCAGCTTTTGTTTCATCCCGCCGGATAACTGCCCGGCCCGGCGTGTTTTAAACGGCTCTATCTGCTGGTAGATTTCCTTGATCAGGTCGTAATTTTCTTCAATTGAAGTATTAAAAATAGTGGCGAAAAATTCGAGGTTTTCCTGTACCGAAAGATCCTGGTATAAAGAGAATTTTCCGGGCATGTAGCCAATACGGTGGCGGATCTGTTTATAGTCTTTCACCACATCAAAACCATCAACAGATGCGGTGCCGCTTTCGGCTAATAACACGGTGGTGAGGATACGGAACAATGATGTTTTGCCCGCGCCATCGGGGCCGATAAGCCCGAATATTTCGCCCCGCTCAACCGCGAAAGAAACACCCTTCAAGGCTTCAACAACCGCTTTTTTAATGCGATAGTTCTGAACGATATTTTCCACTATTACCGGCTGCATTTTTTTATCAGTTCTATATTTTTTTTAATTCAGGCATTTCCTCGCCTCACCCTGCCCTCTCCAAAGGAGAGGGTTCTAAAACCCGGCTTCTTTTTTCAAGTCCTCTCCTTTGGAGAGGATTTAGGTGAGGCTTTAATTAAATTCCACCTCGCCATACATCCCGATCTTCAGGTAGCCGTCGTTCTTTACGTGGATCTTTATCGCATAAACAAGGTTGGCACGCTCATCCTTGGTTTGTATGGTCTTTGGAGTAAATTCCGCTTTATCCGATATATAAGTGATCACACCCGGATACGTACGATACGAACTCGCATTATTATCAACAAGCACCTTTACGTTTTGATTCAGTTTAACCTGCGCCAGCTGTGTACCTGTGATATAGGCCCGCAGGGTAATCACCGAAAGGTCGCCTATTTTGTAAAGGGCCTTACCGGCTGTGGTTACTTCGCCCGCCATAGCATATTTGGTGAGTACCGTTCCGTTGATGGGGTTCCGGATATTGGTACGCCGCAACTGGTCGTTAATTTGCGCAACCGATTTCTTCAATGGTTTATATTCGCTCATCACCGAATTGTTTTGCGTGCCGACTGTCGTTTCCTGTACTTTTATCTGTTGCACGTTTACTGCTATCTGCTTTTCCAAAACAGCTATCTGGGTATTCCAGTCATCCAATTGTTTTGTAGTAGCGGCATCCGCCTTTATCAGCCGTTCTGTGCGGGCCTTTTCAGAAAAGGCATTGGCCAATTGGGTTTTCTGTACGGCGATTTGATCTTTCAGCACTTTAACCTGCGGGCCAACATCCATAGTTTTCTGTTGTAGTGCACCAATCGTTGCTTCTACCTGGGCTTTTTGTAGTGCAAGCGGTATCGAATCGATAACGCCAACGATGGTGTCTTTTTTAAGAATGGCGCCTTCTTCTATGTTCAGCGTCATTATTTTACCCGGCACTTCCGATGATACGATCACTTCATCAACCTCAAACGTGCCTGATGCATCAGATATATTGTTGTTCAGATTACAGCCGGTAAATAGCAGCGGCAGTAGGGCTATGTAAAAAAATATCTTTGTTTTCATGTCTTTTTAATGAGGTTCTTAGTTTTTGATATTGCCGGTAGTATTCTGGTAACTGTATTGTGCCTGCAGCAGTTGCATGCGGTGAAGGATCTGGTTTTGCCGGGCCTGGTCCTCCGCGTTTACTTCGTTTATATAATCGTGGGCGCTTAGTACCCCGTTTTCCAATTGGGCGGAGGCAGCTTTTTTAACCGACTCCCGCAGCGCGATGATGGCATCGTCCTTTTTTACCAGTTCAATGTCTTTTTCTATATCTGCAGTCTGCTGTTTTTGGGTGATGCCGGTATTGAACAGAAAGGTTTCTTTTTGCACATCCAGGTTTTTCCGGTTAATATCCAGCAATAGCCGTTGGTTTTTCAGGGTATAGAGGCTGCCAAGGTTCCAGCTTAATTTTAAGCCGCCAATGTAATACCACTGAAAATCATTGCTGAGGGGGTTAAGTCCGGGGCGTCCGTAGCCGCCCTGCGCAAAGAACCCAAAATGCGGCATCAGCTGGGCGTTCAATAATTTATCCTGTAAGGCAAAGGTTTTTTTCTGAAAGTCGTATGATAATAATTCCGGCCTGGTTATGGCATCAGTAAATGCAGGTTCGGCTGGCTTTTCGAGTATGGTGTTTTCATCAAGCGGGCTATTTATAAACAAGCCCAGCATATTAAGATAAGCTTTCTTTGCCGCGACAAGTTCTATCCTTGCCTGGTCAGTTTGTAAAAGCTGGGCCGATAATTCATCCACACTGCTCCGGTATGCCGTTCCGTTTGCCACCAGTGCTTTTGCCTTATCAATGCCGTTTTGCACGTCTGCCTTTAACAGGTCGTTTTGTTTTAGTTGTTCGTTGATCAGTAATGCCCCGAAAAACAATTGATTTACGCGGTCGTACAGGGCGTATAATTCAACTTCAAGACTTTGCTGCTGTATTACTTCATTCACTTCGGCGGTTTGTTTTTGGGTTTTTATAACCCCGCCGTCGTAGATCACCTGGTCCAGTTCGCCAAAAATTTTGTATTGGTCCCTGCTGTATTGAGGAAACGACAGCCCCGGAACCTTAAAAGGAAAAGTGGTTACAGCTGACTGGTAAGTAGCCTGCCCGTTAACCGAAAATGCCGGCAAATACCCTTTTGATGCATTGGAAACCGAGTATTCTTTTGTTTTTGCGATCAGGTCCCTTTGTTTTATTAAAGGGTAGTTTTTTAGCGCAAGGTTGTAAACTTCGCCTATTGTTATGGCCGATTGTCCTTTGGCCGCTTGTAAAAAAGGGCCTGCCATCAATAAAACGAACAGGATGCTGAACCATTTTTTTTGATTGGTCGGACATATTCTTGCTTTAAACATTTTGTTCATCTTGATAAAAAATTTAAAGGTTTATTATACTGACGATCCATAACGGAATTAATTTTTTACGCTCTTCAATTATTTTTCTGAATTCTTCTTCCTTTAGTATTCCGGTCCCCAGGAAAAGCGGCCGCGTTAAAAAAGGGAACACTATCAACCCCAGCAAATTCATCATAATATTTACCGGGTGAAAGGGTATTTTACCATCCGACCTTATGCCTGTTAACTTTTTCGCAAACTGCGATTCTAAAAACATTTTACCATTATCGGTCATCATCGGCAATTTGTTTGAACCCGACATTAATTCGTTCACGACGAAGAACGGCAATTCAGGATTCTCTAATAACAGTTCGAGGTAATGGTCCACAATTCCTTCAATCATTTCTGTGACCGTCGCTGACCCGTCATTGATCACCGGCTTTATTTTCTCAAAAAGCTTTTGCAGGGTTTCGGCCATAATGAGCTGAAACAGTTTCTCCTTACTACGGAAATAGTAGTTAAGCAAAGAAACATTAATGCCGGCCTCTGCTGCAATATCCCTTACTTTGGTTGCTGCATAGCCCTTGCTGGTAAACACCACCCTTGCTGCTTCCTTTATCTTTTCTTCCGTTGTGGCGTCGATACTGTTTTTAGTCATCTGATTATCCGGGTTAATTCCATTTCGCCTCACCCTGCCCTCTCCAAAGGAGAGGGTTCTAAAACCCGGCTCCTTTTTTTTAAGTCCTCTCCTTTGGAGAGGATTTAGGTGAGGCTTTTTAAAGCCCTCTCCTTTGGAGAGGGCAGGGTGAGGCAACAATCCTTGTCAAATTCTTAACAAACCTAAATTAAACAATTAAATTAAACAAATGTTTAAAACAAAAAATCAATTTATCCATCAAAGCATCAACCTTTTATAGGAATTGAGGCGCATCTGGCCTGGTAACCTCCAATCTTCCACCTATGAAAACAGCCTGTTTTCACACCTTTTGACCCTTTTTTACCGCAATGCTAAATTATATATAACCTAACAGGTTTAAAATGATACTAAACATATACCAGGGGTAAAATGACCCGTTTTAGGGCTTATAAATCATATAATTCCATGACCGGGGACATTCTTTGATTACTTATCGTTTAGCAGCTTTGCTATGAAAGGGAATTATTAAGTTTTGGTTTGATTTTATTTATAAACAGCTTAAATCAAACATTTTATACAGAAACTATATTATGTGTAAAGTGTTTATAATTAAGGAATAGTGGACCACCCCAATTTAACCATGCAAACAAAACATAAATTTATTATCCTAACTATACTTCTGTTTGCGGGCATTCAAACTCTTTATGGGCAGGACAGTACCCTGATGGGCACAAGCATAAAATGGGACCTGGTAAAATGTATTGATTACGCCAAAAAAAACAATATCCAGATTAATACCTACCGGCTTTCCCAATTAACCAGTCAGCAGCAATATTTGCTGGCAAAGGCAGCAAGGTTGCCCAATCTCTCGGGCTCAGCCTCGCAAAACTTTGAACACGCCAACTCCAATGGCAATTTTAATAGCATAAATGGACAAAATGGAGGACGCGGCTCTGGTTTTACAGCCTCCGGCAACTATAGTTTAAACTCATCAATGACCCTATATAACGGCAACCTCATTAATAATACCATAAACCAGGCAAACCTTTCGGTGCAGGCGGCAAACCTTAGCATTTTGAAGCAGGAAAACGACATCTCCCTACAGGTAACCCAGGCTTACCTTACTGTTTTATTGGATAAAGAAGATATTGTATATGATACCGACCTGGTCACTACCGCACAGGCCCAGGTAAAACAGGAGCAACAAAAGTATGATGTGGGCAGTGTGGCCCGAAGCGCACTCATCCAATTGCAGGCACAGCTTGCCACCGATAAATATACCCTTGTAAATGCAAAAAACGCCGAAAGGGGCGACCTGCTGACTTTAAAACAGCTGTTGTTTTTATTGAATGATGTAAATTTTGACATCGTAAAGCCGGATACGATTGTACCTATTGACAGTGTAGCCTTATTTCACGATGCCGAACAAAGCGCTTTAAAAAACTTCCCCGATGTGAAAATAGGTGAGTTAGGTGTAAAAACAGCCCAATACGGCGTGGATATAGCAATGGCGGGTTATAAGCCATCCCTGACAGCCGGGGGCTCGTTAAATTCTGGTTATGTTACGGGCCAGGGCAACTTTCCCGGTCAGTTGAACAGTAATTTTAACCAGCAGCTGGGGCTGAACCTTGCGGTTCCCATCTTTACAAAAAGAGTGGTTAAAACCCAGGTGGAAGAAGCCAAAATTGCGGTAGACCAGGCACAGCTCAATCTAAAAAACACAACAATTACACTTTCGCAGACAGTTGAGCGGGCGTATATTAATGTTGAAAATGCAAAAAGCCAGTATGATGCCGCGCTTGAGCAGTACAATTATAACAAGGAGAGCTATCGTATTGCCACCGAGCAGCTAAAAGTCGGGGTTGCCAATATTGTCGCCTTTTTACTGCAAAAAACCCTTTTTGTGCAGGCGCAGCAAGCTTTCATACAGGCAAAGTATAACGAACTGCTAACTTTAAAGATCTATGACTTTTACCGGGGCATCCCCATTAAACTATAAAACCGAGCTATCATGAAACCTAATTTAAAAAAGATATTAATTATTGCTGCGGTATTGATAGCCATAATTTTTATCTGGTTTTTATTCATCCGCAAAAAAGAGGTTCCTGTGACCGTCCTTGCAGAGAAACCAACGATAGGTTACATTGCGCAAAGCGTAACTGCGACGGGTAAAATAGAACCTGTTGATACCGTTACTGTTGGTACTCAGGTATCAGGGATATTGAAATATTTATTTGTGGATTTCAATTCGAAGGTAAAAAAGGGGGAGTTACTGGCCGAACTTGATAAATCATTGCTACAGGCGACACTCGATCTGTATAAAGGCAATTTGCAGAATGCCCAAAGCCAATTGGTTTTTGCAACAAATAACTTTAACCGGCAAAGCCTCCTTTTTAAAACCGACGCCATCAGCAAAGCT
The DNA here is from genome assembly GCA_002413785.1 of Mucilaginibacter sp. UBA5151. Classification (GTDB taxonomy): domain Bacteria; phylum Bacteroidota; class Bacteroidia; order Sphingobacteriales; family Sphingobacteriaceae; genus Mucilaginibacter. The sequence goes on from DHXR01000024.1 coordinate 53,684, forward strand.
GATTATGATGCAGCGCTGAATACGCGTGATGCGGCAAAAGCCGGTGTGGCAAGCGCCCAGGCGCAGGTGCGGCTTGCGCAGAAAAACTTATCGTATGCCAATATTTATTCTCCCATTGATGGCGTAGTGTTAAACCGAAACATCAGTATCGGGCAAACCGTTGCCGCCAGTTTCAGTACGCCTACGCTTTTTGTCATTGCAAAAGATATTACCAAAATGCAAGTGCAGGCCAATGTGGATGAGGCCGATATTGGTGGTGTAAAAACAGGCAACCGGGCAACGTTCACGGTTGACGCTTTTATAACCGATCAGTTTGGCGGAACAGTTATGGACGTGCGCCTGCACCCTTCCGTGTCTTCAAATGTTGTAACCTATACTACAATAATCAATGCGCCAAATGACGATATGAAATTAAAGCCCGGGATGACAGCGAATATTGTTATTTACACCAAAGAAGTCAATAATGCAATGCTGATTCCGGCAAAAGCGCTAAGCTTCACACCAGATTCATCTCTTGCGGCTACTTATCAAATTGTGGGTAAACCAAGTCATAAAGGTCCGCGTAAAACGAATGCAGCGGGCCGCGGCGCAACGGGGAACATTGCTGCGCATACGGCTAAAAGCAGGTCAGATACTTCGGCTGTAACAAAACAAAAGGCCTTGATTTGGTTATTGCAAGGCAATAAACTGGTGCAGAAGCGGATTGAAATTGGCTTAAACGACAATACCCATGTTGAAGTATTATCGGGCTTAACTGTTAACGATCTGGTAATAACCGGAATAGTTAGCGGAACGGGATCATCTGCAGCTTCAACATCCCCGGGAGGCAGCCCATTCTTACCAAAACGACCAACAGGAGGCGGAAGGACCCGATGAGCAAAAAAATATTAGAGATAAAGGATCTGAAACGTGATTTTATAATGGGAAGCGAAACAGTTCACGCGCTCAGAGGTATATCATTTGATGTGGAAGCTGGTGAATTTGTAACCATTATGGGTAGCAGCGGGTCGGGCAAAACAACATTATTAAATATCTTAGGCTGCCTTGACAGACCAACTATCGGGAATTATTTCCTCGATGGTGTGGACGTTAAACTATTGACGCGTGACGAACTGGCCCAACTGCGCAACCATAAGATCGGGTTTGTTTTCCAGTCATATAACCTGCTGCCACGTACCACTGCGCTGGAAAACGTGGAGCTGCCCCTGTTATACAACAAGGACATCAGTGCTGTTGAAAGGCGTGAAAGGGCGGTTCATGCTTTGGAGGCTGTAAAACTGGCAGACAGGTTTGACCATACACCAAGCCAGCTTTCAGGCGGACAGCAGCAGCGGGTGGCTATTGCCAGGGCGCTTGTAAATGAACCCGTAATGATTTTAGCCGATGAGGCCACAGGAAACCTGGACAGCCGTACATCCTACGATATTATGGCCCTGATGCAGGAACTTAATTCACACCAGGGAAAAACCATCGTATTTGTAACGCATGAGCCAGATATAGCTTCATTCAGCAGCCGTACCATACAACTGCGGGATGGCATGATACAAAAAGATTATAAAAATGAACACACGCGTTCAGCAAAAGAGGTATTGGCCGATTTGCCGAACGCTGATGATTATGCAAAACAAAAATGAGTTTAATTAACCTGATCAAGATAGCACTTAAAGCCCTGCAACGTAATAAACTGAGGGCTTTGTTAACCATGCTGGGCATCATCATCGGTGTTGCTTCAGTTATTGCCATGGTAGCCATTGGCCAGGGCTCCAAGCAAAGCATCCACGACCAGCTGTCAAATATGGGAACAAACATGATCACCGTTCAGCCCGCCAGTAACCTGAGTGGCGGCGTAAGAATTGCCGGTTCGAGTTTCCAGACATTGACATCGAAAGATATCACAGCGTTAAAAACCGGCGCGCCTGATATTACCGAGATCTCACCCGCAGTAAGTTCGAAAGGACAAGCTATAACCGGCGCATTAAACTGGCCTACAACCATGACCGGTGTAAGTATTGAATATTTGGATATCCGTAAGGTGACAATTAAGGACGGGATAGCATTTACCCAAAACGATGTTTTAACTTCAGCAAAAGTATGTCTTATCGGGCAAACAGTTATCGACAACCTGTTCCCAAACGGAGAAAACCCAATAGGGAAAGTGATTCGCTTTGGCCACATCCCTTTCCAGATCATCGGCGTGCTAAACCCTAAAGGATTTAACGCCTTTGGGCAGGACCAGGATGATATCCTGATAGCACCCTATACTACCGTTCAAAAGCGAATTTTAGCTACCATCTATTATTCAAATATTTATGCATCTGCAGCCAACGAAAATGTTACCAATGCAGCGGTTTCTGAAATAACCCGTACGTTAAGGGAATCGCACCGTTTAACTGCTGCCGAAGACAATGATTTTACAGTTCGTACGCAGCAAGAGCTTATAGCAACTTTAAGTTCTACAAGCGGGTTGCTCACGGTGTTATTAACGGTTATTGCCGGTATTTCATTAGTGATCGGCGGCATAGGCATCATGAACATTATGTATGTTTCGGTAACCGAACGTACCCGCGAAATTGGCCTGCGTATGTCCATCGGCGCCAGGGGGAAAGATATTTTACTGCAATTTTTGATGGAAGCAGTCATCATAAGTATTACCGGCGGAGTTATTGGCGTATTGCTTGGATTTCTTTCCACCTGGCTTGTAACCCTTATCCTTAAGTGGCCTACGGTTGTTTCCCAATCATCAGTATTACTATCATTTGTTGTTTGCGCAGTTACCGGCATCTTCTTTGGCTACTATCCGGCACTCAAAGCCTCAAGGCTTGATCCTATTGAGGCTTTAAGATACGAGTAATAAACAGTTAACAGATTGACGGATAGTATGCATGTAAGCGTAATTCCTTTCCCAAAACATCCTGATAACAATAGAAAGTTACCTTAACGACATATTGTCCCCCGGGTTACCGCTTTGTAGAAATAGCATAAAATATATGGTTGTGCCCCGTCCAGGGGTTACCCAATTCGCGAAGGGTAGCCCCTGGACGGGGCACAAAATGCTTGTGTTTTCATTTTCTACAAAGCGGTAACCCCTACGGGGCATTCTATTTGAATTAAAAACATAGAACTTTTAAATAATTATTATAAAGCGAAATTAACTTCACCCACCCCAAACGTCATAGAGCTGAAAAATAGTGTTGATAAAAAAACCGAACACCATTTTTTTCTGATCAAAAAACAACAGGATATTTTTTCAATATTTGCAATTACAACCATTATTATGAAAAGAGCCTTCTTATCTATTTTGCTTTTAACGATCTTTTTAACTTCGCCTAAAGCGCAAACAGCAAAGTTTATCACCACCAGGGGGAAAGAAATAATCGGCCCCGATAAAAAACCATTCCTGATAAAGGGCACAAACCTGGGTAACTGGCTGGTGCCTGAAGGGTATATGTTCAAGTTTAAAAGTGTGAACTCGCCCCGGCTGATCAACGAGGCGCTGGCGGAGTTACTTGGCCCGGAAGAAACCAAACTATTCTGGAAAAAATTCCAGGACACCTATATTACTGCCGGTGACATCCATTTTTTAAAGGCTTCGGGCATGAATTCCATCCGGATACCCTTTAATTATCGTCTCTTCACTACCGAAAATTACTGCGGGCAAAACAATCCTAACCGCGGCTTTGAACTGCTCGATAGGGTGATCAGCTGGTGCAAAAAAGAAGGTTTATACGTTATTTTAGATATGCATTGCGCCCCCGGTGGGCAAACAGGCGATAATATAGATGACGGCTTTGGTTATCCGTTTTTGTTTAAAAGCAAGGCCATGCAGCAATTAACAGCAAGTATATGGAAACGCATTGCGGCCCATTATAAAAATGAAACTATTGTAATGGGCTACGACCTGCTGAACGAGCCCATCGCCACTTATTTTAATGCCGATGAATTTAACCCCTATCTTGAACCGCTTTATAAAGAAATAACCAAAGCGGTGCGCTCGGTAGATAAAAACCATATCCTGTTTTTAGGCGGCGCACAGTGGGACAGTAATTTTAAAGTATTTGGGCCACCCTTTGATTCAAAATTGGTTTACACATTCCATAAATACTGGACCAAAACAACAGGTAAAGAAGTGATACAGGATTACATTGATTTCAGGGATAAAAATAATGTACCCATCTATTGCGGCGAAACCGGCGAAAACAAGGACGAATGGTGCGAAGCTTTCCGTAAAACCCTTGAGGAGAATAACATCGGCTGGCATTACTGGCCCTATAAAAAGTTAGACAATACCGCAGGCATCATCACTTTTGATATGCCGGCAGGGTATGATAAGCTAATTGACTATACCGAACAACCCAGGGCTGATTTCGCCGCTATCCGCAAAGCCGCCCCCGCAGACCGGGAAGAGATAAAAAAAGCGTTATATGCGTTTTTAAACAACAGCAAATTTGAAAACTGCAGGCCAAACAAAGGATATATTGAAGCATTAGGGCTAAAGGTTCCCTGAATGGGAAGCGGAAAGCTGAAAGCCGAAAGACCAAAGCAGAAAGAAAAGGTTGCTGTGCAAAAACCGGCCCGTTCAAGTGTCCACACTTGAATGATTTTTGTTGGGAGCGTCCCCGCTCCCGATCATGAAAGGATTTATTTGTAAGACGGAACGCTCGATATATGACGTGAGCATGGGCACTTGATTGGCGGGTGATTTGAGTAGTACATGAACTTCTTTTATTAGCTTTTCTTTTGTTATTTTTGAAAAATAGATTTTTCAAATTAATGAGTTTTCCAGAGTATATTAACAACCTTCTTAGGCCTGAAATCACAGAGAAAGAAATCGTCCTTGATTTATTCGCTGGCTGTGGTGGCTTATCTTTGGGTTTTGAGGCGGCCGGATATGAAACCATTGGTTTTGAAATGAATGTACCGGCGTCAGACACCTACAATGCCAACTTAACAGGAAAATGCCACGCTATTAAACTTGACACAGCGTTTGAATACCCGAAAGCGGAAATAATTATTGGCGGACCGCCATGTCAGCCTTTTAGCGTGGGCGGAAATCAAAAGGGAATAGAAGATGCACGGGATGGATTCCCTATTTTTATAGATGCCGTAAAAAAATTGCAGCCAAAGGTTTTTATGTTTGAGAATGTCCGCGGCCTTCTTTATTCTAATAAGTGGTATTTTGAATTAGTTATAAAAGAATTGAGGAAACTCGGTTATATAATAAGTTACAGATTACTTAATGCTGTAAGTTACGGAGTACCGCAAAACAGAGAAAGGCTGTTTGTAATTGGGCACAAAACAAAATTTGAATTTCCGAAACCTGGACTTAAGAAATCCACAGTAGGTGAAGCAATTGGCGATCTCATGCATGAATTTTCAGATGAGAGTAAATTTTTAACGCCGTCTATGGATCAGTACGTTGCAAAATACGAAAAAGCCTCTTCATGTATTAATCCAAGAGACTTATATCCTGAGAAACCAGCCCGGACATTAACCTGTCGTAATCTTGCCGGAGCAACAGGAGATATGCACCGTGTAAGACTGAAAGACGGCAGAAGAAGGCGAGTTACCGTTCAGGAAGCTGCGCGATTACAAAGTTTTCCTGATTGGTTTGAATTTGCCGGAAATGAAACATCAAAATTTAATCAAATCGGAAACGCCGTTCCTCCACTTTTAGCATGGCACTTAGCTTGTGCAATAAAAGCATGTTACAATTCTAAAGAAGAATACAGTACACAGGAAATACATCACAATTTTATTCAAAACGAAGTCCTTACCTTATTTTAATAATGGAAGATTATCTACCCTCCAGTAAAAAGGCCTCGAAAGTGAAACAGCTGATAAATGAGGCGTTAGATATATTGCATCAGGCAGGTATCCCATTTTCAGAAAAAAGCCCAAGGGGATTAGAAAAAATGGCTATGGCTTTTTTGGCAGTTTCTGGTGTTACCGGGGACTGGAAAATTGCAAAAGGTGTTTCTCAAAACAGACGGTTAAAAACAAGAGAAATAATTATTTTCATCAATGAAAATTTCGATGAAAATATTTCGTCTGGTTCATATGATGATATTCGCAGAAAAGATCTGAAATTACCTGTTGTTGCCATGCTTATTATCAATAGTGGTGATAAAGGGCGTGCAACTAATGATCCCACAAGGGGCTATGCTTTAGATGGCGGATTTGAAAAGCTAATTATAAGCTATAAAACGAACAACTGGGATAAAAATCTGAAAGAGTTTTTGAGTGAAAGGCAAACACTTACCGATATACTTGCAAGAAAACGGAACCTTGATCTTATTCCCGTTATGCTACCGGGAAATAAGCCAATAGTTCTTTCGCTGGGGGAACACAATGCCCTGCAAAAAGCAATCGTAGAAGATTTCCTGCCTCGTTATGGACATGGTTGTGAAGTTCTTTACATAGGTGACACTTCTAATAAGTCGCTCCATTTGGAAACGGAAGTGCTTTACGGCCTTAATTTTTTTGAACTTTCTCATGATGAACTTCCTGATATAATTGCTTATGACAAAAATAAAAACTGGCTGTATCTTATTGAGGCAGTACACAGTTCAGGGCCAATTAGTGAAATCAGGTTGCATGAATTGAAGCTATTGCTTAAAGATTGTCCGGCTGAACTAATTTTTGTTACGGCCTTTCTTAATCGCGATACTTTTAGGAAATGGTCATCGCAAATTGCCTGGGAAACCGAAGTTTGGATCGCCGATAACCCGGATCACCTAATACATTTCAATGGACACAGATTTCTCGGCCCATTTTAGAAATATATTCTGGATGGGATTAGGACAACTCGTATCTCGTTGCTTGTGTCTCCGCCCAAGTGTCAACGCTTGAATGATTTTGTTGGGAGCATCCACGCTCCCGATCATGAAGGGATTTATTTGCAAGACGGAATGCTTGATCTATGACGTGAGCGTGGACGCTCAAAATTTAATATGTTCAAGTGTGGACACTTGAACAGGCGGGTATTTTACCGGGTCTTTTTTTGTATAAATATAAGCAATTTACCGCCCATAGTCAATCACCACATCATCCGGGTTAAGCTTTTAAAACAATTTTACCGAACTGGGATGAGTTTGCCATTCGTTGAACAGCTATTTCCGCATCGGCAAGCGGAAACACTTCATCAATAACAGGGATAATTTTATGTTTATTTACAAAATCAACCATCGCTTTAAACTCCTCATTGGTGCCCATGGTAGTGCCAATAATTTGCAGCTGCTTCCAGAATATCTTACGGCCGTTAAGTTCGGGTATATTGCCTGCTGTTCCGCCAAATAGAACAATACGGGCGCCGGGATTGCAAATGTCAGGTAATTTGGCAAATCCCTCGCCCAGGGCGCTGTCGATAATCACATCAAAACCACCTGCAAGACCCTGCAATACTTCGGCCCAGTCGGGCGACTTATAGTTTACCCCCGCTGTTGCCCCCATTTGTTTAGCCCTTTCAATTTTTTCGTCCGAACCCGAAGTTACAAATACTTCGCAGCCGGCCGCCAATGCCCATTGCAAGGCAAAAGAACCTGTCCCTGCACCAACACCAACAATCAATACCTTGTCGCCTTTAGCGGCCCGGCCCTTGGTGAATAAAGCCCGGTAAGCCGTTAAACCGGCAAGCGGCAACGCGGCAGCTTGTTCCCAGCTTAAATGCGGAGGTTTTGGGTATAGGTATTCGGCCCTGACCCTCACATATTCTGCAAAAGTGCCGTCTTCGGGCAGACCTAAAATTTTAAATTCTTTTGATTGATATTCGGGGTGGCTGCCCCAATCATAACCGGGATTAATGATCACTTCCTTTCCCAACCATTCCTTTTCAGCATCGCTGCCCGCTTCAGCAACAAGGCCGGCGCCATCGGATCCTAAAATAATAGGATATTTGATCCCTGCATATTTGCCAATAGTTATCCAGTAGTCGCGGCGGTTTAATGCTGCGGCCTTTATCTTAACCAAAACCTCGCCGGGTTTAAGGGCTGGTTTTTCAACTTCTTTTAATGACAAGGGCTGATCCGGCCCTTCAAGGACAATTGCTTTCATAAATATGGGCTAAAAATAAATGTCTGAACCATGATTATAGGATTAAAAGATCACCATGATTAAAATCAAGAGAATCAGACAAATCCCAAAAATCCCGGTTCAGACAAAAAGTTCCCCCTTCAGGGGGTTAGGGGGTTTACGCCTTGCTGTACAATTCAGCAACGTGGTTCCAGTTGATCACATTCCAGATAGCCGCCAGGTATTCAGGACGACGGTTCTGATATTTCAGGTAATAAGCATGTTCCCAAACATCAATACCCAAAATAGGCGTGCCTTTTACTTCGGCAATATCCATCAGCGGGTTGTCCTGGTTAGGGGTTGAAGTTATCGCTAATTTTTTATCAGCGGTAACAATCAGCCATGCCCAGCCAGATCCGAAACGGGTAGCGCCTGCTTCAGAAAGTTTGGTTTTAAAATCAGCGAATGTGCCGAATGTGCTTTTAATTGCTGTGGCAAGAGCGCCTGTTGGTTCGCCGCCGCCACCGGGTGAAAGTAATGTCCAGAACAGGCTGTGGTTAAAATGCCCGCCTCCGTTGTTCCTGACTGCCATAGGGAATTTTGAGATATTTTTTATGATATCATCAATGCTGCTATCAGCTTCGGGTTTTCCTTCCAGGGCTTTGTTTAAATTGGTAACATAAGCCTGGTGGTGTTTGCCATGGTGGATTTCCATGGTCAGTTTATCAATGTGCGGTTCCAGTGCATCAGTAGCGTAAGGTAACGCCGGTAGTGTAAATGCCATAATATTAAGTTTAAAGTTTAATGATAGTACGAAACAAATATAAACCGTTGAATGCGATTTTGTTTTAAATGAATGTAATTTTTGTGAACCTACTTCCTCTTACTTTTAAAAAATCCCCTTACCAGCTCGGCACATTCATTTTCATGGATGCCGCCTGTTATCACGGTTTTGGGGTGGGTAATTTTCTGGTTTAACCTCCCGAAACCAAGTTTGGCGTCATAAGCGCCAAAAACAATCCGGCTCAATTGGAACCAGTAACAGGCCCCGGCGCACATCACACAGGGCTCAAGGGTGACATATAAGGTGCAATCCTGCAGGTATTTACCGCCCATGAAATTAGCGGCGGCGGTTAGCGCCTGCATTTCGGCATGCGCCGATACATCATTCAGCCGTTCGGTAAGGTTATGCCCCCGTCCAATGATCTTTCCCTTACAAACAACGATGGCGCCAATAGGTATCTCACCCTCAGCCAAAGCTAATTTAGCTTCCCCGACAGCCTCATTCATAAAAAAATCATCGGGTGAAATGCCCGGCTCATCGCCAAAAGTAATATACCTCATTATATCAGTTTGCTGCCGTCCGGCACAGGTTTATCAATAGTTGCCAACACAATATCGCCATTTTCGTCAGCAAAACCCGTTACCAGAAATTGCGACATAAAATTAGCAATTTGCTTTTCGGGGAAATTAACCACGCCCAGGATCTGTCTGCCCGGAAGCTCCTCCTTACTGTAATGTTTGGTGATCTGTGCGCTCGACCATTTAATGCCCAAAGGGCCAAAATCAACCTTTATCTTATAAGCAGGCTTACTGGCTTCGGCGAAATCTGCGGCTTCCAGGATGGTTCCGGCACACAGTTCTATTTTTTCAAAATCGTGCCAGGTAATGGTTTCCATATTGCAAAGGTATAAACCTCAAACAAATCCTGTCCTTTGATCATAATTTTTTATTTTTGCCCCGTCGGCAATAATGTTTCAATTACATTTTGTAATTTAACTTGCAATTGGAAGACGTGTCAGTTTCTTTAAAATAGATATTCATTATGAGGAAGGGTATGCTGTTTATTTCAGCGACAATTTTAATTACTGCAAGCCTTTTGGGGCCTGCTTTTGCAAAAGATTGCCGGAGGAATACAGTTTTTATTCATACGCACAAGGGTTTAATAACCGATACGGTGCCGCCTCCAGATGTGATGGATATTGTTGCAGCCGCTATTTATTCGCTAAATACGTTCAGTATCGAAAAAGTTGCCGCTTTATATACCCCTAATGCCGTAATTGCTGACGATGAACCCCCTTATTCGTGGAACGGGCCAACGGCGGGTGTGCAATGGGTAAACGCCGTTGAGCAGGTATGCAAAGATAACCGCTTAACAAAGCTAAAAGGGACGATAGAAGCGATAAATGTTTTTCAGCAAACAACCGATAATGTTTACATAGTGGTGCCGGTGAATTATTCGGGCGAATTACCAGGGAAAACACATTTTACATCCAGGGGCGCATTCACATTTGTTTTGAGGATGATAAATGGCCGGTGGATGATAAAAAGCCAGGCCTGGATGCCAAAAAAGGGGATGTGAATGGCCACGGCCCCCATTGTAACATTTTGATAGCCAATCTCCTTATTGGGGGTCACCTTTTGCAACAAGAGGGTATCAATATAAAAACCAATTAAATAATCAACCAATTAAATTTTAACAATTCAGTAAACATTTATATTTTTGCTGTGCAATAAATAAAATCACTCAAAATGAACCAAACGGAAGAAGCCAATTCAGAAAGTCACTATCTTTTAATAGTAGTAGCCATAATTATAGGAGTAACTGGTGTTTTCCTGCGTTTTGCCGATTTTCATTACAGTTCCATCATTGCTAATATCCTGTTGATCATTGGTGTCGGCATCGCATTAAAGGCTATATTCGCCATACTTAAATAAGCGGAAAACTTTTATCTATACTTTTTCAGGCCCGGGACAAGTATTCCTGCCTGTTTTTTTCCATTCCAAATTTCCCGGAATTGTTGGTGCTGTTTACGGCTTTTCCCTGTGTGTTAGCCGATACTTTGTGCATTAATTCAATTCGCCCCTTTAATCAATTCCCAAACCGCTCCATTAAACCCGGTTTTGGTAATACTGCTTATTTTTTCGAGGGCTTTAAAATAATTATCATCGCCCGGTTCCCGCTTGCCGCAGCTTATTAGTTCCAAAACCGTAGCAAAGCCCCTTTCTTTTTCAATTTTTTGAACGATAAGCGCGTTGATGGCATAGGCTATATACTCAGGCTTATTGCTCTCTGCAACTTTTTCATTTTTTATGTAAAGGTTCAACCAATCAGCGCTTGGATGGTCTGTGGCATATTTTTTAAATAAGGCCAACACATCATTCCAGCTGTTCCCCCAGCTGCCGCCGTACAGGTACGCGCAGCCTTCGTCAACCGGGCGGTTGATTACCTCAAGGGATACCACCCTGTGCAGCCGGTCGTGCCATAAATCATGCGGGTCAAAGAGGAGAATGCCGTTATAACCACCGTTTATTTCGAGATTACCGTTGTTTTCGTGCGATGAAATATCATTGTATTTAACGCCCCTGTAATCTGATTTATATTCAACACCCAAAACCTGCAGCACTTCGGGAAAGTTATCGCAGAAATAAAAATCAGAGAGGAGGGTGGCCGGTGTGCTCAGTCGTTTATCATAAGAATTAACGGTTTTAAGGAAAAGCCTGGCGTTTGCCTCGTCGAGGATGTCTTTAAAATGAAAGGTGATATTGCTTAACTTCTTAGTTTTCCATGTCCTGGTGTTTTGTTTCAATGGCGAAAAAAAGTAAAATTGGGTATCCGCTTTTTTGGCCAGCAACTTAAAACTTGCCCGTAAAACAGGTAATTTTTCGCTGATGCCCAGGTACGATACCTGAACTAAAAAGGTATTATCGTTTAAATCAACAATATTGGTAAGGTTGGCCCTGTAGAAATTATCATCCTTTAGCTTTTTATTTTTGTCCATCCCTTTCATCTCATCCACCAAAGCCGACATTTCTAACCTGTCTTCTTTCAAAACATATTGATTCTGGTCGATAGGTTTTTCCTTTTGGATGAGAAAGCCGTTCAGGGCGCTGATCAGTTCTTTTTTCGTTAAGGAATCAATAGGTAAGTGGCTCTTTTTCACCGCCACCGGCGCATGCCCCGATGCAGAAAACGTTGAAAAAATTAAAAGGCCGGCTATTAAAAGCAAATCAGGTTTCATAGATCAGGTATTTATTCTTTTGCAAGATAAATAAAATCGTAGCGGCCGCTATTGCTTGGTTTAATAAATATCCGTACTTTTAAACAACCATTATAAACCCAATGCAGATTTCAGAAACAGGCGCAGGAATTCAATTTCAGCGCCTGTTTCTGAAATCTCATAACTAATTTTATAACCATGATTAAAAGACCGATCCTGAAAAGCATCTGCTTAACTGTGTTTTCCTTTTTTTTAGGAATTATTTTTGCAACCGCTGCAACGCATCCACCGGTACACAAATCTCCGCTTCATTTGAAAAACCCCCAAAGCCTTGTTGCCGACAGCGGCTGGAGGCAGCTTTTTAACGGCAAGGACCTTGAGGGCTGGAAACAGGTTGGCCCCGGTAGCCGGTATGTTGAAAATGGTTTAACCGGCAGTCATGGCGGTATGGGCCTTTGCTATTGGACCAAAGAAAAATTTGGCGACTGCGTGATACGTATTGTTTACAAGATGCAGAAAGAGAATAGCAACTCGGGTTTTTTTATCCGCATACCTATTGAGCCACGCGAAGCCTGGATGCCTGTATTTTACGGGTACGAGGTGCAGATCGATAACCATCCTGAAACATCAGGCGAGGATGAATACCATGTCACCGGGGCGCTGTACTCCTTAACAAAGCCACATTCAAAACCTGGCAGGCCCGGTCCGCAATGGAACGTGATGGAAATTACCCTTGATGGTCCGCGCACCATTGTTTATGTTAACGGGCAGTTGGTGACCGACTATACCGAAGGCGACCCTACCCCTGAACGTAAATTTGATTTTGAACCATTCAGGGGCCTGAGGCCTAATTACGGCTATATAGGGTTGCAGAACCATGGCGATGATGATATTGTTTTCTTTAAAACTGTTGAAGTAAGACCACTAAAAATAAAATAAGCATCATGGAAGAAAACAAGAACACCGCCGGTAAAACCGGGATCAGCCGGGGAGAGTTTATCAAAAAAACAGCTATCGCGACAGCCGGATTTTATATTGTGCCCCGTTTTGTGCTGGGTGGTAAGGGTTATATCCCGCCAAGCGACAAGCTGTATATTGCCGCAGTAGGCACCGGCGGCGAAGCCGAAAATGACATCCACCATTTTGCCACCGCCCCTAAAAAAAATGCAGAAATAGCCTTTTTATGCGATGTGGACGAACGTCCGGGCATGCAGCGTTTAAAGGAATTCCCCAAGGCGAAATTTTACCACGACTGGCGCGAAATGTTCGAAAAAGAGAACAAGAATTTCGATGCCGTTACGGTAGCCATCCCCGATCATAACCATGCGATTGTTGGTCATAGTGCCATGCAGCTAAAAAAGCATTTATACCTGCAAAAGCCTTTAACGCATGATATTTACGAAGCCAGGGTATTAACCGAAGCAGCCAAAAAATATCAGGTGGTTACCCAGATGGGCGACCAGGGTGCATCCTGCGACGGTATGCGCACCATGCGCGAATGGTTTGAGGCCGGCCTGATCGGCGATATTGAAAAAGTATATTGCTGGACCGACCGCCCCGTTTGGCCGCAGGGCATTCAATGGCCATCCGCAAAGCCGCCGGTACCAAAAGAACTTAAATGGGACCTTTGGCTTGGTACAGCGCCGTACATTGATTATATTGATAACCTGGTGCCCTTTAACTGGCGCGGCTGGTGGCAGTTTGGCACCGGCGCACTGGGCGATATGGGCTGCCACATTATGGGGCCGCCTTTTAAATTGCTTGGGCTTGGTTACCCTACCGATATATCGGGCAGTGCCAGTACTGTTTACAACGGTATTTTTAAAGAAGGCATTTACCCCGAGAGCGGCCCGGTTTCCAGCTCCATCAAGTTCAAATTCAAACAGCCAAATGGGAAAGACCTTGACCTGCACTGGATGGACGGCGGGATTACCCCCGAACGCCTTGCAGAGCTTGATCCTGATGTAAATATGAACCTGGCGCTTGGCGATATCTCAGCCGAAAACGATTTTGAGGGCTGCACCCTTTTTATAGGCACCAAGGGTAAAATATCCTGCGGCTGGGGCGGCAGTCACCCGCGTTTATTGCCTTTAGCCCTGAACAAGGATGTCAACGTGCCCGAAAAGTACCCGCGTATCCAGGGCGGCATGGATGGCCACTGGTGGCAATGGGTTGACGCTGCCATTGCCGGTTATGGTAAAATGGAAGTTGATTCCCCGTTTGAAGGTTATGCTGGTCCGCTTACCGAAACTGTACTGTTAGGCAACCTGCTGCTGCGGAGCTTCAATATACAGGAAAAGATAAAACGCAATGACCCTGTTTACGGCAATATGGAAGGCTATAAATTCAGCGGCAGGTATGTTGATTTAAAATGGGACGGTGCAAACATGCGCGTAACCAATTATGAACCGGCCAACCAGTTCATCCGCCGCACCTATCGCGAAGGATGGGGCGATCTGAAACTCTGATTTTAACAGGGCTAAAAATTTAATGATACAAAGAAGGTCTTCAATGCCAGTTTTTTTTAAGTGGTGAAGCCTTTTTTGTTTACATGAATTTTGGGACTCTATGACGGATAGTGTGGGTGAGCCTAATTCTTTTCCTCAAATATCCTGATATCGATAGTAAATTGCCTTACTGTGGCATACTGCCCCGCCAATTGGCGGATTACCGCTTTGTAGAAATAACATAAAATATATGGTTGTGCTCCGCCTATTGGCGATCTACCCAATTCGCGAAGGGTAGCCCCTGGACGGGGCAAATTTGCTTTTTTATCTATTTCTACAAAGCGGTAACCCCTACGGGGCATTCTATTAGAGTTAAAAATATAGAACTTTTCACGCAACTATTACAGGACGAAATTAGTATTACCTATAATAGCTGTCATAGAGCCAATTTTAATGTTAAAACCAAACTTCAATCCTTAATTCGAATAATGAAAATTGCAGGGCGATGTATTCATCCAGCAAATTCATTGCAAACTGCCAGCTTAAAACCGCAAACTACTTCTTCACCCAGCCATCTTTCAAAGTAACGGTGCGGTTAAATACAAGTTTATCTGTAGTAGAATGTTTATCCAGCGTAAAATAACCTTTGCGTATAAACTGGTAGCCTTTGCCCGGTATGGCCTGCGCCAGGTCGGCTTCGATATATGCTTTCGGCAATATTTGTAAACTGTTGGGGTTTAAATATTCTTTGAAGTCGTTATCCTCGTTGCTGGGGTCTTCCACCTGGAAAAGGCGGTCATACAGGCGCACTTCGGCAGTTTGGGCATGCGGTACGCTCACCCAATGGATGGTTCCCTTTACTTTCAGTTCGCTGGTATCATTGCCTGATTTACTCTCAGGCAGGTAAGTGCAATGGATCCCGGTAACATTTCCATCAGCATCTTTCACAAAACTATTGCAGGTTACAATATAGGCGCTTTTGAGCCTTACGGATAAACCCACACCCAGGCGGAAAAACTTTTTAGGCGGTTCTTCCATAAAATCTTCGCGTTCTATCCAAAGTTCGCGGCTAAAAGGAATATCCCTGCCGCCTTCACCACCTTCCACCTCGGGGTTGTTCTCGCTGAACATGCTTTCTGTTTGTCCTTCGGGATAATTGGTGATGATCATTTTTATAGGATCAAGCACAGCCATGCGGCGCCAGGCGGTTTTGTTCAGGTCCTCGCGGATGCAGAACTCCAGCAGGCTCACATCAATCATGTTTTCGCGCTTGGCCACGCCGATACGTTCACAAAAATCACGGATAGATGCAGGCGTATAACCCCTGCGGCGCAGGCCGCTGATGGTAGGCATACGCGGATCGTCCCAATCTTCCACATGCCCTTCCTCAACCAGTTGCAGCAGCTTGCGCTTGCTCATTACCGTGTAGTTAAGGTTAAGCCGGGCAAATTCATATTGTTTTGAGGGGAATATCTCCAGCTTTTCGATAAACCAATTGTACAGATCGCGGTGAGGGATAAACTCCAATGTACAAATGGAATGGGTAATCTCCTCTATCGCATCTGATTGCCCGTGCGCAAAATCATACATGGGGTAAATGCACCATGCATCGCCGGTACGGTGATGTTCTGTGTGTTTTATGCGGTACATCAGGGGGTCGCGCAGTTGCATATTCGGTGCCGCAAGGTCCACTTTTGCACGTAGTACTTTTGCCCCATCGGGGTATTTTCCGGCTTTCATGTCCGCAAAAAGCTGCAGGTTTTCTTCTACGCTGCGGCTACGGTATTCATTTGCCGTACCGGCTTCGGTGGGTGTACCTTTTTGGGCGGCTATTTCTTCGGCGCTGCTGTCATCCACATAAGCCAGTTCTTTTTTTATCAGGATAACTGCAAAATCGTATAACTTGTCGAAATAATCGGAAGCGTACAGTTCATTGGCCCATTCAAAGCCCAGCCATTTTACATCTTCCTTTATACTGTCGACATATTCAATATCTTCTTTGGTGGGATTGGTATCATCAAAACGAAGATTGGTTTTACCGCCATATTTAAGCGCCAGTCCGAAGTTTAAGCAAATGGATTTGGCATGGCCGATATGCAGGTAACCGTTAGGCTCCGGCGGGAAACGGGTAAGTACCCTGCCGCCGTAGATGCCGGCAGCAATATCTTCTTCAACTATCTCTTCTAAAAAATTTAATGATCTTTCTTCGCTCATGGTAACAATAAGAACGGCAAAAATAAGAAATTCATGTTGGTTAGACTAACCTAATTGTAAAGCAAGCAGAGCAAACGAATTAAAATAATTCAAATCTGATATCGTCCCAAAGCTCCCCAACGTGTTGTAATAAGTCACGCCGGAATATAAAAAAGCGCCGTTAGGCGCGAAATATCGGTAGAAAATATAAAAAAGGGTTTAGCGTGCCATCGGTACGAAATGAATGAAGCAGCAATAGCGCCAACGCCTGGCGGGGTTAGGTACCTACGGCACACAAGGTCGGGCTGGTCTGTATTTCTACCAATATTTGACCCCAAAAGGGGTCTTATCAAGTAATTTATCAACATCCTTAGCTTCATTTGAGCCTCTTTTAATGCATCTTCCCTGGTAAGGCAAGGATTTTGTCTTGTTTCAGCGCTGCGCCGCCATGCATCCGCGCCCTTACCTTCGCATTTTTTTTATATATTTAGCCCCTCCGGTTATTTCCTGCTTTCTATGATTAAAAAGTCACTTTTTCTGCTTTTCTTGTTCATTTCATCATACGCATTGGCGCAGGACGCCGATTTTTTTAAACCGGATTCGGTAAGGAAACAATTAAAAGCGGTTAAAATCACCACTTCCGTCAATGTCGATGGACTGCTTAATGAACCGGAATGGAAACTTGCCGCCCTGTCGTCTACCTTTATACAAATTGAACCTTACCAGGGCAAGGCCCCTAATTATGATACGCGGGTAATGGCTTTATACAACCAGAAATACCTGTACTTCGGCGTTATTTGTAAGGACCCCCTGGGCAAAAAGGCGATTATGGCTACCGACCTGATCCGCGATTTCGACTATACCAGGCACGATTTGGTTAGCCTGTCTTTTGATGCTTTTAATGATAAAAGGAACGCCATGGTATTTGCAACAAACGCCTACGGGGTACAGCGCGACCTGTTATCATTTGACGACCTCTATTATGATGTCGACTGGGACGGCCTCTGGCGGGTACGCACCAGCCGGACAGATTCGGGATGGGTGGCTGAAATTGCCATCCCATGGAAAACCCTCCGTTACCCCAAAACCGCTGATTCCATACAAAGCTGGGGCTTTAATATTTACCGCAACCGGCGTCTTACCAACGAGATCAGCGCGTTTTCGCCGTTTCCGAGGGTGCTGAGCGCTACCAATATGAACTATGCGGGGGTTTTAACCAATCTGCAGCCACCGCCGCCAACAACCAATATCCAGGCGGTACCCTACTTTTTAACATCATACGACCATTACCAGAACTTTGGCGCCGGCCAGGCAGCCAAAAGCAGCAGCGCCAAAGTCGGCGGCGATTTAAAGTGGGCCATCAACCCCAATACCGTACTCGATTTAACCGCACATACCGATTTTGCCCAGGCCGACGCCGATATACAGGTAAATAATATTACTCGTTTCTCGGTTTTCTTCCCCGAAAAGCGGCAGTTTTTTCTTGAAAACGCATCCCTGTTCGGGGTAAATGTAAACCAGTCTGCCGATGGCTCGGGCGGTTCCATGCGGTACCAGCCATTTTTCAGCCGGAACATAGGCCTGGATACCAGCGGGAACCCCATACCAATAGTAGCCGGCGGGCGCTTTGTCTATCGTTCATCAAACCTTAACTATGGGGCCATCGCCATCAGGCAGGGGAATTATAACGATGCGCCGGGTACCAATTTTTTTGTGGGCCGGGTATCGGAGAACTTTGGCGGCCAAAACCGTATCGGCGCATTGGTAAGTGTGAAAAACCAGCCGGGTGCCTCCAACTTCGAAACTACAGCCGATGGTTTTTTCCGCCTCGGGCAATCACAATCAATCAATACCATCCTTACCCAATCTTATACCACCAATACCGGGAAACAGGGTTTCGGCGGGGTTATGCAGTACCATAATACCAATAACCATTATAAGATCTGGTGGACGGAATCCGTCATTACCAAAAACTTCGACCCCCAGATGGGCTTTGTGTCACGCCCGGATGTGATCGGCACAACCCCAGGTATGAATTTTTATTACCGGGGTAGCCTCCTGCCGTTTAAGAGTGTGCTGCTGGCTTTTGAACCGGGGATACTTCCCGAACTTTACTACACTGCTTCCACCGGGAAATTTGCCGAAATGGACCTGCCTATTTTTCCAATATGGCTCAATTTTAAAAGCGGGGCCTATTTTGGTTATGGTGTTGAGCCGATCCGGCAGCACTTAACATCCGTTTTTCAGCCATTGGGCGTTAGCATTGCGCCGGGCGACTACAGCTATTTTCAGCATCTGTTTTATTTTACAACCGATCCTTCAAAAATTGTTGACGTTGCCGGCATTTTCCAAACCGGCTCTTATTTTAACGGACACCTGAACTCGGGCGACTTTAAATTACAATTTGCCCCTATTCCGTATATTTCCCTGACCGGCGAGTACAGCATAAATCATTTTGAAGGTGTAGGCGAACAAAACACCACCGCCACGGTGAACCTGTATATTTTACAGGGGCGTTTTTCATTAAATCCACGGTTACAGCTGACGGGGCTCTTTCAAAAAAACTCGCTCAACAGCGCCGATAATTATAACCTCCGGCTCTCCTGGGAGTTTTTGCCGCTTTCGTATGTTTACCTCATTTACAACAGGGGTGTTAACAGCGTAATAAACAATATGGTGATACAAACCCAAACCCAGGACCATGTTATTTTGAAGCTGAGCTATTTGCAGCAATTTTAATTTAATTGGTTGATTAAGTTGATTAGGTGAATGGTTGATTATGTTAAATAACCACTCACCTAATCAATTCAATAAACCACTCACCAAAACTATTTCGCTACTAGGGGCGGCAGGGAATACGTTCTTTGGTTGCGGCGGTACCGTTTCAGGTTATTCAGGATCATTGAAATAAATTCATAATCGCTCAGGGTGGTTGTAGTATAATACCCCGGCCTGAACCTGAACATAAAAGCCGTTAGCTTAGCATCTTTAAGTCCGGTAATATTGCCGACAAAGGTGCGGTTAAAGCGGTAATCGATCACATTCTGCTCGTAATCCTGCTGAATGATCTGTCGCAGGCGGCTTGCACCGCGCCCTTCGGCGCTTAAAGCATTGTACAGGGCATCGATACTTAAACCGGCGCCGCCGCTTGTCGGGCTGGTTATAAAACCATCATAAGCCAGTGATCCGTATATTTTTGAGTAGTCGTGTTTGGTGGCTTCCAATCTTTGTTGGGGTGTGAGCAGCGAATCGTGCACCGTAACCAATCTCAGCTGTATGGCCTTGCGATCCATATAAACAGCTAAAGCGCCGTTGTTTTGCACCTTAACGGTATCAGGGAGATAATCCTGCCGGGTGATAACCAGGCGGTCGCCAAGGGCGGCTTTTATAGTAAATACGCCTTTCAGGTTGTCGTACACCGCTATACCGGTAGTAATGTTGTGGATATTTACGCTGGCAAGCCTCGCTTTGCTTTCCTTATCAAACACCAGCCCCGAAACAGTTTTATCCTGTGAAAAACCTCTCAGTGCTATTAAAAAAAAACAGAAAAGCAGTGCTCTTATTCTCATTCTTAAATACAAAACTAAGCTAAAGCCAGTTTTGGGGAGTACTAATTAACAACATTTAACACTACTGTTTAGCAACATTAAGTATTTGGCCGATTTTTATGGTATTATCGGGCAAATTATTCAGCGCTTTCAGATCGTCAACCGTTAAGCCAAAACGTTTGGAAATGTTATATAGTGTATCGCCCTGTTTTACCGTGTAGGTTTTGCCGTCGTTGTTTACCGGTATGGCGGCATCCTGCGTTGGCGGCGTAACCGTATCCGGGTCGGTTTTTGTAAGGGTGGTATCCGGGAAATTCTTGCCGGGTTTAGCTGCGGTATCGGCGCTGTCGTACTGATCAAGCTTATATTTTTGAATGATGCTGATCAAAATAGCCGGATAATCGGGATTGGTGGCATAGCCAGCCATTTTCAATCCCCGGGCCCATCCTTTATAATCGGTAATATCCAGATCGTACAGCTGCGCATAATTCTTCTTTTTCAGGAACAGCGAATGGTCGTGGTACGAGTCTTCGGGACTATCATATACCCTGAAACAATCGTTTTTGTTATCATCATCCCTATAATAGGTTTTGCCCGCCCAGGTTGGGTTGCATTTTACACCAAAATGGTTATTGGCCACCCTCGCCAGTTCGCTGTTGCCGCTGCCCGATTCGAACAAGCCCTGCGCCAGCGTAATACTGGCCGGTATGCCGTGTAAATTCATTTCCTGTATGGCAATGGCCTTATAGCGGCTGATATACTGCACCGAGGTAAGCGGCGTATAGGCGGCTATAGCTGCGCTGTTGGCTTTCTGAATATTCTGGTTATTTCGCCGGGCAGCCCCGTTAGAAATCAGGTTTTTGTGTACAGCGCATGAGGTAAAAAAAGCAAGCCCAAGAAATAAGTAAATTATATTTTTCATTCCAATAAATATCAAACAGCCGGAAATGATCAAATACCACCCGGATTATTGCTTATTACGGACTTTTAGCCATTTATGTTTTGGGCAGGCGGAAAAAAGGGTAAAAATAAGCTTAGCCGTTAGCCTCACCTAAATCCTCTCCAAAGGAGAGGACTTGAACTTCACTCCTTTTCAGAACCCTCTCCTTTGGAGAGGGCAGGGTGAGGCAGCACCCTTTACAGCGAACTTTACTGGCTATACTTCTGGTACACATTATACAGCACATTCAAATCCAGCTGGGTTAAAACCGGACTGATGTCGGTTTGAACAAAGTGGCGTTTAAAGGCGACTATGGCCGCTTTTGGGTTCGAGGTATCATAACCAATCAGCTTTAGGGCGGTGATATAATCAAAGCCATCGGGCGGTAGCTCCAGTATATCATCGCTCCAGTAGCCGAAACCATGCTGCGCCAGTGCTTTCCATGGAAACAGCGGACCGGGATCGGGTTTGCGTTTGGGGGCAAAGTCCTGGTGCCCGATGAAGTTGGCCTGCGGGATGTTATAGTTCTTTTTCAGCTGGCCGAGCAGCAGCAGCAGACTGTTAACCTGCGGCGCAGTAAAAGCTTCGCTGCCGTTATTGTCTATCTCGATGCCGATGGAGCAGCTGTTCATATCGGTAACGCTGCCCCATTTGCCAATGCCGGCATGATTGGCGCGCAGGTAATCGTTCACCATGTGGTAAACCGTGCCGTTTTTGGCGATCACATAATGGGCGCTCACCTGTGTGCTGGTGATGGTAAAAGTATGCAGGGTTTGCTGCACCGAATCCTGCGCGGTAAAATGGATGATCACATAATTTGGCTTGCGGATGCCGAAGTTCACCGTACCTACCCAGGCCGAGGGCACCACCACGCCCGTACTGTCGCGCAGGGAATCGGGCAGTTGGGTTTGTATGGCGGCTAAATAGCCCTTTGTTTTTTCCTTATATACCTTATTGGTTAAGGCGTACGGCCCCTTTGGGGAACAGGATATAAGTGTTAGCAGCAGTATGAAGTAGCAGCAGCAGTTTTTCATTCAGTAGCTAATATAATGATTATTTCGGATGGAGATGTTCGATTGCTGATTTGTTACAAAATCAAAATAACGTTACACCGCCGGTAAGCCCTTTTGCCCGGCAGCTAAAGACCTTCGGGGCGTGATAAAAATTGAAAAAATGAAGGCTAAATGCGTTTAGGGTGTGATAAAAATGGCTGATATGAAGGCTAAACGCATTTAGGGCGTGATAGAAATGGCCGATATGAAGGCTAAATGCGTTTAGGGCGTGATAAAAATGCCTGATATGAAGGCTAAACGCATTTAGGGCGTGATAAAAATTGGCGATATGGAGGCTAAACGCGTTTAGGGTATGATGAAAAATCAACCAAATATTTACTAATTAGCTGAATATCTGCCAAATAAAAAACACAACGTCAAAGAACGATGAAATTTAGTGCGAAAAACGGATTTCTTTTTATTTTTTATTGGAGAGGCCCACCGGGTTGGGGCTGATACAAAAATAATGAATTTGTATTAAATGAATTAATTCACAACGGCATATCCTTTTAAGATTATTACAGTTTTTTGCTGGAACGCAAATAATTATCCTTTATTTGAAAATTTCAGATTAGCTCGTTTTGTTTTTTCAGTTATAAAAGCATCATTTTCAAATGTGGGTAACAACGGGTCAATGGTTAAATTAATACCGGCTACCTGAACATGCTTTACCATTTGAACTGTTTTTTCTTTCATGTTATTAGTTCAAAGATAAGTACAAAATAAAAAACTTTATTGTAAAATTGAGTTTTTTCAAAAAATGCCCTAACGGGATAAACCTGTCAGCTTGGGGCTTATACAAAAATACGGAATTCGGGGGTGATTTGCAAGGAGGAAGCGCAGCGGAATAATAGCACAGGCGGCCTGCTAATTATATTTGCTGTTTTAAGTGTTAATAATAAATCATAAATTTGAATGTTATCAAATTTAAAATTCACCGGCAATGCGTAATCTTAATAGCCATAGAATAAAAAAAGGACTGGAAAGTGTAGAGGACAGCAAAGAATACGGCGTAATTTTACAGGAAATTGCCAGGGAAGCCGGTGAAGAAGCCGTTCTCGAAGCTAAAATTCTAAAAATTCCGATAACCTATCTTAATGCCAGCCGTCAGGTTGTAAAAGAGTTTCCGGATGGAAGAATAGAAATTATTAAGCAGCTTCCGGCACTCAAAACACATAGATCTTTTGCTAAAGGAACTGTACTGTATGCCCGAAAAGGTTAAAAGGCTCCGCATAGTTGCCGGACCAAACGGCTCCGGGAAAAGCACAATCATTGAAAGGCTTCGCAGAAATTTTGATTGTGGCGTTTACTTAAACACAGATGATATTGAAAAGATTCTAAAAGACAAAGGCTTGCTGCGTCTTTCTGATTATTTTATTGAAACAGGTACAGAGGATTATCAGCAGTTCCTAAAAAAGGATAATGTCCAAAGCCTGATAGCAAAGGCCGAAAGCAATGGTTTCCCAATTCATTTGAGATATGATACAAACCTGCTCATTACCGATGGGCCGACGCACTCGTATGAAGCGGCCATAGCCACAGAATTTTTAAAAGACCGCCTTTTAGCACAAGGTGAGCTTTTTACATTTGAAACGGTGATGAGCCATCCCTCAAAGCTTGATTTTGTTAAGCTGGCGCAGCAATCGGGGTATAAAATTTATTTGTATTTTGTTTGTACGGCTGATGTTGAAATAAATATCGAAAGGGTTAAACAAAGGGTAATTAAAAAGGGACATCATGTGCCAGAGAGCCATATCCGCACACGTTATACTAAGTCGTTGGAACTGTTAAGTGAAATGATTCCGCTTTGCTATCGTACCTACCTGTTTGATAATTCGTCAGAAACAGAAACGTTTCTGCGTGTGGCCGAAATTTATCGCGGGCAAGAATTAACTATTGACATAGATCCGGTGCCTGAATGGGTAAATACTTATGTGATCAATCCTCTATTTTGAACCCTTTGCAGCCTTCTTTTCATCACTGTCTAAGCGCCTTTCTAATTTTTTAACATCTTTTACAGGTGGCAGGGCCTCAGGGCGCACACCGCGTTGCCGTAGAATATCCCTTACCGCTTTATTATTATCAACATGCTCCTGTGATATTCGGGTTTGCTGGTTTAAATCTTTCTCAATCACATTATGGCGCGTTAACTCATTAGCGAAATCTTTTGCTGCAATGGTTAAAGCCTCATGTCTGCCGGATAATTCGCCTATTATATCTTTTTTCATGCCCTGATTAAAAATTAAATATAGCTAAAACGGTTAATAAACTGATAGATTGTTGAAAAATGGGCAAAGGGCATTTTGTCATCCTGAGCGATAAAATTAGGAAAATTCTGTAGGTGAAATGACAAAAAAAGGCTGTCATGGTGAGGCACTCGAACCATGTGGGGTGGCCTATCCGCTTTGCATAGCGTTAATGCATTGGCGTTGTGCCTGCGCTCATGCTTCGAGAGCCTCAGCATGACACCCATCGACGTGTCGGCGGGTCACTCCCGGGAAATTTATTTTATGGGTTAAATAAATCTGCAATCCTCCCTGCGAAGACGGATTTATGATAGCACGCTGTTTGCGCCTTTAGGTGCATAATATCGGTAGCAAAACAGAATAAACAACCAACAGCGTGCCGTAGGTTACGCAACATCGCCGGGTTCCGTACCTATGGCACGGGTTTTTCTTTTTTTTATTGCTACCAATATTCGACCCTTACAGGGTCTTTGCCTGACCTGATGGCGTTGGCGATACCTTGTTAAGAAAGAACGATGATATTAGCCGTTTGATTTTTTTATTAAATCAATAAACTCAATCAGGTTAACGCTATCAACAGACGGTTCGTCGGTATATTCAATACTTTCAAATTCATGCCAGGTAGGGTCAATCCTGAAATCCACTATATCAGTAAATATTTCCGGCAGCTTCCATTCTTCTGCATAAAACCACGTTTCATAAATCAATTTGGATTTAATGAGGGATTCCAATTTTGAGAGATCAATGCCTATAGGATTGGAAAATATTGCCGCATTGAATTTTTTATAGTTGCCGCTATCGCGATAGAGGTAGTTGAATTTGATGTTTGGCATGGAGCAAATGTACCAGGAAAGAAAAGGCTTGTCAATCGACTATAAGTCACCTTAGCCGTCAAATTTGTCATTATGCATCCGTAAAAATTCTAAATCAGGATAAAACTTTTTCGGCGTAATGAGTGATTTACCGTCATAATCAATAAAGTTTTGTTTGATGCTCAATGTTTCCTTATGCTTATAAAATTTTGGCGATATTTTTATTTTAAGATCTTCGGTCACTGTTATCAAATGTCTGTCAAAAGCTTTATCATGTAAGGTATTTAAGGCTAACCCGTTTTGCGGGCTTAAACGGTTTCCTTTATCGTTGCTCCAAGGTACAATATGGCTTGCAACAATCAATTCAAGCATGTTAATTCCGGTAATGCAGCATTGGTTATTAAAATTTGTAAGCACTATTTTTCGGAATTGGGATTGATTTACCCTTACCATAACTAAACGTTCTCTTTCCTTGCCTTCGGCAACCGGGAGATTTTCAAGGTCAGCGGCGTACACTTTCTCAATCGTCGTATGCTTTTTCTCAGCCAATAACTTTTCACTTTCAAAAAATTGCTCATCCCAATCCTGCATATACTCTTGCCATATCAGCATATCCAGCTTGCTTACATTTGGAAGGCCTCCAATACCCCGCTCTTTAAGTTTAGGGTCGAAGCTTGCGAAATTTCCGAGTTTCCGTGCAATAGAACCCGGCGACCTGTTGATCAATGACGCGAGTTCAATCACATCGGCATTGCGTGAGTGCATCTGGCCAAAAGGTATTTTGCAATACAAGTTTATTGCTAAAATGGATTCTTCCCTTGTCCAAAGCCGTTGCCCGTCTTTCATAATTATTTTTCTACCTCGAAAAATACGTATTTACATCGGTTATCTAAACATTCGCAAACAAGTAATAATGAGCGGGTATGATAGAAATCGGCAAGTATATCAGCCCTGGCGCCGCAGATGGGGCACGTGATGGGTTGGTCGGTCATGAAGTAATAAGGTACAGTTTGCATACAGTAAATGTAACATAAACCCCGCAAAAAACTTGCGAAGTTTTCAAAACTTCGCAAGTTTGGGAAGCATTATGCTCAGTCAGTCAGCCCAATAAGAGAACTATTAAATAGTTAAATGCAATTTAATGATAAGATTTGATAATGTTTCGGAAACCTTTGCAGGCTTCAATTCACATTCCCAAACCTTAATAACATTCCACTCGGCAGCTTTTAAAAGCCTTTCAGCATTGGCGTTGTTGGTAATGTTGTTGCCAATTTTATTGAGCCACCATTCCGTCCTTGTTTTGGGCACAACATAATACTTGCAGCCTTCGTGCCCGTGCCAGAAACAGCCATGTACAAATATTACGGTTTTATATTTTGGCAGTACAATATCCGGCTTACCCGGCATATCCTTCACATGCAGCCGGTACCTGAACCCGTTTTTATGCAGAAACCTGCGCATCAGCATTTCGGGTTTGGTATCCTTACTCCGTATGCGCGACATGTTGTAACTACGGGTTGCCTTGGAGTGTACATCTGCCATAAGGTAAAAATACTACAATGAGGCCGCCAAACTTAAAGTTTTACTCAACGGGCTAAATTGCTGTAAACAAGTTTCTCATTTTACTCCCCTCTTGAGAGAGGGGGTGCGGCCGGATGTGTTGTGGCGGGCCTGCCTGTCTGCCGGCAGGGGTGTGTTAACCGGCATGTCGGTTAACACACCCCTCCGCCCCTCTCAAGAGGGGAATCGCACGGGCCGTTGCTTTTGATTTGCCCCATTCCCGGTTTTCCGACCATTAAAAACGATGAATAATTTATCACCCTAAACATTTCATTAAATCATGGCAATCTTTCAATCCTACGAATCATGGTTCAGACATTTCACCGATCTGCTTTTATTTACATTTACCCCAACATATATTGCCATTATGGCATATCTTTATCCAATTGTAACAACGGTATGTGTTTTGTAATCTAATTTGTAAATTCATCCCGGCATTTACCGGAGCTTAAATCTAAAATTAAAAAAATATGAAAAACTTATTAATAGTATTGGGTGTCATTGTTTTCATTTGCCTTATAGGCGGATGCAGCTATAATGGCATGGTTTCGAAAGAAGAAAACGTTAAAGCAAAATGGGGTGTTGTACAGGCCGATTACCAGCGCCGCAGCGACCTGATCCCTAACCTGGTTGCTACTGTTAAAGGGGTGGCCAATTTCGAAAAAAGCACCCTCGTTGATGTTACCAACGCCCGTGCAAGGGCTACCGCCATTCAGGTTGACCCAACAAAACTCGATCCGGCAACTATCCAGAAGTTCCAGGCCGCACAAGGTCAGTTAAGCAGTGCGTTAAGCCGTTTGCTGGTGGCATCTGAACGTTACCCCGATTTAAAGGCTAACCAAAACTTCAGCGACCTGCAGGCCTCGCTCGAAGGAACAGAAAACCGGATTAAAGTATCGCGCCGTGATTTTATCGACGCCGTACAGGATTATAATACTACCGTGCGCTCGTTCCCGGCTGTCATTTTTGCCAAGCTGTTTGGCTTTGGCGAAAAAGGAAGCTTCACCGCAGAAGCCGCCGCACAGAACGCGCCGAAAGTATCTTTTTAATTAGGGGATTTCACCGATTAGGGGACGATTACACCGATAGTAGTTCCCCCAATCCGTGAAATCAAACAAGCATCTGTGAAACAAAATAAACATCGGCGAAATCCTATCAATAATCAGTGGAATCATAAATAAATCGGTGAAATCGTACTATAATCGGTGAAATCATATTTATAATCAGTGAAATCAAATCAATAATATGGCACTATTTAACGAAGAGGAACAACAGCGTATCCGCACCGCGATAGAGGATGCCGAAAAGCATACTTCGGGGCAGATAAGGGTTTGCATAGAGAAATCATGCAGCGAAAATGTGCTCGACCGCGCGGCAAAGTATTTCCACCAGCTGGATATGCATAAAACAAGGCTGCGCAACGGGGTACTCATTTATGTGGCTACTGTTGACCGTAAGTTTGCCATCATAGGCGATGCGGGGATCAACAAGGTAGTTCCTGCAAATTTTTGGGACGATACCAAGGAGGATATGCTGGAGCAGTTTAAATACGGCAACCTAATTGAAGGCATAATTACCGGTTTGGCAATCGCCGGCGAGCACCTACAGAAATTTTTCCCGCATAAAAAGGACGATAGCAACGAACTGCCCGACGATATAGCTTTTATGGATGGCAAATAACAACAAGATCATGTTCAAAAAACTCATATTACTCTTTACCCTGCTACTGGCCGGTTTTGTGGCCTTTTCGCAGGAGTTCCCGCCAAAGCCAAACACTTTGGTTACCGACTATACCAATACGCTGTCGCCGGGAAACATCCAATCGCTGGAGCGGAAACTGGATGCCTTTAGCGACTCCACCTCTACCCAGATAGCGGTAGTGCTTATTAAATCCGTCGGCGAATACGACATCAACGATTACGGGCAAAAGCTGGGTCGTGCCTGGGGCATAGGTTCAAAAGGAAAAAACAACGGCATCCTGGTTTTGGTGGCCCTTAACGATCATAAAGTAGCCATTCAAACCGGTTATGGCGCCGAAGGCGCGGTTCCGGATATTGTTACCCACCAGATTATTCAAAACGATATTGTAGCGGCCTTTAAACAAAACGACTATTACGGCGGGCTGAATGCAGCCACCGACGATCTGATGAAATACATGAAGGGCGAGTATAAAGGCGCAAAAAAGGCCCGTAATGCCAAAGAAGACGATTACAGCGGGGCTTACGGGATCATCTTCATTATTGTTATTGTTATTGTTATCATCGTCATACGTGGCGGCAGGGGCGGCGGTCACATCATTGGCGGCAGGGGCGGCGCAAGTCCGTTCTGGTGGTTCCTTGGCGGCGCATTGCTTGGCCGGGGCAGCGGCGGCTGGGGAGGTTTCTCCAACGGCGAGGGCGGTTTCGGCGGCGGCGGTGATGGCGGCGGCTTCGGCGGATTTGGCGGCGGCGATTTCGGCGGCGGCGGATCAAGCGGGAGTTGGTAGTGTCGAGTCACAAGTCTGTAGTCGTAAGTCATAAGTCGAATTTTGTACCTTTCTTTACTTAGGACTTGAGCCTTTCGACTAAGCGTCAATTTATGTGTGACATGACAGTGGAATTGTTGTTAGTCCATGGTCAATAGTCCATGGACCATGATAGCGCAAAAGCTTCGGGTATGTACAGAAAAGATTATATCCTTAATGAGGTTGAAAAGTTGACGCTTGTGATAGCCCGGTTAATAGGTTTAAAATCGGCCGGTAAAGCTGATGAATTTATTCACCTTGCCGATTCTACGCTCCTCCACGAATACAAAATCCATTTAGAAGAGTTGCTTGAACTGACAACAGAAGGGTTTAAACGCACAATTGAAATGGAAAATTATAGTGCCGGTAAGCTTGATGCTTTGGCGCAGTTGCTGTTTCTGAATAGTGAAACATTTGCTGTAAATCCCGAAACGTTGTTAGCTCTGCAAAAGGTGCTCATCATTTTCGACCTGTTGGAACAAAAATATCACCGGCAATCCTTTGAAAATATTAACAAAAGGAATCGCATCTATGAATTTATGAACAACAATTACGAATAGACAATTACTGTAAAAAACAAAAACCGTTTACCACCACCGGCGCCTGTACGAGCCGCCACGGCCACCAAGCAGGTTGAATAATAAAAGGATAACAGCTATTACAATAATAATGTGTATGGCATTTCCGCCAATGTGGAAGGCAAAGCCCCCAAGCAGCCAACTGATCACCAGCACGACCACGATAATATAAATTAAACTTCTCATGATTATACAACTTGTATGCGGGGAGAATGTTTTGAGAAGTTTTTGTATTGGTGACCCGGTTTTGTGTTGTTACAACATTTTGCAGCAACTTGAGCAGTATTGTAAGGGCTTCGGTACATTATTATAATACCGGAGATGAGATCATGCTGCTTTGCACGGAATTGGCTGATGTGGTAAAATGAAAATTCCAATATTATCAGCGGCGCTTGCGTCTCGTCTGCATCTTTGTGTTTGATTTTTTTAACACAAAGATCGCAAAGAGAGACGCAAAGCGACACGGAGCTTTATTTGCCAAATATGATATTGTTTTGCTTTTAAAATTTGACGTCTGCTTCAGCATCCGTTCTTTAAGCAAATGGCCTGTCTGTTATTAAGCAGCAATGAATTGCAGGAATGCGGCATTTTTATTCTTTATGTAACCTGCCTTGCTGAACTTTTTAATGTCAATTTCTAAAATTGCCTTCAGTTCAAGTTCTATTGCTTTTAGCAGAATGCGGGTATTTTTTGATGTGTTTTTCATAATACGGTTTTAATGTTATGCTGTAATAAGGCTAAATATTGTGCCACAACATTATTGTATAAGGCGCAACAGGTGAACAGGCTTAAATGTGTATGTTTTTGTGGACGGTTAGCTTAGTGGCTTTCATAAAAACGGGAATGGGGGCTGGTAATATTGGGCGGGAAAGGCTTTGGGCATAGTGACGCGTATTGGGAACTGCTGCCAGCGGGTTATTTTTAAACAGCGGTTGAAATATTTCCTTGAATTGTTAATCTTTGCGGCGGCTATATAAAACAAGTATTATGTCAAAAAACAAGACGGGGCTTTTTAACACGGGTCAGTTAAGCCCGGAAAAATATGTGAGGACACAGGCGCGTACGCTGCCCATAGAAGCGTGCCTGATAACAGAAGATTGGAAGAACGCCGGGATTTGCAATGTTATAATTGCACGCAGGCATAAAAAGGGTAATCTTACCATTGGCCTTTACCTTGTTGATATTTATTGCCTCGGCCTGAAAGATACCAGCTATCGGTTCGGTATTTCAACAGACGAATTCGACTATTTTAAGAAAAGCCTCGGCGGCATAATAGAATGCGACTATGTGCTTGCCCATAATATTATTTATGGGGGTATAGCCTTTGCCGGAGACTACGGTTTTAAACCGCATAAGGATTTTGCTGTTACACAATTTATTCTGGAGGAGGATACCGAAGATGTGGAGCTTATTGACATTGATTTTGGCCTTAATGGCTTGCCTTGCTTTATGCGCGGCCCGTATGACGACAATATTAAAGTAAGAAATATAGAGGCTAACCTTGAACGCATCGCAGGCCCGGGCAATTATAAAATATTGGACGCCCCGGGCGATTTTGTGTTTGATGAAGATAGTGAAGAGGGCGATTCGGATGAGGGCGATGACGGGGTGCTATCCGTTATTAAAGAGGTTGATAAAAATTATGATGAAATTTTGAGGACTCCCGATGTCAGGGAGATGCTCAGCAATTCGCGTATCGGAATGGATTATGAATTGACGGGCGAAGCGATTGAAAACGAATACGTGAGGTATGACAGCGTGGAGGAAAGGGAAGACTACATCGGTTTGTATAAAATGGTTTTTGAAAGTACAAATATGGACAAAGTGATAAAAAAATTAAAGAGCGCCATATTAAAATATCCGGGCAAGCCATTGTTTTACAACCTGTTGCAATCTGCTTATTTGATTGACGACCAGATTGATAAATCAGATGAGATAGTTTGTGAAATGAACCGGCTGTTCCCCGGTTATTTATTTTCAAAAATAGCTTATGCCAATTTATTGATAGACAGGGGCCAGCCGGATGAAGCGCTTGCCCTGTTTAACGGCAAGGCAGATTTAAATCACCTGTACCCAGGCAGGCAGGTGTTCCACAAGACCGAAGCATCTGCTTTTTGGGGAACAATGTGCCGTTATTATATTGCCGTTGAAAACGTTGATGCGGCCGACCTGTATATGGACGCCATATTAAAATATGGACTTATTGATATGCCTAATCAAACTATAGCGAAAAGTGCGGTTGCCCACCTTTGTGAATTGAAAATAGATAAATTGGAAAAAGCCGGGGTGTTAAATGCGGAATGAGGCGGAGTGCTTCGAATGGGTGTAATTGGGAATTGCTTTTTTATAACTAAATTTGTTTTAAAGATTTCAATTATGACAACTGCAACGATCAGGGAAAGGTTATACGATTATATCAGGGTGGCTGATGATAAAAAGGTAAAGGCGATTTACACACTGCTCGAAGATCAGATAGTTCCGGCTGCTGACTGGTCGGAGGACGAAGATTGTATGGCGGAATTTAATAACCGTATAAAAAGATGGGAGGACGGGGTTGATAAAGCTATTCCGCTTGCGGAAGTTAAGGCAGAATTAGAACGGTTAGATAAAGAGCATTCAACAAGCTCAGCAAAGTGAATTACATCGTTGAATTATTTCCTAAAGCTCGGCTTGAATTACTTGAAGCCCGGTTGTGGTATGAAGAACAGCAACAAGGTTTGGGTAAACGGTTTAAGGAAGAGGTTTTCAGGAAGATAGACTTAATACAAAATAACCCTTTACACTATCCTCTAAAAAAGGGGCTTCGCGAAGCCCAAACAGAGGTCTTTCCGTATCTTATTGTTTACAAAGTTGTGAAGAGCAGGAACATGATTGTTATTGTATCTATTTTTCATACAAGCAGGCATCCGAAAAAGAAGCATTAGGCACTCTGAAAAACTGTCAACGGGATACAAAAGCCTCCGGGCATAGTAATCCGTAGTTGAAAACTGTGGAGAAATTCTTCCATCAGGCGGAAAAGTGCTGATCCTTAAAAATAAACAAACAGGTGAAGTGAGCCGGAAAACTTTCGCTGAACAATTAAATAATTAATGATAAAGATGAACGATTCCACTTCTAAAAATATAAATACCAAAGGTGTTGCACAAAATACTTATGATGCTATAGTTATAGGATCGGGTATATCAGGGGGTTGGGCCGCAAAAGAATTATGTGAAAAAGGATTAAAAACACTGGTGTTGGAGCGCGGGCGAAATGTGGAACATATTAAGGATTATCCAACGGCCCTAACCCCTCCCTGGGGTTTTGAGCATCGCGATGAGCTGCCTTTGAAGGTACGTGAAGATAACCCGATAGTTTCCCGTTGTTATGCCTTTAAAGAAGAAACAGAACACTTTTTTGTAAAAGATAAGGAACACCCGTATATACAGACCAAACCTTTTGACTGGATAAGAGGCTACCAGGTAGGTGGTAAATCATTACTTTGGGCACGATGGACACAGCGCTGGAGTGATCTGGACTTTGAAGCGAATGCAAAGGAGGGAATAGGGGTTGATTGGCCCATACGTTACAAAGACATCGCACCATGGTACAGTTACGCAGAAAAATTTGCCGGTATAAGCGGCAACCGCGATGGTTTGCCGCAGGTGCCAGATGGTGAATTTTTACCACCCATGGAAATGAATGTAATTGAAAAGCATTTAAAAAGCAGCATCGAATCTAATTTCCCGGGCAGGAATTTGATCATTTCCCGCACCGCAAATCTTTCAAAAGCAATTAACGGGCGCGGGCCTTGCCAATACCGTGATCTCTGCTATCGGGGCTGCCCGTTTGGCGGCTATTTCAGCAGTAACTCGGCAACTTTACCTGCGGCTGTTGCAACCGGGAATTTAACCCTGCGTCCTTTTTCAGTAGTACATTCCATCATTTATGATGAAAAAAATCAAAAGGCAAAGGGCGTGAGAGTGATAGATACCAATACTTTGCAGGCTACAGAATATTTTGCTAAAATCATATTTGTTAATGCAAGCACTTTAAATTCTACCCTAATATTACTCAACTCAACCTCTTCCCGTTTTCCAAACGGCATGGGGAATGACAGCGGCGCCCTGGGTCATTACCTTATGGACCATAATTACCGGGGCAGGATTTCTGGCGAACATGAAGGGTTTGAGGATAAATACTATTATGGCCGCCGCCCTACCGGCGTTTATTTACCCCGCTTCAGAAATTTGAATGGCACTAAAGACGTGGATTTTTTAAGAGGTTATGCCTTTGCCTGTGGTGGTTCAAGAGGGCAGGGAAATGTACCCGGAGAGCAACAGATAGGTAAAGATTTTAAAGATAGTTTGACAGAACCGGGAGCATGGCAAATGAGTATGACCGGGATGGGCGAATGTCTGCCTGATATAAACAACAAAGTTACACTAAGTAAAGATAAAACGGACAAATGGGGTATGCCTTTGCTGGATACCGACTGTAGTTTCAGATCAAATGAAACTACTATGCTAAAAGATATACTGAAAACGGGTTCAGAGATGCTGGATAAGGCAGGATTTAAGAATATTACACAGTTTGATTCGCAAGAGGCCCCTGGCCTGGGCATCCACGAAATGGGCACGGCAAGAATGGGCCATGATGCAAAATCCTCTGTTTTAAATGCCCATAACCAGGTTTGGGGAGCCTCCAATGTTTTTGTAACCGATGGGGCCTGCATGACCTCTGGCGCATGTCAAAACCCTTCCCTGACTTACATGGCTCTTACAGCCCGTGCTGCGGATTATGCGGTTAATGAATTAAAAAAAGGCAACCTGTAAAAGCTTGAACTATGATAAAAAATAGAGCAGATTTGTCTGGATACATGGTTTTATTCCTGTTTGGTATCATGCTCCTGGTTACAAGGGTTTCTTCCTTTCTCGTATTGATCAGGTGTCTCAAACCACGAAACGCTATTGTCTTTTTTGGCAATACAGCCATCAAGACTTGATACCAAATGTACCGTTACTTTAAAGGTGTTTGTCGTCATTTTTTTAAAACAGCAAAGGCTAAACCCATGATTTATGCCAATCATTGGCTAAAATTACTTTACTTAAATCCATAATGCAAAAATTGACAGATCGTTGGTTACCTGTCAGTAAGAGTACTTTGCCGCACCGGCTATCGCGGCATATTCACAGCAGGGGAGACATAGTCTCCAGGCATCGTAGTGCTTAGTTCGAAACTACCGACAGCGGTGATATCAAAGCATATTCATATCTTTAGGCTATGATGAGCATTTTAAAACTCTTTATTGCGGGCATATTATGCTGTTTGCTGCTGCCGGCCGCGGCACAACAAAAAAATAAGTATGTTAAAATTGAAACGGCCCAAGGCTATTGTATTGTTAAGCTTTACAATGAAACGCCGGTACACCGCGATAACTTTATAAAACTAATAAAAGCGCATTATTTTGACGCCACTACCTTTAACAGGATCCTGAAAGGTTTCGTTATCCAGGGTGGCGACCCGGATTCGCTTTACGACAAATCGAAAATATTAAAGCCCGAACAAAAATGGATACAACCCGAATTTAATACGGCCTTGTTCCATAAAAGAGGGGCTCTGGCTATGGGCCGCGATGATAATAAAGCCAAAGCATCATTTACTACCCAGATTTACCTGGTCGACGGTAAAGCTTATACCAACGAACAACTGGACAAAATTGAAAAAAAACTTGGTTTGCATTTCACCGAAGCCCAGCGGGAAACTTACCGTACCATCGGCGGCACGCTTTTTTTAGACCAGAATTATACCGTGTTTGGCGAAATTGTTAAAGGAATGGATTTTATTGACAAAGTAACAGCCGTAAAAGTTAATAAAGACGGAAACCCGGACAAGGAAGTAGGAATGAGGATAACAGTGTTAACGGATAGGAAAGTGGCGAAGGAATTGAAAGGGATGTGATGGTTAATTAAGTGATGGCTGGCGCTGTGATTGCTGGAGACAAGGTCTCCTGGCATAGTGGTGCGTAGTTGAAATCGGACAGCGGTCAGGGGTGAAACACGGAAGAGTCATATCTGTTAGTCCCCTGGCATTGCGTTGAAATTATGTGCGCTTTCAAGCGTACTAACGTTAATTTCTATTGTACCAGAACCAGGTGTTGCATAGATAGTAATTGCAAGCGCACTACCCATTAGTTCAATGAAATTTGGGTTGGAATGCTGATTATCTTTTACAAATCCACTGAAAGCGGTTTGAAAAGCATTTTTTAAAACTTCAGTTTTATTGAATGCATTCCCGCTAAGAGAGATCGAATAAATGAATTGATCTATTTGTGGATTCTGGTTAATTGGAATGGTGCTAAGTTTAAATTCCAATACAGCATTATTTGATATGCGTTCTCCCCTAAACAACGAAAGCTGTTGGTTAGCAACACTAAAGTATGTTGCTGCGTTTATATTAATATTGTATTTGTTTAAAATAGTTTGTATTGGCGTATCGAATGTTATACCCTCCACAGTCTTCTCAGTGATTCCGTTTTTAATGCGGTCTAAAATCGGGCTAATATCAAAATAATCGGTTGCAATGCTCGCCAGCGGTGAAGTTCCATTGATAAGATACGTGACCAAGTCGAGGGACACCCCGTCAAATTGAGGGTTAATTACATATTTCCCAGTTTTATCAATCA
This sequence comes from Mucilaginibacter sp. UBA5151, assembly GCA_002413785.1. Lineage (GTDB taxonomy): Bacteria > Bacteroidota > Bacteroidia > Sphingobacteriales > Sphingobacteriaceae > Mucilaginibacter. Next base: position 90,235 of record DHXR01000024.1, read on the forward strand.
TTCCGACCTTTTTTGAACTGGCGACGATTGCAAGATTGCCGTTAAACACATAAGCTTCGTTGAACTGAGCATTAATTGTTATTTTACCGTCTTTATCAATGTAACCCCAATTGTCTCCAGATTTCACGGCAGCTAAGTCACCGTTAGTAAATGGGAACGCTTGTGCAAACTGCGGATTTATAGTTATTTTGCCATCCCTGTCGGTCCAACCAAATTTTCCATCCTGTTCTATTAAGAAAAGGTCGCCATCATCCCTTATATTTTCAAATTGTGGATTTATTACATATCCACCTTTCTCGTCGATTACACCCCACTTGCCTCCGAATGTAACTATTGCGCGCCCATTGATAAAACCGCCAGCACCATCAAATTGATTATTAATGATCAGTTTACCGGTTTCGTCAATATATCCATATTTGCCGTCTTTGTTATTTACAACGCATTTTCCCTCCTGAAAGTCTCCAACTCCCACGAATTGTGGATTGATTTTGACAGAGCCGCTTTTGTCTACAAAACCCCATTGAACGGGACCATTTTCGACGGATTGACTAAAAGCAGCTAAACCTCCATGAAATATTCTTACATCCTGGGCTTTCTGAAGCATAAATTTAACTTCGCCGCCTTTGCTAATAGCCGATGGTGCGGAGTTTTCACTAACTACCCAAGCAAGGCCCTCGCTAAAAATAGTTGCGCTTTTGTACTTCGCTGATATGGCGTATTTGCCATGTTCGTCAATATACCCCCATTTCGGATCAGTTCCTGATGATTCTACCAAAGCTAAGCCTTCCCGGAATACGCATGCCTCACGAAATTGTGGATTAATTACAATTTTTCCGTCACGGTCAATATACTCGAAAGCCTCACCAGCTTTGACTGGAAATAACTTTACATCTTCAATGTTTTTCGAAGTTTTATTGCAAGAAATAAAAAATGCTGACAATAGTACCAAAACGAGATACGATACGAGCTTAGCCATAGGATTCGGTTTTAAAAGATTGTGGTTTGAGTTTACGTAAAAGTATCAAACGGAATTTACAATTGCAAATTTTTCCGTGTAAACAAAGTCTATTCTCAGCAAAATTCAGTATATTTGATGAACTCCCGCACCACCCGCCAGTTCAAGTGTCTTTCACTTGAACTCATAGTAAATTAAGTGTACACGCTTAATTTATGCCGGCAACTACGACATCATTAGCGCAGTCAACGTTTTTAAAACCGCTAACATATCGGTTTGGCGGGAGACGCAAAGCATTGCGTCTCTACGAAATTTTTCTTCAAAAGGCCGCTCGCCAAATCAACCGATTTTACTTGCCTCTTCAATATCTTCCTTTATAAATTCCCATTCCTTGTTTTTAAGGCAAATTGGGTCTAAATCATAATCGGCTGTAGCAAAATCGGTAAAATTATTGCGGATCAAGAGCTCATCGTGTGTCCATTCAAAGCGCTGGCGGTGCAATGCAATCATTTCGGCGATCGTATACTGGTTCAGCACTTCGTGCAAATCCCAAAAATCTTTTTTTCTGCCGCCTCTTTGTACAATATCAACTTTTTGAAAATTAAAAATACAGTTACAAGAGTGAAATTATTGTTAAATAATCCTTTAATAACCAGATTAAAATAATATTTTCGAGATTATATTATAATTTAATGGCATCCTTATCAAACTCAAAGCAATACAATAGCCCCAATGATTTCACCGATGATGAAATAATAAAACTAACAGGAGTGTTAGGTGTATATGGTAATCTTCGTGACCCCAGAATAAAGTTTAGCTGCAATATTCGGCGGTATAGTGAATCAATTGTTGTCAAAATTACTACAGTCGATATTCTTGAATTGCAAATTACAATTGAACCTCAAAACCGACTTATTTATAACGAATCATTAGTTAAGCGAAAGGACAGTAAAAAAACAGGACTGGCTCACAGTTGGGTTAAATCGCAAGTGGAAAATGCTCCTGCCTGCCTAATTAATATGCTTGAGGGGGCTGCACACAAAGATGACACAGACCAAGATATTATATGGATAGGATACATTTTATGGCATAAACTGGGTTATTTGATGGCTGAAAAAAGCATGAAAGAATTTGACCTTACACTTGAAAAACACAAATTGGAAAAACAAGATATTACAAAACTACTTTCAACAAAGGAAGGCATAGAGTTTTGGCAAACGGAAGGTTTTACATGGGATTGTTATTTTGATTTAGCACCACAATCCACAAGTCGTTTAATTCTTGAAAACTATAAGCCGTCAAGCAAAAATTAAGCCTCCAAAGAGTAATAACTTTTACTAAGTGATGCATATAATTCAGCTTGTTTATCAGGATCAAGTTTATTGTATTCATCAATAATAACCTGATCTTCTGGTGCTATTCTGTGTTTAAAGCCGTCATTTAAAAATCTTCTTAATACAGAAAATTTATGCACTGCTTCCTGACGTAAATCAGATTTATCGTGTGTTATATTTAAAGTATTAACCATACGTTCCCCCATTAAGTTTCTTAACGTGCTGATGGCAGAAAGATGTGTCGGTGATAGCAATTGCAAAGGGTTATGATTCCCACCTTTCTTAAGTGGCTCGTGAATGACAATATCGTCAATTGAACAAATAATATAGCCCTCATTTGTGAGCATATCTTTGTGAGCATCTGATATTTTCCCATAAGGAAGTGGCTCGATTACTTCTATACTATCACCACCGAAGATTTTTTTTACACGATTTTTTAATATAGTTATATCAGAAATAGGGCTTTTCTTTTTAAAAAGATAGTTGGCTGGGTTGGGGTCAACTATGGCGCATGAATTTACTATTTTGAGTGATAGCTCTTTAACTTTGTTATCGTTGTATTTAGCATCAATAACGGCACAAGGATAATTGTCATCATCCACCAATAAAATCGCCGGAGTGCCTGAAGAAACCTTAACCTTTTTGGTTAACTTCCCTTTCAATCTCCAACTGTAAGTATTATTATCGAACATTCGCATTATTTAGCTTAAACGCAAAAAAAGTGATAAAGTTTCAAAGCCAATACAATAACCACAATTCAAATATATGATTATTAGCTATTTACATGTGTAAAAGTTTTCAACTTTTACACATTAATGTTAATTAATATTAAAACATTCGCCGTTTCAAAGAGAAAACCTTATCAATTTTCCCAAAAGATAGCATTTATTTATCAAAGTAAATATTCCAGTGTTAACAAAAAAACGCGTAAACCTACCTATTTTTTAAATCACGTAGGTTTACGCAACCGAAAATGACCGAGTTTTGATTATATTTTAGTTATTTCGAATGAAATTTATTTAAAAAATCTACTGCAATCGCTGCTTCGATAGCTGCGGTAAATAAAATTAGTTTGTTTTCATTAAGTACTTTCAGCCATGTTTCGATATACCGACAAGCCGGAAGTTATTAAATTCCTCTGCCTGCATCAGCTTCAGCAGCGCATCCTTTAAAAGTTCAGTTACGGTATTCCAGTAAAGCATGCTATTTTGTTTTTAGATGGGGCATTACCGGAAGCCTATTATTTGCAGCCTGCGCGCTGCCGATGACAGCTTTTACTTTTTCTTCCCCATAAAAGCTAATGATCTCTTTTTTCTCCGCCTCATTTCCACGCTCAAATACGCGCTCAATAACCGCCTTGTATTGCTGCTGCCAGTCAATTTTATTTATATCGGTATCCCAAAAGAGCGCTTTCCGCAAAACGGACAAATCGGGATGCACCGCTAAATTACCTTTTTGCTGTTCTTTTTTAATTTCGTACCATGTTTGCAGCAAAAGCATGGTTCCTTCTTCCATCCCCAGGGCCTTGTCAACCTTTAGCGATAATGCAGGAGTAAAGCCGCGCCGGCCTTTGGTAATATCGTTCAAAGTTTGGGGGTATTCCTGTAACGATAGCGCAAATGGCCCTTTTTTGAGCTTTCTTTTCTTAAGCTCACGCTCCAGCACCATTCCCGGATGAATCCCTTTATATTTTTCTATGGTCGGTTCCATAGTCAAATATAAACAAATTTGTTTACAAAAAATGTTTAGATAAATTAGTTGATCCCGTGCCAATATCCCAACTTTCTGGCGGGAGACGCAAACATTGCGTCTCTACAAATTTTCCGCCAATACGTCCCCCGCCGGTTCAATTGTCTTTCTCGTGAACTCAAAGTAATTTAAGCGTCCACGCTTAAATTATACGGTACGCTTGCGCCCGGGCCGTTTTAAATCAAAATTAAATTAAAACAATCCCGGTTTTTATATTTTTATCATTAAATTTGGTTAAAAGATCTCGAAAATGACAACTGCAACGATCAGGGAAAGGTTATATGATTATATCAGGGTGGCTGATGATAAAAAGGTACAGGCGATTTACACACTGGTCGAAGATCAGATAGTTCCGGCAGTTGATTGGTCGGAGGATGAGGATTTTGTTGCTGAATTGGACGAGCGGGTAAGAAGGTATGAAGCAGGTATCGACCGGGCTTATTCCTGGGATGAACTCGAAGCTTCTATAGCAGAATTAAAAAAGAAGCGTACTGCTAAATGAATAACACCTTTTCCCAATTACCGAAAGCACAAAAGGAAATTATTGATGCCTGGGAATGGTACGAAGAGAAGCAATCAGGTTTAGGAGATCAATTCAAAAACGAAGTAGCTAAAAAGATCAGGACTGTTGTAGAAAACCCGCTGCATTATCCGGTAAAAGGAAAATACCGTGAAGCTCAAACGGATGTTTTTCCATTTTTGATTGTTTTTAAATTCGATAAAAAAGCGAATATGATTGTTATCGTTTCCGTTTTTCATACAAGCAGGCATCCGAAGAGGAAGCATTAGTCGCTCTGAAAACCTGTTAACGGGAGATAAAGTCTCGGGGCATAGTGGTACGTAGTTGGAAGCAATAGACAGCGGGTGCAGCAGAATATCCCCCGATATCAAAGCTTATCCATATCTTTAAACTATGATGAGAATTTTAAAGCACCCCTCGCGCGGGAATCCGCGTAAAGGCTAATAGCCGTGGGCTTCCCGTGCGCCGCTGACAGGTAATGGATTAACTGCGTGTCGGCTATAATTTTCTCACCCTACCCCCTTGCAGTCCTCCCCAAAATTCAGTATATTTGAAGTACTCCGGCAGCCCGGTTAATTTCTCCTTCTAAATTCCGGGGTGCTTTAAAAAAGGGATAATTATGCCGCCGGCAAATACGCCGTAATCTCCGCTGCAAGCCTGTTTTTTAGCGAATTTTGACTCTGTTCTTTGAGGTGTTTTATTTATTTTGCTGATATGCAGCTGTTTATATAAAGGTTGCCTCCGAAAATTACGAGGGGCTAAACGCATTTAGCCCCTCAACTTGCAAAAATTACGAGGAGCTAAACGCATTTAGCCCCTCAAACTGCAAAAATTACGAGGAGCTAAACGCATTTAGCTCCTCAACTTGCAAAAATTACGAGGAGCTAAACACGTTTAGCCCCTCGTAATAATGGTATTTTACTAAAAAAGGCCTCATTTGGCCTTCCATAAATGTACCAAATTGAGCGGATTTATCCTATAACATCCCAATAAAAAAAGTAATCTCAACCCGCAAAAAATTTACGAAGTTTCTAAAACTTCGTAAATTTGCACCCTTTAAATAATTCCATAAATTCCGGTAATTCAAAAAATTCGGGTTCAGACAAAAATTCCCAAAAAATCCTACCCAAAATCGGTGAAATCCCTCCCCAAAATCGGTGAAATCACAGCAACAAAATCGGTGTAATCATACAATACAATCGGTGAAATCCAAAACAACAAAAAACCATTTGACAATTAAACAAATAACCCTATCTTTGCAGTCCCGAAAATGCGGGGTATAGTAAACGTTTAATTAAATTAATATAAAGCAAGTGAATACGTTAAGTTACAAAACTGTCTCGGCCAACAAAAAAACCGTCAACAAACAATGGGTTGTTATTGACGCCAATGGCGAGATTTTGGGGCGCTTGTCTTCTAAGATCGCAATGATCATCAGAGGAAAAACCAAGCCAGATTTCACCCCGAACGTAGACTGCGGTGATAATGTAATAGTTATCAATGCAGACAAGGTAAAACTGACCGGAAACAAATTCAGCGAAAAGCAGTATGTTTCTTACACCGGCTATCCGGGTGGTCAGCGTTTCATTTCTCCTAAGGAGTTAATGGCAAAGCATCCAACACGCGTAATTGAAAAAGCCGTGCGTGGTATGTTACCTAAAAATCGTTTGGGCAAAGCATTGTTTGGCAATTTGCATGTATATGCAGGCGCCGAGCATCCTCACACAGCACAAAACCCAACAACCATTTAACTTTTTAATTTTAAAGGAGAAAAGAAAAAATGCCAACAACTAACACTTCGGGCAGAAGAAAAACAGCAGTTGCACGCATCTACCTAACAGATGGCAGCGGCGCAATTACCGTAAACGGTAAAGATTACAAGGAATATTTTCCAACATTGCCATTACAATACATCGTTATGCAAAGCACTGAGGTTTCCGGCTCTGTCGGAAAATTTGATGTTAAGGTAAACGTTGCAGGCGGCGGCGTTAAAGGACAGGCGGAAGCCGTTCGTTTAGCTATCGCGAAAGCTATTGTTGAACTTGATCCTGAAAAGAAACCTTCACTGCGCGCTAAAGGTATTATGACCCGTGACGACCGTATGGTTGAACGTAAAAAACCAGGTCGTAAGAAAGCACGTAAGAAGTTCCAATTCAGTAAACGTTAATCAAAGGAGGACAACAAAATGGCAAGAACAACATATCAGGACTTACTGGATGCAGGTGTACACTTTGGTCACCTTACCCGCAAATGGGATCCGAAAATGTCACAGTACATTTTCATGGAGCGTAACGGTATCCACATTATCGATTTAAATAAAACCTTAACAAAGGTTGAAGAAGCTGCTGCAGCTATAAAGCAAATTGTAAAATCAGGGCGTAAAGTATTATTCGTAGCTACAAAGAAACAAGCGAAAGATATTGTTGCTGAATATGCAAAAAGTGTAAACATGCCTTTTATAACCGAACGCTGGTTAGGTGGTATGTTAACCAACTTTGCAACCGTACGCAAGTCGATTAAAAAGATGTCAAACATCGATAAATTGACAAAAGACGGTACTTACAGCAACCTTTCTAAAAAAGAAAGGTTAATGATACAACGCGAGCGTATTAAATTAGAAACATTATTAGGTGGTATTGCGGACCTTAACCGTTTGCCGGCTGCCTTGTTCCTGATCGACGTTAAAAAAGAACACATCGCCGTTTCGGAAGCTTTAAAGTTGAACATCCCTACATTTGCTATGGTTGATACCAACTCTGATCCTTCTAACATCGATTTCGCTATCCCTGCAAATGACGATGCTACCAAATCAATTTCGTTGATTACCAGCATTATTATCCAGGCTATTGTTGAAGGTTTGGAAGAACGCAAACGCGAGAAAGAAGACGAAGCTGAAAAAGAAGCAGCACAGGCGAAAGCAAAAGCTGATGCTCCTGAAGCAGCAACACCTTCAACAGCAGCAGTTGTTGACAGGTCAGGTTCTGAAGGCGGAAAAAGAACCCGTAAATCAGCTGTTGAAGCTGACGCCGCAGTTGTTGAAGCGCCTGTAGCTGAAAAAACTGAAGAATAATTATAAAGTTATAAGGGTTGTAAAGGTTGT
>DHXR01000024.1:98006-114673 GCA_002413785.1 Mucilaginibacter sp. UBA5151
ACAACCTTTACAACCCTTATAACATTTACAACCTTTAAAAACAAATAACAATGTCTACAGTAACAATATCTGCAGCCGACGTAAATAAACTGCGCCAGCAAACCGGCGCCGGTATGATGGATTGCAAAAAAGCTTTGACCGAAACAAACGGCGACTTTGAAGCAGCCATAGATTTTTTAAGAAAAAAAGGCGCTAAAGTTGCCGCCAGCCGCCAGGACCGTGAATCAAACGAAGGTGTGGTAATTGCACGTACTTCGGCTGATGGCAAACGTGGTGTTATTATTGAACTTAACTGCGAAACTGATTTCGTGGCTAAAAATGCTGAGTTTGTTGCTTTTGCTACCGCGATTGCCGAAACAGCTGTTGAAAATAACCCGGCCAGCCTTGAAGCTTTAAATGAACTAACCGTTGACGGTCAGAAAATAGGCGATGCTATTATCGACAAAACCGGTAAAATCGGCGAGAAAATCGGCGTATCAAAATACGAAGCTATTGAAGGCGAAAAAGTGATCGCTTACATCCACGGTAACTACCGTTTAGGTGTATTGGTTGCTTTAAACTCAAACCCTGCCGGCGCTGCCGAAACCGGAAAAGATGTTGCTATGCAAATCGCAGCTATGAATCCTGTTGCTATTGATAAAGACGGCGTTGATGCGACTACGATTGAGCGTGAGCTTGAAATTGCTAAAGAACAGATTCGTTTGGAAGGCAAACCAGAAGAAATGGTTGAAAAGATCTCTCTTGGTAAACTGAACAAGTTTTATAAAGACAGCACTTTACTAAACCAGGAGTTTGTAAAGGACCCATCCAAAAGCGTTGCCCAGTTTTTGAGCACCGTTGAAAAAGGTTTAACAGTTACCGCCTTTAAGCGGGTAGCTTTAGGAGCTTAAATATTTTAATCCTCTTCGTTTTAACGAAGGGGATTTTTTTTGCGATATTGCATCGAAAGAAACTTGTCATTGCGAGGAGGAACGACAAAGCAATCGCGACCTATGCATAGCGAATAAGTATGGTTCGCGGTTGCCGCGCTAAGCTCGCAATGACATAAAGGATTTTGCAATTATGATAACAGCCCTTCACAACCTCCAGGTCATTTCTGATGGCCACATTGCCGCAGGCAAAGCCGTTTTAATTACCGGCGACAGCATCACCGCTATTGTTGATGAAAACGATATTCCGGTTCACGCAAAAAAAATCGACCTTCAAGGCGCGTTCCTGGCCCCTGGTTTAATCGACCTCCAGATATACGGAAGCGGTGGCAAGTTACTCAGCATAGATACTGAACCGGCCACCTTGTTACAAATGGAAAATGACCTGCTTAAACAAGGAACCACTGGTTTTTTTGCAACAATTTCAACTAACACAGATAGTGTAATTGAGCAAACCATTAATGTGGCGAGGGATTATCGGAAAAGTTGCAGAGGCAACTTTTTAGGATTACACCTGGAAGGCCCGTTTATAAACCCATTACGTAATGGCGCCCATAACAGAGATTATATCAAAAAAGCATCGCTATCCCTTGTACAAAAGTGGATTGAGATGGCCGATGGCGTAATCAAAATGATGACCATTGCACCTGAACTACAGGACCAGGAAGTGATTGACTATTTGCATGGCAATGGCGTTATTTTATCATCAGGGCATAGTAATGCCACTTATGCCGAAGGAAAATCATTTTTAAATAAACCTATTCCGGCAGTTACACACTTGTATAATGCCATGCCGCAAATGCACCACCGCGAACCAGGTTACATTCCGGCTATTTTTGAAGAAAAGCCATATACCAGTATTGTTCCTGATGGTGTACACGTGGATTTTGTAATGGCGAGACTGGCCAAACGCGAGCTTGGCGATAAACTTTTTTTTATAACCGATTCGGTTACTGAAACCAATCATGGCCCATATCAGCATCAGTTTACGGGCGATAGGTATGTAATGCCTGATGGCACTTTGTCGGGATCATGCCTTACGATGCTGAAAGCGGCAGAAAATGGTGTAAAGCATTTTGGTATCGATTTGCCGGAGGCCATTAATATGGCTTCCCTTTACCCGGCACGACTTGCAAAAATGGATCAAAAAGGCAGAATAGCCCCCGGCTTTGATGCCGATATGATTGTTTTTAATGCTGATTTTGAAGTGCAGGGCACCGTGTTTAAAGGTAATTATTTAACAAAACGGACATGAAATTTTAACAGTGATTTTATTTCCATATTTTTGACAATCATACCCGATGAAATACAAAAGGATCCTACTAAAACTTAGCGGTGAATCGCTCATGGGCGAGAAGCAATACGGAATTGATAATAACCAGGTACTGCAATATGCCCAGGACATAAAAGATGTATATGACGCCGGTATGGAAATAGCCGTAGTGGTTGGCGGGGGTAACATATTCAGGGGTTTGAGCGCCGAAAAATCAGGTATGGAGCGCGCCCAGGCTGATTATATGGGTATGCTGGCCACTGTGATCAATTGCATGGCCCTGCAAAACGCCCTCGAAAGCATTGGGGTAGAAACACGTTTGCAGTCGGCCATAAAGATGGAACAGATCTGCGAACCTTATATCCGCCGCCGCGCCATGCACCATCTGGAGGAACGTAAGATCGTGATCTTCGGCGCAGGAACAGGTAACCCTTATTTTACGACAGACACCGCCGCATCCCTGCGCGCCATCGAAATAAAAGCTGATGTGGTGCTCAAAGGCACCCGGGTTGACGGCATATACTCCGCCGATCCTGAAAAAGACCCTACAGCAACCCGCTACACAGAGATCTCTTTCCAGGAAGTATATGACAAAGGCCTCAACGTAATGGATATGACCGCTATTACCCTTTGCCAGGAAAACAACCTTCCCATCATCGTTTTTGATATGAATATCCCCGGCAACCTGATGAAAATAGCCACCGGCGACGGGATAGGGACGCTGGTGAGGTAGTGTCAGGTCACAAGTCTTTAGCCGGAAGTCATAAGTCGTCCCGATAGATATCGGGAGTCATAAGTCGGATTTTGTACTTTCTTTACTTAGGACTTTCGGCTTGAGACTAAGCGCATAACCAGAGAAAGCGCTTTTAGAAAGTGAATGCCCCCGAGGGGCTACCCGTTTGTAGCATTCGATTACCCATCTGGCAATTGCCCCGTCAGGGGCTACCCTTCGCGAATGGGTAACCCCTAACAGGGTAATATTTTGTTGTGATTTCTTTTCCTACAAACAGGTAGCCCCTTGACGGGGCATGAGTAGCTGGTGAATTTCCTGTCAGTATTATGGCATCTCTAAGCTTCTATTATTTAAAAGCGATTTCCCTGAGCGCATAATCCGAAGTTTTTTCAATTACGGGCCAATTTCTTACATTAGCGGTGGTTTTACTATGAACTATCAACAATGAACTACAAAAATCTTGCCTGGAAAAAGCTCTCCTCTACCTATATTCATAAAGGCCCGTGGGCCACCTTACGGTCTGACAGGTGCCAGATGTCCGGCGGCTTTATTGTTGAAGATTATTATGTTTTAGAGTACCCCAACTGGGTAAACGCAGTAGCCCTCACCGAAGACAATGAGATATTGATGGTGCACCAATACCGTCATGCGGCAGGGATCGTATCGCTCGAGATACCAGGCGGAGTGATAGATCCGGGTGAAAGCCCCGAACAAGCCCTGCGCCGCGAATTGCTCGAAGAAACAGGTTACCAGTTTGATGATTTTGAATTGTTATGCACCATTTATGCCAATCCCTCAACGGCAAATAACCACACCTATTGTTACCTCGCCCGTGGCGGAAAAAAAATACAGGAACAGCACCTGGACGCGCAGGAAGAAATTATTGTTGAAAAATTCACCATCCAACAGGTAAAACAGCTGCTCGCCGAAAACAAAATAGCCCAGGCATTGCATTGCACCGGGCTGTTTTATGCTTTGATGAAGTTAGGGGAATAGAATCAAGAGCCAAGAACCAAGAATCAAGATTCAAGATAAAAAAACGAAAGTTGCAATTTTTACAACGTGCCTGCAAGCCTGTGGGCTTCAGTTATTTTCGTCTTGAATCTTGGCTCTTGGTTCTTGGTTCTGGAAAATACTAATTCACAATAGTCACCACTATCTTACGGATGCAATTATTGTATTGGTCGGCTACGTAGATGTTGTTGTTACCATCAATAGCTATCCCCTGCGGGTTGCTGAATAATGCGGATGTTCCGGCGCCGTTAACAAATCCCGCAGCATTTACTGTACCTGCCAGATTATACAGCACATTGGCCGTAGTGTATTCAAATACCCGTCCGCTTTCGTCAACAATATAAAGGTTCCCTGCTTTATCAATAGTAATGCCTGATGGCAAATTTAACAATGCTGGCTGTGTAGTGCCGCCAGCAATGGTAGAAACCACATCTGCCGGTGTAATTTTGCGGACAGCCGAATTACCCGCATCGGCAACGTAAACGTTTCCTGATGCATCCACAGCAATACCGCTTGGGTTGTTGAACTTAGCCAGCACGTTAGTCGCATCAACATAACCGGCGGTCCGGGTTCCGGCCATGGTAATTACCCTGCCGGTAGGCAAAATTTTACGGATCAGGTTATTGCCGCGGTCGGCCACGTAAACATTGCCCGCTGCATCAACCGCAACCGCCTGCGGGTTATTAAACAGGGCCATGGTATCTGTCGTGCTTTTCAAGTGACTCGAATCTGCTGCCCCGTTGTAGTATCCGGCCCTTCCGTTTCCGGCGTATGTACTTACAGTGCCTGCAGGCGTAATTTTACGGATCACATTATTGCCAAAGTCGGCAACATATAAATTGCCCTGGCTGTCAAAAGCCGATCCGGTAGGGGCATAAAATTGTGCTGTTGCTGCAACTCCGTTGCTGAAACCTATTGTGGGCGTCCCTGCATAAGTGCTTACCTGTCCTGCAGGCGTAATTTCTCTGATAATGTTGTTATGGGTATCTGAAACGTATAAATTTCCACTGGCATCAACCGTTACCCCTGTTGGGTTATTGAATTGTGCGCCCGTGCCGCCGGCGTCAACATAGCCGGCTGTACCGTTGCCCGCAAAGGTTGATACCGTTGTAGTAATTGCCGTTAAACTGGCGCTTGTTGTGAACTTTATTACACTTCCATAGCCTGTGCCTCCTGAATTGGTGGCATAAGCCCTTAAATAATATAAGGTATTTGGCGTTAAGCCGGATAACTTACCGGTAAACTCTGGATACAATGTTCCGTTTCCCATTACCGGATCACTTGTTTTGGTATCTGTGATGGTTGGCGTAGCGATGGAAGTGCTGTAACATACCCCGTTTGCGGTTATTACACCGCCAATTGAACTGATAACACCACCGCTCAGCGCTGATGTTGAGGTTACATTTATTATAGTGGAAGAGGTGATTACCACCGGGATAGTTACTGTATTGGAAGATGACGATGTAGTTGTTTTTTTGCAGCTATTGCTCAATAAAGCAAATAGTATAAAAAACAGGCTTAAATAAAAATTACGTATGTAGAGGTTTTTCATGCAAATTATATAATATCGGGATAATCTTTTTTAACCACACGGCTATCGCCAAATGTGAACTTATTCGACTTCAATAATAGCCTAAATATTGCTCGTATTGAAGAATTTTAACAAATATTAACATCAGCACAGGCATTCTAAAATCAAATTATGCTGTGCAAATGTATGACTTTATACGGGTTAAAGTGACAAAAAGGTGAAAGGTAAAGGGTGAAAGGAAAAAGGTTTCGTTCCATTTTATCAGGCACGTCGACTATTCAACACTCGCCTTTCTCCTTTTACCTTTCACCTTTCTCCTTTCACCTACCTGCTCAGGTACATTGATTTTTCTTTATACAGGTGTCTGAAATATGGATCCTGCAGGTTTGGTATAAAGCGGATGGCTTCGCCGGTTGATTTCATCTCGGGGCCAAGCTCCTTATTTACTTCAGGGAACTTATCGAAAGAGAATACAGGCTCTTTTATAGCATATCCCCATAACTTACGTTCGATAGTGAAATCTTTCAGCTTATTAACGCCCAGCATACATTTTGCTGCGATGTTGATGTAAGGCACATCATACGCTTTCGCGATAAAAGGCACCGTGCGTGATGCCCGCGGATTGGCTTCGATCACAAACACCTTATCGTTCTTAATGGCGAATTGTATATTAAGCAGGCCCAATACATTTAATGCTTTGGCTATCTTAACCGTATATTCTTCCATCTGGGCGATGGCATTGTCCGACAGGTCGAATGGTGGTAATACCGCGAATGAGTCCCCGGAGTGGATCCCGGCAGGTTCAATATGCTCCATCAGGCCGATGATATGCACATCCTCACCATCGCTGATGGCATCCGACTCAGCTTCAGACGCCCGATCAAGAAAATGGTCTATCAATACCCTGTTGCCGGGCAGGTTCTTCAATAAGCCGACCACGGCTTTTTCCAGGTCCTCGTCGTTTATTACAATGCTCATGCCCTGGCCGCCTAACACATAGCTCGGGCGTACAAGTACGGGGTAACCTACATGGTGGGCAACTTCTATCGCCTCTTCAGCGCTTTCAGCTACACCATATTTAGGGTAAGGAATCTCCAATTCTTTTAACAGGTCCGAGAAGCGGCCGCGGTCTTCAGCAATATCCATATTATCAAAAGAAGTACCGATGATTCGGATGCCATGCTCATGCATTTTTTCAGCCATTTTTAAAGCGGTTTGCCCGCCAAGCTGAACAATTACACCATAAGGTTTTTCAAGTTCGATGATCTCACGCACATGCTCCCAGTAAACCGGCTCGAAATACAGCTTATCGGCCATATTAAAATCGGTCGAAACCGTTTCGGGGTTACAATTGATCATGATGGCTTCGAAACCCGATTCCTTCGCGGCAATCAGGCCATGCACACAGCTGTAGTCAAACTCAATACCCTGGCCAATACGGTTAGGGCCCGAGCCTAATACAATGATCTTTTTCTTATCAGATACAATGGATTCGTTCTCGCCTTCGTAGGTAGAATAGTAGTAAGGCGTTTTTGCCGGGAACTCGGCCGCACAGGTATCCACCATTTTATACACCCTGCGGATGTTTAATACCTGCCTGCGCTGGTAAACATCCTCTTCGCTTACATTGCCTAAAATGTGAGCGATCTGGGTATCCGAAAATCCTTTTTGCTTCAGGGTGAAGAAAAAGTCTTCGGGGATATTATTTAATGAATAACGGCGCAGTTCGTTCTCCAGGTTCACCACCTCCATAATCTGGTTCAAAAACCAGCGGTCTATTTTGGTGGCTTTGCGCACCGATTCAATCGGCACACCCAAACTTAAAGCATCGTAAATATGGAACAGCCTGTCCCAGCTTGGATGCTCCAGGCTGTGTATAATATCTTCGAGGTTGTGGCTTTGGCGGCCATCGGCGCCTAAGCCGGCACGGCCGATCTCCAGGCTCTGACAAGCCTTTTGCAGGGCCTCAATAAAGCTGCGGCCTATGCCCATTACTTCGCCTACCGACTTCATTTGCAGGCCCAGCTCGCGGTTGGCGCCTTTAAACTTGTCAAAGTTCCAGCGTGGTATTTTTACGATCACATAATCAAGCGTAGGCTCAAAATAAGCCGAAGTTGTTTTGGTGATCTGGTTTTCAATTTCATCAAGGTTATAGCCTATGGCCAGTTTGGCCGCTATTTTTGCGATGGGATACCCCGTAGCTTTTGATGCCAGGGCCGATGAACGCGATACCCGCGGGTTAATTTCAATAGCGATAATGGCTTCATCCGCAGGGTTTACCGAGAACTGCACATTACAGCCGCCCGCGAAATTACCTATGGCGCGCATCATTTTAATGGCCTGATTGCGCATTTCCTGGTAGCAGCGGTCGCTGAGTGTCATGGCGGGGGCAACAGTTATAGAGTCGCCGGTATGGATGCCCATCGGGTCGAAATTCTCGATGGAGCAGATGATGATCACGTTATCGTTGCTGTCGCGCAAAAGCTCCAGCTCATATTCTTTCCAGCCCAAAACTGCCTGTTCCACCAAAACCTCGTGGGTTGGCGAAGCCTGCAGGCCACGGCTTAAAGCGGCATCAAAATCTTCTTTTTTATGTACAAAACCGGCACCTTTACCACCTAATGTATAGCTTGGGCGGATCACCAGCGGAAAACCAATTTCCTGTGCGGCCTCTTTACCTTCTAAAAAGGAGTTGGCAATTTTTGAGGTAGCCACACCCACGCCTATATCAACCATCAGCTGGCGGAAGGCTTCCCGATTTTCGGTTTTTTCAATCGCAGCTAAATCAACGCCGACGATTTTTACGCCGTATTTTTCCCAGATGCCGCGTTCAGCAACCTCGATACAAAGATTGAGCGCTGTTTGACCGCCCATGGTTGGCAATACCGCGTCTATTTTTTGCTCTTTTAATATCTTTTCAATGCTTTCGCTGGTTAAAGGCAGCAGGTAAACATGGTCGGCAATAACCTTATCTGTCATAATGGTAGCAGGGTTGCTGTTGATGATAGATACGGAAATTCCTTCTTCCTTTAAAGAAAGCGCGGCTTGCGAACCGGCGTAGTCAAATTCACAGGCCTGGCCAATAATAATAGGGCCTGAACCAATAATTAAAACGGATTTGATGGAGGTGTCTATGGGCATGTGCTTTTTTTATTCAAGAAAGCTGCCAGGTGCGGAAATGCCGGCTAAAAATTCTCCGAAATTGTTTCCGCAATCCGGTATCTTCTTGTCGGGGTGCAAAGATACGTTTTGTAAGGGTATTTAGTGATTTTTTTTTGAATTAGTCGTGGGGAGAGTGAGTGGTTGATTAAGTTGATTGGGTGAGTGGTTGCATGGCGGGGGTTTTGGGACTGACTTCACCATTCATGGAAGGAGACCTGGGAGGCATAAATCTTATCAGACCTTATTTCAGCATCATGAGCTTTTCACCATCATAAATACCAAAGCCATCATTTTCGGTTAAAAAAAGCAACCTATTGTCAATAGTAAAATCCAATTTTAAAATAGCCATAGTGACTCCAACGGCCATTGGTTCACGGCTCCATGTAAAGTTGGTACTAAACAAAAATTCGGCTTTTATTTTATCTGCTTTTGGATCAGCTTTGTAGAAACCGGATGAAGTTGCAAAATATATACGTTGATCAATTTTATTGTAGGCACCCGGCCCAACAAAATCTCTACCACTATCAAAAATATTTTTTTTATTAATAAGCTCCTGGTTAGTAACGCCATCGAAAATCTTTGTAACGGTTCTATTTTTGTCGATTCTATATATCTCGCCGAAATTCATCATGTGTTGTAAACCACAGGTTATATAAATATTATCACCATCGTCCTCGAAAACGGAACGTGGTGATAAACCACCTTGATTAATTCCTGAAAATTTATTGTCTGCAATACCTTCGTTTATTGTGTCAAAAATTTCCAGTTCGCCACCAAACTCCCCATAAACTGCGGTCATCCACCATTTTCCCTGATTGTCAAGGAAGGTATATTGTGGCATGGCAAAATATTTGCTTAGTGTCTTTTTAAAGAAAAGAAAGGATTTTTTAGTTACTCTGAGGCCACTGGAATGATTTTCAAACTTGTCCCAATATTGTTTTGTTATAGGGTCATACACGGCATTGTTAACAATTAAAAACAATCTATTTGATGAATTAAAGCAAATATACCTAATTGTGTATTTAGTTTTTAAATAAAGCGAGTAAGTTAAATTTTCAGGAATGATCTTAAATATTTGTCCCTTACTCGTACCTAAGAAAACATTGTTGTTCCGATCTTTCGCTATTGCCGTATAATGTAACAACGAATTATTATGGGCAAAATGGATTGTATCTAATTTGGTCAAATCCCAAATCACAAGCTTGCCACTATCATTTAAAGCAAAAAGATCGTTATTGGCTATGATATACGATTTATAGTTTATTCCTGTTCGCCAAACTTTAAATATCTGGACGCTGTCCTTTTGTGCAAATAAAAGATAGGGAGTAAATAAGGTCAAGGCTGCGGAAAAAAGGATAACCCTCATTTTATTGCTGTAAAAAATTTAAGCCAGGTCTTAATTTATCTGAAACCACAGACCCGAATGCAAATAGTTATTTAATGTTATACGTGTTAAAAAACCGCTTCTTTTGTTCAACATGATCTTTCGGTTGTTTCCCAATGATTAAAGGTAATAAACTGAAAAGAGTTTTGCGAGTTTTGCCAAATTTCATAAATCAACATTGGGGGATTCATCCACTTACCACCCCCTTTTTGTTGTCCCAAAAGCAAAGGATCTTCACAACCGGCAAGCAAAACGTGCTACTTGCAGGGCGTAGAAGATCCTTCGCTCGCGCTCAGGATGACATGTTTATTTTTTCATATCTTTTGTCATGCTGAACGCTTGAAGCATCTTCTAAAAGCGACCAGTCGGCTACTTGCATGGCGTAGAAGATCCTTCGCTCGCGCTCAGGATGACAGAAAAGAGCAACCAATTTCAATTCGTGAAAATTCGTCCTTATTCGTGAAAATTCGTGCCAATTTTATTTATCGCTCAGCATTATCGGGCTGCCTTTACTGCCGCCCATGATAATAATTTTGGTATTTGGTGATAGGGCAATTTCTTTTTGTGCCTTGATGGTTTCGTACTGCAATTGCTTATCTGACAAGCCGGTTGAAAGTATTTTCTGGTAGTCGGCTATACCCTGTGCTTCCACACGTTTACGGTCGGCTTCCTGGCGTTCTTTCTGCAAAACAAACTGCATTTTTTGTGCATCCTGTTCGGCATTGATCTTTGATTCGATACTTGCCTTTACCGATGCCGGCAATGCAATGTTCCGCACCAATATTTGCTGAAGTTCCAATCCCCTCTTTGCAAAACTTTGTTCAATGGTTTGGTTAATTTTAGCCTGAAATTCTTGTCTTTTTACAGAGTAAAGATCAACTGCCTGGTAGTTAACCGCGTTATCCCTTATAGCCGTACGGGCCACAGGGCGCACAATTTTATCAACATAATCAACGCCAATGTTTTGAAAGATATAAGGAGCTTTGAAAGGATTTACCTTGTACAACACCGAAATATCGATGGTAACTTCCAACCCATCTGATGATAACACACGTATGGCGTCATCGCCTTCCTTTTGCCCTTCATTATTAACCGCGCTCATGGTATAGTTTTGCGTCTGGATGTCAAATGTGGTGACATCGTACATTGGGTTAATAATATGAAGGCCGCTTTCAAGTACGCCTTCCTGCACTTTTCCGAAAAGCACCTGTACACCTACTTTACCCGGATCAATGATCTTGAACGAGGAAGCGCCTATTCCTAAAAATACGACAACCAAACCTACGGTTTTTACAACACCGGCAAAATGGCTCCCCGGTTCGGGCGAGCGTTTGAGCACTATACCCACAACGAGTATAATGATTCCTAAAACTGCAATAAGCATAATAATGTGGGATTAAGGTTTTTGGGCTCCTTTAATTTGTTTAAGAAGCCTGATCTTAAGCACGATAAAGATAGCTATTATTATTACAGCGCCAACTAAATATCCATAATTATGGGGCTTTTGCGCTATGCCATACTGGTATCCTGTAATGATGGCCACAAAGATCACCAGGTTATATAACACGTTGATTAATAACTTTTTCCTCATGGCTTAATACACATTAATGGTAGGGTCAATCTCATCGGCCCAGGCTAAAATACCGCCTTTTAAATTGTAAAGGTTGGTATAGCCCTGCTGCTCCAGCTGCATAATGGCTGCCGCGCTGCGTTTTCCGCTGCGGCACATTACCACCACCGGTTTATTTTTATCGATTTTTTCGGCTTCAATCAAAATGCCGCCCAAAGGGATCAGCGTCCCGCCAAGGTTCGACATCTCGTATTCAAAATCTTCCCTTACATCAATCAATTGAAAATCTTCGCCCTTATCTTTCTTGTCTTTCAGTTCCTGTACGCTTATTTCTTTCATCTTCAAATATATTATTATTTGCAAAGGTAATTTTCTGCATCAAATAATTAAAGTCTATATTTTGTAACAATCAATGCCTAAGTGCGTTTTATACATTAATAACATTGTAAGGCTTTATTGATGAAGAAAATTACCCGTTTTTTTTGGTTCTGTTCGGGAGCGCACATCGGCACATTAAAAAAATACCCCATTGAGCATAACAAGTATGTAGGCATTGGGGCCACCATATTTTTCACGGCATTATTTGCCTCATTATCCGGCGGTTACGCCATGTATTTTGTTTTTGCCGGCAATGCCTTCGCGGTAGTTTTCGCTATTTTATTCGGGTTGATATGGGGTACGGCCATTTTTAATATGGACCGCTATATCGTATCGAGCATCGATAAAAACGGCACAACCAACCAGCAGCTCATTCAGGCGTCTCCCCGTATTTTATTAGCGATAATGATAGGGATAGTAATATCAAGGCCATTGGAACTCAAAATATTTGATAAGGAGATCCGCCAGAAATTAAAAACCGCCTACTTAAAAGGGCAGCATAATAAGATAGACACCCTTCAAAAAACCTATACCGAAAAGTATGGTATGGAGCTGGGGAAGAACAACGATCTTAAAAAAGAAAAAGACTCCCTCGAAAAAGATATTAACCGATCGCGCTTCCAGCTGAACCAGGAAGTTTTTGGCGATAAAACCAACCAAACCTCGGGGATTGTGGGTTATGGCACCTACGCCAAGCAAAAACAAGACGTATTGCAGGAAAAGCAGGACCGTTTGAAAGCGGTTACCGGGAACCAGGAGAAAATGGACCAGTACCTCGGCGCCCGTAAGGACTATGAGGGCCTGAACAATATCCGCCTGTTTAACGATCACCAGCTGGACAGCCTGTCGAACGTGGCCGGTTTTTCGGACCGCAACTGGGCGCTCGGGCAGTTAGCCTTTAATGAAAACGGCACCCGCGACCTGGATACTTACCTCGCCGAATCATTCATCAGTTTCCTGTTTATTTTGTTTGAGTGTTTGCCGGTATTTGTGAAGCTGATGTCGCCCAAAGGGGGCTATGATATTGCGATTGCCAAGTTATCAGAGGCCGATCTCCATTATGCAGAAAGGGACAAGGAACGCAATATCCAGGTAACCGATAGTGTTTATGACCATCACCTGGACAAGGAAATTGAAAAACATAAAAAGATCATCTCGGCGCAATCTGATTATGATCTTGAGCGGCATAGTTATGATTGAGTTGGATTGGGTTGATTAGGTTGGATTGGGTTAAATTTTTCTTACCACTCACTTAATCAACCAATTTCACTTACCACTCACTTAATCAACGTAATAAACTTAATCAACCAATTCCCTAACTTTCCCGATTTAATAGTAATTTGAGCGCTGTTAAATTTTATATTGATGAAGAAAATATTTTTACTCGCCGCAGTTTGCTTTTTTGCAGCAACAGCGTTGGCACAGGACGCACCCAAAGCAATCTTTTATACTGTATCATTCCCCAATGCGGTGCATCATGAAGCCGAAATTGTGATGACTATTCCGCAGTCCCCGGCATCGGAATTCCGCGTAAGGATGAGCCGTTCATCCGCAGGGCGCTATGCTACCCACGAATTCGGCAAAAATATTTATAATGTCACCGCAACTGATGTAAGCGGCGCGCGTATAGCTTTAAAACAAATTGAAGGTGATGTATTTGAAATTGCTGCAGACCATCCCGCTACTGTAATAATAAATTATACATTGTTTGGCAACTGGACCGATGGTACTTATGCAAGTATTGACCCCAGCCACGCCCACCTGAATATGCCTGCCGCATTTATGTGGGTGCCGGGACAGGAAAAACGGCCTGTTAAGTTTGAATTTAACGACCTTGATAAATATGGATGGAAAGTAGCCACCCAGCTAAAACACGATGGCGCAAATATTTACAGCGCGCCCGATTTGCAATATATGATGGATAGCCCCACCGAGCTTTCCAATTTTAAGGAAACCAGCTGGGATGTAATAAATACAGGCGGCAAAACTGAGAAAATTAATTTAACTGTTCACTCCGACGATGCGCAGCCCGTTATTGATAATTTCGGCAGGATGGTGCAAAAAATGGTGCTCGAAGAAAAAGCGGTCTTCGGCGAACTGCCGGCTTATGATTATGGCGAATACACTTTTTTAGATGATGTGTACCCCACCACCGCCGGCGATGGCATGGAGCACCGTAACTCCACCTGCATTGTACAGACTGTTGACAAAGTTGAAGGCAATGAAGTACGGCTGCTGAGCACCTTTGCGCATGAGTATTTCCATAGCTGGAATGTAAAGCGCATCCGCCCGAAATCACTGGAGCCTTTTAATTTTGAGCATGCCAATATGAGCAGCGAACTTTGGTTTGCCGAAGGCTTTACCCAATATTACGGCGAAATGCTGTTGGTTCGTTCGGGCTTTCATACGGTCGATGACTATACCCGCACTATAGGCGGCCTGGTAAATTCTGTTTTGAATACCCCAGGCGCTGCAAAATATACCCCGGTACAGGCCAGTAACCATTCGGTTTTTGCTGATGCAGGGGTATCTATCGACCCTAATAACGACAACAATACCTTTACCAGCTATTATTTTTATGGTGGCGCAACCGCCCTTGCGCTCGATTTACGCCTGAGAAGCGAGTTTAACCTTACATTGGATGATTATATGCGCGCCGTTTGGCTGGCACGCGGCAAAGTGATGAAACCCTACACCATTCCCGACCTGCAAAATGACCTGGCCAAACTCACCAAAAACCCCAAATTCGCCGCCGACTTTTTCAATAAATATATTTATGGTGTCGAAAAAAACAATTATGAGGCTTTGTTAGCCAAAGCAGGCCTGTTATTGCGCAAGGCACAGCCCGGAAAAGCATGGGCCGGACCATTGTCGGGTAATGCCGGCAGGGGAAGGTCGGGCCAGGCGCGTACCGCCGGGGCCGAAGGTTTGCCCATACAATCAAGCACCATCATCGGCACGCCAATTTATAAAGCCGGCCTTGATGCAGGCGATATCATTGTAAAAGCCGATGGAAAAGACATAAAAGACGCGCAGGGTTTTAACGATGTAGTCGCCGCTAAAAACATAGGCGATAAAATTGTGGTGAACTATAAAAACCGCACCGGCGACCATGAAACAACCATAATCTTAGAAGAAAGCCCCTACCTGGAGGTAGTTACCTTTGAAAAAGCAGGGAAAGAATTAACAAAAGAACAGGAAGCTTTCAGGAACAACTGGTTATCGACAAAGGTGCAATGAGGTGCAGGAGGCAATACGATTACGGCGCAAGGTTCTATGATCCGGTGATTGCAAGGTTTACCACGATAGACCCCCATGCTGATAAACATTTAGAATGGTCGCCATTTGCTTATGTTTACGATGATCCTATTAAGCACATCGATCCGGATGGTCAAGACGGAATTGTCACAATAAAGGGAGGCCAGATAACAGTATCTTCAAATGTTTACTTATATGGTGCAGGTGCGACAAAAGGCGTTGCAGCACAAATGCAAGGTGATATTAATAAAAAGTGGGGAGGTGGATTCAGCGCTAAAAGCGCAAATGGAAAGCAATCTTTCAAAGTAAATGTCAAGGTAAATGTTGCATTATATGAAGGAAAAGAGAAAAATGACCCGTTGGTTATACCTCAAAGCTGGAATCCATTTAATAGAGACAATTTTGTCGAAGTTGGCGCAGGAGATAAACGTTCTTATGCTAGTGGAGGTGATGAAGGCGAATGGAGAAGTCAAGGTAGAGATGGATCAACATTAGCTCAGGATGACCCCGCCGCCCATGAACTTGGACATATCTTAGGTCTAGCTGATAGATATACAGATGACAAGGGAATCGATAAAGGATGGGAGAATAATATAATGGGTGATTCGCAAAATGGAAAAGTTGATCAAAGAAACATAGATGGCGTTCTTAAAGATGCCTTAAAAGCATATGATACTTGGTCTAAAGATAAAAACAACAAAGGCAAAACATTCACATATGGAATCAACTCATCAAACCCAAGCAACTAAAAACAATAGAAGATACTGGCTTTGGTTGGCCGTGATCGACATTGTACTTTTTCTATTATATAAATACTATCAACCTTTGTGTGAGCCATGTCTACACAAGCAAGATTGTCCACCATGCCTTTCTAAGCAGCAATACTTTATTATTTACTTCGGCATAGCTATCAATTTAATTGGAATCTTATTCTTTGTAATTAAAAGAAAACGGTTAAGCAGATATAAGTGATCATGTTTTAATAAGCCCGAGTGCTCCCCCGAACTCCCGCCAGTTTGAGCGTAGCGGTAACTGGTGGTTTTATGTAATACAGAGCCTTGGCACAAGCCAGGGCTTTTGTTATTTACAGCGCAGCCACATTGTTATTAAAGAAATCCTTGAACTTCTTTTTAGTGAGCATGGTATCAATAATCTTAAAAACCACGGTTCGGTCTTCCTCGTCCAATTGGTTAATCATGTTGATCTGCTCAAAGTTGGGCTTATCCTGAATGGTGACATCTACAGGCTGAACATCAAAATGCACCACCTGGTCAATGGTCATGCCGAAATACCCGGCAAAGCGTTCCAGTTCATCAATAGCAATGTCACGGGTGTTATTCTCCCGACCTTAGTCGGGACGCGATACCATTCAGCAAAAAAAGCCTCCGGAATTTCATCTGAAGGCTTTCAATTAAAACGTCGGGATGAGAAGATT
>DHXR01000024.1:114846-132205 GCA_002413785.1 Mucilaginibacter sp. UBA5151
ACGTCGGGATGAGAAGATTCGAAATCAGGCCTTCCCAACCTCAGTTGGGGCGCGATACCGTGCCGGGCTATATCAGGCATATAATTTAATTCCCGGAATAAATTTGAAATCCTTTCTGTTATAGGTAAACAAAGGGATTTCATAAACAATGCTCATCGCTCCAATAAGAGCATCGGGTATTTGCAAATTGTGGGATAGCTTGAATTTATTAACTAACTCAATGGCACTTTTGGAAACATCTTCATTAAAATGCAAAATGTTGTACCGGCTTATTTTCTTTTGCATTTCAGCCATCTCTCTTTTATGCTGCATTCCCCGATATAATTCCATAACGGATACAGAAGGAATTAAAACATTTTCACTGCCAATTATTTCCAATTCTGCAATTGTTTGTGGAATATTTCGAAATAACGAAATGAAAATGTTGGTGTCACACATTACAAAACTCAAAGTCTGTCCCCCCAGGCTTCTTTGCGTAATTGTTCTAAAGTAATATCCCTTCCTTGCCAAATTCCCGCCAAAGCTTTAATGTCGGGGTCCTTAGCGAAGGTTATTGGCAAATCCGACAGTTGTCTGCTGTCCTTTGATGGTTTGCTATTTGCCGTTTTTTCAATTACAATGTCAAACATTTTAGCCAGGTCCTGCAAAGCTTTAAACGCTTTAGCGCTTTTGTATTTTACGGTAACTTCGGGCATGGTGTTTTATTTAAATACAAATATAATAACAAATTTTTACATTGATTTTAAAGCGTTCCGGTTTTCCAATTTATTATAAATTACCTAAAAAAAAGCCTCCGGACTTTCATCTGAAGGCTTTGATAATTTCGTCGGGATGAGAAGATTCGAACTTCCGACCTCCAGCACCCCATGCTGGCGCGATACCTGGCTACGCTACATCCCGAACTATTGTTTATTAAACCCGCGATACCAGGCTATGCTATAGCCCGAAGCGGGCAACAAATATATACGATCTCCCTTTATTTTTCATACAAAATCTCGTTTTAATGGCACCAGGTAATTTGGGGGGTCGTTGATCTGTTTGCACCGCCTGGCAAAGTGCCTGCATTTTTTTAATAAAACGCCTTCTTTCACAGTCTTTTGTTAATGCCTTGTCCATCAATTTTCGGTATCATTTGTTACATAACTTTCTATTTCGGGCCCTTGTGTAAACAATCATTTTTTAATTTGACAAAGGTCTTTTCTCCGCCCTTGTTGGTGTTGTCACCAACAAGTACCGATATGTTAAAATGGTGTACAATGCCGCTTCGCCAATCCCCGCTGCAAAAACGCTCCATGTTGTTGGAGACAACTCCAACAACGGCGAAATTAGCAGTGGATATGTTTCATTACACCAAAGAAGATCTGTACGATGGTGTAGAAGCAATTATTACCGTTGGTGATTTTTATAAAGAAAGCGCCGGGGAAGGGGTACACATGCTGTTTATATAAAGCAGTATAGTTTGCCTTTATAATATGAACCGGCAAATATCATTTATAGGGATGGGACTGGAACCCCATCGCTTTCTCCGCCCTTGTTGGCGTTGTCACCAACAAGTACCGATATGTTACAATAACGTACAATGCCGCTTCGCAAATCCCCGCTTCAAAAACGGTCTATGTTGTTGGTGACAACACCAACAACGGCGAGAGTTTGACGGGATAATAAGAACGGGCAAATATAATTTATAGCGATGGGACTGAATCCCATCCCTATAAAAAACCATTCGGGTTGATTTATTGCTGATTTTTGATTACGAGATCTTCACCGGCGCAGGGATAAGCTGCAACTGATCCAACAATCCGTTGACCTCTTTTGGCAGGTCATCAATGTTTTTTTGCGGGTTATTATGAACTTCGCCTACACCAAATCCACGCCAAACTATTTTGCGGGTACGTGTGTCAATCAGGTCGATAATTAAAGTGCCTTCCTTGTAATGCTCCTGTTCGGCGTAAGTAAGGCCGCCGTAATAATTAAAAGGTGCGCCATAGTAAAAATAGGGATTATACCCCCAGCCCCAGCCAAAGCCCCAGCCGGGGTAAAATCCGCCGTAATATGGATAAGGCGAATAATAATTTGTGCGGACGCCCCTGCCTACAATGGTAGTATAATTTACCACAAGATCGGGGTTACGTTGGTCTAAACGCAGCCCTTTGGCAATCAAGGCCGCTGTAGCGGTCTCCCTGATTTTGGCGTCGGCTGCATTGTTCATCATTTTTTTATCGCCGTTATTTGAAGGCGGCATCCATGCAAAAGTATGGTAATTGCTTAAGTTGGTTTTGTTTATAGCGGCGGTGTAATAATTGTAGCTTGTACAGCCCGACAAACCCGCCAGCAGCAAAACCGCAAATACTAAATAACTTAATCTTTTCATGATATTTTCCTCCGGTATTCTCTTAGACAAAAAATTTGCAAATGGTTTAATGGCTAATGTAAGTATTTTTTAAAAATAGTCACAAGTCGAAAGTCGAATTTGGTTCTTTTCTTTACTTAAGACTTTCGACTATAGACTTTCGACTTCAGCCTAAGAACGAACCTACGACAAATACTTCCCTACAATCGGCATACGCCGGCCCATACCAAACGCTTTTGGCGATACCCGCAAAATTGGCGGGGTCTGGTATCTTTTATGCTCGGCAAGGTTGATGAGCCGGATCACCCGGCGCACGGTTTTTTCATCATAGCCCATTTTAATGATGGCTGCCGATGAACACCGGCCTTCAACATATTCAGCGATGATCTTATCCAGAATATCATACTCCGGCAGGGAGTCGGTATCCTTTTGATTGGGCCTTAACTCCGCCGAAGGGGGTTTTACGATGGAGTTTTCAGGGATAATTTCGCGCTCGCGGTTAATATACCTGGCAAGTTCAAAAACCTGGGTTTTGTACACATCGCCGATGACCGAAATGCCGCCGCACATATCGCCATATAAAGTGCCGTACCCAACGGCGGCCTCGCTTTTGTTGGAGGTGTTTAGTAAGATATAACCGAATTTATTGCACATAGCCATTAACAGTACCGCCCTGCTGCGCGACTGGATGTTTTCTTCGGCAATATTAAAAGGCAGGTCTTTAAACTGCGGTTTTAGCGTGGCTTCGAAAGCATCAGTAATATTTTTTATGGCGATTGTTTCGTGCATGCAGCCCAGGTTTTTTACCAGGTCTTCGGCATCTTTTATGGAGTGTTCACTCGAAAAATGGGAGGGCAATAATACCGCCATTACATTTTCGGGGCCCAAAGCTTCGGCAGCGAGCGCGCAAACAACCGCAGAGTCGATACCGCCGGATAAGCCTAATATGGCCTGCTTAAAACCCGACTTATAAAAATAATCCCTGATCCCTAAAATAACCGCCTGATGAATCTGCTCAATATCGGTCTGTTTTGTTGTTCTGAGCGTTGAAGGGTGCGAAAATGTGATCTCCGACTTATCATTCAGGTTATAGTAGGCCATACTTTCTTCAAAGTAGGGCATTTCATCCAGCAGCTTGCCGGAAATATCAAAAACTAAAGACCCCCCGTCAAATATCAGTTCGGTTTGGGCGCCGATATTGTTTACATACAGCAAGGGCAGTTTATACCTTTGTGCATTATCGCTCAAAATATCAATTCGCTCCGTATCATGGTTATAGGCAAAAGGAGAAGCCGCTATATTGATCATCAGGTCCGGTTTTTGCTGGATCAGAATATCCATCGGCCGGGTTTTGTACAAAGGGTTTTCGATGGTGTTCCAAAGGTCTTCACAAATGGTGAGCGCTATCCTCAGCCCCTTAAATTCAATACAGTTAAACTCCGTCGCCGGCTCAAAATAGCGGTACTCATCAAAAATATCATAGTTAGGCAGCAGTGCTTTATTGGCAATGCCCTTTACCTTGCCATTTTCAATAAAATAGGCGGAGTTATTCAGTTCCTTCCCTTCTGCACGATGATTTGGTGTGGGTAAACCTATGATGCAGGCAATATCAGCACATTCGGCAGCAATTTTTTGGGCGGAGATTTCGCACAGTTCAATAAACTCATCAAACTCCAAAAAATCCCTTGAAGGGTAACCGCAAACGCATAGTTCGCCAAAAACCACCAAATCGGCGCCGTTTTCACGGGCTATTTTAATATGATCGATTATTTTGGACGTATTTGATTCAAAGTTTCCGATATGATAATTAAGCTGGGCTAACGCGATCTTCATTTTAGGGTGTTTAATGCAAATAAAAAATTAATTTTGCCGAAAGGATAAAAAATGGCGACCAACAGCAAAACAAAGCAAATTTATTTATTTTTTTTGATCAGCCTGCTATTATGCGCCTGCGGACGCAATAAAAGGGTTGATGTCAGCAATATACCTGTAGATGTAAAGATTGAGCGTTTTGATAAGGATTTTGACGTAATGGAAACAAAACCCATTGCGCCGCAGGTGGACTACCTTAAAAAAAAGTACGGTGCTTTTTATAATGATTTTATCGCCCTGCTTTTACAGGGTGATGGTACAAACACTAAGGATACCGCCTATTTTAAATTATTACGGCAGGTTTTTGCCAAAAAGGCTTATAACGACCTGAAACATGATGTTGATTCGGTGTATCCGGCAATGGACAAAGAACAGGCAGAATTGACCGATGCCTTCAGGCATATTAAATACTATTTCCCGCAAAAAAAACTCCCAAGGGTGATTACTTATTATTCGGGCTTTGAAGCGCAAATCACCGTTGGGGATCGCTACGTTGGTATAGGGCTTGATTTATTTTTAGGCGGGAATTCCAGGTTTTATCCGTCGCTTACCAAAGCATACCCGCATTATTTATCACGTAATTTTGACGCCAAAAATATTTGCCCCCGTGTAGTTGAAGGCATCGCCCGGGAAGATATGTTCCCTGAAAATGACAGCAATAAAACGCTGCTTTCAAAAATGATCTATAATGGCAAGATCATGTATTTTATGGACCAGATTTTGCCGGATGTGCCCGATACTATAAAGATTGGCTACACAACCGCCCAATTAAAATGGTGTGTACAGTTTGAACCGACGATATGGGCCTATTTTTTGGATGAAAACCTGTTGTATGAAACTGATTTTCCTAAAATTCAGAAATTTGTAACCGAAGCGCCTTTTACACCTGGTTTAGGCGAAAAAAACGAATCGGCCCCAAAGCTTGCCGTTTGGACCGGGTGGCAAATTGTAAAGCGGTATATGGATAAGCACCCCGGCGTTACCCTGCCCGAACTGATGGCCGATAATGACGCCCAGAAAATATTAAATGAATCAAAGTACAGGCCGAAATAGGGCGATTGCAATGGTGCTGGGTTAATGATAAATTTCGGTTTTAGTTTCGACTACCTCCATTTCAGGGTTAATTAGCTAAGCATATTACAGAATCAATTGTCGTTTACTTAAGGGAAAAGAATAATTAGTTTTTCCCTTAAACGTTCCACGCCTCACCCTGCCCTCTCCAAAGGAGAGGGTTTTAATGAAGAGCGAAGTTAAAGTCCTCTCCTTTGGAGAGGATTTAGGTGAGGCAAAATTGCCAGGGAATCCTTAAGTAAACAACATTGATTGCGGAATTGTCTCCACAATTTCCTTTGTGAAAACACATGGAGCCAAATTGTTTCAAAATCATAACTTTGCAAACTCAAAACTGAGAAAAGAATAATGTTTGAAAATTTATCAGATAAACTCGACAGGGCCTTTAAAGTATTAAAAGGACAGGGAACAATTACTGAAATAAACGTGGCCGAAACCATGAAGGAGATCCGCAAGGCCCTTCTGGATGCCG
Organism: Mucilaginibacter sp. UBA5151; assembly: GCA_002413785.1. Classification (GTDB taxonomy): domain Bacteria; phylum Bacteroidota; class Bacteroidia; order Sphingobacteriales; family Sphingobacteriaceae; genus Mucilaginibacter. The sequence goes on from DHXR01000024.1 coordinate 120,612, forward strand.
ACGTCAACTATAAAACGGCTAAAGCCTTTACCGACGATGTAAGGCAAAAAGCCATTGGTCAGAATGTATTGACCTCGATTTCTCCCGGTCAGTTGCTCACCAAAGTGATGAACGATGAGCTGACGGAATTAATGGGCGGCAGCACAGCCGAACTTGATTTAAGCAGTTCGCCAACTATCATCCTGATTGCAGGCTTAAACGGTGCGGGTAAAACTACTTTTACCGGCAAGCTGGCCAATTATCTTAAAACTCAAAAAAACAAGAAGCCCTTATTGATCGCCGATGATATTTACCGTCCGGCGGCTATTGAACAATTGCAGGTTTTAGGCGGGCAGATCGGCGTGCCGGTTTATGCCAACCTGGAATCAAAAGACCCTATTGCCATAGCAAGGGAAGGTATTGCCTTAGCCAAACAAAATGGCAATAATGTGGTGATCATTGACACCGCCGGCCGCCTGTCGGTTGACGAGGCCATGATGCGGGAAATAGAGCAGGTAAAAGACGCTGTAAAACCGCATGAGATCTTATTTGTAGTGGATGCCATGACCGGACAGGATGCCGTAAATACCGCAAAAGTATTTAACGACCGTCTCGACTTTACAGGTGTTGTGTTAACCAAGCTTGACGGCGATACACGCGGCGGCGCGGCCCTTTCAATAAAATCGGTGGTTAACAAGCCGATAAAATTCATTGGTACCGGCGAAAAAATGGAAGCGCTTGACGTTTTCCACCCGGATCGTATGGCCTCCCGTATTTTGGGCATGGGCGACGTGATTTCACTGGTTGAACGCGCACAGCAGCAGTTTGATGAAAAAGAAGCCGCCGAACTGCAAAAGAAGATCCGCAAAAATAAATTTGATTTCACCGATTTTTACGGGCAGATACAGCAGATCAAGAAAATGGGTAACATGAAGGACCTGATGGGCATGATTCCAGGCGTTGGTAAAATGATGAAAGATGTGGAGGTGGGCGATGATGCATTTAAAGCCATAGAAGCCATTATACAATCAATGACCCCTTATGAAAAAGGTAACCCCGACAGCATCAATCAAAGCCGCCGTAACCGTATTGCCAAAGGATCTGGAACAAATTTGGCCGAAGTTAACCGCCTCATTAAGCAATTTGAAGATATGCGTAAGGTGATGAAACAGATGAGCAACCCCGCCGCCATGGCCAATATGATGCGGAGAATGCCGAAGTAATTTCGGATTTCGGAAGTTCGATTTCGGATTTATTTTTATCGTGTTATGGAAAAAATAATCATACCAGATATTTGCGCCCTTGTTGGTGTTGTCACCAACAAGTATCGATATGTTAAAATGACGTACAATGCCGGTTCGCCAATCCCCGCTTCAAAAATAGTCCATGTTGTTGGAGACAAACCAACAACGGCGAAATTGGCGGCAGTAAAATAGTAGCACCTCAAAATAAGAGGAAGCCCAACAAAACTAAACCCATTCATTTCTAACCTGCTTTTGATATTCAAGTCCGTCAAGGTTTCTTTTTAGCTTTCCGAAATGCTTCCTCAAACTTTTCTTTCCGGTTTCTTTAGAAAGCTGCTCAATGGCTTGTTGAATTTTCTCTTTCGTTACAGGGCTTTTTGTTTCGATGGTTATAATCAAATGTAACCGATAATTTTGCATTTTATTATCCAAATTATTATTACATTCGGATGATCAAATCATATCACAATGAAAAAATATTTCATACTCTTTTTGCTGGGTCTATCCGCATTCACTGTAAGGGCACAAATCCAGCCAACCGTCCCGGTTGAAACAGCTTTTGGAAAGATTGACATGGCAGATCTTGAAATGACTTCCTGCGATTTTGAAAAAGATGCGAATGCAATGGTGCTTTTCGACCGGGCCGAAATGGCTTGCGGAATTCCGGAAATCCTAATGGAAAGACAAAAAAGAATAAAAATATTTTATTTATTTTAATAGTTAAATTACCTTAATAGAATTAAACACCTCCCTTTATCAATGTTATATACAACTGTCAAACTTTTCATAAAGTTCATTTTGAGCAGCCTCATCCTTTGCACAGTGTCGATGCAAATAAAGGCAAATGATTACAGCAAAGGAGAATTGGCTTTTCACAATAATCAATTTTTTAAATCAGAAATCTATTTTCGTAATGCTTCAAACTTTTTTATCCGGGAAAAACTACCGTATCAGGCAGCCAATACAATAAACCGTTTGGGCGAAAACCTTCGTATATTGGGTAAAGAAAAAGAAGCAGAACAAATTTTAATTCAAAATGAAAGCCGGATTTTAAAATTGCCAAATCATTCACTTTTGCTGGCTCAATGCTACGATGTTTTGGGGGAATTGAAATATTATATATCTGATGTTGAACAGGCGGGCTATTATTTCAAAAAATCGTTGGCGTTTAAAAAAAACATTTTAAAAGAAAACGATGCAGATTTAGCTTTGTCCTATTCAAACTTGGGACGATATTATAATTTCACTCAGCAGTTGGATAGTGCAATATTTTTCACCAAAATAGCTTATCTCATTATTAAAGGTCATCCGGCGAATAACAACTATGTAAACTTCGAAAAGATTTATTGTGAATATGCATACGCAGAAAAAGAAAAGATCGTAGATAAAAATAAGCAGGATTGGTACAATAGCACGTTAGTCAGACCTATTTTAGAGGAGGCGTTAAAATATAACCAGCACAATTATAGGAAACCCAATTATTGGTTGGCTGTTGTTTTACACAGCATCGGCAATACTTACACAGACGAGGTAAAAACGACCATGGAGAGTAAATCAGAGGTTGATAAACGCCCAGCGGTTTTATATTATCAGAAAGCTTTAAATTACTATTCAAATGCAATAAAAATATATAAGTCATTAATTCCAGAAGAAAACCCCCGGTTGTCAATGACCTATTATGTTAGCGGATTGGTACACACTTACTATGGGGCAGACCCTAAGTTAGCGTTAATTGACTATCAAAAGGCAATACAGCAAATCATACCTCAAACGGATACTATTCATTACTTAACTCTGCCGGTTTTAAAAGAAAGCCCTTATAATATCCATCAATATTTGTCCCTTATTTCATATAAGATAGATGCAATAAATAAACTAAATAAGGGTTCAATAGGAGTGATATATGATAAAATTATCCTAAGCTACACAGACAATTTAATTGTGGTTTGGGCAGAACTAATTAATAATTATAAATTAAATTCCAATAAAGATATTACGACCTACTACTTTAAACTACCTTATGGAGTAGCGTTAGATGTTTGTATAAGCCTATACGGTAAAACAAAAAACAAAAAATATTTAGGTAAAGCTTTATTTTATATTGAACTTTCTAAATATAGTGCATTCTTTAAACAGAGAATGTCAAGTACTTTACATGTAGAGTTATTTCTGAAATCGGCAAAAGAAAAATCACTCGACATTCATAAAATTCAACAAACAATTTTACCCAATGAAGCCATTTGGGAAATATACGATGACATTGATGCAATATACACATTAACAATTATCAGAAACGATGCACAATTACGGCGAATTCCAATTTCAAAATCCGACATTGAAAACTTTGAATTGTTATCAAAAGCCGACCGTTTATCATATAATAATTATAAAGCACTGGCTTTTAGTACATTTTTAAGGTTAGGACTAAATAGTAGCATTTTTAATAATGTAAAAAATATTAATATTATTCCGGGGGTGACTTTCTCTTATAACATCCCATTTGTCGGGTTGACTTCGTCATTAAAGGGAGGTAGCTATAAAACATTGGATTATTTAATTTATAAATTTAATTTTCACTATTCCCTGTCTATCCTTATTGCAACGCAATTCAACCGACCGAACGTCAAATCAAGTGATTTTGAAATATTGTATTCCTCACCGTCAAGTCTATCGCCGTTACCATTTACGAAAAACATGGTCAATGAAATGAAATCCAATTATAAAGCGAAATTGGTCAATAGCAATCAGCCGTTAAAAAACATTTTAAATGATTTCAACAATCAGAACTTAGTACATATTGCTGCACATACAATAATAAATAAAAACAATCCCGATGAATCTTATATAGTGTTGGATAACCAGCATCTTAAAATAACAGAAATATATAAGTATTCAACAAATGCTAATCTTATAAGTTTAGGTTCGTGCGAAACTACAATCGGAAAATCTATTCCTGAGGCTGGTAGTGTACTCAATTTTGTTCGGGCATTTACCTATGCTGGTGCCAATTCGCTTACCTCAACTCTTTGGAAAGTGGATGATGAAATGACCTCCAAAATTTATAAGGATTTTTATTCAGGATTGTATAATCACGAAAATAAGATGAACGCTTTACATATAGCTCAAATAAATTATATAAATAAAGCGGTTACTGATGCTGCAAATCCGTATTATTGGGCTGGAATTATTTTGTATGGCAATATTATGCCGATAAACCTCCAATGTAAATAGCAGTGATTCATAGCCTTAATTTTTTTACCATAGCAATTATATATTATTGAAAACAGACTTCATTAATTCAATTAAATCTGGTAAAAAGGACGAGCTATTGGATGTTTATAAAAGATACCGAAATGATTTTATTCGTTGGGCGGTAACAAATTATAACGTTTCTATAGAAGAAGCAAAGGACGTTTTCCAAGATATAATTATTGCATTATATCAGAATATTACAGACGGTAAGTTAACTGAACTTAATTGTGAGCTTAGGACATTTTTGTATCAGATAGGGAAATTTAAGTTATTGAATTTAAAGAAAAGGGAACAACATAAAACATTATACGAAGAGGATTTTTTGCACGTAACCCCGATGGGAGTTGATACCTTTTTCGATACAGATGAAGAAAAGTACATAAATTATGAATTAAGTAATTATCTATCTCATTTATGCGAAAACTGCCGTACACTTATTGATTTGTTTTACATCAAAGAACTCCCGCTAAAAAAAGTAGCCAAAATTATGGGCTATAAAAACGAAGACGTTGCAAAGAAGAAGCGTTACGAATGCTTTAAGAAATTAACAGTTATTTATCAAAAAGAAAAACAAAATGGAACAAAGAGATAGGTCTTTTTTTGATGAAATAAATGATTATCATTTTGGCAATCTTTCTGCTCAGGATAAATTATTATTCGATTCGAGGCTTATCATTGACCTTGAATTAGCAGCCGCTTATGAGGAATTTTCGGACACTTTAAAAATAATAAAGCAACAAAATATTCATAACTTAAAAAATGATTTCCAATTATTGGATGCTGTTTTGGATAAAGAATTTTTATCGAATCAAAAGCGCAAACCAGTTATCCTTTATATAGCCGCTACTTTGGTTGTTTTGCTGTCAATTAGCATGATATACTTCCACCAGAATAAATTAGATAACCCCGCAAAGGCTTATTACGAAAAAGATATTGGGTTACCTGTTGTTATGGGTGAAAATAATAATATTCAGTTAGATAGAGCGATGTCTTTTTACAAGCTTAATGATTATGAAAAGGCTAAAAATATTTTAACATTATTATCTAACAAAAAGCCAACAGATACGCTAACTTATTACATTGGTGTAAATAATTATGAATTAGGACAGTATAAAAATGCAATTAATTTTTTTAAAAAAGTTGATAAACAATCATCCTTTTATGATAAAGCTCAGTATCGTTTAGGATTATCTTATTGGCAGGTAAACGAAATCGATAGTACACGACAGGTTTTTAGTAACTTGAAATCCCCAAGCTCTTCTTACAGCGTTCAAGCTGAACTTATTTTAAAAAAAATAAAATAGGCGGTTACCTTTTTGTTTTTGGATTGATATACTCAAAACTAACCCGAAAATGGTTGTGTTTAAATTCATTGCATTTACAATTTAAATTTTATTTATGAAAAAAATCCTACCTATGCGATTAATCAGCCTATTGAAAACATCATGTAATAATGCCGCCAGTTTTGATGAAAATGATATTTGTGGAAAGGAGTTTGCAAAATTCAACCCTAATATCAATTTTATGAAGTTCCTCAAACCTTTCATCATTATTTTTTCACTGGTATTAACTTTCTCTTCCTGCCAAAAGGAGACAAATTATTTACCTGCAATTAATAGTTTGCAGTCTGATATTACCGCACTTCAAAAACGTTCTGATTCTTTATCAACTGCGCTTACAAAAACAAATAATACAGTATTAAATTTGAGTGCAGAGATATTGACCTTAACCAATACTCAGAACAACCAGCAACAAAATATAGATTCTATAAAGACAAAGATAGCTACTATTTTAACGTCATTATCCACTTTGAGTACTCAGGTACAACAAGAAAATACTAAAATTTCAAATCTAACTGGTCAGCTAACTCAGACTAATGCAAATATTTCAGCGATTAATGGTCAGATAACACAGATAAGCTTGCAAATACAGCAATTAAATAGTCAATATTCCAATTTACTGGCACAGTTGACTACTGTATTAAACCAATTATCTATACCATCAAGTCTTGCAAGTGGGTTAATTGCTTATTTTCCGTTTAATGGGAATGCAAATGATATGAGTGGCAATAATAATAATAATGGAACGGTAAGTGGTGCAAGTTTAACTACAGATAGGTTTGGCAATCTTAATAGTGCATATAGTTTCGATGGAGTTTCTAACTATATTGAATTACCAGTACTTGTATCATTAGAAAATAGTTCAAAAATGACTTTTTCTACTTGGGTTAATACAAATTATACTTATCCGACAGACCCAATAACCAAAACTTCTTATGTTTTTTCTCAATGGAGTTCAACTATTGGGGCTGCTGGCGTAAACATTGGTGTAAATATTGGAGTATGGAGTACAAAAGCATATACAACTGCTTTTATAAGCGATACACAAATTGTGACTAACCCACTTCCAATTCCAACAAACACATGGGCAAATTATACGATTGTATATGACGGTACGCAAAGCAATGTAACTCAACGATTGGCGGTATATGTGAATGGTGTATTTAGTTCTTATGTAGGGAATAATAATGTGCCATCGACAATAGGAAGTTTAGCAAACAGAACGGTAATAGGCGCATTAATTGGGGCTAACCTTGCGGTAGGATACCCAAAGACAATAGGTTATTATTTTTCAGGTAAGTTAGATGATATAAGAATCTATAATAGGGTACTTACTTCGTCAGAAATTCAATATATAGGAACTCATTAATCGGTAAACAATAAAATATAGAATCTTAAATTTTATTAAATGAAAAAAACAACTAAATTCCTATTACTTGTAATTACTCTCTGTTCATTGGCAGCTTGTCAATCTCAATCTGTATCAATTAATGACCCGAAATTAAAATCAATGATTGATAGCATTGTTCGGGTACGTGTAGACAAGGAGGTACAAGCAACCATGCACCAATACATTTTACAACAACAAGCATATCCCTCAAACTATCGTAAAATTGCCAGAGAAGAAGGTGAACGTGCTGCGGGTAGAGCGGTACAAGAACATGAGAGTGAAGAGGATGCTCCATACCGTAGTGGATACTAACACTTTATTATATTATGAAAAAACTATTATTTCTATTACCAACTAAGTATCAACCCTTATCAATAATTGTAACGTGTTTTCTTTTACTCTTAATAGGATGTGATTCTCCACAAAAAAGGGCTAAAGAATATATGGATTCTGGATATAAAAAATCAGGCAGCGGCGATGAACAAGGAGCATTGGCTGACTTCACCAAAGCGTCAGAAATTGTGCCAGATTATGGTGAAGCGTACTATGATATAGCGCAATGTAAATTAAATTGTTGCACACCCCCGCAAGATTGGAATGGTGCATTAATAGCCCTTAATAAAGCAATAGAATTTACCACTTATCGCAACACACTAATGAATGAATATCGAACAAGAGGTATGGTTAAAGAGCACCTTGGAGATTATGAAGGACGTTGTGCAGACTATAAAGAGGCATTTCAATTAGGAGGAGATGCGGATTTAGCTGAAAAGATAAATCATTTATGTAAATGAAAATCATCATGTCGAAATCAAAATATTACGTTTTATTAAATTTTGTACTCATGTTTTTTTCGTGTACAACGAAATCTAATAAAACACCAACTGTTAAAGATTCTGCAATAAACCAACAACGAAAGATTGACACCGTATCGTATAAAAGCATCACAATTGGAAATCAAGAATGGATGTCAGAGAATTTAAATTCAAGTGAATTTAGTAACGGTGATAAAATTATGGAAGCCAAATCTAACGAGGAATGGGAAGCGGCAGCAACAACACAGACACCTGCTTGGTGTTATTATAATAATGACCGTTCAAAGGGTGCAAAATATGGAAAATTATACAATTGGTACGCTGTTAATGACAGTAGGGGTTTAGCACCTGCCGGGTGGCAAATTCCAAAGAATGAAGATTGGGAAAGTTTAATTAATTATCTCGGTAAAGATAGTTCGGCCACAATGCTAAAAAGTAAAACTGATTGGCAAACAGGTGATGGGTCTAATACAACCAGATTTAATGCTTATCCTGCTGGATTAAGGATAGGAGGATTGATTAATGGTAATAGCAGTTATGATTCATGTGAGCAGGCTGGCGGGGAATGTGATTACTGGGCTTCCGATTATACAATTGATGCGGGTGTACACTTTTACATGTTTGATGCGTATAATAAAGCAGAAATTGGCGGAGAACAAAAAGGATATGGATTATCAGTACGCTGTTTCCGACCTATAACAATTGCTGTAAACAATAATCAACTAAACACCTATAAATCAGTTAAAATTGGAAATCAAATTTGGATGGCTGAAAATTTAAATGTTAGTACATTTAATAATGGTGACCCGATAACTATAGCTTCAAATTCAGAAAGCTGCAAGGCATTTGGTTTGGCTGATAAATCATCTTATTGTTATTATGAAAATAATCCAGCGATAGGTAATATATATGGTAAATTATATAATTACTATGCAGTAACTGATAATCGTGGTTTAGCACCCAAAGGTTGGCATATCCCTACAAATGCTGAATGGGATACTTTACAGACTTATTTGTACGATAGATATTCTTCAATCCTAACCGCCGATATAGACAAAAAAGCTGACGATAATCTAATTTCCATTTTGAGTAGCAAACGGTATTGGACTGATGGGAGAAATGGCACAAATCTTACTGGTTTTAATGCTTTACCTTGTGGTGAATGGGACAGTTTTTTTTCCAGATTCGATAGGATTGGTTATGACGCTTTTTTTTGGGGTGTAAATACAAGTGTTCATTTTGTCCCGCAATCTGTAAATGGTGATGCCGGAAGTATTATTTTGAAAAATCCGTATCGGGAAGAAGGCAATTATAGAGCAGTGCGCTGTATAAAGGATAATTGAGGAACTCATTATCAAAGTTTGGATAATGAGGTTTTACCGTTACTGCAACGGGCAAATTAGTATAAATAAGCGCACCCTTTCCCTGAAATATAATCACCAAAAAAATTATGACTAAAGAAGATTTACTACCGTACATTGAATTAGACACACAAGCGTTTTGGCTAAATTCCGTTAACCCCGTTAATAGCGATTCGTTATTTATTGGAGCAGGGATAACCAATGTAAACCAAGCTAAACAACTTCAAAATTCAGATGAAGGCGGCAGAGTAGTTAAAGCCCTGTTCTCGTCGACTTACCTTGTCAACGGTGAATATATTATTCACTATATGAAAGCAATGGTTCTTACAAACCGGATACCGCTACTTTCAAGAACGTCTATAATGAACTTTATGAACTGATTAATACCAGTATTAACAGAATAAGGAGCCGGGACGTTGACCTTGAATTTACTATTAAATCAACTTATCAGGAACGTGATTTTAAAATATTAAAGTAGTACATTAGAATTATGGAAACCATAAGCATTCAGATACCTGCACCTGATTTTAGCTTTGCAGATATGGCTAAGACTATAGCAAAAAAAGTTTGCCCAAGATGACTTAGACCACGCAGGTTTGATGTATCTGGAAAATCATAATTTTACGAAACATGGCGAACTTACTTATAAATTAAATTTGATTTTTAATGAGTTGGACACCAAAGAAGAACAACTGGTTTATCTATCAGAAGTAATAACTTTTTTAGTAAACATTGACATTAAAAATCAAAAGATGTTGCAAAGTAAAGGTATGCCAGAGCATGTTTACTTAGCACATAAGATGCAAACCGATATGGCTAAGTATAATACTCCCCAAAATTAGGTCAAAGAATTAAGGTATAAAAAACCGTAGATTTATTTGACGATGAAAAAAGTGAGCAGAAAGAAATTCAGTGCAGAATTTAAAGCAAAAGTAGCTATAGCAGCAATAAAAGAACAGCATACAGTAGCAGAACTGGCGGTTCAATATGAAGTCCATCCCACGCAGATACAGAGCTGGAAGAAGCATTTTGTGGAACATAGTTCTCAAATATTTTCCGAGAAACAAACCGGCGAGAAGCAAAGTGAGACTAATGAGGCGCTTTTATACGAGCAGATCGGTAAGCTTCAGATGCAGAATGAGTGGCTAAAAAAAAAATTACAATGACGCGCGGCATTGCAGAACGCAGGGATATGGTAATTAATATAATACTCCCCAAAATTAGGTCAAATAAATCTACGGTTTTTTATACCTTAATTCTTTGACCTAATTTTGGGGAGTATTATACAAAGCTTAAAGTTTACTTATGGTAATTATGATGTAAATTATGTTTACAATGCGGCAAAAAACCAGGTGATAAGCACGGCGAAGTTTAATTTAAGCAACCATGTGATCCCTGCTGCCAAATACACCGAACTACAGCAATACCTTGATGCTGTTGCAAAAGCGCAAAATAAAAAACTGGTGATCCGTAAGAAGGCATAAATTTGTCCTGATGATATTCAGGCTTGATGAACGTTTACTTTTCCCCGACCCGGATTTAGCTGAACCCGATGGTCTATTGGCCGTTGGCGGCGATCTGTCTGTTAACCGCCTGTTGCTGGCTTATCAAAACGGCATATTTCCCTGGTATAGTGATGATACGCCTATACTATGGTATTCGCCGCATGAACGCTTTGTGCTATACCCTGCTGAATTGAGGGTTTCCAAATCAATGAACCAGGTTTTGCGTTCAAACAGGTTCAGGGTTACGGTTGATCAATGCTTTGACAGGGTGATTGCCGCCTGTTCTGCCGTTTTAAGGGAGGGACAGGATGGCACCTGGATAACGGATGATATGAAAGTGGCCTATCAGCAGCTTCATCAAAAAGGGTATGCCCATTCTGTAGAAGTTTGGCAGCAGGATGATTTGGTGGGCGGCCTGTACGGTGTGCAGATTGCTGATGTGTTTTGCGGAGAAAGCATGTTCAGCATGGTAAGCAATGCCTCAAAGGTGGCCCTCATTCATTTATGCACCGGCGGGAAATACCGGCTGATAGATTGCCAGGTGCATACCGCTCACCTGGAGTCGATGGGCGCCCGGATGATCAGCCGGGAAGAATATATGCAGGTGGTGAAGGGTGAGTTGTGAATAAGTGAGTAGTGAGAGGTGAATTTAAAATATGTACTTTAGCGGTAAGTAAAACTTTCAAAATAACTTCCGCAAATTGCATG
>DHXR01000024.1:132391-177455 GCA_002413785.1 Mucilaginibacter sp. UBA5151
ACCGGGTGAGTTAACTATGCAAGGGATATTAACGCCAATGCACAACGGCTGGTTAACTTCACCGAACATCGTTTTGGTTAACTCTGCGGAAGTTATTTTGAAAGTTTTACTAAGATAATATTGCGTTAAAGTAAATCTTTATTCAGGCATGGTCACACCATTTAATACTCACCACTCACTCCTCACCACTCACCAAAAGGAACGCATAATCCTCGGCATCGACCCCGGCACAGCAGTGATGGGCTATGGTTTGATAAAAGAAACCGGCCCCAAAATTGAACTGATCAGCCTGGGTGTGGTGAAGATGGATAAAATGGATGACCATACGCTTAAACTACAGCGCATATTTGAAAAAACTGTGGCCCTTATTGATAACTATCACCCTGATTGCCTGGCCATAGAGGCCCCTTTTTATGGTAAAAACATCCAGGTAATGTTAAAACTTGGTCGTGCCCAGGGTGTTGCGATGGCTGCGGCACTTTCGCGCAACGTTGTAATTACCGAATATGCCCCGCGAAAAATAAAACAGTCGATCACAGGCAATGGCAATGCCACAAAAGAACAGGTTGCCGCCATGCTGCAAACCCTTTTAAAATTTACCGAAACGCCTGATTTTTTAGATGCCACAGACGGCCTTGCCGTAGCCGTTTGCCATTCCTTTCAGCGCATCCCGACAGGTAAAAGCGGGAGTAAAAAAAGTTATTCGGGCTGGGATACTTTTGCGAAGGATAACGCTAAGCGGATTGTTTGATTTGCAGATAGTTTGATGTGCAGATGTGCGGATTTCAGATGTGCAGATGTAAGGAAATAAAGCATACTCTTAAATTTCAAAATCGTTTGCACATTCGCACATTTGAAATTCGCACATCTGCACATCTACAAAGCTTTCCTTATTTTTTCCGCAGTAGCTTCCAGTTGTTCGGGGGTGAAGCTGAGTTTGGGCCGGGAAAAATCAAGGTCGCTAACCCGGTTCATGGGTATCAGGTGAATATGTGCATGGGGCACTTCAAGGCCTATTACAGCCACGCCTATCCTTTTGCAGGGTATTGCTTTTGCTATCCCTTTTGCCACTATTTTAGCGAATACATGCAGGCCCACATAAGTTTCATCATCCAGGTCGAAAATATAATCCACTTCCTTTTTGGGTATGGCCAGCACATGCCCTTCGGCCAGCGGACTGATATCCAAAAAAGCCAGGAAATCAATGGTTTCGGCTACTTTATAAGCGGGGATCTCACCGGCTACTATTTTTGAGAAGATGGTCATGGGTTGGTTGATTTGTTTTAGTTAAAAATGTTGTAAGGGGTTGAAAATGTTGTAAAAGCAGAAAAGCAAATTTTAACCTTTTTAACTCTTACAACGCTTACAACCCCAACATTACCTGCTGATCTCCAATATTTCAAACTCAATTTTGCCGGCGGGTACGGTGATCTCTGTTTTTTCACCAACCTTTTTGCCAAACAAGCCTTTGGCAATAGGTGAGCTTACCGAAATTTTACCCGATTTAAGATCGGCTTCATTTTCTGATACCAGCTGGTAACTCATCACCGAGCCGTTTTTAAGATTTTTTATTTTAACGATGGACAATGCCAGCACTTTGGAAGCATCAATCTTTGATTCATCAAGCAAACGGGCATTAGAAAGCATTTCGCCCATTTTGGAAATTTTGGCCTCATGCAGCCCCTGCGCCTCTTTAGCAGCATCATACTCGGCATTTTCCGACAGGTCGCCCTTGTCACGCGCTTCTGCTATCGCTTTACTGATGTTGGTGCGGCCCGAAGTTTTTAACTCGTGTAATTCTTTCTTTAAATTTTCTAAACCTTCCCTGGTATAATATGCTACCTCTGCCATAACGCACAAATTAATTTATTAATAATATAATATTTTTAGATCTGCTGGTCGCCAAAAAAAACCGCCCCCCTTGTTTTTAGAAGGACGCAATGACGTTAAAAACAAACAAGACTATATCGGCAGCGCCTACATAGTCTTGCTTAGTGTAAAACGAAGATAAGATAATTAAGTTTTAAAATGCAAATTTTTTTTATAGAAGAGGAGATTAGAGATTGGAAGTCAGAGATTGGAAGGAAGCCCCCGGTAAAATTTTCCAACTAATCTCTGACTTCCAGCCTCTAATCTCTATTCCCAACTAATCTCCAATCTCTAACCTTCAATCACTATCTTTGCCCCATGATAATCGAAGTATTAAAATCCAAGCTTCACCGTGTAAAGGTAACCCAGGCCGAGCTGAACTATGTAGGCAGTATTACTATTGATGAGGATTTAATGGACGCGGCCAATATGATCGCCAACGAGAAGGTGCAGATTGTTAATAATAACAATGGCGCCCGGTTTGAAACTTATGTAATAAAAGGCGGGCGCGGTACCGGTACCATCTGTTTAAACGGCGCTGCGGCAAGGCTGGCCCAGTTAGGCGATATTGTGATTATTATGTCGTACTGCTACATGGAAATGGACGAAGCACGTAATTATCAGCCAATTTTGGTATTTCCGAATGCAGATAACAGATTGTTAAAGTAAATGTGTTTTGTGATTGAAAATCTGCTCAAAGCAATCATAATGAATAGATAATCCGAATGTTATGCCTACTCCCCTCTTGAGAGGGGGTGGGTTCGGCAGTGTTGTGGCGGGGGTGTGTTACCGATATACCCGCTAACACACCCCTCCACCCCTCTCAAGAGGGGAACCGCACAGGCCTTTGCTTTTTAATACCTTCTATACCTTATTTTTCAATCGTCAAACACATTAATTGCGATTCGGGAAAGCCCCAAGCCCCAATACCAGGTGAAGTTTGGCATTTGCATCAATGGGTTTTCGTAAGCGGTAAGCCATCCGTATCCTTACTTTTGGTTCGCGTACCAGTTCATCTAAAAAGTTCGAGTTATCAATATCCAGCACCAGGCTGTTGCCAACACCAGGGGTAATATCGGTTCGCGATGCTACCTGGACTTCATCAGTACTGTCGGCTTTTGCCATGTAAATTTTTATCATGTCAAGGTTGCCGATATTAAAATCGGTTGGGTCCTCCGATTCAATTTTAGCCGATACCATCCGCACCTCGCTGACTTTATCGGCATTATTACCATTCTTTTTAAAATCCTGGTCAAAGCTGGTGGCCATGGCGGTAACCGATAACATGGCGCCCGGCGCCGAAGACTTCGGGATCAGCAGCGTGGTGGTATAAGGGAAAGTTGATTTTATGATGGATTGCATCATGGCACAACCCGCCATCAGCAAGGCAAACCCCGATAAAATAAATAATGCTTTCCCCTTCATTTTTTAAGGCCCATTGTAACACTGAGCCACCATGCATATAAAGATAAGATTAAGTGGCACGAATTTTCAGGAATGAGGACGAATTTTCACAAATGAAGGCAGGAAGCTTTGACAACTTTTCAAAAGTTGTCAAAGCTGGAATTTTCAGGATGGCAAAAGGGAATGTTAGCCAGGAGTGCTGCTATTTGTAAATTCGTGAAAATTCGCTCCTGTTCGTGAAAATTAGTGTCTGATTCCTAAACCGGCTTCATTCCCCAGCACCCATTTCCCATCCCGAAACTCCGGCATTTTATAGGGATTATTGCTGGTTAAAAATGGCCCGTCGAGGTCGGCCCAATCGCATTGCGGGGCAAGGGCGGCGGCGGCAAGGGTGGCGCAGCTGGTTTCACTCATACAACCTATCATCAGTTTTAAACCCAGTTCCTTTGCTTTTAATATCATTTGATGCGCCCCGTACATCCCTGCCGATTTCATCAGTTTGATGTTGATGCCATGGTAAACACCTTTGGCCCTTGCCACATCGGGTAAGCGCTGCACAGCCTCATCGCCTATTATAGGGATCGGGCTGCGTTCCGTAAGCCAGGCGTTGCTGTCTATATCTGTTTTCAGCATGGGTTGCTCTATCAGTAATACGCCCTGTTCGTGCAGCCAATGGCAGATGTCGAGGCTTTGCTGCAGATCGGTCCAGCCCTGGTTAGCATCCACAAACAGGGGCAGATTGGTTACCGACCGGATGGTTTTTATCAGTTCCCTGTCACTATCCCTGCCTAATTTTACTTTTATGATCTTACAATCCGGGTTTTCTTTTACTTTTTGGATGATGACTTCCGCCGTATCAATACCAATAGTGAAACTGGTTTCGGGCATTTTTGCAGGGTCGCTCCCCAATATTTGCCAGCAGGGTTTTTGCTGTAGTTTGCCATCCAGGTCGTGCAGGGCAATGTCAATTCCGGCTTTAATGGCAGGATTGCCCGGGGCGATGCTATCCAGGTAAGAGATGATCGCTTCAAAATCAAACGGGTATTGAAATTGACGGGCGTCAACCTTTGCTAAAAAATCCGTAGCGGTTTGAAAACTTTCGCCCATATAAGGCACCATAGAAGCTTCGCCAAAGCCGGTTTGGCCCTCATGTTCCACCTTAATCAACATTACAGGCGTTGAGGTACGCGAAAATTTAGCGATAGTAAAGGTGTGCTTTAACAGCAGTTCGAAGGGTTGGTAAGTCAGTATCATGTTAAATTCAAAGCTAAAATTTTCCCGTTGATTTTGATGTGTATCTTTGCACCTATGCCGGAACAAATTTATCAGCCGTTTACAACGTTCAACTTCAGCAACCGCAATTGTTTTTTAACCGGGCAGGCTTTAAGTACCGAAGAGGAAAAAATACAGGTTTTCCCCCAATGGCTTATGGACCGCTATAAGCTAAAAGACCAGCCTTTCAAACTGCTGGATGAAAGCATGGCGACCTATAAAGATCTGAAAATCCCCTGCGCTACAGATGTTAACGCCGCTTTTTTAGAACCGCTTGAAAACGAAATTGCCGCAGCTTTTGCCACCGGTTACGAAGCTGTTAAAAACCTTGACGGGCTGAAATTATTCCAATGGGCGGGGAAACTGCTTTACGGCATTATTTTTAACGAGATCCAAAGCGGGATAAAACAGCAGCATGCGCAGGGCGGGGAGTTTAATATTTCACAATCTCTTATCCATAAGTTCAGCAACCTGCATTTAATGCTGCAAAGCCTTAATTTGCCGTTAATTTTTGAAGGATTTAAACCTTATAGTATTTTTCTATTTAAGATGGACAATAATATAGAAGAATTTTATTATCGTGACGAGGTCAATACTTTGACGTTTTCTTTGCGGATAAATGATTTCGGCCTGGTTATTTGTTTGCAGGATAACGGCGCCAACCGGGCATACCATAAGGAAATACTGGATAAAATAGGGGATGAAGTTTTGCACCCCATCCAGTTTGAAGAGTTTAGCGGGCGGGTGTTTTACTCGGCCTACCTTTTTAACCGCCTGCCCGAATATCATATTTTGCCTGTTGGCGATGATATTTATCTTGAAGCTATGCCCCTGCGCGGCATGAGCAGCAAACCTTTATTTGACGACTGGATGGGCAAAACCTACGGACAGGTTTTGGAAAGCTTCTGGAAAAACTGGGGCTTTTTGCTTTTCGAGATCATCAAAAACCCCGAAAAGCCAATGAGCTTTTTGTTTAATCCTGATGGCAGTCTGATTAATGGATCAACTCTTGAACTTTCCCGCTGATCTGTGTTATAAAATCATGCACCACATGCGGATGAAGCACAATGGTGATCAATAAGCCGCTTAATGCGCCAAATAGGTGGGCGTCATGGTTAACGTTATCACGCGCATGTTTTGACGCATAATTACAATAAATCAGATAAAGCACACCAAACACGATTGAATAAATAGGAATAGGTATCGGCATGATCATCATCGTGCCTACAGGACTATACATTATCCAACTAAAAATAACCGCGCTCACCGCACCCGATGCACCCAGGCTATGATACCAGTCATCATTTTTGTGCTTGTAAACAGTTGGCAGGTCGCTGAGGATTAAACTTGCAGTGTATAATAAGCCAAACTGCCAGTGCCCCAATTTAGGCTCCAACTGAAAGGCAAAGAAATAATAAGAGAACATGTTAAAAATCAGGTGCATCCAATCGTTATGGATGAGCCCGCTGGTAATTACGGTATAAACACGCTGCCCCCGCGAAACACTGTAAGGGTGCAGGATCATATTGCCATAAGCATTGTCGTTTGAAAATGCCCATAAAGAAGAGGCAATTGTAATCGCAAATATGAACGAGGCCACCGGGGCCATCGCAAGGTATTCCATCATTTCAAGTCAAGATTAGTTGGGGTTAATATTCTTCCAATTGGGTAGCGAAGATAGGTTTTTTCAAAATAAGGCGAGTTGCGGTAAACAAAGTTTAATTGCATCCCTGCGCTGGTAGCCAGTTTTGGGTCTTTCAGTTTTTCATCGTCGAGCTTTTTCTTTAAGTCCGGGTCTTTTTTCAGCAGATCGGCAGCTACATCTTCAAAAACATAATCCGAGAAATACTCCTTCTCACCCAAAACCGAATCGAAAAAGTTCCAGGCAAAGAATGAATCAACCCCCTGCGGCTCCAACGTTTCCACAATATAACGGTTTAGCGATTGATTGGTGTACACCACATAATCCCCCGCATAAAATTTCACGTTCGTTTCAACAGGATTCAATTTAACGTTGCTGTGCAGGTAATGGCCTTCATAAGGCCTTTGCGGTGTTTTATAATCAGCGATATAATACATCTGCAAATTGAGCGTAGTGTCGTGCGCCAACCTGCGCATAGCCACATTATTCAGTTTATACAACTCAATTACCTTGCCCCAGGCTTGCGGAATGATATAAGCCAGCGGCTTATCAATGATAGCAGCGGCCTTATAGTTATCAAAATATTTAATGGTTTTGGTATAGGGTTTTGTTCTGTCGTAATATAAACGCGGCAGGCCGCTCACCTCGCTTGTTTTATAACCGGCAGTATAACCCTTAAAGGTAAGGCTGTCGTAATGGTCCATATCCAGATCCCAGTTTAGGGCGAATGTTTGCTGCTGTTTTACCTGCTCATCGGCTTTATGTTTTAAATAGCCGATCAGTTTTGCATCTCGCTCATAAATATCAATGAGGTTTTGCATAAAATCGTATGTGGCATAAACACGTTTATCGAACGGCTTCAGCATGTGCGTTTCAGTAATATAGCTGATGATATTATGCTGGGAGGTATAGCCTGTTGCAAAGCGCGGTGTTTCTAAAAAACTCACAATCCCGTTATCCGGACTTTTATCTTCGCTCTCCACGTAAGGGATCATCTCGTAACCGCTTATTTTCATCCGTTTATAAAGTTCAGGCGATAGCGTTTTGGAGGTATAGTCTGCAAGGATAGGGTTTTGCTTATCCTTTTGGGTCTCAATCAGTGTCATCACATACTGATAGTCGGCGCCGTCGCTGGTATGGTTATCCAAAAAAACTTCAGGGTTCCAGGTATTTAGTATCTGTTCAAAAGCAAGGGCGTTTTTGCTGTCGGCCTTTATAAAATCACGGTTCAGGTCGAGGTTGCGGTAATTACCCCTGAAACCATAAGCACGCGGGCCATTCTGGTTAATACGGCTCTGGCCCCGGTTCAGGCAGCCATCAATATTATAAATAGCAATAATGCAGATGACCACATTTTTTGGCAAGGCCTTTTTCCTGAGCAGGTCGCGGCACAGCATCATGCTGGCGTCAATACCTTCCGGTTCGCCGGGATGGATGCCATTGTTGATCAATAAAACCCTTTTGTTTTGCTTTTTTATCAGTTTCGGATCAAATACCCCATCGCGCGAGAGCACAACCAATGTTAACGGCTTGCCCACATCCGTTGTGCCGTAATTAAACAGCTTCATTTGCGGATGCAGCCTGCTTAGCTTTTGATAATAAGCAATTACCTCGCTATAGGTAGCCGTATAATTTTTGTCCTTACTTAACTCAAAAGGAGTTAATTGCGCTTTTGCCTGCGAAAAAACAAAACAAATACATACTGCTGATAATATCTTCCTCATAGCGCCGCTTTTTACAAATATATTTTAATGCGGCGTAAATATGAAAATTATAAAGCGGGGCAAGGAAATCGCGTTTAAAAAGCGAATGCCCACTGAAGGGCAACCCGTTTGTAGCATTCGATTACCCACCAGATAATTGCCCCGTCAGGGGTTACCCTTCGCGAATGGGTAACCCCTGACGGGGTAATATTTTGTTGTGATTTCTTTTTCTACAAACGGGTAGCCCTCACGGGGCATGAATAGCTGGTGAATTTCCCGTCAGCATATCGTACTTTAAGCTTTAATTATTTAAAAGCGATTTTCCTGAAGCAGGGGGCTTCTTATTGCTCTGTCAACGGAGACACAGTCTCCGGGCATAGTCGTCCGTAGTCGGAAACTACGGACAGCGGGAGATATTATTAAATCGCTTTATTTTTTTTCAAAACTCGATTCAATAGCTTCTAACGGCATATCAGGGTCATATTCAAGGATACCTAACATGGAATATTTCCCTTTTGGCACCGTTTTGGGGATCTCCAATTTAATAAGTCTTATACCGCCAGGGAAAACGGGGAAGGCCTGCTCTTCTAATTTTATCTCAGTACCGCTGGCTAAATCGGTTAATACAAGCCTTACTTTACAATCAAGCATAGTCATACCTGTATTTACCATGGTAAAATCATAAAGATCTTTATTCACCTTATCTTGCACCAGGGATATTGCCTTAGCCTCCTTTTTGGTTACAGTCGGCGGGGTTTGGTAAACGTGTATGCCTATGCGGTATATTTCTTTTATAGTAGCCTTCATTTTCCCGGCCTTGTTATCATCCCCGGTTTGCTCTTTTACATTCTG
Source organism: Mucilaginibacter sp. UBA5151 (assembly GCA_002413785.1). Taxonomy (GTDB): domain Bacteria; phylum Bacteroidota; class Bacteroidia; order Sphingobacteriales; family Sphingobacteriaceae; genus Mucilaginibacter. Next base: position 141,134 of record DHXR01000024.1, read on the forward strand.
TATAAATATCATCGCCCACTTCATCTCTTTTGTAGCCATGCTATCAGCAGGAACGTTTAAAGTAACCCTCACATCACGCGATTTTTGGGGTTCAACTTCTATTACGGGATTATCAAACGACACCCATGCGGCACATGAACGTTTTGTAGTGTTTGGTGCATAGTACCTGTGTTCGCCGGTGGTATCCCTTATCCAGTCGCCCAGGGATAACTGGTAAGCTTGTACTTTATCTGATAAATTGGTTACAGTTAATATTTGTGTCGCGCTTTGACCAGCACTTGCATTAAAACTTAAAATGGTTGGGTTTACGTTAATACGCTGAGCAACTATCCTTGTAGATAACAGGATTAAAATAACAAAGCAGAAATGTTTACTGAATTGAATAATTTTCATATTTATAGGTATATGCAAAAAGCAGGCTTAAAATTATGTTTTACCAAATATATATTTTTTTTTACTAAAATTGTTTTAGTTTATAAAACCTGCGTTAAATTACTAATTATTAAATGGATATTTGTTTCGAAGCAATTATCCCGGGTTGCCCCGGTTTATTATACAATAGCAAGGCCAATATTCTTTGTTATTACGTTAGTGGTTTATTAAAGGTTTAAAAATTGCAATATGGGCAATGTCATAATGTTAACGTTTTAATATCGAACACTGAATGATGTGTGTAACCCATAAAAACTGATATGGCATTATTCTTGTCTTAATATAATTCGCGGTATATTGCCGGTTAAGTTTAAGGCTCTTAAATGTAATTAAAAATTTAAACCTATATTTATCGCTATAGGTTTTTAACGTATTGTAATGAAACACTTTTATCTTGTCTGTTTATTGTTGATGTCGAATTATCTGGTTCAAGCGCAAACGCCAGGAAACCCACCAACTAATTGTTCTGGCACTCAAAGTAATCCAACTTTGCGAATAAGCCCATCAAATGCCACTTTTACTTTCAATCTTAGTGGTAGTAGTTTAAGTGACTTTACTAATTCTAAAACTTTAAATAATACGTTTACCGTTACGGTGAGTGCCGCACATGCATATACGTTATATGTCGCAGGAGAAGTAACCGCTCAGACTGGGTCACCTACTAATACGCCTATCCCGATAAATGCTTTTACAGTGACGGCATCTACTCCAAATGGTGCTGCTACAGTACCACTTTCAAATCAATACCTGCCTATTGCTAATAATGTTCCGAGGAATACTTCAACTCAAACACTTACTGTAACGCTGAACCCATTGAATACATATTTACAAGCTCCCGGAACACATTCGCTTACACTCTATTTGTATATTTGTGATTAAAGAAATATGATCATGCGAAAATCTTATTTATTTTACTTGCTTCTTTTGATGGGAATATTCCACATGAATACTTATGCACAATCCAATCCAGTGACGGCGACGGTAACAATTGGCCCGTTGCCAACCGTATTAGATTTGCAGATCACTGCTAATACTGCCACTTCTGTAAATTTTAATACCCCAACAGCCCTTGACAACGGTATAACCCTGTTAAATGCCACCATCTTAACCTACAGTTCCAACGAGGCCTATTTTATAACAATCAATAGTTCAACTGCAAATTTTAGCGGAGGGTCCAGTCCGGCTATGCCGGCATCCGTTGTTCAATACAGATTAAATGGAGGTTCGACCTATACGGCCCTAAGTTCTACAGCAGTTTCCTTAAAGGGAGCGCAGGGTTCAGAAGTTATACGCGGAACAGGCACCTATGGCATCGACTTTTTTATTAACCCTGGATATACTTATCCCCCCGCTTCAGATTATTCAATAACGATAGATTATACCATAAGTAACCTATAAGAGCCGCCCATAATTTTTCGGATAATATACCTCTCCATTGGTTCATATAACTGAAATATGAACGCCTGTTCAGCTATCGGAATAATATATGTATTGCTTAATAATCATATTTTATTTCGTAACACTCAATAAATCAACAGATCACGCACTATTAAAAATGGGAACAAGGTCACAAAATTACCCCGAATTGGGAAATATTTACCCGGTAGCGTTTGCATAATTATCAACCTGATAGGATAAATAGTATATAAAGGCGCTTATTATTTTATTGGCTTTGTTATTGTTTGGAATCCTGTACATCCATGAGAATATTGTTTCTCTGAAATTTTAATTTAATTGCGGTTAACATGAAAAAATTAGTATTGCTTTCGTTATTCATTATAGCAGCAGGAATTAATACAAGCGTTTACGCCCAAATAGGTTCCCCTACGCCAACAGCGACGATGGGCGTTCAAATTTCACAGGTGCTCGACCTGCAGGTTACCACAGGTTCAGCCCTTACTTTTAACTTTAACAGTATCGCTCTTTTGGATGCGGGCATCACACAAACAGATGCGGCTACCCTTACTTACAGATCCAACCAGCCCTGGTATATTAATATCGCGGCAAATTCCACTACTTTTTCCGAATCGGCCGGCGGCAATCCAACGCCGATGCCTGCTTCAGTTATCGGGTACAGGATGACAGGAGGGTCAACTTATACGCCCCTATCTACAACCGCGACTTCTTTAGACGGAACCACCGGTTCAAAAAATGCCAGGGGAAAAGGAACAGTAAGCGTTGATTTCTTTGTGAACCCCGGCTATACTTATGCCCCGGAGACAGATTACGCCATGACAATTACTTATACTATAACAACTTTATAAACAGCTAAATAAAAATAAACAATTAAATAAAACTTAAACTCCAAAAATTAAAATTATGAAAAAGTTCTTCTTAACAGGCTCAATGATAGCCGCATTATTCATCCTAAGCTTGTCAGTTGCACAAGCGCAGGTATCAGTCATTTCTAATGCTACAGATGGAGTATCGGGTCCAGCCATTCCAACTGGTGGCAGCGGTTTGGGTACCCCTTCACAAGTAGCAACTGTTACTACAACTATAGCTACAATTTTAGATTTGGCTGTAACAACCGGTACTACAGTTCCTATCAATTTCCCTGATATAGCATCGCTTGATAATGGTGTAACCACAACGGGCGCTGTAAGCTTAACTTTCAGGTCAAATTTACCCTGGTTTGTAAATGTGGCTGCCAATAGTTCAACTTTTTCAGATGGCGATCACAACACCCCTATGCCGTCATCAGTATTGTTTTATAAATTAGGTGGTACTCAAACCTTTATTCCTTTGACAACTACTGCATCTTCTGTGGTGGGTACGACAGGTGCTAAAGTTCAAAGAGGCGCCGGTACCATAGCTATTGATTACTATATGAACCCACGTTACGATTACGGTCCTGGTGCATATACACTTGCTTTGACCTATACCATCAGCAATCAATAATTGATCGAGTCTGTAAACACTAACAATAATTAATTATGAAAAAGACATTGTTTACTATACTAATTGTCTTGGTTGCTTGTGTTATTGTTAAGGCACAGTCGGTTACTGCTACCAGTACGGTAACCGCTACAATACCGGGTGCACTGCATTTAGCAGTTACTAACGGCGGTTCAGTTAATTTTGATTTCACAGGCCAGGTTTCATCACTGGCTACCGGAATTGAACAACTGAACGCCGTAACTTTAAGCTACAGCAGTAACACGCCCTGGTATATAAACATAAACGCCACAACGCCCAATTTTAGCGGCGGGAGCGCAACTGCCCCTATGCCGTCTTCGGTGCTGCAGTTCAGAAATAATGCGGGCGGTACTTATGCTCCATTGGGCACTACGCCGATATCGTTGACCGGAACAACCGGGGCCAAGATACCGCCGGGAGCCGGCACAATTGGTATAGATATGAAATTGAGGCCCGGGCCTACAATTACACCAGCTACAAACTATGCGATCGGGATCACATACACCCTGAGTAATCTTTAAGAGGACTTAAACATAGCACATAAGGCTTGCTCCGAAAAGAGCAAGCCTTTTTTATTCTGAGTATATTGTGTTGTTAGTGTGGATGTTTCGCTCCCGGTCATAAACATTTAGAGGTCAAATTTCGTAAAACGCCCTGGCTTTTAAGACATGTGGTAGTAGATACGACATATTAAAAACTATGTCATTGCGAGGAGCCAGCGTGCCGTTAGGCAGGCAGCGACGTGGCAATCTCGTCGCAGATAGGTTAGCGCACACGTATGGCGACGAGATTGCCCTCCGCCTTTAGGCGGAGGGCAATGACAAGTTGTTTATCGTTTTCAGACAGCTTCGCACATTATATTAAACGTTCATGCACCTGATTTTTTAAACCGGATACCCTATTAAATTTAAAATTGCCACATTTAAACCCACATATAATTAAGCTTTTAAAAGCCGCCATTGTAAGTTGCTTATTTGCTGCATTTTTTTCTCCAAAAACAACATTAGCACGGGCGAATAATGATTTTAAGGTGGTTTTTCTGAAAGACACCCTGTTCCAGGCCGGTAATTCTTTTAGTTTCAACAGGGTAAGCATTACTAATATATCTTCTGTTAAACAAGCTATTGGCCTTGACCTGGCAGTGCCAGAAGGTTGGCAAACATTATTTGATAACCATAAGATATTTCAGCTTGCGCCCAATGCAACGCTGGAATTGCCTATCCGTGTGGCGGCGGCATACGGGGCAATAAGCGATAAACTTTACACGGTTACATTAACGATCAATAATATGGCTATCGGCGCCAAAACCGATTACCATTATATTGCAAAGGTAATGGCTAATTCAAATTGGCGCGCCGCACTCATCAATCCTGATATTAAACTTGACCGTATAAACAAGGAAACTTATTTCCAGTTCAGGATTTCAAATACGGGAAACATACCCCAGGGGTTTAATATCAATTACAATACAAGTTTAGATTTGACTGTCGCCAAACGCAACAACCAAATAACTTTGCGGCCGGGCCGGGATACTATATTAAGGGTAGGCATTATCGTACAAAAAAAATACCTCGAAGAATTTAAACCTCAGACTATTGAAATAGATGTAAGCGGCAAGGATAAAACGCAGCAAACCCTTATCCAGCATGTATTCAGTAACAATACCATCTTCTTTGAAAACGCTTCAAGCTGGTTTACCGCGCCAATTAGCGTTGAACTTGTTTCTCAAAATTTCAGTAATAAACAGCAGCAAATAAGTTATATTAACAGTTTCGGTGTGCTATCGCTTGCGAACCAGCGCTCCCTCTCTTTTAATTTCCGGTCCGATAATTTTGATGCACAAAATAATCGCGCCTCAAACAGATATTACAACATCAATTACACTACAAAGAATTGGAAAATATCAATAGGGAACCAAACCGAATTCAGCGCTTTTTTAATTGATGGTTTTGGGGCAAGGCTATCGTATAAAGCTGATAATGGTTACAAAATTGAAGCGGTAGCTGTTAAAAGCCGTTTGGGCGATGCCGATCAGTTTAATGTGCGGCAGGAATATACTATAAATAAATCCTCCGGAATAATTAACAATACCGCTTTGAATTTTGATCTGCAGCAAAAAGACAATAGCATTTTAAATATTACGGAATATGATAAAGCGTTCGGAAAAACCGGGCAATTGGCAATTTTGGGAGGATACGGGTGGAACTCTATTTACCAGCCGGTATTAATGAGCAATACCACAGGTGGTACGGCCGGGCTTCGTTATAACTACAATTCCCCAACATTTACCTTACGAACGGATAATAATATTAGTGATAAGAATTTTCCGGGCCTCGAACGCGGGGTTTCCCGGTCATCAAACGAATTACGGTTTATAACAGGTAAATTCTTTTTCGGGGGCATAGCCGAATATAATGCCCGCTCGGTAACTTTACCCGACTCTAACAAATTGCTTTCATTATTTGGGGGAAGAACCACCGAATATGGTTTAAGGACAGGGTTTATTAAAGGCAGAGGCAGTCTAACCCTCACCGCGTCAGTTGTAAATCAATTGCAGGATAGTTTAACAAATATCCCGTTCAGGTCTGATAAACTGACCATGACCGGGGGGATGGTCCTCTTTAAAAATTTTAACTTTTCTTTAACGGGCAGCGCCTCCCGGAGTTTTGCCGAAGGCGGTAATTACAATATAAGCCCGATTAATTCGATTACGGCATTTGGGACCTTGCAAAGTAGTAAAAATGGTATAAACTTTAGATTAGATGATGGCCCCGCCTATTATTCCGATTTGTTCAATTATGCAAAAACGGGGGTAAAGACCGACCGTTTTCAAGTCTCTCCTTATGTTGAACAGGACTTTTTTAAATCGGTGCTTGATGCAAGAGTGGAGGTGGACTACATCGATGATATGAGTAATCAAATAAAGTCGTATGGTGCACGTCTTGATCTCAATTTAAGCCTGATAAAAAGCGGGTTATACATCCGTTTTTATGGGAACCGTAATTTCGGCAGGGAGAATAACCTGAATTCATTAAACATTAGCATTCGAAAAACATTAGATATGCCTTTGGTTGGGTTACAAAAGTATAGTACTTTAAAAGTTATCCTGTTTAAGGATAATAATGGCAACAATGTTTATGACCTTGGGGATGAACCTATCAATGAGGCCAGTATTAAAATAGGCGAGCAATACTTTACTACAAATAAACTTGGTGAAGCGTATTATAAAAATATTAAAACAGGGATTTATTCCCTTGATCTTGGCCAGGTGACTAATTTAAAAGGCTGGATAGCCAAAAAAGGATATAAACAGCAAATTAATTTTGATAAAAGCCAGGTTTGGTATATCGGATATGAAAGAAGCCGGTTTTTATCAGGGAGTTTAAATCTTGTTAAAGATCCGCTAAGTAAACTGGAGTTTAGTCCCTCAAATATTCGTATTACCGCCATTAGTTCAAAAGGAGAATCCTACTCAACATTGACGGATGAGAATGGCGCATTTTTTCTAAATCTGCCGGCAGATACGTACTTAGTGCAAATTAATGCAAATGTGTTTACCGACGAGTTCCGTGTTCTTCGCGAAAATTTAAATGCTGATTTAACAAATAAAACCGAGGAAAATTTGGTTTTTGAAATCAGGGAACGCAAACGGGCAATAAATATCAGGAAGAATAACAACAAATAAATTAATGTTATCAAATCTGTTCAGGCATCAACGCACCCGCCTGTTCAAGTGTCCACACTTGTTGTGTCACGAATGAAAATAGGAAAACTCTTTTCATTGTTGTATAAAAGATGAAGGTCCGAAGGACTCCTTCGGAGCAGGTCCTTCAAACGCGCCATACAGTTGGAGTATGTAATCCGCCAGTTGGCGGAGCTGTGTTCAAAAGGCATGGTGCTGAACGTTTAGTTTAGACAAAAGGCTATGCTTGACATAGTCAGGTGGGTGTAAAGAAGCTGAACGCAAGTGAACCGTTGACGACGTGTCGAAAGGACAGAGATGTTGATCTCGTTTTTATCGTTACAGTAACCCCCTGTTTGCCTTTCAGGCTGATGCTGTCATCTTTATCAACAGAACCCCCCGGCGCCCTTTCCAAAATATCCATCGCTGAATTGCCTGCAGCCAAAACGCTGTTTGCCACATTCATTACCGTGCGGTCAATTTTATGTTCTATTAATGGTTTTGATCCTGTAATGGTTACCGTATTTAAGGTATGATTACCCGGCAGCATTTAAAATTTTGGCAATAACAATCCCATAAGGATTTTTTGCCCTTTTTTTTAACCGGCGATCAACAATACTGATAGCCGCTCAATACCATTAAAGGTTGTTATTGTATATAAGATGCGATAAAGTGGCCTAAGGTTACAATGGGTTGAAATTTTTATTAAAATTTAAGGTTGACCAGGCCCAATCCCCATCGCGATAATGAAAGTTGATCGGGCTCCCGGTATTCAGCAACCCAATCAACTACTCACAAAATCAACCCAATCAACTTTAAAATTATTGCCCGTTTTGAGTGCTGTCTGCTTTAACGCTGTCTTTTTTTGCTGTAACTATAGTATCAACTTTGCATTGCAGGCCATTATCCGTCATTATAAAGGTTGCTGTATTTGGATTGTTCTTTTTGTTAGTCTGGTTACAATCGTAAAGGTTTACATCGCGGAGGTAATTATCCAGCTTTTGGTCAATCACCACCTTTGCATTCACCGGTAGTTTTAAGGTCAGTTCAATTTCTTCATCATGCCATGATATATGCGGCCTCTTACGCAGTGAATAGTCAAACTTAAGAACCGAATCCTGTTGTGCAAATACATAACTTGTGCTGCCGGCATTATATAGCGCATTATCATAATTGCTTCCCTTGGCGCTGTAAGTTTCAACAAGTACCGGGTATTTTACATCGCTTTTTTCAATAATGATACTAACACTGCGTGGTTCATTATCATTAAAATTGTTATATCGGTCGTCTATCACCACCATATTACGGAAATGATCTTTAATGTCCAGCCGCACACTGTCATCATGCGAAAAATATTTTATGTTGTTCAGGTCTATATAATAGGTATTGTTTTTTGCCGGTTTAAGGTTAATCGTTTTTGTGAACCGGGCCGATTCCCTGAAATTGGATGAGATCTTTACCGCATAATATATCAGTAAAGATAATGAGCATAGCCAGATGACCAGGAAAACCGTCCCGGTTGATCTCCCGATATTGCCTACATTAAAAATACCTTTAAGGGTGACTAATATAATGCTGAGCAAAGGTATAAATGCGGCAAAAAATGCGCATACATAAATATTGTCGGCATGCTCATTAGCAATAATAGTGAAAGGAAAAAAGGCATGCGGGTTGCCGGCGTCAAATCCAATAAATGCAATAAGGCCAACAACTAAGGCAATTGCAAATCCAAAACAAACCACGAGGATAAAAACGCCGATCATTTTAACAAGTACCCGCCCTGTTCCTGCTAAAAATATCCCCAGGTGATGAAAAAAGTCACCGGCAAAATCGCGGGCCTTATATACAAAGGGCCGGGCTTCGTTGCCAAAATTGGAAAGGTTTTGTTTTACCGAGCTTAATTCTTCTTCAAAATTCTTCTTAAAGCCCTGCAGGTTTTGTTTTTCGCCTTTCATAGCCATCCTGTCGGCACGGGTTACCGCTTTTGGAACAATAATCCATAATATACAATATAATAGCATGCCGCTGCCGCCTATAAATACACAAACCGCAAAAATCAGCCTGATCCAAACGGCGTCGATATCAAAGTAATTGGCAATGCCAGCGCAAACGCCGCCAATCAGGTGATCGTCCGGGTCGCGGAAAAGCCTGCGGGTTTCGGCTGTGGAGGCAAATGGATTTGTACGCGGTTTCTCTTCCTCATCCGCATTTTCAAAATCGGCTACCGAGCCCATTTGTTCAATAACCGCATTTACGTCCTGTTCAACAATTACCTGCTTGTTGTCTTTAGCCAGCAGTTCTGCGAACATTTCGGCAATGCGGTTTTCAATATCGGTGGTAATCTCAAGGCTATCAGCCGAGTTGGAAAAATGACGTTTTACATCCGTCATATAGTTTTTTAATATTTCGTAGGCCTCTTCTTCTATATGGAAGACAATGCCGTTTATATTAATGATAATAGTTTTGTTCATGATATTTGGTTCATTAGTTCATTAGTTCACTTGTTCACTTGTTCATTGGTTCACTTGTTCATTTGCACATTTGGAATCTGCACATCTGCACATCTGGAATCCGCACATCTTCACATCTGCACATCCGCTCACTTTCTCTCCCCTATAGCTGTTTGAACAGCGAATGATAGCTCCTGCCAGGTTTTATCTAATTGTTCAAGCACGTTTTTGCCCTCTTCGGATAAGATATAATACTTTCTTGGTGGCCCCGAAGTGGACTCAACCCAGTTGTAAGTGAGGAGTCCATTATTTTTTAAACGGGTGAGTAAAGGATACAAAGTGCCCTCAACTACAAGCAGTTGGGCTTTTTTAAGTTCGGCAATGATGTCCGAAGCATAAGTTTCGCCCTTAGCTATAATGGAAAGTATGCAATACTCCAGTATTCCTTTCCGCATTTGGGTTTGTGTATTTTCAACAATCATGTAACAAAGATATATGTTTTAAATTGTATTATGCAATACATAGTACTAAAATTATTGCTTTTATTGAAAAAAGTTAGTTTATTTTAAAAAAAAGTGATGTTTTTGAAGATTTAACTTGACAATTTGATAACGTAACATTACTTTTAACATTAATTAACTATTAACTGATCTTATTATTAACAAACATGAAAAAACTTCTACTAGTAAGTTTGTGTTTCCTGATGTTATGCACAGCACAGGTATATGCACAAAACCGTACAGTTACTGGTACGGTTACGGCCACAGATGATGGCCTGCCCATTACGGGAGTAACAGTAAAGGTAAAGGGTACCAATGTCGGTATGCAAACAAACACAGCAGGTAAATATACCTTGTCTGTACCTCAAAACGCCACTTTGGTGTTTAGCTTTATCGGTTACCAAACAGTACAGTTACCGGTAACAGGCGCTGTGTTAAACGTAGCGCTCACCGTAACAAGCAATGAGCTTGGCGAGGTTGTGGTAACAACAGCCATGGGGGTTAAACAACCCGAAAGATCATTAGGCTATTCTACTGCAAAGGTTACTGCTAAGGAGTTAACAGCCACTGATGCTACTAACCTTGCCAATGGTTTAACCGCAAAGGTTGCAGGCCTGGGTATTTACACCCTTAATAATGGTGTAGATCCTACTGTTAACATTGTTCTTCGCGGTAACCGCTCCCTTGAAGGTAATAACGACGCGTTAATCGTTGTTGATGGTGTTCCAATTCCGGGAGCTACCGTTTCATCCATTAACCCCAACGATGTTGCTGATATTACAATCTTAAAAGGCGCTGGTTCAGCCGCTTTGTATGGTTCGGAAGCATCAAACGGCGCGGTACTGATTACCACTAAAAGAGGAACCGGTGATGGTAAACCGGTAATTATTTACCAGCAATCTTTCCAGTTTGAGAATGTCGCGTTTTATCCGAAATTACAAACAGGGTTTGGTACTTATGGCGGTGAAACCAGCTACAGGGTACCGGGAACCGATAACTTTTTACCGGGAGTTGACCCATTAACCCAGCAGCCTGCCTACATTCCATACGAAAACCAGGAATACGGCCCTGCTTATAACGGCCAGATGGTACCAATCGGCGCCCCTGCCGGAAGCGCGACAGGCCCGATTCAAATGGTGAAATATTCCCCTTACCCAGTAAGCCCTATCAAACAATTTTTTGTTACAGGCTATACCGAGCAAAATGACATATCCTTTTCACAGGGTGATGCAAAGAACTCTTTTTATATTTCGGCCCAAAACGCTTACAGAACAACTGTAGTGCCAAATGATAAAAATATAAAAAATGCTTTTAGCTTAAGAGGTCACCGCACTTATGGCATCTTCTCTGCAGATTATTCCCTGGGTTATACCAAAACCCAGATAAGCAGCTATAATGATGCTAACACCAACGGTTTTACAGGAAGTTTTGTAACCAACGCGGGAGCCAACGACTTGTACTCTTCCATCTTACAGTTGCCGGCTGACTTAAACCTTTCAACTATTAAGAACCCGAATAATAGCTTATATGGTAACCCAAATGACTTTTATGATGCTTATGCTATCAATCCTTACTGGGTGATTGATAATTCAAGAAGAGAAGTTAACAGGGATGTTTTACTATCACAGTTAAAATTAAGACTTGAACCTACCAAGTGGCTTGATGTAAGCTACCAAATATCAGACAACTTTGGTATCAACCAGGAAAAAGACACAAGGGCTGAGGTTAATTTTTCACCTTATGCTCTCGGCGATTATTTCAGCGCCGGCAACGTAGCGTCAGGTTTCTCATCAACAGGAAAAGCCCCTGGCGCCGTGCAGGATTATTATGCTTACGGCGATGGTAACGGCCTTGTTGGCGGCGGCGCTAACCCCGGTTATTCACGTATACAAGGTGATGCGGTTTTAGATTTCCATAAAACATTTTTTCAGAATTTTAATACCCGCCTGATCGTTGGTAATTCAATTCGCCAGCAGTATTTAAAAGAAATGCTAACAGGCAGCAATAGTTTACTGTTACCGGGTTATTACAATATCAACGCTATTGGCGGTACTGTAAATGCCAGCGAGTATGAAGCTACCGTACGTAATATATCTTATTACGGCGACCTGAACCTGGGTTGGAAAAACTTTATAACATTGGATGCTACGTTAAGAAATGAGCAGGATTCAAGGTTATCAAAGGCCGAACGTAGTTTTTATTATCCTTCAGTAAAGCTGGCATTTATCCCTACGGATGCTATACCAGGTTTAAAGGACAACAAAATTTTAAATTATGCTAAACTTTACGCGTCATTCAGCCGTGTAGGTAATATCGCTATCGGCCCTTATCAAATTAATAACATTTATACATTAACCCCCGGTTTCCCTTATGGTTCACTGGGTGGCCTAAGCGCGTATACTGAAAATTACAGCTCTACTTTAAGGCCTGAATTAACCAGTGAAATTGAATTGGGCGCCGAGCTTTCATTTTTCGAAAGCCGGTTGGCTGTAAATGCTACTTATTATGACCAGCATGTTACCAACCAAACTTTACCTATCGGTACTTCAATAACCACCGGTTATAGTTCAACATTAACTAATATCGGTGAAACCGAATCATCAGGTTTGGAATTCCAGGTAACAGGCGATATCTTAACACAAGCCAAAAATAAATTTGGTTTCAGGTTAGGCGCCAATCTTTCTATCAACAACTCCAAGGTAATATCCTTAATAAGCGGTTCTAATTCCCTGTATTTGGGCAATAACCAATACGCGGTTGTAGGCCAGCCTTTTCCAATGTTAAAGGGAACCGATTTCGTTCGCTCTCCTTCGGGCCAGGTTGTTGTTGACCCCAATACAGGTTATCCAAGCAGTGCCCAGGCATTAACAAACTATGGCAGGACATCACCTAAATATAACTTTGGTATAACCCCATCTTTTAGTTATAAGTTTATTTCCCTATCGGCTGTTGCCGAATACCGCGGAGGAAATGTTGTTTACAATGGCATTGGCGGAACATTAACATTCACCGGAGCCGGCTTTACTTCAGCTGAAGCAGGCCGCCAGGTTTTTGTTTATCCAAACTCTGTAATTCAAACCGCACCGGGTGTATATAAACAAAATACAAATGTAAACGTTGTGAACGGTAATTACGGTTTCTGGCAGTCTTCCGCGTACAGCGGCACTATGCAACCATTTGTATCAAGCGGCGCATTCTGGACTATCAGGGAGGTTGATTTAGCATTTAATCTGGACCGGTTTATTAAACAAAGTAAATTCGTCAAAGGAGCTACATTTTCTTTAACAGGACGTAACCTGTTTTTATGGGTGCCTAAGAGCAATCCATGGACCGATCCTGAATTTTCAAATGAAACTCCGGGAAGTAGCCTTGCGGGTGTAAACAGCACCGGCCAAACCCCTGGTACCAGGATATTTGGAGGAAGCCTTAAACTAACGTTCTAATTTAAATAAATAGAGAGATGAAAAAATATATTTTAATTATAGCAATGTTTTTTACGATCGGCATTTCCGGTTGTAAAAAAGATTTTCTGAGCCTGGAGGTTAATCCGAACCAACCCTCTGTTTCGCCCCCCCAGCTCACATTATCAGGTGCATTAGTTGTTGCAGCGGCAATAGTTAATGAGAATTACTCAGAGTATGGTTGTTGGGTAGGGTATTGGACACCCAGTGGTAACTATGTGCCAAACGGTTCATTACAGCAATTCCAGATTACCAACACCGCTTATACAGGAGTATGGACAAGCCTTTACCAGAATTTAACAAATTTCAATAACCTGCAAAAGTCTTCGGCGGCAACCGCGGGAATGGGCAACTTCCAGGCTATTGCCATGATCATGAAAGCTTTTGATTTTGAGCAATTAGTTGATCAGTTTGGCGATGTGCCATACAGCCAGGCTTTCCAGCCTTCAAGTATCCTTTTCCCTGCTTATGATAAGCAACAGGCTATTTATAACGACCTGGTGAAACAATTAGACGCTGCTATCAACCTGATCAAGGCTAATCCAAGCGCTACAAATCCGGGAGCTTCAGATGTTGTTTTTGGCGGGGTTATGGCCAATTGGCAGAGATTTGCAAATACGCTTAAACTGCGCATTGCAATACGTCAAAGCACTCAAGTCCCAGGCAATACTGCTTCAACCGACCTTGCATCGACTGTAGGTCCCGGTTACCCAGTCCCAGCTTACCTTGATGACACCCAGGACGCAGAAGTAAATCCGGGCTACTCCCAGTCACTGTCATTTGGTAACAGCCAGGAAAGTCCTTTTTGGGCCGAATACGGCTATGATACTAATGGCAACCCTACCTTTGGTAACGTGTACTACAGGGGCAATAACTTTTTTATCAACACATTAAATAACTTTAATGACCCCAGGATAAACGCTATTTATACGCCGACAACCGGGTCAAACGGAACGGAGATTTTAGGAAATACTTTTGGTGACGTCATAACAACGCAAAGTAACCCTAATACCAGCGCTCCTGGCCCGGGTTTATTGCAATCGGTATCACAAAGCGCTGTACTTATTTCATCGGCCGAGGCATGTTTTTTACTCTCCGAAGGCGTTCTTGATGGTTACATCACCAGCGGAACAGCAAAGGATTATTATCAGCGCGGCATTACGGCTTCGTTTGTCAGGCTAAACACTGGCGCTACAGCAGCAGCTTCAGCAGCATTAGCTGTCACTTATTATGGCCAGGAGATTAAGAATGTTGGATGGGCCTCGTCATCAGCTAATTATCGGGAAGCTATTATTTATCAAAAATGGATTGCGCTGGTAGGTTATAGCAACCTGGAAGCTTATTTGGAATTCCAGAGAACAGGCTTTCCAATTCTGCCAAGCCCTATATCGATAGACCCGGCAGCTGTATCAACTTTTGCTCCGATCAGGCAATATTATCCGCTAAGTGAACTTACCTCAAATCCAAATAATGTGGCAAAAGAGGGTACGATAAACATTTTTACAACCAATATATTTTGGGAACCTAAAAAATAAAAAGAAAATGAAAAAGAAAATAATTTTAATACCCACCATCTTGCTTTCGGCGGCTGTACTTAGCTTAAGTTCATGTCTTAAAGATAGCAGGTATGTAGATTTCAGCAAGGGTGGATCTATTGTGGAATTCCCAACGGGAGGACAAGTGAATTTTAGCGGTGATGCCGTTACCGCATCGGGAGATACCATTGTACAGCAGTTTGCCGTAACTGTTGCGTCGCCAACAGTGCCTACCACCGCTACTACCGTAACATTTAGCGTTGATGACCCTGCGGTAGTTACCGCGTATGTCCTGGCTAATCCTGCGGTATCTTATTTACCGGTGCCAGCCAATGCTTATGTATATACGCAAACTTCGGTGACTATTCCGGGAGGTCAGCGGTCCGCAATTTTAACGGTTACCTTTTATAAAAACCTGCTTGACGCTTCAAAAAGCTATATGCTTCCGATTGCGATCAAAAGCGCGGGCGGCCTGAACATCAGCGGCAATATGGGTATCCATTATTTCCACTTTATCGGGAATGATTTTGCCGGCGCTTATGAGCATTATTTCGACAGGTGGTCAGTGGCGGATACAACCGTTGCCTCTCAACATGGTTACAACCACGTTGATGAAGGCGCAATTACTGCCTCACCGATTACTCCTACCGAATTTGTCGTTAACTCAAGTTACTATACGGGGATCCCGATGCATGTTACCTTTACAAAAACCGGCACAGGCGCAACGGCAACGTATTCAAATTTCAACGTTTTCATAACTGCTGCCGATATTGCCAATTACTTTACCCCTGGCGGTGTAGTATTGGCTACTCAGCCAACGATAAGGTCTTTGCACTTTAACTATGACCCGAATCAGCAATATACGTATGCTCAGTCATTACTATTGTTTAGGTTCTATTACACAACGGCATCCCGAGCTGTTATTGATGATTATGTTCATCTTTAAAGTATAAAAGCTTTATATGATAAAGAGGCTGCCTTTGAAATGGCAGCCTCTTTTTTTTATGTGTAAACTTAATAAGCTTGTACAAAGTGATAATTTGAAATTATATAAAAAGGCTAAAAGCTGAATGCACAAAGCAGAAAGCTTTTAGCCTTTTTATAATAAATATATTTTACAAATCAATTTCACAATATAATATCAAGTCGTACGTTTACATTCATATTATTTACAAATAAGTATAAAAACGAATTAAAGGTCCTAAACTTTAGCATTTAAGTTATTTTCATTTGTAATATTATTGCTGATAATAATAGTTCAATCATTCGGTTTTTTATGATAAATCAATTTTAATATTTATGGTAAAACTTTTGCTATTATGTTTTTTATTGGCTGTAACGGTACAATTAACCTCAGCGCAAGCTATTTCGGCTACCGGAACTGTTAAAGATGAACAAGGTAACCCGGTGCGATTTGCATTTATACGGGACAGGCCTTTTAAATCAGCGACTTTTAGTGATTCGCTCGGGAACTTCAAATTAATGGTGAATCCAAATTCAACTTTACAAATTACAGGCCAGGGGTATTCTGATGCAACTATTAATACAACTAATAACACCACATTTGAGGTTGTTTTAAAACACCTTAATGGCGCAAATGCTGTAGTAAACGGATCTTCCAGAACCCAGGGGAGCTTATCATTGGGCAATTCCACTGCTAATCAAGCTTCCCAATTGGGATGGAGCGCTACCATGCCTGGGCATAAGCTGGACGCGGTGCACGGCAGCAGGTACTTTTTTGACGATTGGGCGTACGGATTTGTTATAGATGATAAGGATTCCTTAGTTCAATACCCAAGCTACCTATACAATTATGATAAAATTGGTGGTGGTTTTTTGTATACACAGGATACCAAAACGGCAATGGAAATTAACCGGGATTATATAAAATCGTTCACACTTTTCAGTAGTAACGGAGAAACAGCTGTGTTTGAAAAAGCGCCTGATATTGATAAGACACACTATGTGCAGGTTTTAGCTTCAGGAAAAAAGTATAAAATATACAAACTGGTGAAAACTGATTTTGTAAAGTCAAATTACTCAACCAATGGTATAACTTCACAGGGTAATAATTATGATGAATACGTAAACAGTGGCGATTACTATGTGTTGAATATTGGGAGTAACCAGTTGCAAAAATTCGCGCTCAGAAAGAAAGTCATAAAGTTGGCATTTGCCGCAGAAGCAGATAAAATAAATAAGTTTCTTACAGACAATTCAGCAGATATAGACGATGCTTATTTAAGCAAATTAGGCGATTATATGAATAACTAAATATAATAGAGATTGTGTTTATTTTTTATCCACACTAAACCTGCCCGGCCCCACAAACAGCAGCCCTGCAAATACAATGGCGTCTTCAATGGCATGTGCAGCGCCATTCAGGCCTTCTCCCTTGCCAAAAAGCATAGCGGCGGCCACAACGAGGTTGATCAGCAGCAAGAGGAACCACGTTAGTGTTTCAGGTGTATAAAGGAGTACTTAAATAATTGGTTGCATACGATTGCGTTTGAGTTTTTATTATAACTTCTCAATCTCCTCAACAGAAAGTTTGGTGGTTTTGGCAATAAATGCTATATCCAAACCTTCTTTTTTTAGTTCACGGGCAATAGCAATAGCTTCCTCATACCGGCCTTTTTCCATGCCTTTTTCCAAGCCCTTTTTTTCGGCCCTGTCCAATAAAAATTCTTCAATTCCCATGGTTATCCTCTTTTCTGTTAAAATACCAATCTCTTGTTCAAATTTAGCAAACATTTTTGGGTTTTCAAAATGCAGGTAATAGCGCAGGAAACTCATCAACTTTCTTATTTTTACCTTTGGCATTTGCTTGGTTAACAATCGCCTGGCAAGACTGTATGCAAGATCAAACAGTTGTTCATCTTCCAACCTGGGTCGCGACAATGCTAATTTGGCCGTAAGTACTGCCATGGCAAACGGGTTATTGCTCATTTCCAGTTCAGCTTCGTTTTGGTCGATAATTTTATAGGTGTTGAAGGCGTAATACAATTTTGTCCCCAAAAAGTCCCTTTCATACTGTTTAGGATGAAAACTTTTACTGGTATCTGCAAATATCGCAAAGGCGGTAATGGGTTTATCATATTTATCCAGTATCCTGTAATAATACTGAAACATTCTTTTGGCAAAATTCTGGTCGGTATAGCCCTGTACTTCCACGTGTATCAATATCCATACTTCATTACCGGTACGTGTAAAAACTTTTACCAGCTTATCTACATAGCGCGGCGCGTACCTGTCATCTTCGGGCGGGAATAGCTGTTCAAGTTCCTTGTCTAAGTATTCAAATCCTTTATCCAGATCAAAAAGTTCATCTGCATCAGGATAAAAGAAACGCAGGAAATCGTCAAATACATCTTCTAATAGAGCTTTCCAGAGTATGTCGTTATGGTTCATAGAGTATTGTTCATGTCGTTATTTTATTTTTTATCCACACTAAACCTGCCCGGCCCCACAAACAGCAGCCCTGCAAACATAACAGCGTCTTCAATAGCATGTGCGGCACCATTCAGGCCTTCTCCTTTGCCAAAAAGCATAGCGGCGGCCACAATGAGGTTTATCAGCAGTAGCAGGCACACCGGGCGGAAAGCAAGCCCGATTAACAGTAAGAACCCGCCGAAGGTTTCAGTAGCGGCGCTTGCCAGTCCCCAAAACACCGGCCAAAAATGGATGCCCACGTATTTGGTTGAACTGCCTAAGTCGGCCCACATTTTTACGCCGCCCCCTAATTTTGAATAGCCGTGATAGATAAACATAACACCTAAACCTACACGGATCACCAATAACCCGAAGTTTTTATAATTGCCTAAATTGCTGAAAATTGCCATATTGTAGAGATTGGAGATTAGTTAATTAGAGGTTAGTGGTTGATCCGGGATTGCATTGATTATAAGCTATTAGTTTACGAATTGTTAATCATGGTCATCCTAAAATCCTACGAATCATGGTTCAGACAAACTACCCCGTCATTATTCACCGATAAAATTACCTTTTTTCCCAATATCAAACTGCAATTATCCGGAATATGGCCCGCCGGGAAATCAAAACAAACCGGGTAATCATACTCCTTAACTACTTCCATAATAATTTCGGGCACGGTTTGCCCGAAAGGGATGTCGTTGTCCTTTACATCTGTAAACCCGCCTACAATGAGTCCTGCCAGGTTTTGCAGTTTGCCGGCACGTTTTAAATTGCGCATCATTCGGTCAATGGCGTATAAATATTCGCCAATATCTTCAATAAACAATACCTTTCCATCGTAATCAGGGTCGGATACGGAGCCGGATACCGCTACCAGCAATGATAAATTTCCGCCTATCAATATGCCTGAGGCTTCGCCACTGCGGTTTTGGGGATGTGAAGGAACCTGGTAGCTCAATTCTTCCCCAAACAGGGCCTTTCTTAAGGTTGCTAAAGAACGTGCCGAAGCATCGGGGATGCTTACCGGCATTTGGCCATGAATGGTTTGTGCACCATAATTGGCAAATAAATGGGTGTGCAATACGGTAATATCGCTAAAGCCAACCAGCCATTTCGGGTTTTGTGCAAAGTGGCTGAAATCAATCTTATCAATTATCCTGATGGTCCCGTAACCGCCGCGGGCTGCAATAATGGCCTTGATGCTGTTATCATCAATAAAACGCTGCATATCCCGCGTACGCAGGCTATCGTCGCCGGCAAACTGGTGGAAATCAGCCTCAAGGGTTTCGCCCAAAACAACTTCGAGCCCCCATGATTGCAAAAGTTTTACAGCATCCGTCATCGGCCCGGGCAGTTTTTTTGCAGGGCAGGTGATGGCGATTTTGTCGCCTTTTTTAAGCGTTGGGGGTGTTAGTCCTGAATTTGTCTGAACCATGATTTTTTGATTTAAAGATTGCCTTGATTATTGAAGGTCAGAAAAAATCATGAAATCCTCAAATCAAGCGAATCAAGGTTCAGACAAATTTTCGGACTAAAAAAGTATCTTTGCAAGATTATAAATTTTTAATGTCGAAACTAAATAAATTTAAACGATTCACCGTTACATCGGCATTGCCCTACGCCAATGGCCCGCTGCATATAGGGCACCTGGCGGGCGCATACCTGCCGGCAGATATTTTTGTACGCTATTTGCGCCTTAAAAATAAGGATGTAGTATATATCTGCGGTTCGGATGAACATGGAGCGGCTATCACTATAAAGGCCAAAAAGGAAGGCACAACCCCGCAGGCTATTATTGATAAATATCATCAGCAGATAAGGGATAGTTTTATTGAATTCGGGATCTCATTTGATATGTATCACCGTACCTCATCACCCATACACCACGATCTTTCGCAGGAGTTTTTTTTAAACCTTTACGAGAAAGATGAATTTATAGAAAAATATTCGGAGCAGTATTTTGACGAGGATTACCAGCAGTTTTTAGCCGACAGGTACATTATTGGCACCTGCCCTAATTGTCATAACGAAAATGCTTATGGCGATCAGTGCGAAAAATGCGGATCGACCTTAAACCCGACAGACCTGATCAATCCTGTATCTACCCTAAGCGGCAAAACGCCTGTATTAAAACCGACCAAACACTGGTACCTGCCATTGGACAAATACCAGCCCTGGCTGGAAAAGTGGATTGACACCAAAGAGGGCGAATGGAAGGTAAATGTATTCGGGCAATGTAAATCGTGGTTAAAATCGGGTTTGCAGCCACGCTCCATGACCCGCGACCTGGATTGGGGCATCGATGTGCCGCTTGAGGAAGCCAAAGGGAAAAAGCTTTATGTGTGGATGGATGCGCCGATCGGTTACATTTCGGCCACCAAACAATGGGCGCTGGATAACGGCAAAGACTGGAAATTGTACTGGAAAAAACAAGCAAATGAAGCCGATGAGTCATGCCTGCTGCATTTTATAGGCAAGGATAATATTGTATTTCACTGTATTATTTTCCCCGCTATTTTGCATGCGCATGGCGAATATATTTTGCCGCAAAATGTGCCGGCCAATGAGTTTTTAAACCTGGAGGGCGATAAGCTTTCCACCTCGCGCAACCATGCGGTATGGCTGCATGAGTACCTGGAGGAATTTCCAGGCAAACAGGATGAACTGCGTTATGTACTGACTTCAATACTCCCCGAAACCAGCGACAGCGAATTTCTATGGAAAGATTACCAGGCCCGCGTGAATAACGAACTGGTGGCTATTTTAGGCAACTACGTGAACCGGGTAATGATACTGATGCACAAATTTTACGAAGGTAAAATTGAAGGCAGTACCGATAAAATTGTACTAACAGACAAACACCTCAGTGTGGAGCTCAGTCGTTTTTACGACGAAATAGAAATTAACCTGGAAGCTTATAAATTCAGGCAGGCATTGCAAAGTGTAATGGAAATTGCCCGTTTGGGAAACCGTTACCTTACAGAAAACGAGCCCTGGAAGACGATAAAGACGGATCCCGAAGGCGCCAAAACCACCTTACATAACTGTTTGATATTGATTGGTCATCTGGCTTCCTGCTTACAGCCCTTTTTGCCGGGTACGGTGAAGAAAATTGCGGGGATGCTTAACCTGCCATTCAGCGCCCTTGCTTTTGACAGGGAGATAGCTTTTGATAACGGACATCAGCTAAATCCTCCGGCTTTATTGTTCGAAAAAGTGGAGGATGATGTGATCGACTTCCAGATGCAAAAGCTGTTTGATAAAAAGGCTGCTACGGAGCCCATGAAACAAATTGAAGCAGCGCCAGCCAAAGAGAATATCAATTACGAAAGTTTTGCTGCGATGGACATCCGTACCGGCACCATTTTAACCGCCGAAAAAGTGGCCAAAACAAAAAAACTGCTGAAACTGACCATTGATACGGGCATTGACCAGCGCATTATCGTATCCGGCATTGCCGAATATTTTGAGCCGGAAGCGATCATAGGCCAGAAAGTTAGCGTATTGGTAAACCTGGAACCGCGGGAAATAAAAGGCATCCTGTCGCAGGGCATGATCCTGATGGCCGAAAATGCCGAAGGCAAGTTGAGCTTTGTATTGTCCGGAGAAGATATGCACAATGGGTCGGTGATAAGATAATGTGCAGATGTGCGGATGAAAATCGATGTGCAAATGTGCGGATGTGCAAATGTGCAGATGAAGAAGGATAACGGGTTATACATTTATAACACAATCAACTTAATCTGCGAACATAATCAACCAATAACTGCCCTTGACTAACTCAATCAAAATTTGCACCTTTGCGCTTTGAAAATATGCTTTTCTAATTTGCACATCCGCACATTTGAAATCTGCACATCAGAAACAGGTCCCGTAGTTCAACGGATAGAATAGGAGTTTCCTAAACTCTAGATATGAGTTCGATTCTCGTCGGGACCACGTTTTAAGTTAAAAGCCTTTAGTCGTAAGATTGGAGGCTTTTTTGCTGATAGTGTAGATACAATCTACAGGCATATTGGTTCGAAGTTGAAAACTTCGAACAGCTGAGGAAATTAAAGAAATCCCTGCCTAACGGCGCGCTTCAGCGCAGGGTCGTCTGCGACAGAATACGGGGACGGGACGCATTCCCCCTTTTATTTGCATCCCACCAATAAATATCTCTATTTTTAAACCCCGTATCCCTTTTACGCTGATAACATGAAATTCTACAAGCACTTCTCCCTATTCATCACCGTATTCATCCTTTCATTCCTGCCCAAAGGATACGCCCAGGCGCATCAATTAAATGATTCAACATCAAGGCTGGAGCGGATTCAAAAGAATGGCGTATTGCGAATAGGCGTGCCTGGAGATTATGCTCCTTTTGCCATCACCCGGGGCGATTCTCTTTATGGCGCCGACATCAGGCTGGGCCGTTCGCTCGCAACAGACATGGGCGTCCGTCCGGTATTTATAAAAACAAGCTGGGCTAACCTGGCTATGGACATGCGGAATGATGCATTCGACATTGCCCTTGGAGGCATCAGTATTACTCCTGAACGGGCAGCCTTGGCAAGCTTTTCAATTGCCTATCATTCGGGCGGAAAGACTTTTCTTTGTCGTCGTGCAGATAGCGCACGTTTCCCGAATACAGAAGCCGTAAATAAACCCGGTGTCCGTTTAATTGAGAACCGTGGGGGAACAAATGAGTCGGTGGCGCGCTCATTATTCACTGCTGCGGCGCTTCAGGTATATCCCGACAATATCGGTGTATTTAATGAGATCATCGCAGGCCGTGCGGACGTGATGCTTACAGATGATACCGAGGCCGACCTTAAAACCCGGCAATACCCGCAACTATGCCGGAGCTACAGGGGGACGATAACTAAAAGCGATAAGGCATTGTGGATACAAACAGATCCCGCTTTGCTTGCTTTTGTAAATAAGTGGCTGCAAAAGGAGCTTGCATCAGGCATACCGCGGCAATGGTTAAAGGAGGCGATGGCAGCGGGTCATTGATCCCGGTTTTTCGTACCTTTACACCCTAATTCAAGCCTGCAAAATACGCTCCATGCCAGACACCCCAAAACAAATCCCCGCCGAAAAAGAAAACCTGCATCCCCGTAACTTGCACCGGCAGGGTTATGATTTTAAGCAGCTGATGAAAGGCACGCCCGAACTGCGCCGCTTTGTTAAGACCAACCAGTTCGATACAGAATCCATCAACTTCAGCGACCCGGATGCGGTGAAGGCGCTGAATAAGGCTTTACTGAAACAGTTTTACGGCATCAAAAACTGGGACATCCCGGAAGGATACCTTTGTCCGCCAATACCCGGCAGAGCCGATTATCTCCACTATGCCGCCGACCTGTTAGGCGAGCTTAACAATGGTGAAATCCCCCGGGGCAGTAAAATCAATGTGCTTGATATTGGAATGGGCGCCAATTGTGTTTATCCTTTAATTGGCAGCAGTGTTTATGGCTGGCGGTTTGTCGGTACCGATATTGACCCGGCGGCGATACGGTCGGCGAAGGAGATTCTGGCATCCAACGAAAGTTTAAAGGATAAGATCATCTTCCGTTTACAAACCAATAAGGCTAATATTTTTAAAGGGATTGTTAAACAGGGCGAGGGTTTCGATATCACTATCTGTAATCCCCCGTTTCACGCATCCCTGCAGGAAGCACAGCTATCTGCGGCTACTAAATGGAAAAAATTAGGGACCGGAAAGCAAGGCACGGCATTAAATTTCGGCGGCCAGAAAAATGAGCTTTGGTGCTACGGCGGCGAAGCAGGGTTTATACGCCGCATGGTTGAGCAAAGCGCCCTGGTAGCGCAGCAATGCCTGTGGTTTTCCACATTGGTCTCCAAAAAGGATACGCTGCCGGTTATTTATAAAGCGCTGAAAATGGTTAATGCCCTTGATGTAAAAACCATCACTATGATGCACGGACAAAAAACAAGCCGCATAGTCGCCTGGACATTTTTAACCCCGGCGGAACAAACGGATTGGCGGGAAACGTACTGGCGTAAAGATTAATAAAAACTTTCAAAATAACTTCCGCAAATTGCATGGCGGTCAATTTACTCACCCCGACTACGCTTCGCTGGTCGACCCTCTCTGCGACAAGTCGCAAAGAGGGTAAAAAAACTTCCAAACCCTCTTTCCCGCTTGCGGAAGAGAGGGTGGTCGAGCGAAGCAAAGACCGGGTGAGTAAACTATGCAAGCGATATTAACGCCAATGCACAGCGGCTGGTTAACTCAACCGAACATGGTTTTGGTTAACTCTGCGTAAGTTATTTTGAAAGTTTTACTTAGTAAAATAATAGCCGGTTTCAAATTCCGGTTATATAGGTTAATAGTGCTGTGATAAAAAACAGGTTTTTGTATGATAACTAAAGAAGAAATTTTCGGTTATACCCCCGATCCAAAATATAATAAAGCAGTTGCTTACTTCTCTATGGAGTTTGCCATCGACCAGGCATTAAAGATCTACAGCGGCGGTTTGGGCTTTTTAGCCGGTTCGCACCTGCGCAGCGCTTACGAGTTAAAACAAAATACGGTTGGCATTGGTATGCTTTGGAAATATGGTTATTACGACCAGTTCCGCGATATGAACGCTGATATGAAACCAATGTTTGTTGAAAAACAATACTCCTTTTTGCTGGATACAGGCATAATGTTCACGGTACAGGTGCATGATTCGCCGGTTCAGGTAAAAGCTTACCTGTTAAAGCCTGAAACTTTTGGTTCGGCGCCTTTGTTCCTGCTGACTACTAATTTGAACGAGAATGATGAGGCGTCACGTTCTATCACTTACCATCTTTATGACTCTAATGAGGCAACGCGCATCGCCCAGTCTATCATATTGGGTATCGGCGGGGCTATGCTGCTGGATATTCTGGGACTGGAAAGAGATGTTTACCACATGAACGAAGGCCATTCCCTTCCCCTGAATTTTTACCTGTACTCAAAATATCAAAGTTTGGAGGAGGTTAAAAAACGTGTGGTATTTACTACGCATACCCCCGAAGCCGCCGGCAACGAATCGCACCGTTTCGATTTGCTCAAAGAAATGTCGTTCTTTTATCATTTGCAGTCGCACGAGGTTAAGCATATTTTAAATATCGACGGGGATTACCTGAATTATACGGTCGCCGCGTTAAAGTTTGCACGCAAAGCAAACGGGGTATCAAAAATGCATGCCGAAGTTGCCCGCGACATGTGGAAGGGGAACACCGGCATTTGCGATATTATCGCCATTACAAATGCGCAAAACAAAACCTACTGGAAGGATGAGCAGTTCGAAAGTGCTTTGGCGGAAAAAAATGACGCCGCCCTTGCCGCCCGTAAAAAGGAAATGAAACAACAGCTGTTTAAAATAGTTGCCGATCAGTGCGGAAAGATCTTCGACGAAAATATACTCACCATAGTTTGGGCAAGGCGTTTTGCAAGCTATAAGCGTGCCGACCTGCTGATGCGCGATTGGGACAGGTTTATAAAACTGGTATATAATGCAGAACACCCTGTGCAGATCATCTGGGCGGGCAAACCCTACCCCGGGGATTATGGTGCGATAGATCAGTTTAACCAGATCATCCGCCGGGCAAAACCTATTGCCAATTGCGCCGTGCTTACCGGTTACGAACTTGGCCTTTCGGCCATTGCAAAAAAAGGTTCGGATGTATGGCTGAATAACCCAGGCATGTACCGTGAGGCTTCGGGCACCAGCGGCATGACGGCTGCTTTTAACGGCAGTATCAGCCTTTCGCTGCCCGACGGCTGGGTGCCTGAATTTGCGGTTGACGGTGAAAATTCGTTTGTGATACACCCTGCCGGCAATGGTACACCACACGGCGACACCGACAGGCTGGAAGCAGAGAACCTGATGGACAAACTGGAAAACGTGGTGCTGCCGATGTATTATAATGATAAAAAGCAATGGCATGCCATTATCCGGAAAGCCGCCGAAGACATTGTTCCCGAATTTGATTCGGGACGCATGGTGGATGAGTACTATCAAAAAATGTATAGTTAAAATTTGCAAAAACCATGTCATTGCGAGTACGCCAGCCGTAAGGCTGGCAACGACGTGGCAATCCCGTTGCGAGTGCATTAGCGCTAATGCATTTGCGCCGAGCTGTCAGCGATGGGATTGCAGCGCTGCCTTTGGCGGATCGCAATGACATGTTCTGAAATTGACGGTGGGGCCTCACCATGACCGCCTTTTTTGTCATTCACTCCTTCAGAATTTCCCGCAATTTTATCGCTCAGGATGACAAAAGGGGAGGACAAATCCTGCTTCAGCCTTTCGATTTAACCCCAACTGCCAACAGCCAACCGCCCGCTATTTCTTCGCAAATTCCACCTGGTACAAATGCGGCCATTTTTTGCCGGTGATAAAAATTCGTTTGCCTTGCGGGTCGTATGCTATGCCGTTGAGCACATCGGTATTAGGGTTCCGTTTATCATGCGGGTACAGGTTGGTAAGATCAATTCTTTCCAAAACCGCCCCGGTTTTTGGGTCAATTACAACGATGGTATCTTTCTCCCATATATTGGCGTACAATTTTCCGTCAATATATTCCAGTTCATTCACACGTTCAACAGCCCCTTTATCGTCATAAACATCAATAAAGCCTGTTGCGCGGTAGTTGTCTTTATCTAAAAACCAAATGCGGTTGGTGCTGTCATCCAGGTATAGCTTTTTGCCGTCGAAGCACATACCCCAGCCCTCAACCCCCACGTTATTGGGAAAGGTTTTTAAAAGTTTAAAAGTGTTTTTATCATATACATAACCAATCTTTTCGTGGTAAGTCATTTGAATGATTTTATCGCCTATTATTGATATTCCCTCGGCAAATACCTTAGGGTCGATCATTGTTTTTTGCATTACTTTTCCGGTATTCAGGTCCGCTTTTCGCAGGCTGGATTGCCCGCCGTTTTCCTGTCCGGCAGGAGGGTTCGAATAACCGCCGCCGCTTTCGTATAAAAAGCCATCCTGGTAAATCAGGCCTTCGGTATAACAGCTGGTATCATGCGGGAAAACCTTTACCACTTTAAACGTGTATTCCACAGGGGCTTTGGCAGGAAGCAACACAATATTGGTTGATATATCCTGGCTTTTGCCGCCCTGGTAAACTTTAGCGGTGATCACCCTTGGCCCCAAAGGCATAGTATCTGTCTTTAGCGACAGGGCGCCTGAATCTTTCTGCAAGCCAACCTTTACCGAGTCAACCAGGTACACCACCGAATCGGGCCTGGTGCCGCCCGGATAATGCGCCTTTACGGCAACCACATCGCCCGATTTATAATTTGTGCCGGCTTCCGGACTGATACTGAGGTTAAGATCCTGCTGGTTATTGTTATGGCAACTAAATACTGTTAAGGCAATTGCTGCAATGAATAGGTTTAATTTATATTTCATGTGAATGTTACATAGCCGAAGGCCAAAACGCATCTTCTATATGTTTTAGTGTGTAATTATCTTTTCTGTCAAATAAAATCGATATAATGTCAAACCGCACCTCGCCCTGGTGGTTCATCAGGTAAACGTATTCTTCGGCAGCTTCAACCAATAGTTTTTGCTTGCGTTTATCTACAAAATCCTCGGGCTCGCCAAAAAAATTTCCGGTGCGTGTTTTTACTTCGGTAAATATAATCACCTTGTCTTTATATGCAATAAGGTCAACTTCTAAATGTCCGTGCGTCCAGTTCTCGTCCATTATTTCATAGCCTGCCTTTTCGAGGTGTGCTTTTGCCAAACTTTCGCCTTTGCGGCCGAGGTCGAGGTGTTTGGCCATTATTTTAAGATTACCGAACCTAAATAATCGGAAATGGTTTTTTCAACCTTTTTCATGTGCATGTACTGGTTCAGCAATATTTCCTGGTCTTCCTCTACAGCTGTTTTCTGCAATTCCGACCGCAAACCTTCCAGTATCTTCCCGACTTTTTGTTTTTTCAAATGGAAAATAGCCCCTAAAATGGTCGCTTTCATGTTCACTTGTTCATCGGGCACCAAAATTTTATGCATCTCGTACCAGTTTTCGCTCAGGGTATATTTTGATGCGATGAGATTAATTACAAGGTTAACTATTTCCTTATCAACATGATGGATGAAGTGTTGCTCTTCTGGTAAGATGCCATTTTCCACTTCATTTCGATAAAGTTCTACAAATTTTTTACTTGGAGGATGCTCAAATTCTACGTCACTTAATTCCGCTATCATGAATGGGCCAATATAGGTATTGGCGATACCATCCCAATCAATCACTTTGCCTCCATATAATAACAACAATCTTATTATTTCTTTTTCTTGAGTCTGTTCTGCATATAATAAGAGAGAGCTGCCTTCGCTAACACCTTTTTCATCGTTAAAATTTACCTCATCTGATTCAACAGGTATTTCTGCTTTATATTGAGTATTGTCTTTCTTTAATTTATTTGAATAAGACTTATTAACTACATTCAGATAGGCTCTTTCGTCTATCCTTAACTTTTCAGCAACTTGCTTAACGTATGAACTTCTAAATTCAGGTTCTAAGTTGTTTGAAATTATATCAGCTAAATCATCTGCAACTTTAATTTTTTTAACTGGGTCTTTTAGATCATCATCATTCACAGTAGTTAAATAAAAATCTACAATACCTTTTGATGTCCCTTCAATGTATTTTTTAAACCCACTTGTTCCTTGACTTCTAACATATGAATCTGGATCATTTCCATCTGGAAATGAAACAATTTTTACATTAAATCTGTCTTTATACAATAAACTTAAACCACGAATGGCAGCCTTGATGCCAGCAGTATCACCATCATATAATATGGTAATGTTTTTAGTAAAACGACCAATTAATTTGATCTGCTCCTCTGTCAACGAAGTACCCGATGAAGCCACCACATTTTCAATCCCGGCCTGATAAACTGAAAGTACATCGGCGTAGCCCTCCACCAAAAAGCAGTTGTCTTCCTCGCGGATCGCTTTTTTTGCGAAGTACAGCCCGTAAAGCACGCTGGATTTATGGTAGATCTCCGACTCGGGCGAGTTTACATACTTGGGTACGTTCTTGTCATTTTTAAGCGTTCTACCGCCAAAAGCGATCACCCTCCCGGTGAAGCTATGTATCGGGAACATCACCCGTCCCCGGTAACGGTCGTATAGCGAGCCGTTATCCCGTTTAACGGAAAGGCCGCTTTCTTCCAGAAACTGCTGCTGGTAGCCGTTTTTTAAAGCC
The DNA here is from genome assembly GCA_002413785.1 of Mucilaginibacter sp. UBA5151. GTDB lineage: Bacteria > Bacteroidota > Bacteroidia > Sphingobacteriales > Sphingobacteriaceae > Mucilaginibacter. Next base: position 170,762 of record DHXR01000024.1, read on the forward strand.
TGGCCGGTAAATACCTCCCATTGATCGGGCGAGTAGCCCAATTCAAATTTTTTGATAATGTCATTGCTGAAGCCCCGCTCTTTGAAATAGCTCAGGCCTATGCTTTTGCCTTCATCAGTCTCAAGCAAACTTTCATGGAAAAACTTAGCTGCATAGCCGGTGACAATCATCAGGCTTTCGCGATGGTTTTCCTCTTCCTTATTTTCAACCGTTTCTACGGTTTCCTCAACTTCGATGCTGTATTTTTTTGCCAGCCATTTTAAGGCTTCGGGATAGCTGAACTTTTCGAGCTCCATCAGAAAAGTAATGGCCGAACCGCCCTTGCCTGACGAAAAATCTTTGAAAATCCCCTTTGCCGGCGAAACTGTGAATGATGGCGTGCGCTCATTCGCAAACGGCGACAGGCCAACGTAATTTGCGCCGCGTTTTTTTAATTGCACAAACTCGCCTATCACCTCCACAATGTCGGTGGCTTCCATAATACGGTCGATGGTGGATTTGGTGATCATCTGTAATTGCAAATGTATGGCAATTCAATTAACCCGTATTCACAAAAGTTAATTTATGACGTAATTTATTGCCGGCACCTTAAAATGTAGTGGCTATGCCGGTTGGCACAACGCCGTTAAGTCGGGGAAGGAAGCCTTTTTACCCTCTCTGCCGAAATCGGCGGAGAGGGTAGCTGCAATTTTTTTCATATTTCGAACGCCCGAAGTTTGAAACCTTATGGGATAGCCAACAGAATTATTTCAAAAGCGAGTGGAAACACTACCAAACGTTTCATTAAAGCGAAACTTTTGATTATATTTGTAATGGGAAAATAAATGGACAAACTTTTTGACGTCATTTTTTTAGAAGAAGTATTAGAGTTTTTAAGCAGCCTCGAAAAAAAACACTCCGAAAAAATACTTTGGTTGTTTCAACGCATGGCTTTGTAAAGAAGCGAAGCAAAGTGCCGGACAATGAAATACAAAAAGCCAAACAATTACAGGCGAAATATTTTGAGGATAGGGAAAAATTCAACAGGAGGGAAAAATGAAAACATACACATTAGATGAGGTTCAAAATAAACTAATCGGTGAAATTGGCACACCAGACCGGGATAAATTCGAGTATGAGTTGCAAATGGACTTGATAGGGAAAGCTATTAAGCAAACACGCATTGAACGCAAATTAACCCAGGAACAATTGGGCCAGCTTATTGGCGTACAAAAAGCCCAGATTTCGAGGCTCGAAAGTAATGCAAGCAACGCTACTATTGACACTTTAATGCGGGTGTTCGCCGCGTTAAAAGCGAAAGTAACCCTGCAGGTAGAATTGCCGCATTTGAATATTAGCGTGGGGCAATAAGATCCGAATCTACTTATTTTTTGCAGCTCTTATAAACTTCAAAGCAGCATCAGCATGCTCTTTTCCCTGTAGCATCGCTTCATGGATGTAAACTATTTTCCCATGCAGATCAATGACAAATGTTTCCCTGCCGGTCATAAACATTTTATTTTTTACCCCGAACAGCCGGTAAACTTTATCGCCGGGATCGCTCAATAAAATAAACGGCAATTTATAGTGATCGCTGAATGCTTTATGGCTGGCAACTGTTCCGCCGTTTATCCCGATAACTTTTGCCCCGGCTTTTGTGAAATCATTAAAGCTGTCCCGGAACGAGCAGGCTTCTTTTGTGCAAACCAAACTTTCGTCTTTCGGATAAAAATAAATTACCAGGAAAGTTTTGCCGACGTAATCAGCGCTGTTAAACACTTTTCCATTTTGGTCGGTAAGCGAAAAAGGAGGCGTCGCATCGCCAATGGCCGGTGTTTTTTGTCCGGATTGCGCATTTGCACAAGCGGATATTAACAGGATAAGTATTAATCCGACAATAAGGAATGAATTGAAAAATGTTTTCATAACATGAATTTTGGGATGCATGATAAATGTTTACTTATACAAATCTGCTTAATTTTAATTTAAAAGCCATTTATAATATTTACTAAAAGGTTTTGGCATAGTACTGCCAACCGGGTTTTCATCAGCGTGGATGCTGAAAAGCGTTAAAAGGTAAGGCGGGAAATCAATAAAAATCCCATCATAAAAAAACCGGACCCCCAACTGAGGACCCGGCTGAGAGTTGATTAATTGATTATTTTTAAATCAGGTTGTTTTTGATATAGTTGAAACTTTGGGTGATACTGTCAAACGGACTGCCGGGGCAAATATCCTGTTCAACAAAAAAGTATTTTAAGCCTGCTTTATTGGCATGTTTGAAAATCTTTTTAAAGTCAATGGTGCCATTGCCAACCTCGGTAAACATACGGTCGGGTTTGTTATTCATATCCTTAATATGCCATAAAGGGAAACGGCCGGGATGTTCATTGATCAGGGCAATGGGATCCTGTTTGGCCCTGATTACCCAGTACATATCCATTTCCATTTTTACCAAATCCTTATCACTATTGGCAAGCAGGGTTTCGTAAGGGAATTTTCCGTCTTCCTGTATAAATTCAAAGTCGTGGTTATGGTAGCAAAGCTGGATGCCTGCTTTTTTGCATAACTCACCCGCTTTGTTCAAATCTCCGCCAATTTTTTTATAATGGTCAAGCTTTCCGCGTTCAGCAGGGGATAGCCAGGCGCATACCATGTATTTTACACCTAAAGCAGCAGCATCATCCACCGCTTTACTCCAGTCATTTAATACGGTGCCTTTCATATTCGGACCATCTTCTCCCAAACGGTAATGGCTGCTTGGCATGATGAGGCCGTTATCCTTTAAAACCTTAGAGAAAGATGCGCCATCCATCCCATAAAACTTTTCTGACCCGGTATAGGTAGCGCCTTCAACCGAATTAAAACCGATTTTTGCAACTTTAGCCAGGGTGCCGACAGGATCTTTTTCCATTGCATCGCGCACGGTATAAAGCTGAAGCCCTATATATTTTTTGTCATAAGCGAGCAAACGGGGGGCCATTAACATCCCGGCAGAAAGCACAGCAGATGTCTTAAGAAATGAACGTCTGGTAGTCATAGAATTTATAATTGGTTGGGGTAAATATAGTGTATAATTTACACCAAACAAATTTTAGGTTATTTTTATGAAATTAAATTTGGGAACAGGCCGAGGGCGTTAAAAAAGTTGGCGTAATGCGCGAAACCAGCTTAGCATCCGCATAGTCAGGTATGGCGCTTATCTTTTTCCATTCAGGGTCGCTGCCGAAAGCCTTCCAATGGCTGTCGTGGGTTGCCATATCATCAAAAGTAACCATATAAATCAGGTTCGGGCGGAGCTCGCCAATTATCGTCTCACCAAAAAACACGGGGTTAAAACCAAGTCGTTTAAAAATGTCAATCTCACCCGCATCATTAAACATTTCAAGTTTCTTTTTCCCGGCGCTTTCGCTCGCATGCTCGTACCGGCGAAGCTCAAATATCCGCGGCTTTTGTTCGGGCGCCTGTAATTTTGGCCAATGGGCAAAGGCTTTTAGCAGGGAGCTTTCAATCCGCTCATAAGCGGGTCCGGTAGCGGGGGCATTCAGGTATGGCCCGCCTGCTTCAAGGTAAACTTTATCCTTCGCCAGTTTATCCTGAACGGTCATGAAATCATCCCAGGAACTAAATGGAATTAAAGCAAAGAGCTTTGTTAGCCCGGTTGGGTTAAGCTCCGTAAATACCCCGATATTTTTATTACCCAGGCGGTTTAAAGCAGGGATAAAGGCATTCTGAAAATAATCTTCCACAAGTTTTTGCTGTTGCCCGTTTTTTAAGGAATACACCCTGAGTTCATAAAATTCCTGCGAACCCTTTTTTAAACTTTCGGTTGCCATGCTGATTTGCGGGATCAAAGCCCCCGCCGCGCCTGTTAATAGTGATGCTTTTACAAATGAACGTCTTTTCATAATTGATCAGGATAGTTTTTCTTGCCTTACATCATCAAATATACCCACAATTGATACCGTAATCAAATTTGGTTATCAACAATCGCCGCCTTGTTTTGTGTCGCAGCCACCAGGCCACAAATAGGATAAAATCGGCTGTATTTTCCTTAACTTAATAGCATTGAGGGGCGCCCGACAGCCGCCCCGAAACGGCGCTTAAACGGCGCCGGCCTTTTCCGGGTGAATATGCTTTAAATGAAACCTGGTATGGGTCAGGTTGCACATACCCGTATATTTGAAGTTAAAAAAATGGGCCGTAGCTATCAATAAGCCGCCTGCAGGCACTACAAGGGCCTCGTGCCAGCCGGAAACAAATAAATGCCCGATGATGATGATCATAAACCCGAGGATGAGCAGCAACATAGGCAAAGGCCGGTGATGCGTGCGGACATAAGATAAGCCAATTGCATAAACACCAATGCATAGCGCTAAAATGATCATGCTCCATTCAACCAGCGGATTGGCCAGAAAACCCAGACCAATTAATGGCAGGGTAGTAATCACCATGGGCACAATTGCACAATGAATCGCGCATAATAAAGAGGCAGTCATCCCTATACTATCCAGTTTCGAACTATGTTTTGCGTGTTTCATCCTGCAAATATACGCATAAACGCAACTTTATTGCATTGAAAGCGTGGAATTTTACACACAGATTAATTAATATGCATTTAAAGATTCCTTAATAATGATTCAATTAGTACTTTTGCGAACATTTATTTATTTACTATAGCACGCCAAATGCCAAAAACATCTATACTGGATAACTGGAAGGAAACATGGAATTCGCCTTTTAAAAAAAGACGGATGATCATTGGCGCCATAATTTTGGTTATCGTTGTTTTTGTACTCCCCATTTTTTTTGGTTACATCGAAAAAAGGAACGGCGTTTTGTTAAACGACTGGCTGTTAAGCAGAATCCCGGCGCATAATGTATCGGGCTTAATTTTTGCGATTATTTGGGGCCTGGTAGCCTTTATTTTCATCAGGGCAATATTTAATCCTTCCATTTATATCACTTATTCGTGGACTTTGATATTCGTCATAACCGCCAGGTTTATTTGTATTACCCTGGTACCCCTCGACCCGCCCACAGGTTTTATCCCCTTAACTGATCCGTTTACCAGTGTCTTTTACGGAAATGTAGTTGTCACAAAAGACCTGTTTTTTTCGGGGCATACCGCTATTCTCACCTTAATAGTTTTGTGTTTCGAAAAGAAAACAGATAAACTGATTGCATTTACAGGCCTTATTGCTGTTGCATTTTTACTGATGGTGCAGCATATCCATTATACCATTGATATAGTGGCCGCCCCTGTAATAGTTTATGCCATTTACCATTTAACCCAATATTTTCTGAACAAAGGAAACGCTCAGCAACAAAGTCAGCCGCAAAAGGAAGCTTTGGCAGAGGCTTACGCAGTAAGCGAATAATTATTCCCCCCGGCCCACCGCCCTTACTTTATTTTCACGTACACGTGTTTTATATTGCCCCGGCCCGATTCCCTTTCGTCGAAAACAAATTTGTTCAGGCTTTTTATGAGGGGCAGCATTTTGGGAAAACCGTAATTGCGGGAGTCGAAATCGGGTTTCTTTTTTAGTATCTGCGAACCCAGGTTGCCTAAATGGGCCCAGCCGTTTTCATCGGCAATGTCGGCTATGCTGTCCTTTAGCAGTTTTACCAGTTCCTGGTCAATTTTGTTTATCGGGTTTGTTTTTTTTGCGCCCTGCTTTTTCGATGGCCTTATCTTCTTTTCCTCTTCGGTAGCCGGTTCCTCTTCCTTTAAAATTTCAATGTAGATAAACTTATCGCAGGCGGTAATAAAGGGGATCAGCGTTTTTTTCTCGCCTATGCCAATCACCTTCATCCCCGCTTCGCGCAGCCTGATGGCCAGGCGGGTAAAATCGCTGTCGCTTGATACGATACAAAAGCCATCCACCTTGCCCGAATATAAAATATCCATGGCGTCAATGATCATGGCGCTGTCGCTTGAGTTTTTGCCGGTGGAATAGCTGTACTGCTGCACAGGCGTAATGGCATTTTGGAGCAACACGTTTTTCCAGCCCGAAACCGTGGGTTTTGTCCAGTCGGCATAGATGCGTTTAAAGGTAGGGGTGCCGTACTTTGCAATTTCCTCAAACATCTGTTTCACATTGGCGTAGGGCACATTATCAGCGTCGATTAAAACGGCGAGCCTTAAATCATTGATAGGATCCATTTTTTTATGTTTTTTGAAAGTGTATTTGCACCAGTAAAGGTATTAAATTTCCGTGCGATTTATGCCGTGCCGCGCCACAGGCTTTTACCATAAAATTAAAGCCTCCTCCGCCTTTTCCGGCGAAAAACCGGGTTTTTAGCAGCCAAAAAACGCAATTCCCGCAGGCTAAATGCGTTTAGGGCGTGAGAAATGAAAAAAGCGCGCAGGCTAAACCTGTTTAGGGTGTGATAAAAATTCCGGATCTGAAGGCTAAACCCGTTTAGGGCGTGATAAAAAGCTCCAATCTGAAGGCTAAACGCATTTAGCCTGCGAGCGAAAAACGACTGAATTTTTTACTAATGCATTGTAAATCAATAAAATATAGTAAACCTTTTAAAGAACGGCAATAAATTTGCTAAGGAAACAGGCTTTTTTATAGCCCGGCGAAAAAATTATTGTGCTTGTTTTTATTGCGGATGGCTTTGAATAAATGAAGCCGGTGGACATTCAAATATACGGATTTTGGAGGGGATTTGCAAGGGGCGGGGGATGTGCGGATGTGCGGATGTG
>DHXR01000024.1:177641-243400 GCA_002413785.1 Mucilaginibacter sp. UBA5151
GATGTGCGGATGTGCGGATGTGAAAATGTGCGGATGTGAAGATGTGAGAAAAATATAAAAGCAAGGCCCGTGCGATTCCCTTCCGCCGACTGGCGGAGTAGGGAGGGGTTTAGCCGCCATGCAAATTGTGGCGCGATATAGGTTTGGCTCAAAAAGCAACGCGGTAGCCCCAAAACATGGTGGTCCGAAGTTTCAAGCATGGGATAGCAAGGCGGAAAACCACCATGTAAAAGGCGCTTGAGGTAGCGAAAATTACTCTTTATCACTTTTTTGTCTGAACCTGAATTTATAGAATTGGATTTAATTAAAAAATAAAATTCGGGCAATTCTTTAATTCAAAAAATTCGGGTTCAGACAAGATTAGGATACATAATATTGATGTTGCTAACTGACATTCAGCCCAAATGCTTGCAGTAGCGGGTGAAAAATAAAACTTCACCCGCATTGCATAGATTTATTTTTTGTAAATTTGAACTATGACTACTTTAACCGTAGATATTGAAAACGATAAGGATTTGCCTGTACTGAAGGAAATTCTGACAAGGTTTGGCTTAAACTATAAAGTAAGCAATGCGCCTGCATTAAACAAAGACGAGGATAAATTATATAAAAAGCTCAAAAAATCGTTCACCGAAATAAAAGATTGGGAAGCGGGCAATAGCAAATTACAGGATGCCAGGGAGGCTATTAAAGAAATAGAAGCTGAACTTAATAATGGCATTTAATGTTGTTTTAACAATGCTACCGCAAGCGTCCCCGCTTGTGGCCCGTGTGCTAAGTAAACGCCATGCACTGCCGTCCTTGCAATTATCCTGCTGCTTTATGGTTTTACATCTTAACCGGTAATCGGCTTAACTCCTGCCTAACATATCGGCTACCAGGCATGCGGACCACAAGCGGGGACGCTTGCGGTAGCGAAAATTGCTTGCGGTAGCGGCGAAGGGCATATTTAATACCGGCTGTCCGAATTTTGCCACTCTCATTCTGGCAGGAATTAAGAGACCGCTGCCCGAAGCATTACGTCCGAAGGCACAGGCTTCGGGCAGCGGAGCTAATATTATACCAGTGCAGGTCCTTACTGGCCATCTGTATTTAATGGTTGATTATTCTGCGGGAAGATGCGGATGGTTTTGATATATCTTGTTTCATAATAGGGCGTGTGAAAGTCGGTTTCAACAACGCCCCGATTTTTGCCGGAGGTGGCGTGCATGAACCGGAGGGGTTCGCCGGGGGTGGAGGAAATGATGCCTATATGCCCCACAATGCGGTGCGAACTATCTAAACCGGTAAAAAGGATAAGGTCGCCCAGTTTGGCCTGTTTTAGCGGGATGGGACGTTGAACCGGTGTGAAATCAACCGAAGTGCGGGGTACTGTAATGCCGAAATGATTAAAGACGCAAGTTACAAAACCTGAACAATCCAGGCCCTGCAGCGGATCAGCAGAACCATATTTATAGGATGTACCAGTGAGCGAACAGGCAAGGTTCACCAGTTCATAAGGCGTAGTTTTCCCGGTTTCGATATGGGTGATGTGTTCCGCCTGGTACGGCGTTAATGGTTTGGTGTGATGACAGGCACAACACAGCAGCAAAAACAGGACGTAAAATACAGAACGGATCTTCATGATAAACTGTAGTTTACCAACAGGCGGCCTCAGCAATGGTTTCAAAATAACCGGAAAGATTATTGGTTTAGAGAGTGGGGGCGTCCAAACTCATAGGTTGCCGGCCGGTGGAACCATGCTTCGCTCCCACAATTGAAGCATCCGCATCAGGGAGTCATAATCTTCCTGGTAAACGCCATCAAGCGTTGTAAATTTTTTCCTGAAATTCACCAGGTATTCTTTTGCTTTCGGGCTGCCCGACACGATACTGATAAATAATTTGTCGGCCAGTTCAATTGTAACATCATTATTTGCGTTGGGTGTATGTTTGTACCGGCTTAATACGTAATTGACCTGACTTGCCGTGTATTTTGGCAGATGGGGGTTGATCACCGAATCGCGGACCAATTTGCCTTTTGAAAAATAGATCCGTTCAGTTGTCCAAACGGTTTCCTTGTATTTCATATTGCTGCCGACCGGCAGATTAACAAGTGTTTCAACCAGCAGCGCGCCTTTCAACGTTTTTACATTGCAGATGGTTACTGCATCCCAAAATTTGATGATCTTATCCGAACCGCAAACCGAGAGCACAAATTCGCTAAAAAGTACTTTTCCTTTAATGATGTTTTTTTCTTCGGAACCGCATGAAGCGATGGAAACATTACCGGGCAGTTGAAAAACGGTGTCGGCTTTTCGGGCTGCATAAATGGATGCCGCGCACTTACAGTCGGGCGATTTTGCCTGGCCGAAGGCAAACACTGGGATAAATAATAACAGGCATATTTTAGCAAGTTTCATACGGGGCTATAGGGTTGTGCTAATGTACTAAACAAATGCTATTGAATGGGTGGGCTGTTTGTTTTTTAGTGTAGTTGCGGGCTACAAGCATAGCTAATCCGTAGACACAGTCTACAGAAAGAGGGCGGCATCAATAATTTAAATTAAAATTATAATACAATTATCATTACATTCACACAAAATTATCACAGCAAATAGTATGAAGATTAACTCCTTCTGTGCAGGAAACGTACATGGCTATCTTAATTTCGAGATAGATTTTTTTTCTGATCTGACTTTTCTGATCGGCATTAATGGCTCCGGAAAAACTTCTGCTTTAAAGTTAATATTAGGACTTACTTCTCCGTCTTTCCATTATTTAAATCAACTTCAGTATGACTATTGCGAAGTGATATGCAGCTCTGTCGATAACGAGTTAGATATAAAAATTAGGTCGGAAAAGACCGAAGGGGATGCATTTACAATAATGTTATCTTTAAAGTCAGAAACTTTGATTTCTCAGCCCATAATTAGACTAAACAAAGACGCTGATTCACCTTATGACTCGGAAGAAATATATATCGCAGAGCAACGGAAACGTGAAGCGTTTGACTCACTAGAAGTTATCAAGAAAATAAGAGAATTGGCTACTCCGAAATTTTTAGGGCTCGACAGGAGGATATACGAGGGAAGGTTAATTGATTATCGCTTTAAAGGTAAGCGGTTTCAAAATTACACTAAATACGGTAGAAGAAACCCAGACATTCAACCTGATTCACCGGCCATAGACTTCAGTTTAGATGAGGTCCAATCCCTAGTTTATGACTATATTAGAAAAATTGCACAACAACAGCCGGAAATTAGTGAGGAGTTTAAACGAAGAATCTTTAAGCAGTCATTTACATTTATAGGTGAGGAAACATATAAGTTAGATCCAATTCCTGATTCGTTCGAAGGTGTCTTAGAAAGAAAGGGGAAAGTTATTTCTGCGATATCAAGTCTTGGTTTGGGTTATTTAACCCACGATGTAAACGTATATTTTAAGAATATCGAAAATATAGTACGACAGCACATTGAATTTCTTGAACAATTTCAGTTAGATCCTGGAACAGATCTTTTAATGTCTGAGAAATATGTTGAAATAATAAGAATGTGGTATAATAATGGGGTTCAATTAAGGAGGATAGATGAGATAATCAACTATAGTCAAGAATATCAAGCGAAAATAGCTGGGTTGAGAGCTCCGATAAAACGTTTGGAAACAATTGCATCAAATTTCCTGAAAGAGGGCCATAAACTATTAATTATAGAGGCAGACGGAGAGATAAAAGTTAAATTAAGAAATGGGAAACTGGCAAATATTTACGAGTTATCTTCTGGAGAAAAACAAATCATAATTATGATAGCCCATTTAATTTTTGAAGAAGATCAAAAACCTTCCGGCATATTCATAATTGATGAACCTGAACTATCGTTACATATAGCTTGGCAAGAAATATTTGTTAATTCAATAATCGAAGCTAGCCCCAAAACCCAATTTATTCTTGCAACACATGCACCTTCAATTATTTCTAAAGTTGAAAGGGAAGTTTTATGTCAAGACCTAAACATTCTTAATAATTAATATGCTTGATTTCAGTGAAGAGTCCAAAAGGCTAGTATCAACATTTTTAACCTACCGTAATGATATTGATATTTACACGGAAGATGAAAGTAAAGACAAAGAATTCTATAAATTTCTGTTTAAAAAAATATTAAACAAAACCATATCTATTAACGACGTAACGCCGCTAGGGTGTAAAGACAATGTGATTAAGCGATGTATTGAGGAACCATCAAATGGAAGAAAAAAATTGTTTATTGTCGACGGCGATATAAACATTATTCATGGGTTAGACATTCCAATATTGCCAAATCTATTTGTCCTCGATGCTTATTGCATTGAAAACCTATTATTGGATGAAGAAACTATAGTTAATTTTATATATCACAATTGTGCCACAAAACCAATTGAAGAAATCGAAATGGAATTGGATTTTCAAACTTGGTTAAAACCCTATAGTGAGTCCTTGGTGAAACTATTTTTGCATCTAGCACTTGTTGACTTATTTGGTGGTATTTTTAGACTTCAAAACGCAAATCGATTTCATAAAATTGTGAAAGGCTCACTTGAATTTGATCCGGATATCGTCGAACAAGAAACGAATAGGATTAAGCAAGAGATATTAAATGATCACACAGAAGAAGATTTTGATTACAATCTAGCCGAACTTGAATCTCAATGGAGTTGCGACACACGCAGTTTATTAACAATTGTTTCAGGAAAAGATTATCTTATACCAATTCTCCTTATCAAAGCTCAGTTATTTAAAAAATCCAAGTCCTTACCTTCGCTCGAAGAAATAAAATTATCACTCGCGCATTTTGGGAGATTGAATAGATTCGAGCCATTAAAATCAAGAATAGAATCAATGTTTGACGAGGCAGCCTAAAACGTTTTTAGTCTGGAATGAACATCTAAACTCCTGCTATACTAAGTTTGCAACTTCGGATACCATATGCCTGTAGCCTTAGCCTACAAGCATAACCAATTCATAGAAAACGCTTCCAACAGCAACCAAAACAAAACACAATTTTAGTAAAAAGTGTAAACTTTTGCTTTCAATTTAAACCATATAACTATTTGATTTACAAATAATTATATAATTGTAAGCCCAAAATTGTGTAAGCCCAAAATTGTGTAAACCCTGTTTTGGGTGTTCTGTACAGCAAAATCCAGGGCTTTCCAGTATCGGTATGTCATCCATGGCGCCCGAATCCTTCTACGGATTGGCTATGCCTGTCTGTGACTACCGGGCAACAAAAAGCAAATTATCTGTTTCTTTTATTATATTTGTATTAAACTAAAAAGTTAATCAGCTATGACGACATTAACTATAGAAATCCCCAACGACAATAGTTCATTACTTTCCGAATTAATTAAACTCACTAAAAATGCTGGTTTAAACGTGCGTATTGATAATGACGAAGATAATTTAAGTGAAAGTGAGTTCCAATCGCTTAAAAATGCGGCGGAAGAGGCTGTTTTAATTAAAAAGGGTCTTTTAAAAGGTATTCCCGTGTCCGAATTGTGGAATGACTAACACTGTAATAGTTTCCGAAAACTTTAAAAAAGAAGCTAAGTCCTTAATAAAGAAGTTTCATACCCTAAAGGAATCGATTGATAATACCATATCTGATTTAATAAATGATCCTTACTGCGGCGATCCTTATGGGCAGAAGATTTATAAGGTAAGATTAAAAGACAAAAGCAAAGGCGGAGGTAAAAGTGGCGGGTTTAGAGTGTTATATTGTCATATCAATAAAACCAATGATGGCATTACGATATTATTGATGTCGATATTTGATAAGTCTGACAAGGCCACGATAACTAAAACAGAAGCTGTCAAAGCACTTAATAACATACTTAAAGATCTATGACATTTGCTGTCCGGAATTCGTAGACAAAGTCTGCGAACAGCGGCGTCACCCTTAACAATCATCCAGCCAACATCCCGGATTTTCGAAATGAACGAACCCAAATGCGGGCAAAGGCACGACAGAAAAGCGGGCCGGGCGTATGGCCTGCGGGCCGAAGCTTTTTTATGTCTTGATTTTATTCACTTTTTGTTTGTTTTTTATAGGTGTTCATTATCTCGCTATGCTCGGTCTTTTGGTCCTTTTTTGTATCAAGACAAAAAAGGACTAGCCTCCGCGGCAATTGAGCGGCGCGTCTATTGAATGAAGGAAGAAGTTAAGGCAAAGACTCCGCCAGTTTAACCACCAGCGCTTCGAAGCATGGCTGGAATGAATATGCTCATTAACACACCCCTCCACCCCTCTCAAGAGGGGAATCGCACGGGCCAGGCTATAAATCACCCGTTGTTCCTTATTTTTCAATCGCTAAATCCGTTATGTATAGTTTTCTCACTACGGTCGGAATGACATGGGAGGTGACAAATCGGATAGGGCGCCCCTACTCCAACAACAACCCGCTATCCTCATCATCCCCCAATTCCAAATGTATCATATCACTGCCGGCAATACCTTCAATAGAGCCTTTGATATGGGCGGCATTTAACAGCACTTTTTCCAGTTGTTTTTCGCGGGCCTTCCACATTTTTTCCATGGCGTCGCGTTCTTTTTGTATGGAGATGCGCATGCTCATATAGCCCTCGCGGATGGCTTTCCATTGTTCGCTGAATTCGTTGCTGATGAGGTAATCGTACAGCAGGTGCATTTTATCGCCTTTGTTGTCCTGGGCCTTTGTCAGGTTGGCCAGTTTAATAATGCCATCCCGCAGGATATAGGCCACCGCCTTCACTTCGTCGAAGGAGCAGATCCATACGCCGTCCTTTTCACCAAAACAATCCATGCCTTTGGGGTAGCATTGCGAAACTATTACGGCCACATCCACGCCGATGGCCCGCATGTCTTTTTTCAGTTTGTCAATCCAGTCGTGGCCGAAATCTTTGGTGCGTTTGCTTTCATAAATAATACGGCCGCATTCCAGTCCGAATTTATTGCGCACCGTTTGGATACAATCCGCGCCCCGTACCCCCTTGCCCACTTCGCTGATGAGGTCGAAAGGGAAACTGTCGCGTAATAATTCCTCTAAAATCAATTCCAGCGCTTCGCCCTGTAACTGCATGGAGCCCTGTTCGGCCTTGCGCTTCATTTCGTCGACCAGCTTTTTTTGGTCTTCCAGCTGTTTTTCCAGTTCCTTTTGTTTCAGCTGGTATTCGGTATCCTTTAAATTAAAACGTTCGGCTTCCTGTTTACGGATGTTTTCGGTAAGCTCATTCCGCTGTTCCTGCAATTGCCGCTGTACCGAAAGTTCCAGTTCTTCTTCTTTTTGTTTAAGCGCCTGTTCCTTTTGCAGGAATTCGAGTTCCTTTTGCCGGGCCGTTTTTAATTTCTCATCCGATTCGTTTTTGGCATTTTGCAAAAGCGCAAGCTGGTTCTCAAAATCAGACCCTATGCTTTTCCGTAAGGATTGCTCAATGATGCCCTGTAATTGCTTTTTTTCTTCGGTAAGGCGCTGCTCAAACTGCAATGCCTGCTGCCGCTCCCTGGAGGTAAATTCAACCTCCTTTTTGCGGTATTCTTCTTCTTTCTGCAGGGTATATTCCTGCATTTTTACCCGAAGTTCTTTTTTATATTCTTCGGCCATCACTTCCTCAATCGGGAACGCAAAACCACAATTCGGACACTTAACTTCTGTTGCCATATTTATAAAAAGGGGAATAATTGTGCAAATAACGGAATTAGGGTTAAAGATAGGCAAATAGGGTAAAAAAGTATTTCCCCCTATTTCTTTTCCCCCGAAACATTCAACATAATAATACTGGTATGGGGGATACCCAAAGTTTTACCGGGGGTACCCTTTAGGTAAAGTTTAAGATAACCTTCTGTGATCCCCTTCATTGTGCTTTCGGTCGATGCTTTAAATTCCGGCATCATCAATTGGTTCGATTTCCTGAAGATCAGCTGTCCTTTTTCATCCACATACACACTGAACAGATAGTTAAAATCATCATAAGCCCTGCGGATCGTAATATCGTAGGTGGGCAGCAGGTAGGCGTCGTAGGGTTTGCCGCCATCAACAGCATCGGGCGGCACCTCCTTTTTCACATCTATCAAAGGGCTTTTGGCGGTGAGTGATGCGGGATCGGTACCTGCAAAGGCATTCTCCGGCGACTTATTTGCCAGTGCAGCTTTCGCCTTTATAAACAGGGTATCCTTTGTACGCGGCGCCCAAAGCCTGGTGGTATCCGAGTGCAGCACATTCTTAATATAGCTATTGGAATAAAAAGTCATAAACACATGCACCTTTTCATCCTGTATCACGTTGTCGTGTACATGCAGCACCATAAATTGCAGGCTGTCTTTATTAAGATACCGCAACCTGAGCCATGCCCAGGCCACATTAAAAATAGAATCATGATCAAACACTACCGGGGCATTTAAAAAACGGCCTTTTTTAGGACTGTAGATATTTACCGAATCAACCGATGGAAATGATATGCGCCACTCCGGCATTAGTTGATAACCCACAGGGCTAAACGAAAGTCCGTTATCAAACTTACGCCGCACCTCGGTATAGCTTATACCACGGATGGTTTTTATTAAATTTTTTGTCCGGATGGCTGCGGCCTGCTTTATGGCATTTTCTTCCTGTATTTTCCGGAGTCCACGGTTACACCTGCCCGCAAATAATAAAATGAAAATAAACAGGAGAAAAAGGGTTCGCGCGACAGATGATTTATTCATATTAAAATAAACGGAACGTAATTAAAGACGCTAAAATAGCTATAAAGTTGATGATTTGATCATGGAGGGGGTCAATGCGTTATTTCCAACACGTAAATATGATCGGGAACATTGACTTTCATGGACTTGATATTTGAAAAACTTGCCACCGAAACCGAATCAACACTTGGGGTATAGCCCAATGCGGTACCGCTTATTCCGTTAACACTTACGGTTACCGGAATCGTTGGGTTGCGAAAATCATAAGGCGGTGTGGCGGCGTTGTTGCTTGCTGTACCACTGGCAATAGCCTGCCATAATACCAGGTAAAACTTACCGTTCCGTTTTTGAAAAACCATTGATTTTACATTAGCTGCATTGCCGGCCAGTGAATAATTCAGGGTACCGGGCTGAAAGGTCGCTCCGGGATCGTTAAATATTTTTATGGTGTTCTTTATGGCATAAAAAGTTTGCCTCCGGCTCATATCCGGATTTAACAGCCCGAAATTTTCATCGGTATTATTATTGATCAGCTGATAATGATAAGCATACTTAAATCCTTTTAAAAGATACCACATCAGCAAACGGGGTTCGTATTTTGCGGCCACGCTTTCGGCCACAGGCAAATTGCCATGACCGGGCTGGGGAAGCTGGTACCCGGTTTCAGATGCCACAAAGGTTTTATGGGCAGCATTTATAAGATCATATTCAGCAATGTCCTGGTCGAGCGTGTAATTGCCCCAGCCGCCGCCCATTGGTCCTTCCACATACTCGCCGCCTGGGTACGAATGCAGGTTGGCATAATCCATTTTGGCCGACATATCACTTCCCCCGGTATTTAAAAAATATTGCGGACCCGAAGGTGTATTAGCGAATGAAGGGCCAAATATCGGTATACCCGATGTATTGGAATCACCGCCGCGGAAAGCCGTAAAAAAAGTATCATAGTCCTGCACCCAGGTCGGGCTGCTGTCATCTTCATTCGGGTATTCAATAAATTCAACCGGCGCATTCGGCATATTTTTGGTGGCGATGAGGTAATTCCGGTTTTGCGTCCATAACGGGAGCCACCATTTTTCGCAAACCAGGTCGAATCTCATTCCCAGAGCCGCCAACTGGTTTACATGATCATTAAAAGTTGCGTTATCCCCATTATTTTCGTCGCGTATATGACGCAGGCATAGTTCCAGCAGGCGGCTTTTTAGGGTTAAAAAGCCATCGGTATAAACACCAGGGTAGGCGAAATGGCAGTTGACGCCCACCATATCCGCAAGCTGATCTGCCTGGTATGCCTGAATATTTGTGTAAACGCTGTCGGGGCCAGCTATCACTGGCATTCCCTTACCGCCATTTTTTTTGCAGGATAACAGGGTAAAGAGCATAAAAAGTAGGATTGCTGACAGATAAAGCTGGCGCCGCATTTTCATTATATAAAAATACCATTAAAATCCGGGAGGCCGGCAAAACGTTTTCAGAAAATACAATTCATATTATTTTGCGGCTTGCAATACCCTTTGCTTATGGAGTTTTTTGGCCATAATCAAATAATTTATTCCCAATAAATGAAATAGTTAAGTAATTGATTTATATTTCAATTCAATTATAAACAACATGTCCAGGTTAAAAAATAAAGTCGCCATTATTACGGGTGGGGCAAGTGGTATAGGTAAAGCAACAGCTATCACTTTTGCCCGGGAAGGTGCAAATATTGCCATTTGGGATGTGCAGGGGGAAAAAGGCCGGGACGTCATAAAAGCTCTCCTCGAAATGGGTGTCAAAGCTGTTTATTATCAAGTAAATACAACTGATGCTAAAATGGTACAGAAGGCGGTTAGCGCTGTAATGAGTGATTTTGGTAAAATTGATGTTTTGATCAACAACGCCGGCATTGTCCGCGATGCTACCCTCCTGAAAATGACGGAAGAACAATTTGACAGCGTTATAGATGTGAATTTGAAAGGCATATTTAATTGCACAAAAGCAGTTGCGCCTTTTATGATCGGGGCTGGTTACGGGCGTATTGTACAGGCTTCATCTATCGTAGCCTTATACGGCAATTTCGGACAAACAAATTATGTGGCTTCAAAAGCCGGTATCATCGGGATGACAAAAGTATGGGCGCGGGAATTGGGGCGTAAAGGAATTACGGTTAATGCCGTCGCGCCGGGTTTTATCGCAACAGAAATGATTGAAACCATTCCCGAAAATTTAATAATTGCCATGAAAGAAAAAGTCCCGGCTAACCGCATGGGTACTGTGGATGAGGTCGCTAATGTATATCTCTTTTTAGCATCTGATGAAGCCAGTTTCGTAAATGGCGCTGTGATTAGTGTTGATGTTGGAGCCGTTTTTTAGACAAGCATTTAGCCTCATCCCAACCCTTCTCCAAAGGAGAAGGGCTTTAAAAAAATATCATTTAGCAAGTCAAAGTCCTCTCCTTTGGAGAGGATTTAGGTGAGGCCAACCAAATAAAAATCAAAACATGAAAAAAATTATCAAAAGAGTTTTGTACACACTATTTTTCATAGTTGCGGCTATCTTCATTTTCGGATTGATATTAGCCTATCTTCCAACACATTCGAGGATAAAAAATAAGGGAATTACGCCCGCGGAAGCTGCTGTTTTGAGGCAGAAATATACCGGCCCTCATAACTTGTTTACTACGACAGACGGGGTAACGCTTTTTCTGCGGAGATGGAACCCAACCAGTATCGATCCGGCAAAAAAGGACATAGCCGTTTTAATTTTTCATGGCTTTACCGCCTATAGCGGCCCCTATAGTATGGCCGGCATCCCCATTTCGGCTGGCGGATATACGGTCTTTGGACTTGATTACCGGGGACATGGTTTATCCGACGGCAACAGGGGCGATAGTCCGGGTAAAGATAGATGGATCGCTGATCTGGCAGAATCGGTTAAATATATCAAAGGACTTGGGTTTTCAAAAGTGATTATTTTGGGCCATAGCCTGGGCGTAGCGATGGCGATATGCGCAGCTGATACAGTCCCGAAAGAGATCTCAGGATTAATATTGCTCTCCGGCGCTTATGAGGGCCGCAAAGGGCTAAGCAAGCCCGTCCCGTTTTTTCAACAAGCAAAAATCCTGGCAAGTTCTATTTTCCGCCCTAAGTACCCCGCGGTTGAATATTACCGGGATGGTATGAATGTTTCGAAAGATACTTTGTTCAATTTCAGGTACACGCTGCGGTTTCTTACCATGATAGATGTGAAAAAACTCAGGCTTCCTAAAAACTTAAACATTCCGGTATTGGTGGGCGTTGGCGATAAAGACGAATTATTTGAAGTTGATAAAGTGAAGGATTTCTATAATTTAATACCCGGTAATAAAAAGGAATTTTTCGTGATGAAAAATGCCACCCATGCTAAAATACCCATTGAAAGCTGGGAAGAAATTGTGGCCTGGCTGGATAAGACGTTTAAACCTTAAAATCGGCCGGGCGAAAAAACAAAAATGTCATTGCAGGAGTACGCCTGCCGCAAGGCTGGCGACGACGTGGCAATCTCGCCGCCATTGCATTAGCACCTACTGTCAGTGACGGGATTGCCGCGCTGCGCTCGCAATGACATAGTTTTTTAGGGATTGCATGAAACACGCAAACAACAAAAATGTCATTGCGGGGAGTAGGCCTGTCGTAAGGCTGGCAACGACAGGTCGGTGGGGGTATTTAAAACACCTGTTCCACCTTCTTATCCGGGTAGTTCACTTTCTCGCTTTTACGCACCCCGTTTACAATGATGTGTACTATGTTTATCTCGTCGTCGAAAAGGTTATAAAGCAGGCTGATTTCCACATCTACCTTTTTAGGTTGTTGTATTTTGTCCGATTCAAGGTAAATATCGGTACCCTCCCGGTTAATCCCGAAACCCAGGTAGTTTAGTTTTACCGGGGCATTATCCGCCTGGATCTTCAAATTAGCGGCAAGATATTGTTTAACCAGCGCATCCATAGCGGTATGCATTTCGGCTTTGTTAAGGTCGGTTTTTGTATTGTACTGTTTGGCCAGGCCGGCTTCAAAGTCATCCGTAAAAATAGTGCATATCACTTCCAGCTTGTTATCCTTGCTATTGTACTCGATATTGCCGGTACTCACATGTATGGGGTGGAATGCCTTAACAGCAGGCCTCACAGGGGCCAAAGCACCCAAAAACATGTAACAATATAATAGCGGCTTGTAAATAAATGCCAACATGGTATAACGGGGTTTTTGTTGTTGAAAAAACGCCCTAAATTAGTGCTTTCAATGGTTTATTTATAATGTCCGACTTTGCTTTTTATTTTAAGATGGGTTGGGAGCATATCATCAGCAAAGAGGCCTTGGATCATCAGCTGTTTATCCTCGCCGTGGCTTGTGTTTATTCAATTTGGGACATTAAGCGGGTGCTGATCCTCGTTACCGCGTTTACCATAGGGCATTCATTAACCCTTGCCCTTAGTGTATATGATGTGATCCGTTTCAGCAGCAAATGGGTGGAGTTTTTGATCCCCTGCACTATATTTATTACCGCCCTGAACAACATTTTCCAGGTTGACAACAAGGGCAAAAGTGCAAGGATCAATTATTATCTTGCTTTGTTTTTCGGCCTGATACATGGCATGGGCTTCGCAAACGCCATCCGTATTATGCTGGCAAAGGATCAAACCGTAGGCTGGGGCCTGTTCGGGTTTAACGTGGGGTTAGAAGCAGGACAAATATTTTGTGTGGCTATAATATTAATCATAGGCGTATTGTTCTTAAATCTGTTAAAAATAAAAAGAAGGGATTGGATCTTTTTCCTGTCATCCGGCGTGTTTGCGCTTTCGCTGAAAATGGCTTTGGAGCGGATGCCGTGGTGATTTTGCCTCACCCAACCCTCTCCAAAGGAGAGGGCTTTAAGAAAGAGCGCAGCTAAAGTCCTCTCCTTTGGAGAGGGTTATTTATAGGGATGTTAATTTTATGGGCATAAATGAGGGCTACGCCGTTTAGGTGAGGCTAACTACTGGCTTAAATGAAATGAACGCCCCCTCCGGACTTTCGGACTTACCGACTTCCGGACAAAAAAAAGAATAACTGACCCAATTAATTATACAATGAAAAAAGTTTTTACCACACTATTTACCGTCTGCACCTTTATGGGTGTCGGCTTTGCGCAGGATATTCAGAATAATCCGGGCAGCAATCATGGTAACAAGTTTGAGCAGCTTGGCACAATATTACCAACGCCAAACGAACAGCGGACCGCCAGCGGCGCGCCCGGCGCAAAATACTGGCAGCAACGTGCCGATTACGACATTAAATGCGACCTCGACGAAAAAGCCCTGAAGCTTACCGGTCGGGAAACCATTACCTATTTCAACAATTCGCCCGATCCGCTGGACTATATCTGGCTACAGCTCGACGAAAATCAGCATAACAACCTTAACAATGCCAATTACCAAACCAGCACCACCATGCCAAAAGTGGCAGGCACTGCCGCATTGGAGAGGGCCGAAATTAAAACCGAAGACAATGGCTTTGGCGATAAAATATTGAGCATTACCGATGCTTTGGGTAAGGACCTTCCTTATACCATCAACAAAACTATGATGCGGATTGATCTGCCTGCGGTATTAAAACCCGGTCAGCAATTTGTTTTTAAGGTAAAATGGAGCTATAAAATAAGCGACAGGCTGGTACAGGGCGGTCGCGGGGGGTATGAGTTTTTTCCCGGCGACGGCAACTATCTGTTCACCATGACCCAGTGGTACCCCCGCCTGTGCGTTTACAGCGATTTCCAGGGATGGCAAAACCACCAGTTTGCCGGCAGGGGCGAGTTTGCCTTAACCTTCGGTAATTTTAAAGTACAAATGACTGTTCCGGCCGATCACGTGGTGGGTGGTACCGGCGAGTGTATCAACTATGCCGCTGTATTAACTCCCGGCCAGCTGGCGCGCTATAACCAGGCAAAAACATCAAATGTACCCGTAGAGATAGTTACTTTGGATGAAGCTAAAAAGAGGGAAACCAACCCGGGCACAGCCAAAAAGACCTGGGTTTTCCAGGCCAATAATGTACGCGACTTTGCCTGGACATCGTCCCGCAAATTTGTATGGGACGGCATGGGCCAGAATGTAGAAGGCAAAAACGTAATGTGCATGAGCTTTTACGGCAAAGAGGCTTATGGCCTGTGGCGCAAATATTCGACAAGGCTTG
This sequence comes from Mucilaginibacter sp. UBA5151, assembly GCA_002413785.1. Taxonomy (GTDB): domain Bacteria; phylum Bacteroidota; class Bacteroidia; order Sphingobacteriales; family Sphingobacteriaceae; genus Mucilaginibacter. Next base: position 192,504 of record DHXR01000024.1, read on the forward strand.
TGGCGCACACCGTAAAAACATATTCGGGCTTTACCTTCGCTTACCCTTATCCGGTTGCACAGAGTGTTGAAGCCTCCAATGGCATGGAATACCCGATGATCTGTTTTAACAACGGCCGCACGCAGCCTGATGGCACCTACAGCGAAAGCACCAAGAACGGCATGATCGGTGTAATTATCCATGAGGTTGGTCATAACTTTTTCCCGATGATTGTAAACAGCGACGAGCGCCAGTGGACATGGATGGATGAAGGCTTGAATTCCTTTGTAGAGTACCTTACCGAAGAGCTTTGGGATAATAAGTTCCCGAGCAAAAAAGGCGCCGCCTACACCCAGGTTGATTACATGAAACTCCCCAAAAATGAGCTGGAGCCTATCATGACCAACTCTGAGGATATTGTAAGGTTCGGGCCAAATGCCTATACCAAACCGGCCACAGCGCTGAATATTTTGCGCGAAACCATTATGGGTCGCCAGTTATTTGATTTTGCCTTTAAGCAATATGCCAAACGCTGGGAGTTTAAACACCCTACCCCTGCCGACTTTTTCAGGACGATGGAAGACGCCAGCGGCGAAAACCTCGATTGGTTCTGGAGGGGCTGGTTCTACGGTATTGAGCCATGTGATATTTCCCTCGACTCGGTTAAAGTGGCCAAAGCCGATTTGAACGGCAACCTGCCTCCGCAATTTGGCCCCGGCCGCGGACAAGGGAACAGCAATAAAGTAGCTTCGCCAATAGTGAACAGTTACGATGATATTTCGAAGATCAGGAACCGCGGGGATAAGAAAATACAGTTCTATGTGGATAAGGATACCATCGTACGCGATTTTTACTGGAAATATGACCGTGGCCTTGCCTCTGTTGACAGTTCAAAATTCAAAGATATGACCAAAGCAAAAACTTTGGACCGCACCCAGGAACCATTTACCGATGAGGATAAGGCAAAATACGCCAATAAGTTTTTTTATGAGTTGAATTTCAGCAATAAAGGCGGACTGGTAATGCCCGTCATCGTACAGTTTACCTATACCGACGGCACCAAAATGATCGACCGCATACCCGCCCAGATCTGGCGCCTGAACGAAAAACATGTATCGAAATTTTATGTGCAGGATAAGGAAGTAGCCTCCATTATGGTTGACCCATTCCGCGAAACCTGCGATATTGACGAAAGCAACAACTACTGGGGCAAACTGCCTGAACCTACCAAATTCCAGGTATTTAAACAAAAAGTTGGCGCCGGCGCAGCCCGCGGGCAATCAGCAGGCGTTAACCCGATGCAGGTAGGCAGCGGTAAGTAGGACACGATTTACCGGATTAAAGCGATTTACACGATCCGATTTAAACTTCCGAAGTTTTGAAAACTTCGGAAGTTTTTTTGGCAGCTTTAAAATCACTCCGTCAGCACGGTAAACTTAAACTCCAGCGGCTCAAAGTTTTTTATGAGTTCATCAATAAGACTTTGTCCCCATTTAACATAAAACAGGCCAAAGTTTTCCGTGCGCTCCTGCAGGCTGTCTTTCGGGAAAAGATCGCTTTTAATATGTTCCACCTGGTGCAAACGGGTTTGGTAATTCCGTTTTTCAGCTTTTACAAGCTTTTTCTCCAGGTTATCCATCGCATGTTTAAGCCGGGTTTGAACGGCATCAGCAGATGGTGCAAGGGTATTGTCAATTTTATAGGCCCGGAGTTTTATCTTCTCAAAAACAGAGGCCAGTTCACGCCATTCTTCGGCCAGGTTTAAAGTATGTTTACTGTGCTTTTTTACCCAGTCGTTTTTAATGCTGTCGGTATCTTTAAATAAATCGGCTGGTTCCAGGTCCATTTTAGTAATCTTCGAAGCCTGTTCTTTACAGATAACCAATCCCGAATTTCTAAGGATCAGGATTGGGAAATCAACATTGTAGTAATTAAAAGTTGATTTTAGTTCCAGCCAATAAACCACTTCGGCGCCGCCACCGATGTATGCAATGTTTGGTAGAATGTATTCCTGGTACAAAGGCCGCATCACCACATTCGGACTAAATCGCTCGGGGTATTGGCTTATCTCATTTTTTAGTTCAGCTTCGGTAAAACTGATCCCGCTGTTCAGTACCTGGTAACGGTCTTTTTCAAAAACAATACGTTCGCGCAGGCCATCCAGTAAATAAAAGAAATTGATCTCCCGGGGATTAACCTGTATGTGTACGCCTAATGCCGCTAATTTTTCGTTAGTGGCGCTTATGTTCTTAAAGCTGTTTTGTTCAATAATGTCCTGCTCAATGATTGGGGCAAATTGTTGCTTAAACCTGTGATCGTCGGCATCAATAATTACGAGCCCGTAGCGGCCAAATAGTGCGTTAACCAAATACCGGGTGGCATCGGCCAGTTTGTCGAATTTTGTGTAGGCGGTTTCAACAATTTCGGCCAGTTCATTGGCGTGTTTATCAATCCCTAAAGCGCCTTTGTATTGGTTAAGGGCCTGGCGCATGGTATCGGGGTTTATCCGCCCGGTTGCACCCGAAGCTTCGTACCACCAGTGTACTTTTTTACCGCCGATGTTGGTGTAATTGATCTCGGCAAAGTCATGGTCTTCCGAAGCCATCCAGTAAACGGGCACAAAGTTTTTATCGGGAAAAGCTTCTTTTAACTGGTGGGCCAATTTAATGGCGGTTACAATTTTATAAATAAAATACAGCGGACCGGCAAATATGTTCAGTTGGTGACCGGTGGTGATGGTATAGGTGTCGGGGGATTTTAGTAGGGAAATATTCTCGAAAACCGGGTTGTAAGCCCCCTCTAAATCCTGCCTGTCCGGCAGGCAGGCTCCTCCGCCAGAGGGCGGAGAGACTTTTAGCTGCGGTTGTGGGTTAACTTCTGAACTTCTGCTTTCGGACTTTCGGACTTTCGGACTTTCGGACTCAAACCCATACTGTTCACTTAACACATTTACCAATACTTCCCGGTCGGCTATTACTTTCTTGCCTTTTAAAAGTTCAGCAAACCCATTAATATCCGGGCGAAAACTGTAAAACGGGCGTATTGCCGGGAGGTCTTCCAGGTAATCAATAACGGTTGGGGAAAAGTAACCGGTGTCTTTATAGTCTATACAGGAAGATTCCATTTTTTTTATTTCGGATGTCGGATGTTCAATTTCGGATTTAAACTAAGGGCATTCGAAACATTTTTTCACCCTCTTTACGCGAAGCGAAGAGAGGGTCGACCAGCGGAGCGCAGTCGGGGTGAGTAGACTCGCCGACATGCATTTGGCGGTAATGTCCGCCGGGGTAACTCACCCGAACATCGCTACGCTCGTTCACCCTCTCTTCCGCAAGCGGTAAAGAGGGTTGCTGTAATAATTTCTAATATTTCGAACACTGAAGATTTAAACCCTTCAATCATTAACGTCCTTTATGTAAATGTAAAGTCCGAATTTAGATTTTTAAAATGCTAAAACAGAAATCGGAAAGCCAAAAACCGTTTATTTTACAATATGTCCATAAAGATCAAAGTCTTCGGCGGTATCAACTTTCACATTTACAAAGCTGCCGATGGTGGCATAATCCGTTTTGGCATCAATTAAAACCTCATTATCAACCTCCGGCGAATCATATTCTGTACGACCAACAAAATACGCGCCGTCCTTTTTATCCACCAAAACTTTATAGGTATTCCCTATCTTTTCCTGGTTTTTATCAAAAGAAATGCCCTGTTGTATTTCCATAATGGCATCAGCACGGTCCTGTTTAATTTCGGCAGGCACGTCATCAATCAGCGAAAACGCAGAGGTTTTTTCTTCGTGCGAATAGGTAAAGCAGCCTAAACGGTCGAACTTAGTTTCTTCCACCCATTGCTGCATTTCTTCAAAATCCTGTTCAGTTTCGCCGGGGTAGCCGGTAATGAGCGTGGTGCGCATGGCAATTCCGGGTACTTTATCGCGGATGGTATTTACCAGGTCGATGGTTTTTTGTTTTGTGATGCCGCGGCGCATGGATTTCAGCATATTGTCGCTGATATGCTGCAAAGGCATATCCAGGTACTTGCAAATATTAGCACGCTCGTTCATCACATCCAGTATTTCCATCGGGAAGCCCGAAGGATAGGCGTATTGCAGCCTGATCCACTCAATGCCCTCCACATCCGAAAGGCGGCGGAGCAGTTCATCCAGGTTGCGCCTACCATACAGGTCGAGGCCGTAATAGGTTAAATCCTGGGCAATTAATATCAGTTCTTTTGTGCCGTTTTTTGCTAATTTTTGCGCATCCTTTACCAACTGATCAACCGGTTGCGAAAGGTGTTTGCCACGCATCAGCGGAATTGCGCAAAAGGAGCACGGACGGTTACAGCCCTCGGCAATTTTAAAATAAGCAAAATGTGAAGGGGTGGTTAACAGGCGTTCGCCAATCAACTCATGTTTATAATCGGCGCCTACAGATCTCAATAACTTTTGAAGATCATTGGTGCCAAAGTAAGCATCAATATTGGTGATCTCCGCTTCCAGCTCTGGCTTGTAGCGCTCGGAAAGACAGCCGGTGACAATCACTTTGCCAACCTTGCCCTGTTCTTTAAGTTGGCTGTATTGTAAAATGGTATCGATAGACTCCTGCTTGGCGTTGTCGATAAAGCCGCAGGTATTGATCACAATGATATCATCGCTGCCAACTTTATCAGCCTCATGCACCACATCAAATTGGTTGCCTTTCAGCTGCCCCATCAGGATTTCGGAATCGTAGATGTTTTTGGAACAGCCGAGGGTCACTACGTTTACCCGTTGCTTCGCGGGTTTTACCGGCTGATAAATTTCTTTTGTCTTCATTATTTCACATCTTGTCTGAACCATGATTCGCCTGATTTAAGGATTTCCTGATTTTTTTAATCAAAATCATGGTAATCTTAAAATCCTATAAATCAAGGTTCAGAAAAAAAAAGGATTTACTGTTGCTCCTGCCAATAGTGGCAATGGGCTTATTGTTTAAAGAGTGAATCTACGAACGCCTGCCTGTCAAATAATTGCAAATCGTCTTTCCCTTCGCCCACTCCAATATATTTTACAGGTATTTTAAACTGATCGGATATGCCAATAACAACCCCGCCTTTTGCAGTGCCATCAAGCTTGGTTAAGGCCAGCGCATTAACAGCCGTTGCTTCGGTAAATTGTTTGCATTGTTCAATGGCATTTTGCCCGGTGGAGGCATCCAGCACCAGCAATATTTCATGCGGCGCACCGGGGACTACCTTTTGCATCACATTTTTTATTTTGGTAAGCTCGTTCATCAGGCCTATCTTATTATGTAAACGCCCTGCGGTATCAATAATGGCCACATCGTCGCCATTAGCTACAGCCGAGCGTAAAGTATCATAAGCCACGGAAGCCGGATCGGAACCCATTGCCTGTGCAACAACCTTTACACCTATGCGTTCGCCCCATAACTGGATCTGGGCTACGGCAGCCGCGCGGAAAGTATCGGCGGCGCCGATAACCACTTTGCTGCCACCCTGTTTCAATTTATAGGCAAGTTTACCTATAGTTGTGGTTTTACCCACGCCGTTAACGCCGACAACCATAATCACATAAGGTTTATGGCTGCCATATTCAAAGTTCGAGAAATCGTTACTATTATTTTCGGCAAGTAATTGCTGAATTTCATCTTTCAGCAGGCCGTTCAGCTCAGATGTGCCTACATACTTATCCCTGGCTACGCGGGCCTGTATGCGTTCAATGATTTTTAAGGTAGTTTGAACGCCAACATCCGATGTTACAAGCACCTCTTCCAGTTCATCAAGTACATCGTCGTCAACGCTTGATTTTCCGGCTATTACCTTGGTGATCTTTGAAAAAAAGTTATCCTTGGTTTTTTCTAAACCGGTATCCAACGCCTCCTGTTCCTGCGGCGTGCTTTCCTTTTTTTTGAAAAAATCGAATAATCCCATGTTTTTGATGTGCAAATGTGCGGATGTGCAAATGTGCAGATTTTAAATGTGCAGATGAATGGAAGTGTTATTTAAATTCATTCATCTGCACATCTGCACATCTGCACATTCGCACATCTGCACATAAAAAAAGCCTTCTCGTAAAACAAGATGGCTTTTATATTTTGATCAAAATAACCGGTTATAATTTTCCGGCAATCGCGTCTTTTACAAAATCGTTAGCAACGATTTGCGTTTTAAACGAGTAAGCACCTGTGCGTGGTGATTTCACCATGGTGATCACTTTTGAATAATCTTTGCCTTTACCTGCTACTTTCAGCGTTGCAACTACTTTCTTTGCCATCTCTTTTTAATTTTGAATTATTGATTTATTGAATTATTTGTTGCCGGCTAAACCTAATCAACGTATTCAACACAATCAACCAATTTACTTAATTTCCTTATGAACGGTTACTTTTCTTAAAACCGGGTTGAATTTCTTCATTTCCAGTCTTTCAGTGGTATTCTTTTTGTTCTTGGTGGTAATATAACGCGACATACCAGGCATGCCGCTTGTTTTATGCTCGGTGCATTCTAAAATTACCTGAACCCTGTTGCCTTTCTTAGCCATCTCTTTTTAATTATTGAATTATTGATTTAGTGAATTAGTGATCGTTGGTTAAACCTAATCAACTCAATCAACCATTCAACCTAATCAACTACTAAATATACCCTTTTTTTACAAATTTATTGATACAGGCAGTAATACCATTTTTGCTGATGGTTTTAACCGCTGATGTGGAAACCTTTAAGGTTATCCATTTATCTTCTTCAGGAATATAAAACTTCTTAAGTTTTAAGTTTGGATGAAATCTGCGTTTGGTTTTAACGTTTGAGTTTGAAACGTTATTACCAACCAAAGATCCTTTTCCTGTTAGATCACAAATTCTTGACATGACAAATCTTTTTAATTCTCCCCTTTTTGTAAAGAGTTTGCAAATATCAGAATTTTATGTCAAATAGGCAATAGTGATTTAAAAAATATTTTGCTTTCTAACGAATAGCGTGGTTATTGGATTTATAGGCTTAAATCCGAGATTAAATCTCTTTTTAAAGTCCGCACTGGCGGACGAAACATTTTGTAACAACGGGTTTCAACCCGTTGCCTGTAACCGGCAATAATATAAGTCCGCCCTTGGCGGACGGTCTGTATTATACGGCTAAATTTGATACCAACATTTATCGTTTTACTGACTGTCAAATAACATAACCGCCTAATTATATCGGCCGAGCCTACGGCTCTTTGCTATTTTTTTCATCTTTTTCAACGGATTGAAATCCGTTGTTACAAAATTGGCCGAGGCTCTGCCTCTCTTTTATTGGATATATTACACAAAAAAAGGCATAGAGTCATGTATTGTACGGATTATTTCCGTATATTTGAATTTGAAATATTCTTTATGGAAAATCAACTAACACTTTCAGGAAAAGCCCGGTTTGATGCAAAAATACCCAAAGCTCAAAAACAGCTTTTTGAGTATGCAGCCAGTTTGGGAGGATTTAGGACACTGACCGATTTTATTATTAATGCAGTGCAGGAAAAAGCCAACACCATTATTCAGGAACACAATACCATTCTTGCATCGGAAAAAGACCGTGAAATATTTTTCGATGCGATGACGAATCCAAAAGGACCGAATCAAAAATTACGCGATGCTGCCGGACGTTATAAATTATTCATACAAGAGAATAAATGAGCGTTATAATAGACCTGCTGAATACTTCATTAAATAAAAAGGATTTCAGTTGCGGTAAAGAAATGCTTGATAATTACCTGCATACGCAAGCAAGCCAGGATGTTAAACGCAAACTATGTGTAGTATTTGTGCTATTTGAGGATACTACCATAAAAGGTTATTATACCCTTTCAAACGCATCCATCCCCGCTGAATTGATGCCGGAGGCCATTAGAAAAAAGATGCCGGGATCATATAGGGCGCTTCCCGTAACCTTACTCGGCAGATTAGCAATTGATGTAAAATTTAAAGGACAAGGCTTGGGAGGTATCCTGTTAATCGACGCCCTAAAACGAAGCTTTTCTGTTGCAGGGGAAAGCTTAGGATCAATTGGGGTGGTTGTTGACCCGTTAGATGAAGATGCGGTTGCATTTTACAAAAAATTTGGATTCATCCTGCTGCCCGGCAGCGGAAAGATGTTCCTGCCGATGGCGGATGTGGCGTTGTTGGGGTTGTGATTTGTAGCTTAAGAGAGTAATGTCTGAATTATATTGATTACCTGGGCTTTGACATTATTATCAACCTCTCCAAGTGTTCTGTCAATCATATCCTTTTCAAGCGAAGCCATTTTGTGCACTCTTATTACCGAAGGAAGCTGCAACCCGTTTTGGCTCCAGTTCTTTAATTCAATATCATACGAAGAGTCGTATAGCTTACTGGTGATGCGGCAAACTATCACATCGCCGTCATTTGTATCCTTAATAATTAATGCAGGCCGTTTTTTAAAACCAAGATTGTTGGTAAATGGAAATTTGACGAGAACAATTTCACCTAAGTTGTAGTTTACCATACTTACAGACTATCATAAACTGAATCTGTATCATCGTAGCCGTTTAGAAACCGGGCACTTACCATATTTGTAAATGCAGCTTCTTCATTTTTTTCAAGATCGTCAATCAACACGATAACGCGCACATGTTTGTCTTTTGATAAAGACAATTCCAACCGGAAATTTTCAGGGATATTAATCGTGTTATCCGATAACTCCGTTTCAAACTCTACTGCTTTCATTTGCTTTGAACTTATTACAAATTTACTTTTATATTTTTAGGAATGCAAATCGATATTGGCAATCGGTCAATTGGAGTGGTTGTTGACCCATTGGATGAAGATCCGGTTGCCTTCTATAAAAAATTTGGATTTATCCTGCTGCCCGACAGTGGAAAGATGTTCCTGCCGATGGCGGATGTGGCGTTGTTGGGGTTGTAAATTTCACCATTGGGGTTGACCTGTTACCTGTCAGCAGCGCACAAGTGCACCACCTCTTTTGGCCCGGGCCGACACTTGCGCCAGGTTACCTTGCAGAGTCCGAAAAATTAAAGACGATTGTTAAAAGTCTTTATAATTTTATTTCTAAGAATAACAAAACCTCCGGTAGATAATAGATGACCTTTTCCCACAGCCAAGTCAACTGGCCTCAATTGGATCGGTTTGCCTATATTTGTTTATGGAAAATTTTGAAATACTCAAAGAAGCCGCAGACGGCATGTTAGGAAAATTGCTCAAGGTTACCCCTGGACAAACCCATTTCGATTTCAATGTGGATATGGACGGCAAGGGCTATAAGGTTTATTATGAACGCAAGACCATCAATGACCATCAGGTGTGGGTATTTACCAGTTGGGAACAAGTTGGCGGTTAATTTACGTCGGCTTAAATGTCCCTCCTAAATTATAAAAACATTGTATTTATAAACATTAAGTTATAATGTGCCTACGCAGCAAATTTTTAACATAGATACTTAGACATCTGTCTACAGAATACGGATTAGCTATGGTTGTAGTTTCCCCATGCTACCGCAAGTAATTTTCTTCGCTGCCGCAAGCCTCCCGGCTTGTGGCCCACCTGCTAAGTAGCAACCATGCTGGCTAAACATGCGATAATTAGCGTAAACATATTTCTAGAAATTCAACGTGCGTTACTGAAGCTAGATTTTCAGGTAATTAATATCGGTATAGCTCATTACCTGTCAGCGGGCCACAAGCCGGGAGGCTTGCGGCAGCGGGGGTTTTGACACATCTAAATAATTTAAATTTTTGATGAGCTTTGAAGTTTGTTTATCGCAAAATGATATAGTATATTAGCTGTTTAACCTTATTAACTATGATCCGAAACTTTATTAATCTAACTGAGGCCGAATTAGATCGACCGATTTATCGCGTCTTTTCAAGCAAATGGTTTTTTGAAATGGCAAGAAATGAAGAGATTTCTTTGAGGCAGCCCAGTAAATGGCATGATCCATTTGAAAATTTCATGCTAAATGCCACCGGTGAGCGTAGCGATGGTTCAAAATTTACTGTAGCATTTAAAGACCATTTATATGGTCAATGCTGGACTACCAAACGTGAAAGTGATGCAATTTGGAGAATATATTCACCTAAAAGTGATGGAGTAAAAGTGAAAACAACTATACGTAAGCTTTTCTACGCTCTATATAGTCAAGCTGGAAGTTTTAAAGATATATCCTGTTTTATTGGCAAGGTACAATATGCTAATAAAAAGAAATTAATAGAGCAACTCAGCGACCCCGATCTCATGAGGTCTCGATTAATTGATTCAACTGGATATGGTCAAGCTGAAACGCTTTTATTTAAAAGAATAGCATTTAGTCATGAACAAGAAGTAAGATTAATATACAATTCACCTACAAATTTAAAGACAGAGTGGTTTCAATTCAAATTTAACCCTCGCGAATTATTTGATCAAGTTGTTTTTGATCCACGGATGGATTATCATAGATACAAAACGGATAAAGAAAGGTTGATCAATGAGTTTGGATTTAAGATGCCAATAATTAAATCCTCTCTATATAAAATTCCTGAATTGAGTTTTAGAATGTAATGCTGAGAAGCATATTAGTTAATTTTAGATTACATTTCTCCTCCCATTCTTATAGCTTTTCTTAGTCACCCCGAACTCTACCCGCAAAAGGTGACCATATTTGGTTCTGAATATTGAGTAACTTATCTTTATTGGAAAATAATCCTAAATGTTATTTTCTAAATTCGCTAAAAATGCCCTTTTTAACATAAAGCAATGAAAAAAGTAGTTTTGATTCAAATATTTTTAACAATTGGTTATTATTGTGCAGCGCAAAGAGTTAGCTATCAAGACCTTCAATTTGTCTTAAATCATAACCTTGGCCAAGTGGAAGAATATCTCTCAAAAAAAGGTTTTAATTATGATGGTGTCGATACTATAAACACAGAGCCCCATACGTATTCATCCAACTTTTTTAAAAGGTCTAAAAATTTCAGGAATAATATAACCATTTCAAAATATTTTCAGAGTGGCGAATCAATCGAATCTAGTTTTGACACGCAAGTTAAGAGCGATTATTTGGCGTTTAAATCATACATTAAAACAATTGGTTTTAAATTAGTTGGCAACAGAACTGGAAAAAACGGAAGTTTGGACTTGATATATAATAACGATAAAATGACCATCACCTTTACCATTGGAATTATCAGCCCTTTTAAAAATGTGTATATCATTGCACTAACCAAAAAAGATTAATTGTTATTTGCATTTTTACCTCATGGTTTGATTAAATGACATAAAATTTAAAATGCATGCTTGTTTCAAAAAAAATTTACCCTTCTCCCTCAACCTCGCGCGAGAATCCGCGAATGCCTGTAGCATCGGGCTTCTCGTGCGCCGCTGATAGGTAATGAACCATTACTCACAGCATTGATAGTTTCGGCGGCTCCCCCTCAATCGGCACAGGCGCGATAGAAAATAAATTCCAATAATAACTTCTTAAATTATTTTAAGAAGCCGCATTTTTATTGCCTGTTTAACACAAAAATTACTATTTTACGCCCACCAATTTTAAGTCAATGAAAACCCCGATGAAGATCAGCTCATTTGAAGAATACAAACAAGTTTACAAACAAAGCGTAGAGCAACCCGAAGAATTTTGGGGAGCTATTGCCGAAAATTTTTTATGGAAGAAAAAGTGGGATAAAGTACTGGAGTGGAATTTTAAAGATCCGCTGATAAAATGGTACCAGGGTGCAAAACTTAACATTACCGAGAATTGCCTCGACCGTCACCTGGAATCCATCGGCGAAAGGCCAGCCATCATCTGGGAGCCAAATGACCCTACAGAACATCACCGTGTTTTAACCTACCGTCAGCTTTACGAAAAAGTTTGCCAGTTTGCCAATGTGCTTAAAAACAACGGCGCTAAAAAGGGCGACAGGATTTGCATCTATATGCCCATGGTGCCCGAGCTGGAAATAGCGGTTTTAGCCTGCGCCAGGATAGGCGCCATCCACTCCGTAGTATTTGGAGGTTTTTCGGCGCAATCCATTGCCGATAGGATAAAGGACGCGGAATGTAACATTGTAATCACTGCCGACGGCGGATACAGGGGCACTAAGGAAATTCCGTTAAAGAATATTATTGACGATGCTTTGGTACAATGCCCGTCAATAAAAAGGTGCATTGTGCTTACCCGCAGCCGCACCCCGGTTTCCATGATAAAAGGCCGCGATGTTTGGTGGGAAGATGAAATTAAAAAAGTAGAAACACAGGGAAATGTAGATTGTCCGGCAGAAGAAATGGATGCTGAAGATATGCTGTTCATCCTTTATACCTCCGGTTCAACCGGCAAACCTAAAGGCGTGGTGCATACCTGCGGCGGGTACATGGTTTATACCGGTTATACTTTTACAAACGCTTTCCAGTATCAGCCGGGGGAGGTTTATTTTTGTACGGCAGATATTGGCTGGATTACCGGGCATAGCTACATAACCTACGGTCCGCTTACGCAGGGTGCTACTACCGTGTTATTTGAAGGCATTCCTACCTGGCCCTCACCGGGAAGGCTTTGGGATATTGTTGAAAAATATGAGGTAAACATACTTTATACCGCCCCCACAGCCATCAGGTCATTGATGAGTTTTGGCGATGACGTGGTAAAAGGAAGAAACCTCAGCTCACTTACCAAACTCGGTTCGGTTGGCGAGCCGATAAATGAAGAAGCCTGGCATTGGTTTGATGAAAAGATAGGTCAGGGTAAATGCCCTATAGTTGATACCTGGTGGCAAACGGAAACCGGCGGTTTCATGATCTCGCCTATCGCCGGTATTACGCCAACCAAACCAAGTTATGCGGGTTTACCCTTACCGGGGATAGCGCCTGTTCTGGTGGATGAAAATGGTGAAATAATTGAAGGGAACGGGGTAAGCGGAAATTTATGCATCCGCTTGCCATGGCCGGGCATGCTGCGCACTACTTACGGCGACCATGAACGCTGCCGCACCACCTACTTTGCCACTTATGATAACCTGTACTTTACAGGCGACGGCTGCCTGCGCGATGAAGATGGCTATTATCGTATTACAGGCCGGGTGGATGATGTATTAAATGTGTCAGGCCACCGCATCGGCACTGCCGAAGTAGAAAATGCTATTAATATGCACAGCAGCGTGGTTGAATCGGCTGTTGTTGGTTACCCGCACGAAATTAAAGGCCAGGGTGTTTATGCCTACGTAGTTTGTCCTAACCCACATGGCGACCAGGAGCTTACCCGTAAGGATATTATGATGACCGTTACCCGTATCATCGGCGCCATTGCCAGGCCGGATAAGATCCAGTTTGTAACAGGCTTGCCAAAAACACGGTCAGGAAAGATCATGCGCCGTATTTTACGCAAAATAGCCGAAGGAGATACAAGTAACATGGGGGATATTTCAACTTTGCTTGATCCTGCTGTGGTGGAGGAGATTAAGGAAGGGGCGCTTTGAAAAGTTCATAGTTGATGGTTCATGGTTCATGGAAAAAAATGATGATTCATAATCGATAATCGGCCGCGATTTTAAATAGTGAAGTGAAATTCATAAATTTGTTTAGTAGAAATCAAAACATTTAAAATGTCGACATTAACCATCCACCCAAAAGACGAAGCCCAGGAAACAGCGTTAAAGACAATTTTTGATGCTTTTAACATAAAGTATGAAAAAGAGATGGATGAAACGGAACACCTGATGTCAAGTGAAGCCAATAGAAAAGCTTTAGATGAAAGTATACAGCAGTTAGAAGATGGTAAGGGTATAAAAGTTTCACTGGAGAACCTGTTTAAATAAAAAGAATATACTAAATTTTCAATTATGGAATTGGTGTTGAAAAATGTACAAAAGAAATATTTGCCGCTTATCTCTGCGTTAGCAAAGACGTTAAATATTGAAATTTCAGACCCCACGGAAGATGATGCCTATTATTTAACTGCAATGCACGAAGGAGAAAAATCCAACATCCTAAATGAGCGTGAAAAGCAAGAGTTTATTAACTCTCTGAAAGCTAAGTAATGCAGATAGAGGTTTATTCATCTTTTGTCCGTGACTCCAAGAAATTGCCCGCTACTATAAAAGTGGATATAGCTGAAGCAATATCCTTAATGCAAACCGCCAAAACGTTTTCAGACATCCCTCGTGTAAAGGCAATGCAGGGCGGAAAAAAGGCAAAAAATGCCTATAGAATGCGTATTGCTGATTACAGAATATGCTTTTTCTTTCGGAATGAAAATATAGAATTGGTAAGGGTGTTGCCAAGAAAAGAAGTTTATAAGGTGTTTCCCTGACCTTATATATTATTAGTTGAATCAGAACCATAATAATGGAAAATAAGGATGTACGCTGGAAACAAAGGTTTCAAAATTTTGAAAAAGCTTTTTTATTTTTTGAAACTGCGGTAGATAAAGAAAGTTACACCCCTATTGAAGTTGGAGGCTTAGTACAGGCATTTGAATTTACGTTTGAGCTCGGCTGGAAAACAATAAAGGATTTTTTATACGAACAGGGGCTAAGTACAAATTACCCGCGTGAAACAATAAAGGAAGGTTTTCAAACTAAAATAATTGAAGACGGACATACATGGCTGCACATGCTCGAAAAGCGGAACGAACTCTCGCACACTTACAATGAAGCAGTAGCCGGGCAAGCCACTGAAATAATTAAACACAGATATTATCAGGCAATAGAACAAGTATATCTTTTTTTTAAAGATAAAATAAATGAACGATAACAGGTTTGGGTTTAAACCGGGTGATCTGGAAACTATAGTTCAAACGCTTTCAAAGTTTCCTGAAATTAAAAAAGCAGTGATTTTTGGCTCAAGGGCAAAAGGAACTTATCAAGCCGGCAGCGATGTTGATATTGCTGTATGGGCAATAAACGATGATAAAATCCGGCAATTATCAGGTATTTTAAACGATGAAACCTTACTGCCTTATAAGTTTGATATACTTAACTATGATAAAATTGACACTCAGGAATTAAAAGAACATATTAACCGGGCAGGGATTGAGATATATCAAAATCATAGCAACCAGGGTTAAGGCAATGTGCAGGGACAAGATTATACTGCAAATTTTATGCCTGTGCCTTTGTTGGTGTTGTCACCAACAAGCCAGGATGCAAGGTCCCCGCTTTATTTTAACATAATGGTACTTGTTGGTGACAACACCAACAAGGGCGCAGTAGGGATGTAAGAGTCAAGAGCCAGGAATCAAGATAAAAAGCTTACCCGGCTCCCTTTTTTCTTGACTCTTGACTCTTGACTCTTGATTCTCAGTTCTTGGTGCTAATTCCCAAAACTAAAATGATGTTCCGGATGTTATAATCAAACATCTTAAATAAAAAACATCATGGACAAACTACAATTAAAAGGCGGCTGGAACCAGGTAAAGGGTAAAATTAAACAGGCTTACGGGAATATAACCGATGACGACTTGATAAGCGAGGAAGGCAAAGACGATGAAACCCTTGGCAAACTCCAGCAGAAAACGGGAAAGTCTCGCGATGAACTGGTGAAGTGGATTAATAGTTTATAATAATAAACAGAAAAGGGGGCCAACAGCCCTCTTTTTTGTTGCTTTGGTTTTAGTAACCTTATCAGATTACTACATTTTCATCCCCCCCATCCCCCCTTTATCATCCCCATTCTTAAAAATATACTCGCTGTTCAGTAAATAGGTGCCGTTGCTTACTACTATCTCGCCTTTTGATAATCCGCTCAGCACGGGAGCATAAACCTGGTTGCCTGTGCCTAAACTAACCATCCGGGGAGAAAAGCTGCCATCCGTATTTTTAACCCAAACCATAATGCCCCTTCCGCCAATGTTAAGGGCCGAAGCCGGGACAGCCAAAGCTTTTTGCTGACCTGAAATCAGGGAAACATAAGCAAGCATGCCCGGCCTGATGATCCCCTGGCTATTCGGGATACTTACCCTGATCAGATCGAGCTTGGATGCGGCGGATAGGTCGGGATTTATAAAAGCTATTTTACTTTTGAGCTGTTTCCCGCCAAGATCGGGAAAGGAAACGGTTACCTGGTCGCCAATATGGTAAAGGGATGTTTCATTGGCATATATCTGCGCTTCAACCCACAGGGAATTAAGGTTATCTGTTTTTAGGATGTTCATTCCTTCGGTGATGTAATCGCCTTCATGCACATTGATTTCGGTTACTATGCCGCTTGTTTTACTTAACACGGTAACCGAAGAGGATACCTTACCTGATGCAGCAAGCCTTTTTACCTGTGCCGGAGAAAAACCCCAAAGCTGTAATTTATTTTCGGCGGCGCTGGTCAGTTTATTATAATCCACATCGGGATTATTCAGTTCCTTTTTTTGCTGCAGGGCCAGTAAATACTCTTTTTCGGCTCCTGCCAGGTCCTCACTGTAAACATCATATACAGGCTGCCCGGCGGCAACGTTTTCGCCTGGGGTTTTGATATATAAGTGTACTATCCGTCCAGCCACACGCGCGCTCAACTCGTCCGATTGGCTTTGATCGGCAGCCACCGTCCCGGTAAGGGTTTTTTCAGACCCAACCGACCGGAAATCTATGGTATCCGTTTCAATCCCGGCTAATTTTATTTGAGAAGCAGTAAGCCTGATCTTATTCTTTGTATCCTGGCTATTCCCCGAAGTTAATTCAACTTTGATCAATACCATGTGGCAGATCGGGCAATTCCCGGGATGGTCTTCATGTACCTGCGGGTGCATGGAACAGGTATAATAGGATTTGGTTTTAGCTGAATTGGCGGTCTGGTCCTTCTGTTTACAGGCGCTAAAAAGCATGGCTAAAACCAATGAAAAAAAACAGGTTTTAAATATCCCGTTTAAGGTAAAACCGGGTTTATATTTATTATTCATGTGCTTTGGTTTTAATAAAACTTTCACTGTCTGTTAAATATTGGGCATTTGCTGCAATGGTGTCAAGTGCAGATAGCCCTTTGGATATGAGGACACTATCGCCGTTTATTGATCCGGTTTCAACCGGCTGTACTTTAAAAAGGCCGTCCTGTTTTAGCCATACAATTTTATGCTCGCCCAGGTCGGTCATAGCGGAGCGGGGAATCCACAGGCCGCTTTTTGTGCCGGTATTTATCACCGCCTTAACCAGGCTGTTTATCTTTAATTCATGGTCCATATTATGCAGATAAACTCTTATCAGAGTGGCTTTATCTCCGCTTTGCAAAAACGGTTCTATAAAATCGACCTTGCCGTTTAATATCATTCCTGGCATATCCGGCATGGCCATATTTACCGGCTGGTGCAGCTTAAGGTCGGCAAGGTCGGTGTTTTTGATTTTTATGATCGCCCATAGCCGGTGCGGGTCAACCACATTAAAGATGATTTGGCCCTGTTCAACATACATTCCTTCCTTAATGGATAAAGGCATGTTAGTTGCATAAGCCTGGTCTGTATTTGTTTCCGTCATTACCACATTCTGGCTATGGGCCCTGTCGTGCACGTGACCATCATAAGGACTAAATACCGGCAGACTGTAGAAGGCCTTATGGCTTTTTTCGACCTGGTTTAACTGGCCCTGGGTTAGCCCCAGCAGCAGCAGTTTCTGTTCTGCGGCCCTTATCAATTCCGTTTCTTCCGGCGAATGTTCCTCCAGGTAGATCAAATCCTGCTGGGCGCTTACCATATCGGGGCTGTAAATGTCAAAAAGGCGCTGCCCTTTGTGGATTTCCTCAAAGGAATATTTGATGTAAAGTTTCTCAATCCTGCCGGCAAAACGGGCTGCAATATTGTTAAAGGTACGGGCATCATAATCAATAAAACCATCGGCATTAATGTTTACCGGTACATCCTTTTGCTGCGGGGTAATTGTATTTATTGAAGTGATTACCGTTGAATTTATGGGTTGTAAAACGGTATTGATATCAATTCCCGCGCTCTGGCTGGCCTGTCCGGACTTTTTAACCAGCGCCATCCTGCAAATGGGGCAAAACCCCGGCTGGTCCTCAACAATCTGGTGGTGCATAGGGCAGGTGTATTTTACCGTATTGTTTTGCGTTGTAGCTGCGGGTTTTTGTTTGCATGCACCCATTAAAAGCAAAACAATAAACAGGAATGGCGATAATGTTTTAATACTTTTCATTTTCTCTTTCATAAGCTACCTGTAATTGTAAAAGTTCCTGTAACCGGTCTAAGGCTTCCATCCGGGACGTTTGCAGGGATTTGATGCCATCCAGCACAGAAGGCAGGTCTCCTGTGTTTTGCTCATAAGCCAGCAAGGCCGTTTTATAATTATTTTGCTGTGCCGGGATGATGTTTTGCTGATAGTTTTTAAGTTGTATTTTTTTGCTGCTGATGCCAGCCCTTAGCGCGGCTACCTGGCCTTCTGCCTCGTTTAAGGTTTCCATTCTTTTTTGCTGCAATTCGTCAACCTCAAACCCGATCCCTTTCAGATTGGCCTTATACTCCCTGGAAGCCCAGGGTACAACCGGTATCGTAACCGCGCCCATTAAGACATATTGGTTGGCCATATTGCCGAAACCGATCATGTGCGCCGCCTGGATGCCAAAGTCGGGTTTGCGTTTGCTGTATTCGGCTTTGGCATTTAATTGCTGTAATTCGATATTGCGGTCTATTCCCCTGATGTCGCTTCGCGCTGCTGCAAACGACGCGGTATCGGTAAAAGCCGCTTCGTAATCCTTCACTACTATGGAAGTATCCACTGCAAAGGCTGTTTGCTTGTCCCGGTCCATCAGGGTATTCAGCATAATGTTTTTCTGCCTGATCTCATTGTTCAATTCCTCACGGGTATTATCCAGTTCAAAAAGCCCGGCTTTGGCTTTGTAGATGTTGTTCAGTTTTTCTTTGCCATAAGTCAGTTTGATATTGGCGTCTTTGAGCATGTATTCCAAAAGGTCGCGGGTGTTTTTTAATAAAGACAGCTTTTTCTCCAGGATAACACGGTCATAATAGTACTGCTGTGCCTGTGCCGCCAACTGGTTTTTCATATAGTTCTTGTCCTCAGCAGTTACTTTCGACATTCCTTTCATATAGTCTTCTTTTGCCCGCAGTTTGGCGGGGTTGGTAAACATCTGCTCGGCGCTGATCATAAACGAACCATCGTTAGGGGGGATCATATACGGCGTTTGATACAGCCCCGCGCTGAGTTTTGGCGCATCCAGGTTTTTTGCCCCGGCCGCGTATGCATCCAGCGCACTGATCTTCGCATCATACGACAGCAGGGCAGGGTTTGCGCTAATCCGGGCCAATACACTATCGAGCGTTAAAAGCCGCGACTGGGCTTTTATTGTATTTATAGTACAGCTGCAGATAACTGCCAGGCTGACGATCTGATAAATCCTCTTCATATTATTATTCCTTTACCTCTAAAACTTCCGGTTTGCCATATTTTCTTAATTCATACTCCTTTACCATCAGGAAGATCAATGGGGTAACCAATAAGATATGCGTGGAAGATGTTAATACCCCGCCGATCATCGGCAGTACAATGGGCCGCATTACATCGCTGCCTGTACCGCTTGCCCAAAGCACCGGTACCAGACCGAATAATGCAACGCTGACGGTCATTAGTTTTGGCCGCAGGCGTTTTATCGCGCCGTTCATTACATAAATCCGCAAATCTTCTTTGCTTATCTTTTCGTTTAACCCGGCTTTTAATTTTACCAGTTGCTGCATGGCGTCGTTAAGGTATATCACCATCACGATCCCCGTTTCTACCGCGATACCAAACAGGGCAACAAAGCCAACAGCCACCGCTACTGACAAATGCACTCCAAAAAAGTACACCATATAAGCTCCGCCGATAAGCGCGAAGGGGATAGATATCAAACTAAAAAAAGCTTCTCTTACAGATTTAAAGGCAAAGTATAAACAGGCAAAAATTATAAGCAGGACGACGGGCATAATCAATTTCAATGTCCGTTCGGCCCGGATTAAATTCTCGTACTGCCCGCTCCACTCTATAAAATATCCCTTTGGCAGGGTTTTAACCATGGTGTTCAATTTCTCCTGTGCCGCCTGAACGGTGCTGCCCAGGTCGCGGTCGCGGACATTAAACAATACGGTGCCGCGCAGCAGCGCATTTTCCGATTGTATCATGGCGGGCCCATCGCTGATTTTAATATCGGCTACAGCCGATAAGGGGATGGGGCCATAATTCGCTGTTTGAACCAGTGTCCGGCCAACCTGGTCAAGGTTGTTGCGGTAATCCTGCGCCAGGCGGAGGTTTACGCTGAAACGCCTGCGGCCTTCAATGGTTGGCGTCAGGTTCATTCCACCGAGCGCGCTTTCCACAACCTCGTTTACATCATCAACACTTAAACCATAGCGGCCAATAGTTTCTTTTTTAACCTGTATATCCAGGTATTTGCCGCCAGTGATGGGGTCAACATACAGATCTTTCACTCCCGGCAGACCCTGTAAGGCTTGTTTCATCTGGTTCGATAAGGCATAAATGGTATCCAAATTCTGGCCGTAAACTTTTAAGCCTACATCTGTGCGGATACCGGTAGATAACATATTTATCCGGTTGATGATAGGTTGTGTCCAGCCGTTCACTAAGCCCGGGATCTGTAACCGGGCATTCAATTCATTAATGATGTCTTCTTTCTTTATCCCTTTGCGCCATTCATCCCTTGGCTTTAATAAAATGATGGTTTCAACCATACTAATGGGTGAATTGTCGGTTGCTGTATTAGCACGGCCGGCTTTGCCCAATACATTTTTAACCTCGGGGACGCTTTTGATGATCCTGTCCTGTAGTTGCAAAATTTGCTTGGCTTCCGAATTGGATACATCCGGCAGCATAACTGGCATAAACAAAATCGTGCCTTCATCCAGCGGCGGCATAAATTCACTGCCCAGGCTCAATAATAAAGGGATGCTAACCAGTAAGGCGATGATATTGATGCCGATAGTGGTTTTGCGCCAGGTTAAACACCAGTTCAGCAAAGGGGTGTACGCCCTCTCCATAAAACGGTTTAATGGATTGTGCTCATCCGGTCTTAATTTCCCTTTCAGAAAAAAGGAGATCAAAACCGGTGCAAGCGTTACAGTAAGGATAGCGTCGATGGCTAAAATGAAAGTTTTTGTCCAGGCCAAAGGGCCGAAAAGTTTACCCTCCTGGCCTTCTAATAAAAATACCGGGAGAAAAGAAGCCACAATAATCAGCGTTGAGAAAAACACTCCGCGCCCAACCTGTTTACAGGAGGATTCTATAATTTTTATTCTTTCTGCTAATGTCATTTGCTTTCTTTTTGTTGTGCGATGGATAGATTTCTGTGCGAATTTTCGACCATTACAATACCGTTATCTACAATTACCCCGATGGCCAGTGCAATGCCCGTTAACGACATGATATTGGAAGATATGCCAAATGCATTGAGCAGCAGAAAACTTGCTGCAATGGTGATCGGGATTTGGATAATGATACTTAAAGCGCTTCGCCAGCTGAATAAAAACAGGATGACGATGACAGAAACTGTGAGCATTTCCTCAATTAACGTGTGCTTTATGGAGTTTATGGCGCTCTCAATTAATTCGCTCCGGTCATAAGCAATCTTAAATTTAACGCCGGGCGGCAGGCCTTTTTGAATATCAGCCATTTTACTTTTCACGGCATGGATCACTTCATCGGCATTCTCACCATAACGCATCACTACTATGCCTCCTACGGCTTCACCCTCCCCGTTTTCATCGAAAATACCCAGCCGCAGGTCGCCGCCCATTTGTACCGTTGCAATGTCTTTGATCTGGATCGGTATAGTATTAATAGTTCCTATGGATATATTTTCCACGTCATGGATATTTTTGATATATCCTAATCCCCTTACGATATAGCCGGTGCCGTTCATTTCAAACTTACGGCCGCCAACATCGTTATTATTGCTTTTCACAGCTTTTAAAACCTGCGACAGGGGTATGTTATAATAATTAAGTTTATGAGGGTCAACCGTAATCTGGTATTGCTTCTCAAAGCCGCCGAATGACGCCACCTCGCTTACGCCGGGAACTGTTTGCAAGCCTAATTTTACGTACCAGTCCTGTAATGCGCGCTGTTCGCCAAGGTCAATGCCTTTTGCGTCAAGGGTGTACCAAAGGATATGACCCACCCCGGTTCCGTCAGGGCCCAGGGTTGGCGTTATGCCATCGGGTAATAAGTGCTGCGCGTAGTTTAAGCGTTCCAAAACACGGCTGCGGCACCAGTAAATGTCTGTTTTATCCTCGAAAACCACGTAAACAAAGCTCATCCCAAACATGGATGTGGCCCGGATGGATTTCACTTTTGGTATCCCCTGCAGATTGCTCACCAGCGGATAGGTGACCTGGTCTTCCATCACCTGCGGACTGCGGCCCTGCCATTCGGTGAATACGATGACCTGGTTTTCGGACAGGTCGGGTATCGCATCAATCGGGTTGTCGTTGATGGCATATACACCACAGGCAAATAAAATGATAGCCACTATCAATACGATATACCTGTTTTTTAAGGAAAGTGTTATAAATTGATTGATCATCTTACGGGTTTTGATTTACATGCTCATTTTGTGCTTCATTGGCATTTTTGTGGCTGTGTTTTTTTTAACTAAGGTCATACCACAACCGGGTTTGGGGCATTTGCCGGGCTTATCGCTCAATACATCAGGGTGCATCTGGCAAGTGTACAGCACCTTGGCCGGTTTCACCTTTTTTGTTTTGGTTGTATCAGACAATCGGTTATTTAAAGGATTTGCTGAGGCGGAAACAACTATACTAACAATAACTACCGCCATTAAAATTACTTTTTTCATGAGTTTTTTAATTTGGAAATGAAATTATTGTATAGCAAAAAGCGCTACGCAGAAATATAAATACGATAATTGATTAAATATAAAAAGGGGCGCTTGCGTCGCCGCACGCGGGAGGATAACAAAAGGGTAGGGATCAGATTCTGTAGGTGCAGTTTTGGATATAAGCAGGTGTTTTGGGCCGCCAATCAGGTGGGGCGTTGCTGTTAAAATAAACGATTTCCCGAACAGGAATCTTTATGCTTCCAATGAAAATTAAATAAGGGACAGCAGTTTCGGGAGAAAGTTTTGAATAAAAACTAATGGCGGAACCGCCTATATGCTGATCTTTTACTTTGAAGTATTGCTTTTTAGTTTTACAGCAATTCTTCATGGTTATATTCATTTTGCAGCCGACTTTTGGGCTCTCTGAAATTGACGTCGATTGTAACACACCACAGCAATAATAGCTGTTAGCTGCAATACCTGTGCTTGAGAGCAGGTAAACCGCTGATAATAATATGAGTGCGATGTGCTTCACAATTCAAATATAGGGATTAATAATATATAGTCATATCTTTTTTTCTTCTCAAACTTTTCTAAATTTAATTTTATTATCCTGTTCCCATACACAAAGCACCTTGTTATCAGGTAATACAACAGATTTTATAAACGAACCGTTACCAACAGCGATTCCATTTCTGTTTTTGAGCTTTACCACTTTAACAGTGTCCTTGTCATCGAAGGTCAATACCGTGTTAAGCCCGCCTTCAGAAATAGCGCAGTTTCTTCCATTTCCAATATTGACCTCATTTTGACCTGGCTGGCAAAAATATACCATGCCTTTCCGTTGCCAGGTTGTGCGGATAACATTTGAAGCATCAATAGAAAGTCCGCCACCATCCATCGGGCACCCGTTCAGTTTCCAGGTGTCTATGCCTATTTTTTGGGCTTCAGCGAATGACGCGCCGCTATCCAGAGATTTTAACAGATATAGGTCTCTCGATCCATTTAACCAATTCCTGAACATGATGGCTACTTCCGAACCCTGAACAGCAATACTTGGTTTACAACATCCGCATACCAGCTTATCAGGAGAGCGGTAAACCAACCGATTTTTTGACCAGTGAAAGGTTTTATTTGATAGCGAAGCGAAATAAATATTATTGCCGCCACCTGCCCGGGTATCCAGCCAAACAGCATAAAAATGGTCCTTTTTATCAGATGCAATGCCCATTAAACCTTCCGGAGCTGATCCTTTAAGGTCATTTACAATGCCCATGCTTTCCCATTGACCGGATGAATGGGTAAGCTTATACCAATGGATATTTCCGGCTTCATCCTGGGCGGTAATAACCGAATAGTTAAATGAGCTTGCTAATTGGGGGCCCCGTGACATGCCTAAATGCATTTTAGGCACCGTTGCTACCAGCACCGGATTTGAAAAGGTTTCTCCTTTATCAAGGGAGGTAGTGCAAAATATTTTGTCCTCACGTCCGAATACTACCCGTACAATGCCTTTATCATCTGCGCTGATCTGCGGTTGATTGCCTGTAGCAATAGTTTTTTCATCCGGCAAAACAGACCGGGAATGCACCGAAAAAAAAATAAAGGTAAATATCAGGGCCAAAAATGTGTGTTTCATATAGCAAATGTAATTTAATTCAGGCTTTAACCTGATATATTAATAACGAATATATCGTTTAATCATTTCATGGTTTTTCTGCCCCAATAAAAATACGCAATAGATACCGGTATAAAAAACAAGTTCAGCCAGGTTTGGTAATCCCATTTAAATTGCCTGTTGGTCATTTGCATTTCACCGGTATGTGTTTTGGGGATCCGGTGCAGAGCGGCAAAGGAATAATCTAAAAACAATGAAGTGGTGGAAACCGGGCTGGAAACTGAAAATAATATTGAAATTAAATCAGGCCTTCAGAAAGGGGATATTGCAGTGATCAACGGGGCCTATTTATTAAACAGCGAATATAAATTTAAGAAAGGATCAAGCCCGATAGGCGGCATGAAGATGTGAGCTATAATAATGAAATAGTTTTTAGGTGATTTTGTTTTATCTAAATACGATCAAAGATAGTTAAAGAAAAACCCGGCAGACCTGACTACCGGGTTTTAATAAATAAAGCAAAAGAAAAAATTACATTTTCATTTTATCTTTCATCATGCCTTTTTTCATTGGCATTTTTTCCATTTTACCATTCATTCTAACACAATAGCCTTCTTTTAACATCATTGTTTTACCACTCTTCATTTTAACGGTACCGTCAGTCATGACCATAGTTCCATTAGACATGGTCATATTTTCAGTCATAGGCATGCTTTTTCCATTCATCATGGTCATCATTTTACCATCCATCATCATAACAGATTTCCCCATTTTATACATGGACTTATGCGACATTTTGTGCATAGATGTATCAGCCATTTTGGTTTGTGCCATAGCGCTACAACTCAATGTAACAGCAGTTAAGGCGATCAGAATTTTCTTCATGTTTTTATTTTGGTTAGTGTTATTATGTACACCAATTATCAAGCCAGTAAACGGTTTGAACACATTTGTTTTTAAATGGGAATGGTTCAACTTTTAACAAACTTGTATTTATGGTCAAACTGCCACGGCGCTTACGGTCATTGAGAGTGCGCTCGCCCATGCTAAATGATATTCGATAAAGCTGCTTTAATTTCAGATGACTGAATGCAAACTCACTGACCAGCTGCATTGCTTTCGTAGCGATTCCTTTACCCCAAAATTCCTTCTCACCGATTAAAATCTTCCATTGGGCGTCATGATCTGAAATTTTGGTTAATTCAATATTTCCAATAGGCCGATCCGTGAAATTCAAACAAATAGCAAAACACTTAGCTGTAGTACTACCAAGAATGTATGATAACCAGCCGGCCTCTATATCCAATGGCACGTATTGTTCCGGCATTTCGCCGGTACATTTCGGAAGGTCCGCGTCAATACCCCATTTTACATTATCCTGCGCATCGCTGATGCGCAGGGGCCTAAGATAAATGCCATTAAGATTTATCGCATATTATTTAACCGGGTGATGATATGCCTGCCTGATAACATTTAAATCGCGGCACCAGTGATTTACTTTAGCTGTATCACCCATGAATGTATGATTTGCCATCATGTTACTGCCATGCATAGTATTGCCGCCCATCATATTGTTATTTCCCATCATACTGTCGTCATCAGTCAGTTCCTTGCAATATGTAAGGTAATGAACGTTGAACAGGGAATCGTTCATGCGATAAAGGCTGTCTTCCATCATTACAAGAGGGTTGGTGTAATGTCCATTCGGGGCCACTTGTGTTGCGAGTGAATGGGCGTTTAATGCAGCTATGTTGTAGTTTGTAAGCAGCAGTCCTTCAGTTTGATTCAGTTGGGCTTTGATTTGGTTGGTGTTGATTGCATTCTGGCTGTCATTTTTTTTGCAGCTAACTGTGATTAGTGTAAGAAACGCCACCACAATTGTCAGGGAAATGGTTATTTTCATTTTTTTGGATTTTAATTATTAAAATAAAAGCTGATGTAAAACTAAATACCTGACACGGTAAATAACATGGTAATGGTCATCATTAAACATGATAATAATCATCTTTGACTTTACAAATCAATTAAAAACAATATATGAATAGGTTAAAGGTTTGGCTGATCTTTTCCCGATAGCAGGAGCTTGCTGTTACTGTTTTACTTTTAACAAACTTGCATTGATGGCAACAACTACTGTGCTTACAGTCATCAATACAGCTCCCGCTGCGGGGCTTAATACAATACCCTCACTATAAAGGACTCCCGCTGCCAATGGTAAGGCAACCACATTATAGCCGGTAGCCCAGGCCAGGTTTTGGATCATCTTACGGTAAGTTGCTTTGCCAAATAAAATTAAGTTTACAATATCTTTGGGATTGCTATTCACCAGGACAATACCTGCTGTTTCGGCAGCAATATCGCTGCCTGATCCTACCGCAATGCCAATATCAGCTTGTGCTAATGCCGGGGCATCATTAACCCCGTCCCCCGTCATGGCTACGAATTCGCCTTTTTTCTGTAGCTCTTTTATTTTTTTTAATTTTTCATCAGGCAGTACTTCGGCAATAAAACTATCCATTCCCAAAGTTTTACTCACGCTTGCTGCAACTTTATTGTTGTCTCCTGTAAGCAGTATAGATTTAATCTTTTCTTGTTTTAAAATTTTAATTGCCTCTGCTGATTCGGGCCGTATTTTATCGGATAAAGCGATATATCCGGCTAATTTTTTATCAATTATTACAAATACAACCGTTTCTGTATCATCGGCGGTAAAGCCATCAGGAATGGTGATCTTATTTTCTTTTAAATAGCCCGGACTAACGACCAATATCTTTTTACCTTCTACTGTTGCTTCAACACCTTTACCTGTTATGGCATTAAATTTTTCAGTTGCCGGTATTTTGATAGATAAGTCTTTTACTTTTTGCATGATGCCTGTCGCGATTGGATGTTCTGATTTTTGTTCCAATGCAGATGCTAAACGAATGATCTCATTTTCCTTTAAGTCTTTATTGAGTGAAATTATTTTTGAGACTTCAAATTTTCCTACAGTTAATGTTCCTGTTTTATCAAAAACAATCGTTGTGATCTTTCTTGAGTTTTCAAATGCGTTTCTGTTCTTTATAAGTAATCCATTTTTAGCAGATAAAGCTGTTGATTTCGCTACCACCAATGGCACCGCCAAACCCAAAGCATGAGGGCAGCAGATAACAATTACCGTTACCATTCTTTCTATAGCAAAGGCTAATGGTTGCCCCGTTAAATACCAATATAAAAATGTTGCAATACCGCTAAACAACGCAATAATGGTTAACCACCTTGCGGCTGTATCTGCTAACAACTGTGTTTTTGATTTTGACTTTTGTGCATCATCAACGAGCTTCACAACCTGGGAGAGATAGGAATCTTTCGCTGCATGAGATACGGTAACTTTAAAAGAGCCGCTTCCATTTATAGAACCGGCTATTACTTTATCGCCTTTTATTTTCTTTACCGGTTTTGATTCGCCAGTCAGCATCGATTCATTCAAATAACTTTCACCGTCTGATATATGTCCATCAGCTGCAACTTTTTCTCCCGGTTTTACCAGGATGATATCATTTTCTTTCAGTGTGTCAGTCTTGACATCATGAATCATATCAGGCATAACCATGTGGGCATCTGATGGCATCAATTGCACCAATAACTCCAGTTCTTTTGACGCCCCTGCAATAGATTTCATTTCAATCCAATGCCCTAATAGCATGATCAGGATCAGCGTATCCAGTTCCCAAAAGAAGTCCATTCCCCTTAAACCAAATATGGTGGCCGCGCTATAGCTATAGGCGACAGTAATCGCAAACCCGATGAGGGTCATCATGCCAGGGTTCTTCGCCTTCATTTCGCCCAGCCAGCCGGTTAAAAAGGGCCACCCGCCGTAAACAAATACGACGGATGCTATAGCAAAAAGCAGGTAGGAGGAACCGTTAAATCTGATATCCAGGTGCAGCCATTGCTGAATTTGCATAGACAGCAACATTACCGGAATTGTCAAAAACAATACGACATAAAACCGCTTTTTAAAATCGGCGATCATCATGGCATGGTCATGCCCTTCCATACCCATTTTAGGGTTACTTCCGTGCTGCATTTTGCTGTGATCCATTTTTGAATGATCCATTTTCTCCATTTTTGCAGGTTTTTCGGGTTGGCGCTGATGCTTCATTTCTGGATATTTATGCCATGTTGAAAAATATATTGAGGAGAATAATCTCTGTTGTTTGTAAGCGGATTTACTACGCTGTAAGTAAGGCTACAATTGCTCAATTACTTTTTGTAGCCTGGCCCTTATTTCAGTGGCAATATCAAGCAAATTTTTATTTTCTATTGCTTGCATGGAAGCTAACGGATCAACAGCCGAAACCTCTACCTTGCCAGCTGTTTTTTCCTGAACGATCACATTACAAGGCAGCATAGTCCCGATTTTATCTTCTGCCATTAAGGCTTTATAGGCAAATGGCGGATTGCAGGCGCCAAGAATTTTGTAGTTATAAAAGTCCACATCCAGCTTTTTCTTTAAAGTAGCTTTTATGTCAATTTCTGTCAATATACCAAACCCTTCCCCTTTGAGCGCTTCTGTAACTTTTTGAATTGCATTGTCGAAACTTCCTGCAATTGTTTTACTGAAATAGTATTCCATGATTGTTTTATTTTAAGGTAAAAATTATTATTAAACAAAGACCTCTTTTTATAAACCCGTATTTATACAGGCTACGCTATTCTAAAAATATATTTTTTTGAATAGCGCTGATCATTTTCTTTTTCGGAACCAGCTATACCATACTACCATAGCAAAAAAGAGGACGAGCAGGGAGAACCACCAAAACATGTGNNAGTTTTTTTAATTATTATTTAAATACGTGGTTTATTATCCTCTTTCTTTTACATTTTTTTCATGCCCCCCATCTTCTGCATGCCTTTTTTCCCCCCTTTCATTTTTGGCGATTGTTTTCCCAATGTGCGGATATAATTAATCAATTGCCAGCACTGATTGTGGTTGGCTTTATGTACTTCTTTCCATGAGGGCATTGGCGAATTTCCATTCATGATTTTCCAATATAATGCGCCATCTGTGTGAGCCTGGGTCATGTTAGCCGATAAATCAGTCGGTGTGGGTTTTAGATCTGCTGCAGCGGATCCGTTGCCTTTCCCTTTTGAACCATGGCACATGACACATTGTTTTTCAAATAAGGCCTTACCTTTTAGGGTTGCTGCGATATTTCCCTTAAAAGGATTTTTTCTGGCGTCTGCCGATTTAGGGGCTTCCCACATATCCGGCTTTTGGATGAATGCTGACATCATAACAACGCCTGTTATTATCAGGCATGCCGTGAAAATTATTTTTAGTTTTTTCATTTTCTTAACTGCCTTGTGTTTTTTTAATGTTTCGCCAGGTCGTTTTCCAGGATTTTTTTCTTTTCCTGGTACTCTTCTGTTGTTATTTCGCCGGCTGCGAAACGCTTCTGTAAAATATCCAGAGGGGTATCCTTTTTCTTCCGCTGGCCCGGAATATCATAAGGCATTGCAAATATCCAGAAAAGCATTATCATCCAGAAGAACCACCATACCAGGTGCATTCCCCAAAAACTACCGTTGTTATACATCATTACCTTTGTTTTTAATTGTTAATGAATTTTTTATGCCCTTCCGTTTATCTTGCGTAAGGGTAAGATCAAACACCTGAAAAGCAAATCAGGCCGGAGCTAACAGTGTGTCCCGGCCTGATAAAAAAGATATTTAGAACTAATGGACTGTAAATCTACAAGCCGTTAATTTGAATTTTGTTTTAAATATCTGCGGCTTCAAACTGAATATTGCCCAAAGTCAATTATCAGAGTTTTGGTTTTTCAGCAATTTTTCATTTGATCATGCATTTTGCAACCTGATGAGGCACTATGCTTTTCGAGTACCGAAGTTGACTGCAATTTACCGCAACAATAAAAGCTATCGGCCGCTACACCCAAAGTGGAGAGCAGGTAAATAGCTGTTAACAAAAGGAGCGAGGCGCGTTTCATCACTCAAAGATACCCCTTGCTGTAGCGGGGTAAAAATGATCAATCTCACATTACGGGGGAGGGGTGAACACTTTTGATGAAATGTAAAACGGAAACCAAAAAACAAAGATGAATGCTTATGAAATTAAAATTTACCTTTAGATTTGTCATCATACAAAAACACTATGGCAACTATTGAAACTACCTATTTAGGCGGATTAAGGACCGAAGCAACCCATCTGCAATCCGGCACTAAAATTATTACTGACGCGCCTGTGGATAACCAGGGCAAAGGCGAAGCTTTTTCGCCGACCGATTTGGTAGCGGCATCGCTGGCAAGCTGTATGCTTACTATCATGGGCATTAAGGCCAATGCAAGCAATATTGATATAGATAACGCTACCTGCTCTGTTACTAAAATTATGGCGTCAGACCCAAGGCGTGTAGCCGAAATTGTGATCAGTTTTAAATTCCCAAAGCAATACACCGAAAAAGAGCAATTGCTATTGGAACGCGCAGCCCTTACCTGCCCTGTTTTTTACAGTCTGCATGAAGATTTGAAAAAGACAGTTGATTTTGGGTGGTAAAAAAAGGTGAAAGGTAAAAGGGGAAAGCTGTTTTTTATGCCGGATTCATTAATTCCGCAATCGGCATTCCGGCTGTCGCATTTTTTTTAGCTAACCTCAAATTTCTGATCGCCAATTACCGACATAGCTTCGTCAATGCATACCTGTCCGTGTGAAAGATCGAGTACACATTCGCCGTCTTTTATCAATAATAATTGCGGCGATTCGTGATAAACATCAAAAGCGGTTGCTACAAGGTTTGAAAGCTCGCGGTATTTTATAAGATCTAAGAAGTAAAGCGGTAAATTTTCGGGCAATTTATACAGGTCAAGTTCCACGCGTTTTTTTACCATCATGCTGATGGAGCAGCGGGTGCTGTGTTTAAAAATTATGCTATAACCCGCGTGGCCTTTAATGCCGGTAATTTGATCGGCTGATTCCAGCAATGTCCAGTTCATAAATACTAAATATAATGCAGTATGCTTAAAAAGCGCAAATCAACGAAAAACTGCTGACGGTTTTAAGCAAATGATAAAATATGACATTTAACTGTTAACGGCCTGTTTTAGGATAAGATCCGTAAGCAGGGCACAGTTTATTTGAGCAGGAAGCCAAACTTCCCAATACCAAAGCGATCAGCGCGATATAAATTACTTTTTTCATTTTATGTTACCTGGTATTTAAACGGAAATCAGCTATCTAAAGTTTCAGCAAGATAAGCCATTTTTATGGCTGTAACAGCTGCTTCAACACCTTTATTTCCATGTTTTCCTCCTGCACGGTCTTCAGCCTGCTCCTGGTTATCTGTAGTTAACACGCCAAATATAACAGGTTTTGAATATTTTATGGCAACATTGCTGATGCCATTTGCCACTGCATTACAAATAAAATCAAAATGCCTTGTTTCGCCCTGTATTACGCAACCCAAACAGATTACCGCATCTAATTTACGCTTTTTTAATAACAGATCAGCGCCGGATGTTAATTCAAAACTTCCGGGTACGGCGTAAGTGTAAATATTTTCTTTTAAAGCACCATAAGCTTCAAGGCTTTCAATGGCTCCCCTCAAAAGCGCGTTTGTTATAACCGCATTCCATTCGGCCACCACAATTCCAAAATGATAGGGTGCCGCTGAAGGAACCTCAGTAGCAGAAAAATCAGATAAATTTTTAAGCTGGGTAGCCATTGATTTTTATTTCGGATTTCGAAGTTTCGATTTCGGAATTGTTTTTTATTCTTTATTTAATACCCAATATTTTTAACGACGCTTGACCTGCCTTTAATAAATCCGAAATCGAACATCCGAATTCCGAAATCTTACAGTTTCGCTTCCGTGCGGGCAATATACGCGTCGATACTCTGCGCCTGGGGGCTATCCGGATAGTCTGTTTTTATCCTTTTGTAGGTATCATCTGCTGACTTATTATCATTCTGGGCTTCGTAAACCAAGCCAAGTTTTTTGAGGTATAAAGGCGTAAGAAATTTATTGCTTCCTTTATCAGCGGCTTTTTTAAAGTAAGTTTCCGCTTTATCATAATCCTTTAACTCTACATAAGCATCGGCGGTACCGCCAAGCGCTTCGGCTGCTACTACATTGTCGCCGCCCCTGTAATTGGTTAAATTATCAATTGCCTTGCGGAATTCCCCTTTATTCAAATAAGCAATGCCCAGGTAATAATAGGCAAGGTTTGCTGCTTTGGTATTGCCGTAATCGTCAACAATTTTTTGAAAACCCGGATAGCCGGCATCTCCATTGATGGCTTTGTCCCAATCTTTTTTCGACCAAAAATCCTGGGCTACGTGCATTTGATTTGATGCAGTTATATCGCGGGGGGCCAGATAGAATTTTTGATAGGCGATATAAATAATGATCATAGCAACTACCGCGCTACCTATAAAAGACAAACTTTTTCTGTTCTCACGCACAAACCTTCCTGTTTGTCCAAAATCGTTATTTCCTGTTACCACCCTGGTACTTGCCTGGTTTTTTGACATTTCTGTTGTAAAATTAAGTTTGCAAAAATACTGTTTTCAAAATTTCTGGCAATACCTTTTGAATTAAATATTTATAATAGAGATTAGAGGTTAGAAATTAGAGATTAGAAACAGAAATCAGGGCTCAGTTGATTAGCGTTTAGGTGAAAAAGCAAAGAGAGAAGAACACATATCCTCTTATTTTCAACATCTAATCACTAATAATTCCAACTAATCTCTAACCTCTGACCTCTAATCACTAAATTTGACCATGTATTTACAGCAGCTATCGGTTATCAATTTTAAAAACTATGCGGAAGCCGGAATAACTTTTAGCGAAGGGGTAAACGTTTTTACAGGTAATAACGGCGCCGGGAAAACCAATTTGCTCGATGCAATACATTACCTGTCTTTATGTAAAAGTTATTTTAATCCGATTGACAGTCAGCAAATAAAGCAGGGGACCGATTTTTTTATCATCACCGGAAATTTCAGCAAAAATGGCAGCCAGGAAGCGGTGGCCTGTTCGGTTAAACGCAATCAAAAAAAGCAATTTAAACGCAACAAAAAGGATTACCAGCGCCTCGCAGATCATATAGGCTTGTTTCCTTTGGTAATGGTATCGCCTTATGATATCAGTATTATTATAGAAGGAAGTGAAGAACGCCGGAAATTTATTGATAATGTGATCTCGCAAACAGATAATTCGTACCTGGATGAACTCATTGTTTATAATAAGGTGTTGGCAAACCGGAATGCCCTTTTAAAACATATTGCCGATACAGGCCGTTACGACCCCGGTTTGTTAGAGGTGCTGGATGAGCAGTTAACCATTTCGGGAAGCCGGATCTTTGAAAAGCGGAAGGCTTTTATGGAAAGTTTTACCGGCATATTTAATAAACATTACCAGTTTTTAAGTGATGACGCCGAACAGGTTGAACTGGTGTACGAATCGCAGTTATTACAGGAAGACATTGCCTCATTGCTGAAAAAGAACATTGAAAGAGACAGGGCCCTGGAGCGGACAACATCCGGGATACATAAAGACGATCTTTTATTTGCTATACATGGCATGCCAATGAAGAAATTCGGATCGCAGGGGCAGCAGAAATCTTTTTTGATCGCGCTGAAATTAGCGCAATACAGCTTTTTAGATCAGCAGAACAGGTTTAAACCAATATTATTACTGGATGATATATTTGACAAGCTTGATGACCAGCGGGTAACCAAGCTAATGCAAATGATATCAAACCACGATTTCGGACAGGTTTTTATTACCGACACCCATGTAAACCGTGTTGAAAATATATTTAGCGAAATTGGGGTTGATATAAAGCTGTTTAAAGTAAAAGGAGGAGAAATAGATGCGTAAAGCCAATGATAAATCTTTGAAAGAAGCCATCGAACAGATGATGCAGGTTTACAAGATCAAGCGGAAATTTGACGAAACGGGCATCATCGCTCACTGGCCCGAACTGGTAGGAAAGCCGGTTGCCAACCGTACAAAGGAATTATTTGTCCGCGATAAAAAATTGTTCCTGCGGATTGAATCATCCGTGATAAAAAATGAATTAATGCTGATGCGCACGCAAATAATAAATAAGATAAATGAAGAATCGGGTGCGGTATTGGTTGAGGAGATTATTTTTCTTTAGCTTTCCAGTGGGGGAAAAAAGTCTTGAAATTCAAATCGTCACTCATCCTTGAAAAGACAAGAATAAAAAGACCGGGCAGGATAAAAGCAAGCTGGGCTTCGGGGTGTGTCCTGTATAATAATACTGTGCCTGAAACTAACACTATAATAAGCAGAGAATACAAAATATACTTCAGCAAAAGTTTCATGAATCCTGATTCTGTTTATAATTGATAAACGTTAACGCAAGATACAGATTGCCTTAACTTTATAAAAATATGGACTTCTTTTTAAAAAACCAAAATAAAAGAAAAAAGCCGGGTGTAGTATTTGTTAACATTACACCCGGCCTGTGGGGAAATCTTAGAATTTTTCGAGCGATGAAAAAAAGAAACTACTCTCAATTGCAGCATTTTCATCTGAGTCGGAACCATGAATTGCATTTGCACCGATTGACTCAGCAAATAAATTACGGATAGTTCCTTTTTCAGCTTTTGCCGGGTCGGTAGCGCCGATAAGTTTACGAAAATCTTCAACTGCATTATCTTTTTCAAGTATGGCAGCTACAATTGGCCCCGATGACATAAAGTCAACCAATTCGCCATAAAAAGGGCGTTCTTTATGTACCTCATAAAACTCACCTGCTTTTTCTTTGCTCAATGCCAGGTATTTCATGGCTTTAATTTTAAAACCGCCTTTTATTATCTGATCTAAAATAGCGCCTGTATGCCCGTTGCCAACTGCGTCGGGTTTTATCATGGTAAAAGTTTTATTGCTCATTTTTATTTATTTTTGTGTATCTGAAATTATTCTTTTCGTTTATTTTGCGGCTTAATATTGCCGCTTTTTCAAAACCGCCGCAAAAGTAGCCTTTTACATTTAAAACATAAAGGTTTTTACATTAAGTCTCAGAGCAAACGCAAAAAATATTTCAATTCTGATATCGTTCCAAAGAGAACCCCTGCAATGTTGCAATGAATCAAGCAGAACCATTAAAAAAAGCGCCTTGAGGTGCGAAATATTGGTAGATAATAAAAAAATGGATTTAGCGTGCCATCCTTTACGTAACGAACAAAGCGGCATTAGCGCTAATACATGGCGGAGGTTAGGTACCTACGGTACACAATGTCGGGATGGTCTATATTTCTACCAATATTTGACCCCAAAAAGGGGTCTTTTTAACAGATTTATTAACACCTTTAGCTTCATTTGAGCTCCTTTTTGAGGCGTTTGCCCTGGTTACAAAGCAAGGTAATTATTGGGGGAGCTTTCTAAAATGAAAATCATGCCGGATTCCGGCTGCATTTTTCTTCCTGAACCCAAAAAAAATAGCCCCCTTTTTCTTCCGGACGTCCGGACTTTCCCGACTTTCGGACTTTCCCGGCTAAAAACCATATCTTTGCGCCCTAAATGACGGATTACCAGGTTCATACTTTACCCAACGGCATCAGGATACTTTTTAAACATGCGCCATCAACCATAACGCATTGCTGCTTTGTTGTTAACGCCGGCTCGCGCGATGAGCGGGAACACCAAACCGGCCTGGCTCATTTTATTGAGCATTTGTTATTTAAGGAAACTGAGCGCCGCAGCACCAACCAGATCCTTAACCGGCTGGAACTCGTCGGCGCCGACCTGAACGCCTATACCACCAAAGAATACACCTGTATCCACGCTTCCCTTTTAAGCCGGCACCTGGAACGTACCATAGATCTTTTTGAGGATATTTTGTTCCACTCTACCTTCCCCGAAGATGAGCAGGAAAAAGAAAGAGGCGTAATTCTGGATGAAATTGCCTCCTACCTCGACCAGCCCGAAGAAGCAATACAGGATGATTTTGAAAGCCTGTTGTTTAAAGGACATCCCATTGGCGAAAATATTTTAGGTACCCCCGAAAGCGTTGCCAAACTGAACGGCACCGACATAAAAGATTTTATAGCCGCCAATTATAACACCGCTGAAATGGTTTTTGCCGTTTTTGGCAATTACGATTTCAAAAAAGTAGTAAAACTTTCTGAAAAATATTTTGGTCCTGTGGCCGCTAACAATGTTAAAAAACAAAGGTTGAAGCCTGCTATTAATGCCGGCTCATCCCTTGTTTTGCAAAAGCCCATCTCGCAGGCCCATTGCATTATGGGTAATATGGCTTATGCGGCAAGCCACCCGCTCAGGGACGGCCTTTGGTTATTGAATAACTTATTAGGCGGGATAGGCATGAGCAGCAGGCTGAACCTCGAAATACGGGAAAAATACGGGATAGCCTATACAATTGATTCGAGTTATACAACATTTACCGATTGTGGTATTTTTTCCATTTACTTCGGAACCGACAAAGAAAAGGTTGAAAAAGCCATGCGCCTTGTTCAAAAGGAACTAAAGAAACTACGCGAGGTAAAACTTGGCACCCTGCAATTGCATAACGAAAAGCAAAAATTTATAGGCCAGATAGCTTTGGGTGAAGAGAACCGCATGGGGGTAATCATGTCAATGGCAAAAAACCTGATCGCCTTCGACCACGTCTATACCCTCGAAGAAATATTTGCTAAGATTAATGCGGTAACCGCCGAGCAACTGCTCGAAATAAGTAATGAAATTTTTGATAATAACAGGATGATAACATTGCTTTTTGAGCCTAAAGAATAATCCTTTACTTTTGCATAATGAAACTTCCTATAGTAGCATACGGCGACCCGATTTTAAGAAAAAAAGCTCCGGCTATTGAGCCGGAGGAATATCCGCATCTGGCGGCTCTTATTGAAAACATGTATGAAACCATGTATGCTGCCAGGGGAATAGGTTTGGCCGCTCCCCAGGTTGGTTTTTCTATCCGTTTATTTATTGTGGATGCATCGCCATTTGAAGATGAGGACCCTGAATTGAAAGGCTTTAAAAAGGTTTTTATTAATGCAGCAGTTTTAGAAGAAACCGGCGAGGAATGGGCTTTTAACGAAGGCTGCCTGAGTATCCCCGATATCAGGGAGGATGTTTACCGCGGACCGGTGATCAGGTTATCCTATTATGATGAAGACTGGAAACATCACGAAGAAACATTTTCGGGCATGGTCGCGCGTATTATCCAGCACGAGTATGACCATATTGAAGGTAAGTTATTTATTGATAAGCTTAGCCCATTACGCAAACGCCTGATCCAGAAAAAATTGAATGATATTTCGAGAGGTATTGTTGATGTGGATTATAAAATGAAATTCCCTGCCGTTAAAAAAGGACGGTAGTGTAAAATTCAGGTAACAAAAAATCGGTGGAAGGGTGATTTTAAAACCCTTTTAACTTATTAAAACTCTTACAACGTTTACAACTACTACAACAATTACAACCTTTAACAACCAATTACAACCATTACCCTATATTTGCCAAATGACTAAAGAACAGATCCAGGATTTAAGGGATAGAGTAACTTCCCTGAGGAGGCACCTTTGACATCGACAAGAAACTTGAATTATTAGAAAAAGAACAGGAAATAACCATCAGTCAGGGTTTTTGGGACTATCCTAAAGAAGCCGAAAAAGTACTGGCTTCCATCAAAACAAAAAAAATATGGACAGACGCCTTCCAAAAGGTAGTGGCCGTTGTTGAAGATACAGGCGTACTTTACGAGTTTTTCCAAAGCGGCGATGCTACAGAGGCCGAAATGCAGGAACAGTATAACGCCGCTGTGAAAGCAGTTGAAGAGCTGGAGTTTAAAAACATGCTCTCGGCCGAAGAAGATCAGTTTAATGCCGTATTGCAGATTACAGCAGGCGCCGGAGGCACCGAAAGTTGCGATTGGGCCGGTATGCTGATGCGTATGTACATTATGTGGTCCGAAAAGAACGGTTATAAAGTAAGCGAACAGGATTTTCAGGAGGGTGATGTTGCAGGGGTAAAAACGGTTACATTGCAGATTGAAGGCGATTTTGCTTATGGCTATTTGAAAGGCGAAAACGGCGTACACCGTTTGGTGAGGATCTCTCCTTTCGACTCGAATGCCAAACGGCACACCTCCTTTGCCTCGGTTTACGTTTACCCGCTGGTAGATGATACCATTGAAATTGAGGTAAAAGACGCTGACATCGAATTTGAAACCTTCCGTTCGGGCGGCGCAGGCGGCCAGAATGTGAACAAGGTGGAAACTGCTGTACGTTTATACCATAAACCATCGGGCATTATTATTAAAAACCAGGAATCGCGCTCACAGTTGCAGAACAAGGAAAACGCCATCAGGTTATTAAAGTCGCAGTTATACGAGGCCGAAATGCGCAAGCGTTCGGAAGCCAGCAATGCCGTAGAGGGCAATAAGAAAAAGATAGAGTGGGGGTCGCAAATACGCAATTATGTTTTACATCCGTATAAACTTGTTAAGGACCTGCGTACTGATTATGAAACCTCGAATGCCAATGCGGTTTTGGATGGCGACCTCAATGATTTTTTAAAGGCCTATTTAATGGAGTTCGGCGGACCGAAGAATTAGTTGATTGGGTGGTTATGTTAATTGGGTGAGTGGTTGATCAGGTTAATCCCGCATTCGTTTTTTTAATATTATCTTTAAAATTCGAATTATAAACGATGAAAATCATTTTGTGCGCCTTAATGCTTATGAGTTCAGTAATTTTAGCTTACAGCCAGGAAAAATCAGTCCCATTGTATCCAAATGGTGTGCCTAACGCCAAACCAACCCCGGCAACCTACGTTGAAAAACTCAATGTTGACTGGATAACCATGGTGGGCATACCTACGCTTACACCTTATTTTCCCGAAAAAGGCAAGGCAAATGGCGCCGCAATAATAATATTCCCTGGTGGGGGCTATGGCGGGCTTTCCATGGTGAACGAAGGATCAGGTATCGCCCAAGCATTCAACAAAATGGGGGTGACAGCCTTTGTGGTTAAATACCGTTTGCCAAGTGATGATATTATGGTTGATAAAACCATTGGCCCTTTACAGGACGCACAGCAAGCTGTTTTAACCGTTCGCAAAAATGCGGCACAATGGGGTATAAAATCCGATAAAATCGGTATTATAGGTTTTTCTGCCGGCGGGCATTTAGCCTCCACAGAAGGAACACATTTTAACAAAGTGTTAGTTGATGATAAAGAAAACATCAGCGTCCGCCCGGATTTTATGGTATTGATGTACCCGGTAATCTCTTTTGGCCCGATGGCGCACGTTGGCTCAAGGGAAGCGCTTATCGGCAAAACCCCGGCGCAAAACCTGATTGATTTGTACAGCAACGAAAAGCAGGTAACCCCCAACACACCGCCCACTTTTTTGGTGCATTGCGAAGATGACGATGTAGTGCCGGTACAAAATACCCTGATGTTTTATGACGCCCTCCTAAGCGCAAAAGTAAAAGCCGAAATGCACGTTTTTGAAGCAGGCGGCCATGGTTTCGGACTCAATAATCCAAAAAGTAAAGATAAATGGATTGACTGGTGCCAAAACTGGCTGGATGCGAATGGGTTTTTGTAGGGTTACTCCATTATCCCCAGCAACTCCGTCAGCTCATTTACTTTTTCGGATGACCCCAAATGTTCATAAGCGCTGATCAGGTTGCGCAGCACACGTTTAATGATATCGGTATTTGAGCAGGGCTCATAGAATTGCTTATCGAATTTCAGGTTCAGTTGTTTTAAAAACATATCCACATCCCTGCGGCCAAAAATAAAGCCTTTGTTAAAGGCATTGATGTAGAATAAAATACCGCCGTCAAATTCGCTTTGCCGGGTTTCGTCAAGGTAGGCCAGGATAAAATGCTGGGGCAGGTTAACCCCGTAAACCGGGATATCCAGTTTTTGAGCGATGATGGAATAAATGATCGCAAGCGAGATCTGGTTGCCTTTTTTGGTTTCGAGCACCTGGCTGATATAGCTGTTTTGCGGGTTCTGGTGATTGGCGGTATTGCCGCTAAAGCCATAAATAGTATAAAAAACGTGGTTAATAAGCTTAACCTGCTCCGCGGGGCTTGCCTCATTCATCATTTGTATCCAGACATCCCGTTTGATAGCTTCTATCTGGTTAATTACCTTTTGTTCGTCCAGATCGGGGTATTGATAGCGGTTAATGGTCAGTATGCCCTGCAGCAGGTCGAATGCCCCGCCCTGGTACCAAAGCCGCAGGTCATTTTTAACAATGCCGAACTGAATCTCATGCACCAACCCCGCGATCCTTTCCTGTTGTATGGGATCAAATGCTTCTTCCCAGGCCGATTCTAAATATTCAACAGCTTCACTGCCGTACGAAAGCAGTTTTTGGTGTACATGCTCAAAAATTTCCACGTCCGGGTCATCCAGTAAGCGGATCAATGATTTTACTTCTGTCGGATTTATCATGCTTTGTACTGCTAAAATACTAAACCTTTATATATTTTTACAACCATGTTTAATTTTAGGTTCGCTAAAGATTACCTGTGGCACCGTTTTAAAGCAAAAAACAGGCACGGGGTACATTCGCCCTTTGTTTACCGGCTGGTTGACGAAGTTATTTACGGTTTTGAGGACAAAAAAGTATATACCGGGGTCGAAAACCTGCGCAAACAACTATTAATTGACGAACGGGTTATAACAATTACCGATCTTGGCGCAGGATCGCTCATCAACAATAACCGTAAAAAGAAAATAAGCGACATAGCGCATAACGCCTTAAAGCCGCCTAAACTGGCACAATTGCTTTACCGGCTGGCAGCCGACCTGCATCCCGGCAATATGATTGAACTGGGCACCTGCCTTGGCATCACCACCCTCTATTTGCAAAAAGCGGCTCCCGATGCGAAGGTTTATACTTTTGAAGGTTGTCCTGAAACCGCCGCAATAGCACGCGAAACATTTCAAAAAGCCGGGGCAAATAATATTGAATTGATAACCGGCAATTTTGATAATACCCTGCCCGCCGTGATCAGTAAATTAAATCAACTTGATTTTGTTTTTGTAGATGGGAACCATCAAAAAGAGGCAAC
Source organism: Mucilaginibacter sp. UBA5151 (assembly GCA_002413785.1). Taxonomy (GTDB): domain Bacteria; phylum Bacteroidota; class Bacteroidia; order Sphingobacteriales; family Sphingobacteriaceae; genus Mucilaginibacter. The sequence continues at coordinate 233,952 of DHXR01000024.1, forward strand.
ATTAAAATATTTTGAATGGTGCCTGCCCAAAGTACATGAAAATACATTGCTCATTTTTGATGATATTTACTGGAGCGATGGTATGAAAGAGGCTTGGGAAAAGGTTAAAACGCATCCAAAAGTGACGGTTACCATAGACCTTTTTTGGATAGGGCTTGTTTTTTTTAAACCGGGGCAGGCTAATGAAGGTTTTTTGATAAAATACTGATATGCTGGATGGTAGAGTTTACTTATTTGTCGGGAATTGAATAATTGACCATTTTTTCAAGGGTTAAACCGATGCCAGAGTCCTAAAAAACGTTAAAAACCTTTAATCATTAAGCAGGTTGGCGTACCTTTGCGCGATGGAAATTTTACCCCATGACCTGCAGGCATACCTCGACGGGCATTGCGACCCGGAACCGGAATGGCTAAAAACCATCAGCAGGGAAACGTACTTAAAGGTATTGCGGCCCCACATGCTTTCGGGGCATTACCAGGGCAGGGTGCTGAGTTTTTTCAGCAAATTAATTCAGCCAAAACGCATCCTGGAGATAGGCACGTTCACAGGTTATGCAACCATTTGCCTTGCCGAAGGTTTAACCGATGAAGGAATAATCGATACCATTGAAGTGAACCGCGAGCTGGAAGAAATGCTCAATTCACATTTTAAGTTGACAAATGTTGAGAAAAAAATAAGGCTCCATTTTGGCGAAGCTATAGCGGTAATTCCCACGTTGGAAAACATTCCTTTCGATTTGGTGTTCATTGATGCAGATAAAAAAAATAATTATACGTACTTTCAGCTTGTAATTGATAAAATACGGCAGGGGGGATTAATAATAATTGATAATGTTTTGTGGAAGGGAAAAGTGTATGGCGCTGAAAATGATGCCGATACACAGATCATTCGCAAACTGAATGACCAAATTTCAGCCGACGGGCGTGTAGAAAGTGTAATTCTGCCAGTCCGCGATGGATTATTGGTCATTAGAAAAAAGTAAATTATGAAAAAACTCTTACTGGTGTTATTACTGGCTACTTCATGCCTGCTGGCTTCGGCACAAAAAAACACGCCCCAATCCTACATTGAACAGTTTAAGGACGATGCCATTCGCATTATGCACGAGACCGGCGTACCTGCCAGCATAGTTTTAGGGGTTGCCATGCACGAATCGGGCTGCGGAAACAGCGCACTGGCACAGCACTTAAACAATCAGTTCGGTGTAAAAGGGAATACCCACATAGTTTATTATCGGCGGAAAAAGATGGTGCATACTGCCTACAAACGTTATGAATCGGTATATGATTCTTTCCAGGATTTCGCCCGGATTATGACGGAGCGCACCGAATTTAGCGGCATGTCGCTGCAACTTACCCATTTTGACTATACCGGCTGGGCGCATGGTATCCAGAAACATGGTTACGCGAGCGACCACAAATGGTCCGGATATGTATTAGGTATTATTAAAAAATATCAGTTATACCTGTTTGATGAAAATCCTGGTGACCAAACCCGGGGCCAGGTGCAGCTGGCAAAAAACTAACGGAACGATTATAAGCTCAATCGGAAACACAAACAACCGTGTTCACTTAATTATCAGGCATAGTAGCAGATATAGGCTACGTCTGTCCCGCAATCCACATCAAAGGATACGCCCGATGGAACATGAAATTGTTCCGATGCGGTGTGCTGCTCCCAATCGCTGTTGTTTAACTTTGTGGTCATAATTCCCGAAATAACAATAATTGTTTCTGGCGTTGAAGTACTGAAAATGTATTTTCCTTTTTTCATTACCCCAACGGTCGCCGGGCCCTTTTCGGTTTCAATGCCGAGGCTTTGAACATTGCCTTCAAAATAAACATTATGTTTAATGGGACTAATCGGAGATGTATTGGGAGAATCGCTCATGCTGTCTGTATGGTTTAAAGGGCCTAAAATAGCAATATGCGGATAATAAATCAGCACGGATAGCGGTTTTTTCCTTTTTTTCCTCCACTACGGGAACTTATAAATCACACCCAAAGCAATTCCTTCCGTCCCCTGAATGCTGGTCGAGGTGTTTTTATCGTACAAAAAGGTGCCGTTCACGGTAAAGGCCATCAGGCGGTTTACTTTGGCGGTTAACGTTGCATCTATGCGGTGGCTGGTATAGGCCAGCGGTTGTATATACGGCATAAACAGGGCGTACCGTAGGTTAAGGTGCATGGTTTTGGTGAGGTCCTTATCAATACCGGCAACTACCTGTACCGCCAATTGGTTATAAAATGTATGGCCGATGGGTACGCCGTAATTGGCAGGCTGGTTATGGTAAATGGTTGTATCAAGCACGAAGGTTTGACGTGCGGTACCGGTACCAATGCGCAGGTCGAACCATTTATTGGGCTTGTACTCAAAGCCTAATGACTCGGTCAGATAACCCGGCGACATGAAATTGGAGATCATGTAAGGGTTTTGTGCATTGCTCCCGTCTGGGTTGGTGTAATTATAACCTGCGGTAAACTGCGATTCGAAAGTAAGCGACCCGAAAAAGAACCATCTTTTTGATAGCTGTGTAGCCAGTTTATTATCAAAAAATATACGGTCATTAGTTTTTCGGGAACCCTGGCCCTTGTTCTTTGATATGCCGTAAAGCAGGTTGGTTTCGGTAGTAAAATCCATCGGCTTTTTGTTGTATTCGGCCTTAAAATCAAAGTTCGACCCTAAGGCTATCGCATTCACTCCACCTGCACTATAGTTGCCGGTAAATGCCGACTGACTGAAATTAAGCCCGAAAATAACAGATTTATGCCAGTAGCTTATCTTATAATCAAGCATGTCAACAGGCACCAGTTCTTTATTGATCTGTATGGGCCGGTAAAGAATTGGCAATGAATTTTTTCCGGGATCAATGCGGAATTTGTTGAGGAGGTTGGTGTCTGTTTTAAGGGAGTCGGTTTTTTGTGCTTTTACTGAAAATGCAAAGCCTAAAATCAATAAAATGAATAACCCGGGGGTGGTTTTTAGCATAGTTTTTATTAAGCTTTTCGCGTATTACCTGCTATTTAACAGATGAAGTGCAAATTTATTATATCCGGTCAATAATCCGGTATTGGAAATTGTAAAAATATCATGTTTGTTGGTAAAAAAAGCGCACTGCATCTCAGTTTTTCTTTCCGCAAACCATTAAATGCGGACTAAACGAAAAAAGATCAGCGTTCTCCTCTGTGGACTTTAGCAGGTCCATCATAGCTTCCCTCTTTTTCGGGTCCGACCGGGTTTCAAAATACTTGCTGTCGAGCCATACTATGCCTTCTACGGCAAACAATCTCGGATTATTGAAGCCTGCTTCCCTTGTTTCATCAATCAATTCAGCCGGTTTATGAAAAAATGCTTCAGGCAATATCCCCGGCCAGTTTGCCGGCGGATTATGGATCCCGGATTTAAGCTCATTCTGGGACATGTCGTAAAACTGGGGGTCGTGGATCATACCGTTCAGCAAGCCCGTGACAGTTGAAACCGTATGATTGATAGCGAACCCGAGCAACACGCCTGCAGGTTTAAGCACACGATATGCTTCTTTTAATGCTTTTATCCTGTCGGCCTTTAATTGCAAATGATAAAGGGGGCCATGTAAAATGACCATATCTGCAAATTCGTCCTTAAAATCAAGTTTCCGGGCTTCACCCAATGTGGCTTTGAAAGGTTTTTTAAGTTTTTCCGCTCTTTTTTGCGCCTGCTGTATATACTTGTTAACCGGATCGATCAGATGAACCTGGTGTCCGATGTCCGCCAGCCATTCGGCATAAACGCCGGGGCCGCCGCCTGCATCAATAATAATAGCGCCTCCGGCAGGCAAATAGCGGCTTATCAATTCCTTGTTCCGTTCAAATTCCAGCGGCCCCAGGCCAAACGTAAGCCGTTTGTCCTCAGACGCACCCGAATAAAACAGGTCTATCTCCGTGCTGATCATGTTATTTGTCATTTTCAGAAGAAAAGAGTTTGCCGGGAAATACTTGGCGCGTTAAAATATTGCCAATTAGTTACCGCATCATAATTTTTAAAAATAATCAAATTATGGGGCAACCAACAAATATTTAATGCGTATAAATGACAGATAATTATTAGGGGCCCTCTTCATGTAACTAAAAAAGAACAGAATTATGAATAGAGGAAACCCCTTTGGAATACAGGATGATGGAAAAACAGCAGGGATGCTGAGTTATTTTTTTGTGTTAGGATGGTCGATGGCCTTCTTTGCATTTCATAAAAATGAAAAAACAAGTTTAAGCAGTTATCATTTGAGGCAAACACTGCTTTTATATATTTCGTATATAGTGGTGAGGTACGGATTGGCTTTTGTTTTTGGCGCTGTTGGATTACCAACCAACCTGTTTTCATCATATTATTTTGCAGTGCCGGTAAATTCAGGCTTTATTGCATTATGGATAATAGGTTTAGATGGCGCCATTAACGGCGAAGAAAAACCCATCCCCATTTTTGGCGAACAGGCGCAAATAATGTTTGCAACTATCTGAAAAATAATTGCCCGATGGTTACCCTCGGTGTAATCAGATCAATATTACCAACAGGATAATTTTGTACCCCTGTCAGGATACCTGGTTGTCCTTTTTTATTGGCGTTTCCGCCGATGCTTTAGCTACCTGTTTTTTCTTAGATGGCGCCGGTTTAACAACAGCCGCTTTTGCAGGTGGTTCTGGTGCGGCTTCGGTTTTAGCAGGGGTTGCAGCTTTTTTGCTTTTTACTTTTGGCGCAGGGGCTACAGCATTTTTAACTTCGTTACCAGTCTCCTGAATGGCTGATTGCGCGGGCTTCAATTCTTTGGAAATTATTTTAGCCAGTTTTTTTGATCCCTTCTTAACTTCTTTAAGCAACTTTTCAGATGCCGGCCCGAATTTTCCTGTTATCTTGTTAAATTCAGCAATCAAACTTTGCTGAATCGCTTTTCTGGATGTTTTAACCGTTGAATTCTGCATTTTCTTACTCATATATTTATAATAGGTTTCAAAAGTATGTTAAATAACGATGTCTTTAATATTGTCATTATGTTAACAAAACAAAGTGGTTTAACATTTGTTTTGAGATATCTTTTATTTTAAAACGTATTTTGCCCTGCGTATAATCGTTGGACAATTGAATGGACTGCAAACAAAATAAATATTTGTTATCCGTATCTGTTTGCGTCAATAAATATAAATATTTCTACTGAAAATGAGGATGTTATTAATTATTTATTTAATTTTAATTTCATTTTCAAAAAACCTTAAATTTTATGGAACCTATTAACAATCCCGTAAACCAGGACAATGGCAAAACGGCCGGTATTATCAGTTACTTTACTATTGTAGGATGGCTTATTGCCTATTTTGGATTTCATCAAAACAATAAAACAAGTTTGGGCAGTTATCAGCTAAGGCAAACCCTGCTTTTGCATATTGTTTTTATGGTGGTCAGATATGGGCTTGCTTTCGTTTTAGGGGCAGTTTGGCTTTCAGCAGGTGTATTTTCATTGTATTACCTGCTTTGGATCGTCCAACTCGTGTTTTTTATTCTTTGGATAATCGGTTTAATTGGCGCTATTAATGGCGAACAAAAACCAATCCCATTTTTTGGTGCATGGGCGCAAACCATGTTCCCTAATATTTAACATGCCGCTTAGTTAAAGCAGTAAAGCATCAACGTAATGCGCATGCACTATGCCTTCGCAGGGCGACCATGAAAAAATGGTGAACCTGCCATCCTGCGATGAAACGAGTGCAATGGCGTCGCGTTGGTCAAAAACAAATTGTGCTGCCGAAAGGTGCCTGGTGCCGCCATTTTGAGCGGGGTGGATGGTTATTGCTGTATTGCCTATCACCGGCTCGGTAACCATCATTTGTTTAACGGGCAGGCCGTTTGACGATAAGCCAATTTTTGCGCCAAAAGCCATTACTTCTAATCTGTCGTTAATTATTGTTGCGCCGTCAACTGCCGTAAGCCCGGCAATACTCTCAACAGTACGGTTTACGTCTTCCTGCCAAAGGTTTTTGCCTTGTTCATCCGGATTCTGCTCCATTAATAACTTAAGCTGATCAAATGCCGGCGTAACCGGATAGGTGATGGGGTGTATGATAGAATCGCGCCAGGCATCATTGCCGGAAGGCACTACCAGCAACGATCCCCCGTGCCTGTGGGCCCGCATAGAAGCCGCAAGTTGTACCAGTACATTTACCGGATCGTGCCAGCCGGTTGGCGAATTATAATCCAATAAGGAAGTTAGCATTGCCGGGCAATCGGGCAGGCTTTTGCTGTGCTCATCAATTATTTTTATTTCATCGCCTTTAAGTACGGCAACGTTGATAAATTTACCAAAACCGTTTATGCGGCGGTGTTTTACTACCAGCAAGCCGGGTTCAATAACTTCCAGCACAAAGCAGCAGTCCGGTATGTTCCTGGTAGTGCCCCAAACATAAAGCTCACCGTCTTCGTCCCAGATCCCGAGGTGGATACTGGAATGCTCAACAGCAGGGGCCAGTTTTGTCAAAACATCGGGGGTTAAAAATATACGTTCCTCAAGTACCAAAGGCTGTCCGGCCAGCAGGGGAGGCAAATAGGCCAGCGATATTTTGGGCGAACGTCCTTCTTCCCTGCGCAAACTGGCCCAAAATGTAACGTCAATTATCGCCTCTATAACGTTTTTCGAAGGTTCAGGTGCAAGGTTATCATCGCCCTGCTGTATAGCTGTCGCCAAAAGCCTTTCAAAATGACCCTGAATTGCAGGTGCTGCGGTGCCTGCCGCCTGGTATGTTGATTTGTAGGTCATTAATGCCGGAATTATTTCAGCCGCTAAAATACCGCTATATTGGTTGATTAGGTATGCGCCCGGCATAACTTGATTTAATTATGACGAATCTTCATCTATATCTGTCTGTTTTCTTTGAAATTTCAAATAATAATATTTACTATTGTGTACTAATGACACAATGGTAAATTCTGTCAATACCAATTTCCAGTAAACCTATTAAATTATTAAAATGAGATTAAGTTACAAATCCGCTGCGGCAGCATTAATTGCTATGATCTGTTTGTTCCGGCTAACAGTGCATGCACAAAGTAAAAAGCCGGTCCCGCAATTGGGAAAAAACAGCCTGAAGGAGGTGATAGCCGCCATGACCCTGCAGGAAAAATCAAAACTGGTAGTTGGCATGGGCTTTAAAATGCCCGGTATGCCTGCACCTCAAAAAGGAAAAAAACCGGAACCCATAAATATTGGTGGTTTTACTTTGCCCCCCTCAGATCCCGAAGCTTATGATGTTCCGGAAAAGGTACCGGGCGCAGCGGGCCGCACCCATGCAATATCCCGTCTGGGGATTCCCTCAATTACCGTTTCGGATGGGCCTGCCGGATTAAGGATTGACCCTGAAAGGCCTAACGACCCCAATAAATACTATGCTACCGCGTTCCCTGTTGCCACATTGCTGGCTTCATCATGGGATACTGCCTTGGTGAAAAAAGTTGGCGTTGCCTTTGGTAACGAAGTGCGCGAATACGGCGCTGATATATTATTGGGTCCGGCATTAAACATCCACCGCAACCCGCTTGGCGGCCGTAATTTTGAATATTATTCGGAAGACCCGCTGGTTGCAGGAAGCATGGCAGCAGCCATGGTTAAAGGTATTCAGAGTAACGGCGTAGGAACTTCGATTAAACACTATGCCGCAAACAATCAGGAAACAAACCGTAACAGCGTGAATACCATTGTCAGTGAAAGGGCCATGCGCGAAATTTACCTTAAAGGGTTTTCTATCGCGGTTAAAACGGCACAACCATGGACGGTGATGTCATCCTACAACAAAGTGAACGGTACTTATACTTCTGAGCGCCGCGACCTTCAAACCGATATTTTAAAAAGAGATTGGGGCTTTAAGGGTTTTGTAATGACCGACTGGTTTGGCGGGCATGATGCGGTTGCCCAGATGAACGCCGGTAACGATTTGCTGATGCCGGGCAATCCTGATCAGTCTGACGCGATTGTTGCTGCTGTTAAAAATGGCACTTTAAGCATACAGCAGTTAGATGCCAACGTAGAAAGAATGCTAAAGATCATCCTTAAATCACCAACCTTCAGGGGATATAAATACTCCGGCAAACCTGATCTGAAAGCACATGCAAAAGTGTCGCGTATGGCGGCAGCGCAGGGTATGATCCTGCTCAGAAATGAAGGCAATGCGCTTCCTTTAGCTAATGGTAAATCACTTGCTGTATTTGGCAATACCTCCTACAATATTATTGCAGGCGGAACCGGCAGCGGAGACGTACACAAACCGTACACCATTTCATTGGTTGAAGGCTTAAGCGATGCCGGTTATAAAGTGCAGGATGATTTGGGTAAAAGTTATGCAACCTACATTGCCGATGCCAAAGCAAAGCAGCCTAAATCGACAAACTTTTTTATGGCGCCGCCGCCAATTCCCGAGATGGATGTAACTGCTCTTGCTGCACCGCAGGCTGATGCCGCCGATGCCGCGCTGATCACTATCGGCAGGAATGCCGGTGAAGGCGCTGACCGTAAAGTGGAAAACGATTATCATTTAACCGATGCTGAAAAAGCGCTGATCAGCAGTGTAAGTACAGCTTTCCATACAAAGGGTAAAAAAGTAATTGTTGTTTTAAATATCGGCGGTGTTATTGAAGTCGCCAGCTGGAGGGATAGTGTTGACGGTATTTTATTGGCATGGCAGCCGGGCCTCGAAGCTGGTAACGCTATTGCCGACGTGTTAAGCGGTAAGGTTGACCCATCAGGTAAACTTGCTACTACTTTTGCAATGGATTATGCCGATGAGCCTACGGTAAAGAATTTCCCGGGTAAAGAATTTCCCCTGCCTCCCGGCCAAAAGCCTAATAGGATGATGGGCAAGCCGTCTGAAGTTACTTACGGGGAAGGCATTTATGTTGGCTATCGTTATTTTGATGCCTTTAAAGTTAAGCCTGCTTATGAATTTGGCTACGGGCTATCCTACACTAACTTTAAGATCAGCGATGTAAAAGCAAGCTCAAAAGATTTTAAGGGCAGTATCTCTGTAAAAGTGACGGTTAAAAACACAGGTAAGGTAGCAGGTAAAGAAGTGGTACAGCTTTATTTAAGCGCCCCGGCACAAAACATTGATAAACCGGCACAGGAGCTGAAAGGATTTGCCAAAACAGGCTTGTTAGCCCCGGGCCAGTCGCAATTCCTGGTGTTTACTTTACATGCAGGCGACCTTGCTTCATTCTATACAGACAAATCATCATGGATAGCCGATGCAGGTGAATACAAGGTGAAAATTGGTACATCATCAAGGGACATTGAGAAAACAGTTTCTTTTACCCTGGCCAATGATATAGTTACTGAAAAAACCCATAACTCGCTTACCCCACAGGTTGCTATTGATGAGTTAAAGAATAAATAAGCGTACAAACGATAAACTATAAATTTCACAAAAAAAGCCCC
>DHXR01000024.1:243585-268730 GCA_002413785.1 Mucilaginibacter sp. UBA5151
GGGGCTTTTTTTGTGAAATTTATTACATGGAGATGCAATACTTTGCGTCCCGGTGATAGGTTTTCAGGGAAATAGTTGACCGGTTCAGTTTAGGCCGACCGGGGAGTTGGATCAACAAGAACTTAGTATGCGCCAATTTATCTCAACTCCCCATTATCAGCCCTTTCAACCATTAAACCAAACTTAATTATTAAACCAAACAATAATTACTATTTACGCCTCCTGCCCTAATTTTTTGATCCTCAAAATATTTTGCACCAATAAAATTAAAACTGTCCATACAGCAATGATAATACCAAGGGCTATAAACAAAAGCCATACCGGGGCTTTAGCCCTGGTTGCAAAAAGGGTCCTCTCGTTAAAATCATTCGCTTTAGACACAAATTTAGAACCCCAGTGCACTGTCTTTTCTATAGATAAGTTCCCGAACTGATCATTATCTACTACTTTTGCAACCAGGGTAATATTCCCTTTCAGATCCCCCGGGATGGTATCCCTCTTAAAGTCCCCGGACGCCTTACCGGTAGAATCGGTGGCAAATGTTGCAGTTTCATTTATGTTCAGATCGGCCCCCAGGCGCTTCACAGCCAACATAACGTCAACGCCTTTAACCGGGGTCCACGAAGTGTCTTTCAATTCAAGCACAGTAGCCACTACTGACCGGCCAACAGTATCAATTAAAATTTTTGCTTTACCAACTGTTAAATCGGCCGACGTACTGTCATACTTGGTGTTGCCCATAAAAGAAGCATGGAATGAATGCTTAATAGTAGCGCTCCATTCTTTTTTTAACGATGGCGGAATAAATGATGTCGCTTCTCCGCTTTCGTTTGTAACAACTTTACCAATGAGCAATCCGGCTGAATCTTTATTCAGGAATAATTTCAGCGGGATACCCGGCACGGTTTTAAACTTGCCGTTAACCTTGGTTTTTACCCTTACCAGTACATAAGGGATTTTGTTGTTATCATTAAAATAATTGATCGCAACACTCAGGCTGCCCTTATCCGGGGCTTGCGAAAAGCCATCATAACCTGATAAGAGGAAAATAGCGGATAATGACCCGAAAAGTATTTTATTTAGCAGTTTCATGGTGTTCGTTTATAGTTTCTTGAATTGGGACAATTGGAAATATCCGGCAAAGAAGGGTAATGATTAACATTGCACCGGCTAAGGAGCCCGATGTAATAGCCCATTCTTCCCAGCTTGGAAAATAGTGGTGATACATTTCAGGAACGTCATGCATCGGCATAAATGGGTGCAGCAATGTTGGGGTAACAATTAAATAACGCTTAAACCATGCGCCCACTACAACCATAATACCTACAATAAACATTGGCAGGGGTTTCCGGCCCTGTTTGAACAATAAAATAATTATTGGCAGCAGGATCCCTGTAAAAATTGCGAACCAAAATACCGGGGCAAAAGAACCTGAAAACATGTCATTCAAATAGCCCGCTTCCGATTCTTTCATTTTAAAGAACGGGGTTAAAAACTCGTTCACATTAAAGTAAAGGTAAAGCAGGCATAACAATACCAATACCCGGCCCATCTTGTCGAAATGGTCAGGAGTGATGTATTTTTCGAGGTGGTACCATGTTCTGAAAATATACATGGCTACAACAACGCTTCCTGCACCCACTAAAAATGCGCCGGCAATAAAGTATGCGCCAAAGTTGGTGCTGTCCCAACCCGGACGATAAGTGGTTGCAAATAACCAGGAAGTAACTGTGTGTATAGTAAATGCAACCGGTATTATGGCAACGCAAAGCGCATAGATAGCTTTTTTGCTTAACAAATATTGCTTATGGCTGCCTGTCCAGAATGAGCCGAGGAAACTGTAAAACTTATGCAGGCCGGGCCCGGATTTTTCTTTAAAGCGAAGCAATATTTTTATATCAGGCAACAATGGGTAATATAAAAGCAGGATACTGATAAAAAAGTAAGTGGTAATTACAATTACGTCCCATATTATCGGGGATTGGATACGGCCGTATATAAACAAATTATAAAACCGCTCCGGGCTACCCATATCTACTATGATAATAATGGAAGCAAAAATAATTGCCGCTACTGCTATCATTTCAGCGATTCTGGTAAGGGGGGCTCCCCATTTTACACCAGCAAGCCTGAAAACGGCTGTTATTAATGAGCCAACCAAACTTATGGCTACAAAAAACACAAAGTTTGAAATATAAATACCCCAGGAAACATAGTCCCTCATATTGGTAACTGCCAGTCCGTACCTTAACTGGCGATAATAAGCATAAATACCTACCAGACAAATGGCTATTAAAAGGCTAACCCATATCCTGCCGCTGGTTTTAAATTTTCTCGGTAGCAGATCCTGAATTATTTGTTCGTCGCTTGCTATTGATTTTGAATTTTTCACAGTTAACTGATTAATGTTATTTGTTTTGTTTCTTATCGTTTTCAATCCCCGATTCAAAAGGGAAATTCCTGCTTACCGCCGGTAAGTAATAAACACTTGGTTTTGTACCAAGGTCTTCCATCAACCTGTATCCGCCTTTATCGCGCATTAAATCGCTGAACCGGAAGGTTTCGGCGCCATTGGTTACCGAATCTTCATTCAGGTCGCCATAAAAGAAAACACCGTTAGGGCAGGCAGATACGCAGTGCGGCAGCATGCCCATCCTGGTCATATCGGCGCAAAAATCGCATTTGCCAACAGTACCTTTTTTCTGTGGGATACTTGTCTCGCATGAATAGGGCTGGCTGGCTAGTTCCTCCGATATTTCGGGTGCACCCCAGTTGAATACCCTGGTTGAATAAGGGCATGCGGCCATGCAAAAACGACAACCTATGCAACGGTCACTATCAATTAAAACAATCCCATCCTCCCTTTTAAAAGTGGCATCCACGGGGCAAACCTTAACACATGGCGGCTCATCACAGTGCATGCAGGTAGTTGGTTCCCAGTAAGGTGCGGTATGTTCAGCAGCCTGCATAGGGTTAACTTTTATCCAGTTTTCACCCGGATTCAGATCATGCGCGTGATTACAGGCCGCCTGGCATTTCTTCAGGTTTTTACACCTTGAAAGATCTATTACCATCACAAACTTTTTACCCGGAATACCAATCCTGGCTTCGCTGTTTGTTATAGCTGGAAGGTGAGGAACAGGTTTCAGAAATGCCTCATCCACTTCTATCACCTCTCCATCAACCGATAATAATTTTACTTTTTTTCCGGATGGTTTTACTGTACCGTCCGCGGCGGCCTCAAATGGATCTTTTTTGGAGTGGCACCCGGCCACGGCGCCTAAGCCTGCACCGGCAGCCAGCAGGCCTGTTAATAAAAAATCTCTTCTCGAATTATTTTCTTTATTCATCACAAATATTTTGTTAAATGCTTGTTTTCTATTTTTTAATCCAGGTCAGAAGTTCGTTTTTATTCACTTTTCTTCTGCATGAGTTTATTAATGCCTCATTAACCTGTACAAGTTTTCCATCCTGTGTAAGCATGGTAATTGTTTTAGCTTTTATTTGAGGTTTGCCTGTGATCACATTTTTAAGTGACGAAAAGGGGAACTTCACAGTCGCGGCAAAGCCGGTCACCAGTGCAAAAGCGCCAACTCTCCAAACAAATTTCCTCCTGGTTGGTAAGTTTGAGGGTGTTATTTTTTCATTGTTATTCATAACTGTTTAATCTTTTAGAACAATGTAAATTTAGATCAATCCGGCATGCCAAATCGTGACTTCTGTTCGTAAAAAAAATGATTGAGGTCACTTAAAAAGTCAGCCGGAAGGGGTAAAAAGGGCTAAAATGACATAAAAAAGGCCTGAACTAAGCCAGGCCTCTTCTTGTTCATTTCTTTATGAAACTATTTTTTAAATGTGCGGGTAAAATTTACCAGATTCCAGATATCTTCAGCCTCTGGTATCTTCTTTTTGAAACTTGGCATATCGTCGCGGCCTTCAACTATTTTATAATAAAGAGAGCCGTCTGTTTGTGATTGGAAAGACGCAAGGGTCATATCCTGTGGCGTAGTTTTTAACTGTGCGGCTTTGCTGCCATCGCCTAACCCTTTTTTTCCATGGCATGATGCGCAATGAAGGTTCCATACGGCTTTACCTGCGGAGATTGATTCTGCGTTTGATTTTACCGGGTTAGCCATTTTTGCATTTTTTTCGGGAACAGGCCATGGTTTGGGTTTTTGAATAGTGGTAAAAGCAAAGCTCATTATACAAATAGCTATCACTGAACCAGATAAGATGATTTTCCTTTTCATTGTGTTTTGTTTTTCTACTGAATTATATTAAATCTGTTTAAGTGCAAGAGATTTCTTAGATTTTTGTTTTGAATTAAAAATTCCACAATCTTGATATGTTGAACCCGATTAAGAATTGACCTTTCCGGTAATCGTTCTGATTGAAAAGTGCATTGTTTTCGGGCATTAAAGAACGGTAGTTGCCGAAAAATATCTCGAAATCGTGGCCGCTTGTTTTCATTTCTATCCCAAAACTTATATTGGGGCGCGGATTATCAAGCGGGTGTTGTGAAAGCGGCTGATCAACATTTGCGATCAGGTTCATGCCTTCACTTATTTTAAACCTACCGGATGCAGATATAGCGTAGTGATCATTGTTCCATTTTGGCATTACTTTTCCGGAAGCATCTATATAACCCAACAGGTCATTAAAGTGCGTATAACTTGGACTTATCTGTAAAGAGACCCCTTCGCTAAATTTCCTGGCAATAATGATTTGGTTAAAGTAAGCGACACGGTCGTTAAATGTTACAAATATACTGGTGGCATCCTTTTTCCTGGTATCTGCCATGGCATTTCCAAAATAAGTAACGCTCACCGGCATTGAACCATCTTTGGTTTGTTTTAATATGGCGTATTTTAAATTAAAGTCCACTTCCATTTTTTCGTTGGTGGCGTCAAATCCTATTTGTAAATTATTAACGGGTGTGTAATTGAACCCAAGTTTCATTGTTGCGCTTGCAAACATTCCAAACAGGTCCGAAAATCCATTATTTACTGTACCAAACCTGTGCTGAATATCAAATTCAAAGGTCCCTTTAATCGGCACCATTACCGTTTGGTTGTCGATAATAAAATTCCCGTCAAACGTGTTTTTTACGAATGATTTCTTCTTAACTACAGGGGCGGTGGCCGTCGTATCCTTTACAGTAGCCGCATTTTTAGCAACGGTTCCCTGTGCCATCAAATTACCAAAGCAACTGCAGAGGACAATCAAGATACAGGACCTGGCAAAGCCTGAAATTGATGATGATTGATTATTGTGTTGTTTCATGAGTCTTTTTTTTAATTGTTTTTAGCCCCTTGTGTAATCCAGGCAAGCATCAATGCATTTATATTTGATGGATTGTTTGCAGCCCCGGCAGGCATAGGCACCGCCTTTTTTCCAGTAAGCCATAAATAAACATCGCTGCTTTTAGGCGTGCTTGTATTAATAAAGTTCCCGTTTTCCAAAGCATTGTAGGCTGTTGCATCTGACAAATTTGGTGCGACAGTTCCGCTATGGCAACCGCTTACTGCACAGCTTTTTGTTAATATCGGCTGGATATCTTTTGAAAAGCTTACGGTAGTGGTTATTGCCGGAGTCTCGTCTATAGGAACTGTTGTTGTTTTGGTACAACTGATCATTATTAAAATAAATGATGCAATTGTCAACAATCCGAGTCCTAATATTTTCTTTGACATAATCTCTGTTTTTTAATTATTTGAAACAGTTAATTACTATTTCTTAAATGTCAGGGTCAGGTACGGTTGAATACCGTGCTGATAGTTTGATTGGTTCCAGATTGCGAATCCAAAAGGTTGGTCTTGCAGGCTCGAAAAATCAACATCCTGTTTTAAAACATCTGCTGTTTTTAATAAGCGCTTGTATTCAACTATCCAGCCTGAACCGGTATAAACTGCTGCACCGGTAATGTCAGCCTGTCCGCCAATTAAAGGGGATGCGATATAACTTGGGAAACATTTAGGGCCATCACCGCCGTAAACGGCATCGCCTGTTCTTTGATAATCGGTTCCTGTAGTTGGATCAACTGTACCACCGTTATAAGTTAATGCCCCGGCTGAACTAACCCCTGTAATTTTAGCAGCCTTGCCGCCGGCTAAAGTATCAGAAGCAAGAATGTAATAATAGCTGGTCGCACCTGGGATAATCCACATAGGAACAGTTACTTTAGCGCCGGTACCATCTAATTTTAATGTTTGTTTATTATTCAATGCACCCTGTGGAGCGGCGGTTGCATAAGTGGGGGCATAAGGCCATGTTGTTGATGCACCCGTTACTGTAAGATCATCAACGTGACGGCCGTTGCCGGAACCGCCTACTAAAGCGGTAACACCCGGGCCGCCTGCCCAATCCTGATATTCATCATCTATTTGATTAAAGATAACATCCCTGCTTAAATGGCCCCACCACATATCAATTTTTTCTTCGGGGCCATTGGTATAGTGGTTACCGTTATTAGCATTAGATACCTCTACCGCCGGTGTCACAGAGAAATTGGTATAAGGAGTAAAAATGTGACAGGTTGCATAACATGTTTGTGTAGCAAATAATGGTGTGGAGTTGTCGATGTTAAACAACATGGCAAATTTATCCTCGCCAAAACCATCCCGTGTTAAGTTACCATTTGAATCATAGGTTCTGCTGGTTGGTTCCTGTGCCCAACGTTGAGTGGTTGGGTTAAAGTACCAGGTTGCTACATAAACACTTTTTCCGGCGTCTTTCCATTCAGCTAAAAAATAAATGTATTTATCATCATACATTGAACGGAGGGTAGCCGGGTATGTTTCACCGTGATATCCGGAAAAAAGGCCATTGCCCGGATTTGGTACTGTTGGTGTGAAGTTTAATTTTGGTGCGCTGTTCCATACTGACTCTATTGTGCCATCAATAGCAGGTGCGGTCGCCGTTTTAACCGATACTAATGTTGTTGTACTAACCGGGGCATTGTTTATAATAACCTGGTCTTTTTTTGTACAACTTACCAGATACCCTAATGCGCAGGTTACAGTTGCCATAACCCAGATTTTTCTGTTTTTAAAAATTTTCATTTGTTTGAATTTTATAGTGTTGATGAATTAACATTCTTTTCGAAGACAAAACTACCCCTCCGGTTTTGACTTAAACATGACAAAAGTCATTTTGAAATATGATGTTAATTATATTGATATTTTGTAAATGGTAATTAAAAAATACTATTTTCAGCAATTTTTATGATTTCATTTTATAACGAACATAGTTTTACTAATGGCGATAAAGGATCTTTAAATATTGCCTTTTTGCCGTATAACTTATTACTGTTAAGTCTCTTAGGATTAATAAATAATGGTGGGGATTGCGCACAGGATTTTGAACGCAAAATCGACAATTTGTAAACAAGAAGAACAGGAAGCAGAGCAAACCCTTACTTCCTGTTCGATTGCCATCGTCAGCTTATTTTTTAAATGTTCTGACGAAATTTACCAGGTTCCAGATATCTTCAGCTTCAGGTATCTTCTTTTTGAAGCTTGGCATATCATCGCGGCCTTCTTTTGTTTTATAAAAGAGCGCGCCATCAGACTGGGATTGAAACGCCGCTAAGGTCATATCCTGCGGTGTAGTTTTCAACTGTGCAGCCTTGCTGCCATCGCCCAAACCCTTTTTTCCATGGCACGATGCGCAATGCTGGTTCCATAAAGCTTTACCGGCAGAAAGTGATTCTGCGTTTGCTTTTACAGGGTTAGCAATTCTTGCAAATTTATCAGGAACGGG
Source organism: Mucilaginibacter sp. UBA5151 (assembly GCA_002413785.1). Lineage (GTDB taxonomy): Bacteria > Bacteroidota > Bacteroidia > Sphingobacteriales > Sphingobacteriaceae > Mucilaginibacter. Next base: position 251,347 of record DHXR01000024.1, read on the forward strand.
CCATGGTTTTGGCTGTTGGATAGTGGTGAAAGCAAAGCTCATTATACAAACAGCTATCACTGCACCAGATAAAATGATTTTCCTTTTCATTGTGTTTTGTTTTTAAATTATATAAAGTTTGTTTACTGTTTAAGTATTGGAAATTTTTTACGTTTCTGTTTAAACTTTAAAAGTTCCACAGTCTCGAAATATTAAAACCTATACAAAATTGTCCGCCTTTTACTCTTGTGCCGTTTGCATCTGTATAACTAAACGGATTGTTTTGATTATAGAGATTGTTATGTTGCGGATTAAGCATGGAATAATTTCCCATAAATATTTGGAATGTGTGGCCGCTTGTTGTAAACTCAAACCCTAAAGCTACGTTCGGGTGAGGGTTTTTAGTGGGCTCCTGTGTAATAGGCTGATCATAGTCAACTATTATTGAGGTACTCTCAGATATTTTAAACCTTCCTGCAACAGCAATACCGAATTGATCATGTCTCATTTCTTCAAATACTTTCGATCCGGTGCTGTCAAGTTTTGTATAATAGCCATTTACAGCATTTTGGTGCGACAAGGTTGGCGCTATCTGTAGTGAAAACTTATCGCTAAACTTCCTGGCGATTATTATTTCGTTAAATGAAGTCAGGCGGTCTGTTGTGCGGGGAAACAGGCTATGGTCCCCGTCAAACCGGGTGTCGTATGCCATGTCGCCATAATAAGTAACACTTACCGGGGATCTTCCTTTGGTTTGCTTAATAATAGCGTATTTGGCATTTCCGTCCCATAGCATATCAGTTTTCGAAAAGCCAATACCCAAATAAAGGTTATTGATGGGGGCATAGTTTACACCAAGCCTGATGTTGGCAGGGGCAAAAAGTCCGTCTAAATCCTGATACCCATTTCCGAAGGTTCCAAATCTGTGCATAATGTCAAATTGAAATGTTCCTTTTACCGGTACAATTACAGTTTGGTCATCAATGATCATTGTGCCATCGAAAGTGTTTTTTACGGGCCTGGCCTTGAGGGGAGTAGTTTGTTGTTTAGCTACTCCTGTGGTGTCCTGTGCATATAAGGGTGTTGTCTGCAATAAAAACAGGCAACTAACCAGGCATACTGGTAATATGAACAGGCTGTTTGGTAATTTTATTTTTAGTTTCACGTTAATTTTTTTTAGGTAATTTAATTATCAATGGCGCCGGTTCTGATCCAGTCATATACTTTTTGTACATCTTTAGCATTTGAAATATGTACTGCCATTTCCCCTGTTATCATAGTATAAAGCTTGCTTTGATCAGGGACAATTGTATTCACGTAGCCACCGTTAACAAGGTTAACATAAGATACACCTGCTTCCAGGCCGGGCTTTTGTGATCCAGCCACATGGCATCCGGCAGTGGCACAATCAGCAGTAAAAATTGGCTGGATGTCCTTTTTATAACTTGTGGCTTGCGGCGGAGCAGTAGTGCTGACCGGAGATATGTTAACATCTTTGTAGCACCCGGTTAAACCTGCCCCAATTATAAAAAAGAGGCCGGCAAATATTATTAGTCTTTTCATATGAATAGCTTTTTTGTAATTACTTGTTGCTAAAGTTTGCATTAACCTGAACTGTAATTGTTGAGCCTATGTCGGTGGCGGTAATACCAAAATCCCTGCAATTAAACTGGAAAGCGAGTTCAAGCCCCATCTCACTATAGGCAGGAGAAGTCCCGGCAACCACTTGCTCCGGAACGTAAGTTAATTTGCCGGTAAGGGATTCTGTTATAGGCGCGCCTAATTTGCCCTGCCAGGTGAAATTAAATGTTACTATGTAATCATTGGCAGCAGGGTCAAACGCTACGGATGTTGTTTTGATAAAGGCAACGTTTGTTGCTGACAGATCTTGTGTGCCGGCTACTGCTTTGGCGGTGCCCATGGTTGTAATATAACAACCCTGATCACGGCCCGGCGCGCCGGTATTGGATGTATTAATTTGTACATACCCGCTAAAATGGGTATTTGCAGGTGCGTTTTCATAAAAGACCCAGGAACTATCCCGTAATGGCTGACCAGTTGTGGCATAAGTTGTCATCACAGCAGGCGTAAGGGTAGCAAGGCCAAACTGATTAAAACGACCGGTAAGCGGTGCGCCTACGCCATTAAAGGCAGTTGACCATGTCACATTGCTGTGAATCTGATCAAATTTCCATTGGGTGGAATCCCCTGCGGTTGTACCCGGATGGTGAATATGGTTTCCATGGTTTATTATCACTCCTGTTGGTGCATGTGCGGGAACAGGTTCATTTTTATGGGTGCAACTGGCAATGATCCCATAGCTGCTAAAAAGGATAAGGACAATTAATAGCATTTTGTTGTTAAGTAGTTTCATAATGTTTTTTTTATGGTGATTAATTATTTGTTATTTTCAGATCAAATGTATCAGGCGGTATTTTACACCACCATGACAATCATCACACAATAAGATGATCTTAAACACCGCTGCGGCGTTGTTAAATCACTTTTAATAGAACGGGTGGGGTTTTTTGATGGAAAGATGACCTGGTGGTGCTGGTGCGGATATTAGGCCATCTGGCGGCTCTTGCGGGAAGTGAACAGGAATGACATCAACAGGATAAAAGCGAAGGCTGCGAGGTTTAAAAGAAGACTATTGCCATATATTTTCATATCGTTTCTTACAATGTCACTATTCGCAGATGGGGTAAATAATTGCAGGAATAAATCTTTTCCTAAAAAAAATAAAAATACCAGACTATGGATCAAGCTTAAAACTATTCTTTTGCTGATGGCCGGGATCCAGAAAAGAAGTGAGAGAAGCCCCCAAATTATTAACCATTGCTGTTGTATCGTCACTATTATACTCTTAATAGAATAATCGGGGTACATGTTTCTTAACAGATCGCCCAGGTATAAAGTACCAATCAGGGCGTATGCATAAGGTAAAAGCGAAACCAATCTGGTTTTAAAATTATTTTTTTCCGGCAGGGTTCCGGCGATATATAGTACAAGCGAATAAATTAAAGGATAACCGGAAAAAAAAGCCATCAGTTCCAGCTGCTGCATGTAGGCGAAAAAACTATTATCCATGTAAAAAATTATTTGCAGTTGATATCAATATAATGCTGTGTAATACTATCCTTTTTAAGGGATAAAGAACGGTGCAGGTCCCAACACCCCCCTTTTTTATCCTTCATTTTAATCTTTAGCAGTCCCCTGGCTGTGTAAACATCGGGGAAACTATCAGGCTTAATTAAAATTGCCTGGTTAAAGTCCTGCAGGGCGCCGTTTTCATCTCTTTGCATCTGCCTTAAATAGCCTCTGTCGGCATAAGCCTGCGCATTTTTGGGGTAATATTCAATTTCTTTGTTATATGCCAAACGCGAGCCATCAAAATCGGCAACCTGCCATTTTGCATACCCTAAAAAATAATAAACACCGGTCATTTTATGATCTAAAGCCAATGCCTTCTGTAAATCATTTTGGGCGCCGTAAAAATCATGCATTTTAATCTTCAGCCGCCCCCTGTTGGCGTAGGCAACAACATAATCGGGGTTAAGCTCAATGGCCGTATCATATTCAGCTAAAGCCTCGCGATAGGGCATTTTATGGGTTAAGCCTTTATTGCCTTCCTTAACATAATCCGCAGCAGAGGGTCCATGGTGGCAGGCAAAAAGCACACATGACAGCACAGGTATTAAAAGCTTCTTCATTTTTTAAAATTAGTAAATCCATTTTGGTTGTTAATTAAATTTTCCGGGGGCTAAATTACCCGCTTAATGTGACGAAAATGTGAGGCATATCACATAAGATGATGATAAGTATCAGTCGTTTGTGCCTCCATCTTTTATACTTTTGAAAAGTTAAAACAGTATAAATAAAGCTCTGATGAAAAAAAGTTCAATATTTGGTCTTATTGTTATTGCCATAGCTATTGCGGTTATTACCTCTGTAATCTCAAAATCAAGTAGTTACAGCACCTTTAATGATGCAAAAGGGATATCCGGTGAATTAAGCATCGTGGGTCATTTGAATAAAAGCAAGGCCTTGTATTATGATGCGTTAAAAGACGCCAACTACTTTTCTTTTTATATGAAAGACAAAAGCGGGCAGGAATGTAAGGTTGTTTATATAGGTACCAAGCCCGAGGATTTCGAAAAATCAGAACAGATTGTACTCACCGGGCAAATGGATGGAAATGAATTTCATGCATCAAAGATCCTTATGAAATGCCCATCAAAATATACACAGGATAAATTAAACGTAAGCGTTGGCAAAACAAATTCTGCAGGTATCTGAAAGCATAGGTGTTAATAGTTGATTATAAATGCAAAACCCTCCCGTTGATAAACCAGGAGGGTTTGCTTTTATTATAAGTTAAATTTTGTTAAAGGAGCCTTGTTTATTACCCCCAACGATAATAATAACAGATAAACTTTTACCTTTAGCCTCAGGTTTCTTATTTTCGCAGAATCAGGCGGTGAGTGGTGAGCGGTGAATGGTGAGTAAATGATACTAAACTACCGGCAATTCACTAATGACTAATGACAAATGACTAATGACCAACATCGAAGAATTTGAAGAAAGCGGCGCGGCAAAAAAAACGAAAACGATTTATATTTCAACCGTTTTTGGCATTGCCATGGTGTTATCCATGATCGGGCTGCTTGGCCTGATATTGGTTGAGGCTAACAATTTATCAAGATATGTTAAGGAAAACATCGTTTTAAATGTTTTTGTTGATGATGCCGCCCACGAAACCGATGTATTGCAATTGCAAAAACAGATAGAGGCGAACGTAATGGTAAATCACAGCCAATATGTAAGCAAGGAACTGGCTGCACGTAACCTGCAAAAAGATCTGGGCGAAGACTTTGTAAAATTCCTGGGTTACAACCCGCTTTCACAGTCGATAGATGTTTATTTAAAAGCAGAATATGCGAACAACAAGGATATCGACCGCTTTAAAAAAGGCCTGCTCAAAAATCCGTTGGTAAAGGAAGTGAAATACCAGCAATCGCTGGTTGACCAGATGAATCAGAACCTTGCGACCATCAGCCTGGTGATACTTGTTTTTGCCGCCATTTTTGTTTTGTTATCTGTAGCGCTGATCAATAATACCATCCGGATCGCCATTTATTCGCAGCGGTTCCTGATAAAATCCATGCAGCTGGTGGGGGCAACCAAGGGGTTCATCCGCAAGCCATTTTTATTGTACGGGATCTGGCACGGCCTATTAGGCGGATTGATAGCCATTATTATTTTGCTCGGGACGCTTTCCCTGGCTTATAGAGAGATTCCTGACCTGGTGATCTTAAGAAACTATACCGAATTCGGGATCATATTTGTGGTGATAATAGGCCTTGGTATATTTATTTCGGGCTTCAGTACATTCCTGGCAGTGAACAAATTTTTACGTTTAAAAATATACGACCTTTACAGGTAGAGGAAGAGGTGAAGGGTGAAAGGGAAAAGGTGAAAGGTGAATGGAGAATGGGGATAGGACAAAACTTTTAAATTCACTAAATCACTAAATCACTAATTCAATAAATCAACAAATCAATAATTCAACAATTAAAAATACATGGCACAACAAATTAAACCGGCGCAGCCGGTTAAAACTTCGGCCCCGGTTAAGCCGGTGCTGAAACAGGGAGAAACAAGGCCTGCATATTTTGTATTTGGCAAAGAAAACTACCGTTTACTTATAATCAGCATAGCTGTAGTGGCTTTTGGTTTCATATTAATGTCGGGCAATACTGATATTTACAGCAATACAAAAATAGTGATAGCCCCATTAGTAGTTTTAGGCGGTTTTGCTTTAGGTTTTTTTGCGATATTTAAGAAGCCTTCGGATAGTTAATAAAAGTTGTAATGGTTGTAAGTGTTGAAAAAGTTTTGGCGGGAACAGTTATTCAATAACCGGTAACAATTTATTTTAATATTTACAATAGCAGCAAACCCTTACAACATCTTCAACCTTTACAACAATTACAACCAATCCACATGAATATTATCCAGCTTGTCATCCTCGCAATAATTGAAGGACTGACTGAATTTTTGCCGGTTTCATCAACCGGGCACATGGTTATCACCAGCTCATTAATGGGTATCAGTACTGATGAATTTGTAAAACTTTTCGAGATTGTTATCCAGTTAGGCGCCATACTTGCCGTAGTGGTGCTTTACTTTAAGCGCTTTGTCCGTTCGGTTGATTTTTATGTGAAGCTGGTTATTGGCGTATTACCTGCCGTAGTTTTTGGTCTGTTACTTAAGAAACATATCGATAAATTACTGGAAAGCCCGCTGGTAGTAGCCATAGCATTTGTAGTCGGTGGTGTCATCCTGCTTTTTGTTGATGACTGGTTCAACAAACCAAAGGTTAACGAAGAAAAAGATATAAATCATATTACTGCGCTGAAAATTGGTTTTTTTCAATGTTTAGCGATGGTTCCCGGCGTATCGCGTTCAGCTGCTTCTATAGTGGGCGGGATGTCGCAAAAACTGAGCCGCACTGCTGCTGCGGAGTTTTCATTCTTCCTTGCGGTGCCAACCATGTTTGGTGCAACCTTAAAAGATCTTTGGGATTTTCATAAACATAATACGCTTACCGGCCCCGAACTGAACCATGATATTAAATACCTGCTTATCGGCAGTGTGATCGCTTTTATTGTCGCCTTACTGGCCATTAAAAGCTTTATTACTTTTTTGGAAAAGAAAGGCTTTAAGCTGTTTGGTTATTACCGTATCGTAGCCGGGATCGCAATTATTGTGTTGTATTTTACAACCAATGCGCTGCATAATGCCTAAGCCTCCTAATACTATTTTGTCTGAACCATGATTCATAGGATTTTTCACTGTGGTTTGTTTTTATCGGTGTTCAAGAATGCTTCGCAGTTGAAGGGATGACAGGATTAAACCGATGTAAAAAACGGATCAGGTTGAATTAATAATTTATTGTCCTTTGGTATTTGTTTTTTAATTGGGATTATTGCATCATTGGTTTAAACAAGCAGATTGCCACTAAACCAATGACGAATGACCAATGACTAAAAAGGACCGCTACAAACATTTTGTTGAGTATTTTTCCAAACACAAGCCGGATGCTGTTACCGAATTGCATTATAGCAACCCTTATGAGTTATTGGTAGCGGTTATTCTTTCGGCTCAATGTACCGATAAGCGCATCAATCAGGTTACGCCGGCATTATTTGAGCGTTTCCCTACCCCGGGCGCTTTGGCGGCTTCAACACCGGAGGAGGTTTTTAATTATATCCGCAGTGTTAGTTATCCTAATAATAAGGCCAAACATTTGGTGGGTATGGCAAAGATGCTGGTTGAACTTTTTAATGGCGAGGTGCCATCCGGCTTAGAGTACCTGCAAAAGCTGCCGGGCGTTGGCCGTAAAACTGCAAATGTTATTGCGTCGGTGGTATTTGATGAACAGGCTATCGCTGTTGATACCCATGTTTTCCGGGTCGCAAACCGCATCGGCTTAACCACCAGTGCCCGCACGCCCCTGGCGGTGGAAAAGCAACTGATGAAAAACCTTCCAAAAGACGTTCCCGGCATAGCGCATCACTGGCTCATATTGCATGGGCGCTACATTTGTGTTGCCCGTAACCCCAAATGCGAAATTTGCCCCATCAGCTGGTTCTGCAAATATTATGAGCAAAGCCAGACAGAATCTGCGTTAAAAAAAGCTGAGGCCTTAAAAGTTAAAAAAGTAAAAGAACAGAAAAAGAAGAATGCTTTAAATAAGATCAGCAGGGAGCTAAAGAAGCGGAGTGTTGATGAGGGTTAAGTGTGTGGTTGGCCAGGTTGATTATGTGAGTACTTTGTTTTTTATTTTAAGTTTTTTACTCCTAACTTAACCAACTGAATAAACCATTCACACAATCAACTAAATAATTACTAAAAATATTAGTATTTTACAATAATATGTTTTACATTTGTTTTCACAATTATTAAAATGATCAACGCAGATAAATTAAAGGCATTACAGCTTACATTGGATAAGCTGGAAAAATCTTATGGAAAAGGCACCGTCATGAAACTGGGTGATGCCGCTATTGAGGCTACCGAAGTAATATCAACAGGTTCAATTGGTTTGGATATAGCTTTGGGTGTCGGTGGATTGCCAAAAGGAAGGGTGATTGAAATATACGGTCCTGAGTCATCCGGTAAAACTACGCTGGCCATACATGCCATTGCCGAATCGCAAAAAAAGGGCGGTATAGCAGCCTTTATTGACGCGGAACATGCCTTCGACCGTTTTTACGCCAAAAAATTAGGTGTTGATGTTGAGAATTTACTGATCTCGCAGCCCGATAACGGCGAACAAGCCCTTGAGATTGCCGATAACCTGATCCGTTCAGGCGCTATTGATATTTTAGTAATTGACTCCGTTGCAGCCCTTGTGCCAAGAGCTGAAATAGAAGGCGAAATGGGCGACTCGAAAATGGGTTTACAGGCACGTTTAATGTCGCAGGCTTTGCGTAAGCTAACCGGTACTATCAGTAAAACAGGCTGCTGCTGTATATTTATCAACCAGTTGCGCGAGAAAATAGGCGTGATGTTTGGTAATCCCGAAACCACCACCGGCGGTAATGCGCTTAAATTTTATGCTTCAGTACGTTTGGATGTACGCCGGATCTCTCAAATTAAAGATACCGATGAGGTATCAGGTAACCGCGTTAAGGTAAAAATTGTAAAGAACAAAGTAGCGCCGCCTTTCCGTATCGCTGAATTTGATATTATGTTTGGCGAAGGAATCTCCAAAGCAGGTGAGATCATCGACCTGGGTGTGGAACATAACATCATTAAAAAGGCAGGTTCATGGTTCAGCTATGGCGATACCCGCCTGGGCCAGGGTCGTGATGCTGTTAAACAACTGATACAGGATAACCCCGAACTGATGGATGAACTGGAAGCCAAAATAAAAGCAACCGTAACCGGAGAGCATCTGGCGGAGGTGTAATTGGGATTTCACTGATATTGGGGTGATTACACCGATTTTTGAAGAATTGATTTCACCGATTTTGAAAGTGCGATTTCACAGATATATAAGAGCCTTCCGTTTGGGAGGCTTTTTTGTTGTGTGCCCTGCCGGGCGCACACTATAGGTTGGAAGTGACAAACGCGCCTTGATTGTTGGAAGCACTCGGTTAAACTTCATGCCTGAATGTTTTAGTTGTTATGGTTATGAACAGTTTTTGAAAAAACAGGTTTTTTGAGTAAATTTGCCGTTACGTATGCCAACTGAAGTACAGGAAGAAACCTTTACACTCGAAGATCTGCTGGTGGGGCTAAAAGAACTGCACCGCCTTATTTTATGGAATGATGACTTCAATACTTTCGATCATGTAATATTTTGCATGATGAAGTACCTTGATTATACAGAAAACCAGGCCGAAAAAATTGCCTGGAAAGTACATAACGGAGGCAAATGCGCCATACTGGAAGGTTCGTTTACCGAAGTGGAAGTTTACCGCAAAATCCTGCAACAGGAGGGCTTAACGGTGAGTGTGGAGTAAAGCATTGTGAATGGTAAGCGGTGAGTAGTTTTGCGATTGACTACTCACCATTCACAACTCACATATCTAAACTAAATAATTCCAGCCATGCGTATCGGCAACCCGGCCGTACTTAATGGCATCCAGTTCCCTTAATACTTTCTGCGAAAATTCACGCTCTTTGGGGTCAATTAAGAAATATTCTTCACCATCATGGCTTATGGAACCTACAGGTGCTATAGTGGCTGCAGTGCCTGCACCAAAAGCATCCGTCAGTTTGCCATTCTTAGCGCCCTCTAAAATTTCAGCAACCGATACACGGCGTTCTTCAACCGGCATACCCCATTCGCGGGCAAGGGTTAAAACTGTGTCGCGGGTAACGCCCTCTAAAATAGTATCCCGGGTTGACGGGGTGATCAATGTGCCGTCCAGCACAAACATCACATTGGCGGCGCCCATTTCTTCAACATAACGATGTTCTTTGGCATCTGTCCAGATCAACTGGTCAAAACCTTCTTCGGTGGCTTTGCGGGCGGGCAGCATAGCGCCACCATAGTTACCGGCAGATTTAGCGAAGCCCATACCGCCTTCGGCAGCGCGGGTATAATAGGTTTCTATCTTTACCCTTAATGTTTTTGAAAAATAGGGTCCCACAGGACCAATCAAAACCATGTATTTATAAGTTTCGGAAGGCTGCACGCCCAGGTACGCGTCTGTAGCAAACATAAACGGCCTGATGTATAATGAATGGTTCGGTTTTGAAGGTATCCATTCACGGTCAATATCAACCACCGCGGCAATACTTTGTAAAAATATTTCTTCGGGGAGTGCAGGCATGCATAAACGCGCAGCCGATTTATTAAAACGTGCCGCATTTTTTTCAGGACGGAAAACAGAAACCTGCCCGTCGGCATGTTTGTAAGCCTTTATCCCTTCAAAAAATGCCTGGCCGTAGTGCAATGCAGCGATAGCCGGGCTCAAACCAATTTCACCATAAGGGACGACCTGAAAATTTTTCCATTCGCCATTTGCATAATCAGCCAAAAACATGTGGTCCGAAAATGTTTTACCAAATTGCAGGTTGTTAAAATCCGTTTCGTTTAAACGGGAATGTTGGGTTTTTGTGATCTTGATGTCCAGCGTCTCAGTCATGGCCTTTCTGTATTAAAATTCTAAAAATGGCAATTTAGTAATTTTTTTGTTCATAGTTAATGGTTAAAGTTGAAAATTTCTGTTCTCTGTTAAAGTCGCCTTCGGGAGTTAACAGCCAAAGCTTTGTGCTTTTTGGTATTCATTAAGCAATATATTTTGTAAATTTGTTGTACAAATGGCACATTAAGAATATGAACAAAAAAAACATCGAAACATTCAATAAGTCGCGACCATTATTTTCCGGGCTTAAATCATATTCTGTTGATGAAATATTAGCAGCCGGTGGTACTACGGCCTTCGCTAATAAGATGGGAAAAAATCCACAGAATATCATAAAACGGTTAGAGAAATTGCCTAAAGATGCTTTCCTCACAGACGAAGAGGTTGAAACAGCGTTAAAGATGTTGAAAGAAAGTAAATGAATCTTTTATTCGACACCAATATTCTGTTGAATCTCGGCAAAGGTACCCGGGCTCAACAAATCTTAAAAATCATTAATCCTGATAATAAGAAGATTTTCGCATCGGTTGCGACTATGGGCGAATTAAAATCTCTTGTACTTCAAAATAATTGGGGAGCAAGCCGATTACAAGCGCTCGATGAACTATTAGAAGATATAGTTGTAGTGGACATTAATGAAAACATGGCGGGTACCTATGCCGAAATAGATGCCTATTCACAACGGCGCAATCCCCGCATAGCCGATTATCCTTTTGCCACCCCACGAAACATGGGTAAAAATGATTTATGGATTGCAGCAACAGCAGCATTACTTGGGTTGAAACTTGTAACTACCGATGCCGATTTTAATCACTTGCAAAATGCATTTATAGAAATACAATTTATAAAGCCGGAATTATTGAAAGTTTGATAAATGCTTGTCTTTAAGCATTTGGAATGTAAAATTTATCTATACAAAACCATATCGCGTACAACTTGTTATTATCTTTATAAATAAATCTTTTACAATCATGATGATCCAAAAAATACTTATCGCAATTGACGACAGCGCTTATGCTGAACATGCCGCAGAATATGGTTTCGATATTGCACGCAAGTTTAATGCAGCCGTTGGCCTTGTAAATATTGTTGAACCAGCCATGATGCCGCAAATGGCTTCGAGTGCCGACCCGATAATGGGAATGCCTATGCAGGGAACCGGACTTGAAGAGATGGAATTGCTGGACATTCAAAAAAATCAATCAGAAACAATAGTTGAACGCGCGATAAAAAAATTTGCCAGGGATATGAAAGTAACCCATTTTTCTGAATATGGCTCAACCGCCGATGGCATTGTAAAATGCAGCAAAGAATTTAAAGCCGACCTTGTAGTAATAGGCACCCATAACCGAACCGGTATAGACCGCCTGCTTATGGGAAGCGTTGCCGAACATGTGGTGCGCCATTCGGAAGTACCTGTATTGGTGGTGCCAATGAGTTCATAGTTGATAGTTCATGGTTCATAGCATGACATTTCTACCATGAACTATGATCCATGAACCATGAACCAATCAATATAACAGCCTGAACTTTATGGTATGCTCAATGGCTTTAAGTTCATTTAAAACTTCGGGGTCGTAACCTGTATTTACATCGGTGATCACATAGCCGATTTGAGGGTTGGTTACCAAAAACTCGCCTACTATATTGATATTATGGCGGGCGAATACTTCGTTTATTTTGGCCAGTATCCCCGGCACATTTTTGTGGATATGAATTAAGCGGTGCGCATTGTTGTTTCGCGGTGGCTGCAGGTCGGGGAAATTACAACTGGTATGCGTTTTGCCTTCATTCATAAAGGCGATCACCCTTCTCGGGATAAAATCATCATTGCGTGGGTTGTTTTTGGGGTCATCAAAAATAATGATGCCATTTTCGCAGGCCGTTTCCATCAATTTGCGGCCGCTTACCCTGCCGAATACGCCGATCACTTTTAACCTTCCGGCATTTTGAATTTGTTCGGGCATAGGCTGGTGTTCTTCATCGCAAAACAGGATTCCCGCTTCTTCCAGATACTTTTCTTCAATACTTTCCCGCTGGCGGATATTGTAGCCTTCTTTGCGCATTTGCGCCAGCGCGTCTTCCTCCACATCGCCAACTACCAGGCATTTGATGCGGTTTTTGGGGTATGATATGGCCCTGGGCAGTTTATTGATGTACAAAAACTCGTCAAAGCTGGGCGTAATATGGTCCGCCTTTTCGGCTACCGACTTTCGCTCAATATTCTCCGTAAAGGCAAAGAACTTTTTAATCATCCCCGATTCCTTTAGCTGGAAATCAGAATAACCATCGCCAATACCATAAATATCGCCGGGCAAATTCAGTTCTTTTAATAATTTAACTTTGCCGCCTTCCTGCGAAAGGGGGTTGCTTCTGTCATAACCGATGATATTACCTTCATCATCGAACTCAAAAGTATTGGCGTAAATGTTTTCCTTTTTTATAAAGTATTCGGTTACCACCGGGATAATAAATTCTTTAAAACCGCCGGATACGATCAAAACTTCATCAGCATGGTTCTTAAAAAATATCGTATTACGCGAGAAAGAGGTGGATACTTTCTTCTTTAAATGTGTAATCAATTGCTTTAAATGTTCACGGTTAGCCTGTAAAAGTTTAACGCGGTTCTCCAGACTTTGGGTGAAAGATAATTTACCCTCCATGGAAGCGTTAGTCAGGTCCTCGATCTGTTTGTATATTTTTTCCCTGTCGGGATTATTTTTCAGGGATATACGGGCCAGCTCGTCTAAAGCCTCTACCTGTGTAAATGTACTGTCGAAATCTATGATGAAGTATTGATTCATTCTTGTTGATGTGCAAATATGCGGATGCGCAAATGTGCGGATTTTTAGATTGATTTTTTAAATGATGTTTATTAAGTTGACAGGATGGAGCGGCTAATAGTATCAGGCCGGTTTATCAGGTTATTTTTTATTTGCTTTCAGGGCAATTATTAGATTATAAATTTCATCAGCAATTTTTATAATAAACGGTGGTTTAACAGAAGTGATTTTAGAAAGTATCAGGCTATGGTGTACGGTAAATATTTTGTGAACCCGGATATAGCTTTTAAGAGGCAAAGGGTGTAAGCAATCGGAGTCTTCAATAGGTGCCGAAAGCTCATCAATATGATTTTTTGAGGTTATTTGAACAACTAAATAATCGTTTGTTTTATTTACGGTTTCATTAGAAATAATCAGGGCAGGCCGTTTCCTGAATTCGGAGCCATCAGTAAAGGGAAATTTTACCACTATAATATCGCCTTGTTTGTACATATTATAATAATTTATCCCAGCGGTTATCTTCTTCCGAAAGCCAATCACCGGCTAATGATTTTTCACTTACTAAATACGAAAAATCAGTTAGCTCCTTATCCCCGGCATAAGCATCATAAGGTTCATCAGCCGCTATTTCCGCTTGATGCTTTAATTCCTCATTTTTAATGGATTTTAAAGTCTGTTCCATTACAAAAAACTTTTTGGATAAAGGCAATTGTTGTATTTCATGGATAATCATTGTTACTTCCATAGCGTATCCTTATTAATTAAGGCATAAAGCATCCCCGGCACTATTATGGGGGGCTCTTTCCTATTTATACAAACGTACAAAAAAAGGCATCAGAAATCCTTATTATTTATGATTATAGATCGCGCCAATTGATGATTTACCCTATACTAAATTGCTGCCGGTTTTGAGGCATTTTTTTAATGATATACGGACAGCTCGTCTAAAGCCTCTACCTGTGTAAATGTACTGTCGAAATCTATGATGAAGTATTGATCCATTCTTGTTGATGTGCAAATATGCGGATGTGCAAATGTGCGAATTTTGGATGATTTTTAAATGATGTTTATAAAGACGATAGGATTTGTAGAGACGCGATGCATCGCGTCTGATACTGATACGGTTTTCTCCGGGAGTTAAAATTATTGTTATTTTTATGGCTAAAGAAACTGTACAAATGAATAATCAGGTATTAGATCATAACGTTAACGAAATTTACATAGAAGCATTTCACCCCGGAGAATTTTTGAAAGAAGAAATTGAAGAAAGGGATCTGCTTAAAAAGGATGCCGCGAAAGCGTTAAATATTTTGCCGCATCATTTAAGTGAAATATTTGCCGGTAAAAGAAATATATCAGCCATATTAGCTGTAAAGCTCGAAAAGCTTTTAGGTATCAGTTCCCATTATTGGTTAGGCTTACAAATGGAATATGACCTTTTTATAGCCAAACAGGAAGAAGCCCTGTAGCAATAGGCTTTTTCCTGTTTTAGATGTTCTTAATTCTTATTTGTGGGATGAAATTAATCTCTATATTTGGATATGAGAATCCTTTGCCTTTCAATCGTATTTGTTTTTAGTGTGCTTATATCAACCCAAAAACAAAACAATCCAACAAAACCTATTCCTCAAACAGATTCAGTCCTTATTAAATTAAAAAATAAAAAGGCTGCTGTTGATCAATATATTATTAAGCACGGAAAAGCATTGATTGTTCTTGTGAAAATCCCTGGTAAAACGAATTTGCTCTGGATTAAAAATGCGCATTGGCCTGATGAAATTGAATACACCTATAATATATTGAAGGGGCCATCGGGAAAAATAATCTTTATTGCCCAAATACCTTACAGCGAAAGTGGGGACTGGGATATTGAATATAAACATTATTTTGATGAACAGGGAAACACTTATGCCTTTAATAAGGAAGAATCTATCTTTGGAGATAATGTTAAGGGCGGGGTTATAAGAGAAATACTTTTTAACTATTATGACGGGAAATTTAATAATATAAATCATGTGAATATCCTCACAGACAAAGATTACCAATTAATTAAAAGAAATAAGAATATGTATAATTTCCGTGATTTTAAATATAACATTTATAAAAACTTAAATGAATGCCTTATAGGTTATAATATACAATTGCCTAAGTAGTACCCCCCCCCTTAATGGGCCGGGGGGCTGGCGAGTATTCTCAATTCCTTCGGGTAATAATTATTGATCCGGTTTGGTAGCAGCTTTGCCCAGCCCAATGGCTGCCCTTCAAAGGTCATCAGGCTCCAGCCTTTGTTAACAGTGTTAATATTGATGTTCTCCCGCCTTAAATATTGTATGGCCTGGGTATAGTCGAGTTCAGTTTGTAAAACCGCATCCTTATTAATATAGGTGCTTAAAGCAAGCTCATGGTCCGGGATTAAATCATTCCCCATCAGCTTACCGATCCTAACCCCCGATTTTTTGAGATACAAATGCCGCTGCAAAGTATCCAGGCTTTCTTTATGCACCCGGTTTATAGCCAGCCATTCGTCGTTCACCATAAAATAGTAAAAGTCATCCGGCGTATTAAGGTATGTTTTTACCAGTTCAATTTCTTTCAGGGCTAATTTTTGATGCCCTTTTGTTTTAAAGGAGGGTAACTGAGCCGTTTGGCCTTTCTTTTTGAGGCAGGCGGCAAACAAACCTTCGCCTTTTACCTTGCCGGGATAAAAACGATAGCCCCAGGCTTTATGTCCGGGCGATGTGGTTTCAACAATACCCCAGTCCTTATATATAGGTATGCGCAGGCTTTCCATATCAAATGTTTCGCAAAGCCAATCCAGTATATCCTCGTTTTCCTGGTGCGAGTAGGAGCAGGTACTATATATAAGGTGTCCATCCTCTTTCAGGGCCGGGTAAATATCAGCCAGTATGCGCTCCTGCCGCTGATGGCATAAGTTCACATTATCAGCCGACCATTCATTCATCGCCGCCGGGTCTTTACGGAACATGCCTGAACCGGAACATGGCGCGTCAACCAGTATCATATCAAAAAAACCGCTGAGCCTGCTGAAATCTTTCGGGTCGTTATTGCTTACTATAATATTAGCTGTGCCCCATCGGTTAAGGTTATCGCATAAAACAGGGACGCGGGTTTTGATGATTTCATTGGCGACCAACAGATCATTACTGCCGATAGCCGAATTGATGAGCGTGCTTTTACCGCCGGGGGCCGCGCACAGGTCCAGTATTTTTACCGGTTCATCATTATTTGGGCGGATGGTTTTTAGAATATGATCGATAAACATGGACGATGCTTCCTGTACATAATAGCAGCCGGCATGGAAAAGCGGGTCGAAAGTAAAGGATGGGCGGGTGTCCAGGTAATAGCCTTCGGGGCACCAGGGCACTTGTCCGTTTGTTTTTATGGCTGATCTTTTAAACGGATTTACCCTTATTGAAGTGGGCGGTTCAATAAAATTATGCGCATTTATAAAATTTTCGGACGAAAAACCGGGTTCGCCGGATAAAGAGTTCAGAAAATTTTCGGGGAAAATTTGTTCGTTCATTTCAATTTCAAAGATACAAAATCAATAATTGTGATTGCATAGGCTTTGTGAACAGAAAAATGTTGTTTTGATAACTATTAGTTTACAGACAGTTATATGAAGGGCTTCGGTTTTTTGTAAATTTCTTTTTGCAGGCAAAAAAATTCTCTGTACATTTGAGGCCGCTTTAGAGAAAGAGGGTTGTTTTTTGAAGATTTAGCGAATAAAAAATAAACTGAAAATAAGTGAAAATAACACTTGACAGGCATTAAAAATAATCGCATCTTTGCAGCCGCTTCGGGAACGAGGCGAAAAGGTTAAAAAGTTTGAAACCGCAAGGTTTTTAAATATAGGTTCTCTGCGACAGAGACCCGAATTAGTTCTTAAAAGGTATAGATAATCATGTAGCGTAACAGCGGAATTGTGAGCTTA
>DHXR01000043.1:0-4403 GCA_002413785.1 Mucilaginibacter sp. UBA5151
TTAATACTTTAACGAACTATTGCACTAATATGTTTATACTTTATTTCAAATAGTACTATATTGTTCGGACTGGGCAGTAAAATAATAAAATAATAAAATAAATAAAGTATGAAAAAAGGATTGTTACTACAATTGACCAAATATTGTATGTTACTAGCTTTGTTAGTAACGTTAATAATTTACTTGGGAAATCATTCCACAGCAACTTGATCTCATTTTTTCTTTTTTCACGAATAAAGAACGAGATCTCTTCTTCTAGGCCATGTATTCTCAATTTTCTTATTAAAAAGTCGTATAAAGCTATTTTCTCTTTTTCCCGAAAAATATTGAAAACATCAAGCAAATAGGGCCGATTGACAAAGTCGTATTCATATTTCCTATCGTCAATAGCTTCCAAATAGTAAATTAATAATTGCTTAAAGTGTTTATATAAATCGTTATAATGAAGGTCTTTATTGACAGTACTTTTTATTTGAATTATAGTGTTTATAGATTCTAGCTTTTTTTTGACTGTAGAATCGGACGAAGCTAAATCGTTCTCACAATCAGCAATTATTGATTCAAGATCGCCCATACGCTCTATGATAAAGTTTAATGCTCTAACAACAAATATATATACATATAACAATAGAACGCAAAAGTTTATTATAATTTTATTTCTAACAAATAGGATAAAACTGATTAGAAGATCATCCGACATTTTTTTTTACATCAATCTAAGGCCTTAAGGCTTGGAAGGATGATATTGATGTGAAGTGTGATTTCCTTTAAGAAACATTATTTCGGCTCCCTTAATAATTAAAGAATATCTACAATTTCATATAAAAAAATCCGCTGCATTGATATTTAGCGCTCTAGCAAGCAGAATTATTGTTGAAAGTTTAGGGTTAATTTTACCGGTTTCGATTCGATGAATTCCGTCCTCGCAGGGTCTCTCGCAGAGGACCCTGCGCCGCGTGCCATTTTGAACCAAAATGTTACCTTTACCACATGGCCATCCGCACAAAACATCAAATAACAGAAAATACCTGGTTTATCACCTTTACCTGTTATAACTGGATTTCCCTTTTTGATATTACCCAATCATACGATCTGGTTTACAAATGGCTAAAACTGGCTGATACTAAATATCAAATAAAAACATTGGCGTTTGTTATAATGCCAAACCATGTTCACCTGCTGCTGCATTTAAACGATGATAAGGTTAATTTGAATACTATCATAAGCAATGCAAAGCGTTTTATGGCCTACGATATTATAAAGCGGCTAAATGAACAGGGAAACCAGGAATTGTTAGATACGCTATCTTCGGCATGCACCGAAAAAGAGAAAGCAAAAGGACAGCTTCATAAAGCATTTGAACCGTCATTTGACGCAAAGCCTGTTTACACCCTCGAATTTTTACATCAGAAACTGGACTACATACACCATAATCCGGTTAGCGGAAAATGGCACCTTTGTATTGAATTTACTGATTATGAGCATAGCAGCGCTGCGTTTTATGAGTTAGAAAAACCACATGCTTTTGTAGCCATTGCCGACTACAGGGATTATTGGTTCTGAAAGCATTGTCCAGCGCAGGGTCCTCTGCGAGAGACCCTGCGGAGACGGAAATTTCTAAGGGTTGTAACGATTGTGAATATTAAAAATTACAACTTTTATAACACTTACAACCCTTACAACCTTTTTCAACCTAATCCCTGCCAATTTGACAACCTTACCTACTTTGGAACAGCCATTGATGAATGGGATTAGCATTAAAACATTAATAATAACCTATACAAGATTATGCAAGAAAAAGGCACAATTT
This sequence comes from Mucilaginibacter sp. UBA5151, assembly GCA_002413785.1. Lineage (GTDB taxonomy): Bacteria > Bacteroidota > Bacteroidia > Sphingobacteriales > Sphingobacteriaceae > Mucilaginibacter. The sequence goes on from DHXR01000043.1 coordinate 1,811, forward strand.
CGATCCATACCGAAAACATTTTCCCGATCATTAAGAAATTCTTATACTCAGACCATGAGATATTTTTGCGCGAGCTGGTATCCAATGCTGTTGACGCAACCCAAAAAATAAAGCGCCTTGCCCTGTCAGGCCAATATAACGGTGAACTTGGCGACCTGCGCGTAGAAGTTGCTTTTGACGAAAAGGCAAAAACCATTACCATTTCTGACAATGGCTTGGGCATGACTGCCGAAGAGATCAAGAAGTATATCAACCAGATCGCTTTCTCGGGCGCCGAAGAGTTCATGGAGAAATTTAAGGACGCCAAAGATGCCAATGAAATTATCGGACGTTTTGGCTTAGGCTTTTATTCGGCCTTTATGGTGTCTGATAGTGTGGAAATACAAACATTATCGTACCAGGAAGGCGCTGAACCTGCCCACTGGACTTGCGACGGCAGTACCGAATTCGAGATCGGCGAAGGCAGTCTGGCCGAACGTGGTACAGAAATCACCCTGCATATCAACAGCGATGGTGAAGAATTTTTAAACAAACACCGCCTGCAGGAAATATTAGACAAATATTGCAAATTTTTACCGGTGCCTGTCAAATTTGGCACAACAAGCCAGGAAGAAGAAGACGGTGTTGATGAAGAAGGCAAACCAAAATACAAGTCGGTTGAAAAGGATAATATCATCAACGATACCAACCCTATCTGGACCAAAGCCCCTGCCGACCTTAAGGATGAGGATTACCTTGATTTTTACAAACAACTATATCCTTTTTCGGAAGACCCTTTGTTCTGGATTCACCTGAATGTTGATTATCCGTTCCATTTAACGGGCGTACTATACTTCCCTAAGCTTAAAAACGATTTTGAGGTACAGCGCAACAAGATCAAACTTTACTCCCGCCAGGTATTTATTACCGACGAGGTAAAAGATATTGTACCTGAATTCCTGATGCTGTTGCATGGGGTGATTGATTCACCGGATATTCCGCTGAACGTATCGCGCAGCTTTTTACAGGCCGATAGCAATGTGAAAAAGATAAACAGCTATATCACCAAAAAGGTGGCTGATAAATTGGCAGAACTGTTTAAAAGCGACCGCAAGGCCTTTGAAGAAAAATGGACAGATATTGGCCTGTTTGTAAAATACGGCATGGTTAGCGAAGACAAGTTTTATGATAAAGCCAAAGACTTTGTATTGCTGACCAATACAAAAAAAGAGAACTATACTTTAGTAGAATATAAGGATAAAGTTGAACCCGAACAAACCGATAAAGACGGCAGGCTGGTTTACATTTACACAAACGACCCGGCCAAACAGGATGCCTTTATACAGTCGGCCAACAAAAAGGGGTATGATATTTTACTGATGAACTCCCCTATCGACAACCACTTTATCGGTCATTTGGAGCAAAAGCTTGAAAAAACCTCGTTTAAACGCGTGGATGCTGACGTTGCCGATAAACTGATTAAAAAAGAGGACGCACCAGCACATGTTTTAACCGAAGAACAGGCTGCCAAAGTGAAAGTTATTTTTGATAAAGCTATTAACAAACCAGCGTACAAGGTTGAACTGGAAAGTTTAAACCCTGATGAACTGCCTGTAACAGTAACCATGGACGAGTTTATGCGCAGGATGAAAGAAATGGCTGCAATGGGCGGCGGTATGGGCTTTTACGGCAGCATGCCTGATAACTATAAGGTGATTGTTAACGCCAATCATAAATTAATCAGCCGGATTTTGAATGAAGAAAGTGAAGAAGTACAGGCCGAACTTTCAAAACAGGCTTTTGATCTTGCATTGCTTTCCCAGGGTTTACTCACCGGCGCCGAACTTACCGAATTTGTTAACCGGAGCGTAAATTTGATTTAATTGGTTGGGTGAGTGAGTGGTTGATTGGGTTGATTAAGTTGAATGAGTTGATTAAGTGAATAGTTGTTTATTTGGGGCATTTGTTAAAAAAACCTTTACAACTCAATCTAACTTAATCAACCAATTAACTTTACCTTAGTATATTATATCCGAAGTTCTATCGTTAAAATATACTAAGCCATTTACTATGAAAACTTTAATCAAACTATTTTTCGCATCGGCGGTTATTTTGGGCGTTTTAAATTTAGCTCAGGCTCAAAACACAAAAAAAGAGAAGCGAGCAGCCCATGAAGCAGCCATAAAAAAAATGGTTGACAGCGTTAATTTCGTTTTTGAAGCGAATATGGCAATCCCGCAAAGGGGCGAAAGCAGGCAGCTTACGTCGGAGTATGACCTGAAGGTGGTTAAGGACACAGTAACCGCTTTTCTGCCCTATTTCGGCAGGGCGTACCTGGCCCCTAATCCCAGTGAAACTGAAGGCGGCATTAAATTCACCAGCACCAATTTTATATACCAGGCAAAGCAAAAGAAAAACGGCAGCTGGGATATTTTTATTAAGCCCAAAGACAACAATATTTCTGATTGGAGGGATGTTCAGCAACTACGACTGACTATTTCATCTGATGGTTATGCAACACTACAGGTAACCAGCAGCAACCGCGACCCTATTTCATTTTACGGGTATATCAAGGGGGGCATTAGTCATTAGTCATTGGGTCATTTGCTTCGCG
>DHXR01000043.1:4620-65683 GCA_002413785.1 Mucilaginibacter sp. UBA5151
GTCATTTGCTTCGCGTCATTAGGTCATTGGTGTGTTTGATAGTGGTTAGCCATTGATTACCCTGAATGACCCAATGACCCAATGACCTAATGACCTAATGACCTAATGACTTAATGACTTAATGACCAATCAACCCGGCATTGTCTTTTAAGCCCACCCCTGATAGTTTTCTTTTGAAAGCCTCGTTTACGAGGTCGAATATTTTATCGGCCGCCGGTTTATTTATTAAGCCTTGCGGCCTGATATTTGAAATGCAATTGCGCGATTCATCGGTTAAACCCGGCTTTGGATTGTATGTGAGATAAGCACCCATGCTGTCTGCCGCGCTTAATCCGGGGCGTTCGCCGATCAAAATGATCGAAAGTTTGGCATTCAGTCCATAACCTATATCATCGCCGATAGCTACCCTACCCTGCTCCACCAGGCAAAAGGGCGCAATTTTTAATTTTGCCGCTAAGAACATGGGGATTAAGATCCGGAGTAAACCAAACGCGTTTTCATTGACCGCTGTTGCAGAAAGCCCGTCGGCTATGATGATTGCAATATCATAGCCACGGCTGTATTCTTTGATCAGCAGAATCCTGGTTCAATTGCCGCCCGTGGTCGGGTCGTTTTAAATACTTATGGCGGGTTAGTGCATTACTGTGTAAATGCAGGATGGGTAAGCTGAAAACTTTTAAACTATCTGATAACCCTTCGATATCCAATTCAGAATACACTGCATCACGGGCATGGGCATGGGCCAGGTTAAACTCCAGCGATTGTTTTAAAGGGATGCTGTTACCAACCCTGCCAATCGCGATGCGGGCGGCGGTAAATTCCTTCAAGGAAACGAGAGGATCAGTTTTAATTATAGACACTAATTTCACAAATTAATACGAATTGTCACGAATAGTATATTGATACAAATTTCACGAATTATTGCCAACTCACTTTAATAATTTATTAAACTTACCCATAAATTCGTGTACTTCGTTTCCATTCGTGTAATTTGTGTTATTAATTCCCTGCCTTAACAGCCATTGTTCAAATTCGGTGGCCGGCCTTAGTCCGGGTACTTTTCGTAAAACGCCATAAAAAAACCATTTATTAATCTTCAATTTACCTGAAAATAATACAGACTATTTAAAACAATTTCACGTTTAAAATGTTGATAAAAAACCAGTAAATCCTGATAGAATTATTAAACGTATGCTACTAATTACCGTACCTTCGGCTGGAAAAGCAAAACTTACATTCTCAACTTTTGAGGACATTGATTTACCCGTACCCCTGAACGGCATTGTTGCCGAAATTAATGGGGACGCGGTTTTAAAATTTGATGATGAAGAAGATGCGATAAATTATGCCGGAGAACTGGAAGATTTGTCATTGAAATTAAATAATAAATCTTCTTTGGAAAATATTGCTATTAATGATATAATTTTAGCTATCCGCGATGATGAATTTGTACAAAGCTATTTACAGAATAATTAAATAAAAATTTGATAATATGTTACGCATCATTCTACCTCCGATCAGTCCAAAACGGATAACTTCTGCCGACTTTAAAAACTATCACCTTCCTATTCCGTCAAAAGGGGTAAAAGCGATGGGAAAGAAAAATACTGTTTTGGTTTTTGATAACGAATATGAGGCTGTTGTTTACGCAGACCAGCTTGAAGAGATGGTGACCAGGGTGAGCAGAAGTACACCTGTAAAAAACATCCTCAGGGATTTAATCACCTCCATCCGCAACGATGATACGATAAGGAATTACGTTGAGTATTCTTCGATTTATACATGGTTAAAAAATTGCGTAAAAAGTATCCGTTTTGCAATAAAACCATCCAAGTTTGTTCAAAAGAATAACTTTCTCCACTAAAATCCGGGCGATATTAATAATTTACATTTTGGGTTTACCCGGTAAGCCATACATCGTGAGGGATTAGTTCCGGCGCTTGCCGGAAATGGGGTCAAAGACTATTTAACCCAAGTTTTCAATTTACCCCTGCAAAAATCATATTAAATGACTTTTAAAAACAAAGCAATTTTCTTAGACCGAGATGGCGTGCTAAACCGCGAAATGGGTGATTATGTGTGTCATTTTAAAGACTTCCACCTCCTTGACAACTTTAACGCACTGAAAACACTCCAGGACCGTGGTTACCTGCTTATTGTGGCTACCAACCAGGGAGGCCTGGCAAAAGGCTGGTACACCGAAGATGAACTTGCAAAAATGCACCGCCATTTAAAAGAAGTTTACCTTAAACACGGCGTAACTTTCACTGATATTTTTTATTGTCCGCACCACCCGGATTTTACAGGAGATTGTGATTGCCGCAAACCCAAACCCGGTTTATTACTCCGGGGGATTGAAAAATACGATATTGATCCTGCAAAATCATACTTCATCGGCGACAGGGAACGTGATATAGAAGCCGCCACTGCCGCCGGGGTTAAAGGCATCCTGGTTGACAGCAACCAGCCTATTGCTGAGGTATTGGGATTGATTGATTGACGCCGGGCATTGATTATCAATAAAATTTTTAATAACCAAAACAACATTGCTACATTGCGCCTTTACAACATCACAACATTCCAACAATGAATGTAAACCGCTATTTAAAAAACATTGATTCATTATTAGCTGCCTTTATTGGTTTTTATGCTATACACCTGTACACCAAATACAGCGGAGTTGGCCTTTCACCTGATTCCATAATGTATGCCAGTACAGCAACCAACATACAGGCACATGGTTCACTGATGACTTTTAACAAAACGCCGCTTGTATTCTTCCCGGTTTTTTATCCTTTTTTCCTTGGTATCATACAGTTCCTTTCGGGTGCTGGCCCCATTAAAGCCGGAGCAATGATCAACGCCTTCCTGTTCGCATCCGTAATTTTCACCAGCGGTTGGATCGTGTCCAAATTCCTTACGCCGTCACGGATCTACAAGTGGATAATACTTATAGCAATTATTTTTAGTCCGGGTTTACTTGAGGTTTACACCTATTTGTGGTCCGAGACTTTGTTTATACTGGAAATATTGATTTTCATTATTGTTTACCGGCAATATATGCTTACCCACACTATTAAAGCCTTATTGTTTGTCGCTATTGTTGCTGCAATAAGTTGCATTACCCGGTATGCAGGAGTTACCATTATAGGCGCAGGCGGGTTAATGCTGTTGCTCGACAAAGAACTACCCATAAAGAAAAAAATTGGCCATATTATGCTGTTTGGTGCATTGTCATTATCTTTACTGATAGGCAATTTAATTCTTAACGCCCATTCAACAGGTTTAAGTACGGGTACCCGCGAACCATCCATAACCCCCCTGATAAAAAACATGTACTATTTTGGTACCGTTATTTGCGATTGGGGTAGTTTAAGTAAGGACACCTATCCTTTCGCCGCGCTGATTACTTTTATCATTCTACTTTTGCCCTTAGCAGTATTATTGTGGAAAGCATGGCATGGACGCATTAATAACTACGAAAATATTGTAATAGCCTTTGCCGTTGTTTATGGCCTGTTTATTGTTATATCAGCCAGTATTTCCCGCTACGAACGCATCAACAGCCGCCTGCTGGCGCCCATGTTTATTCCGCTGCTGATCACCTGTACCTACTGGGCGCCTGATTTTTTGGCGCGGATGAAATCAAAATCAAAATACGCCCTGACAGGAGTTGCTGTTTTGTTAATGCTTGCCTTTGAATATGCAAGCTACCAAACCGACTGGCAGCGCTATGATGATGAAAACGATTACGGCGTTCCCGGCTATAGTGATGATGACTGGAATAAATCGGAATTTGTTGTTTATCTTAAACAACACAAAAACATATTTAAACCGGGCATTCCTATTTACACTGATGCCAATGAGGCGGTGTACCTATTCACTGGTATGTCATCTGAACTGTTACCCCATAGGTTTTTTAAGGCTGATGTGCAGAAATTCTATGCCAAAAAAAGCTTTTACCTGATTTGGTTCGATAATCTTTACAACACTGAACTGATTGGCTTACAAGACATTGAAAAAAATAAAAAACTAATGAAGATTGGCGGTGTTAAAGAAAGCAACGTATATTATTACGAAAGCAAATAAGATCGAAAGAAGATTTAGATTAGTCTGAAAATAAAGCCCGGGTATTTCAATGAAAATAAATATTTACTAAAAGGAACACAAAGACTCACGCGAAGATTTTCACCATGCGAATAACCCAATCTATCTTTGGTTTGCTAATTGGCAGCACTTTATTGTCTACAGGCAAAATTCAAAACGATATTCCACAGTATGACCATGTAATTGTGGTGATTGAAGAAAACCACTCGTACAGTGAACTGGCCAGTTTAGCAAATGCGGCATATATTAATCACCTGGCGAAGGGCGGAGTTTTATTCACCAATTCGCATGGTATCGGGCATCCGAGCCAGCCCAATTACCTTGCCTTGTATTCGGGCAGCACCCAGGGCATAACCGGGGATGATTGCCTGGAAGGCAAAACCCCCTTTAAAACGCCAAACCTTGGCGCTGCCCTTTTTGATAAAAAGCTAACTTTTAAGGGATACGCACAAACAATGCCTTCCCCGGGTTACCTTAGCTGTACCTATCTTTTCAACAAAAGCACATTGGGCTCCATTTACGCCCGGAAACATGCGCCATGGGTTAACTGGGTAGGTACGGGCCCAAATACCATTCCAATTTCGGCAAGTGTCCCTATGTCTGAATTCCCGAAAGACTTAAGCAAACTTCCAACTGTGTCATTTGTAATACCCGATATGGACCACGATATGCATAATATCGGCTTTCCCGGCGATGCCGCTGCCATCAGACGCGGCGACATTTGGCTAAAGGAACACCTGGCGGATTTTGTGGATTGGGCTAAAACACACAACAGCCTGTTGATATTAACTTTTGATGAGGACGATTTTGACCCCAAAAATGGCAACAAAATCTTAACCATTTTTTACGGGGCCAAGCTGAATCCGGGGCATTATTCCGCTCCTGTTAATCATTATAATATATTGCATACAATTCAATCAATGTACGGTTTACCATTTACCGATAATGTTGTCGCTGCACCAATTTCGGGTATTTGGGGAAAATAAACGATTGAAAGAAAAGCCCTCAAAAATAAATCTGAAGGCTTTTTTCACAAATGCAACAATACTTTTTATTAATGTCCAATCAAAGTATGTTCGATATCCTCTAATGACTTCCCTTTGGTTTCGGGCATTATCTTCCATACAAACAGGAGCTGCAAAAACATCATCACGGTGAAAAACAAAAAGGTATTGCCGCCACCCAATTTCTCAGCAAAATAAGGGAATGAAAAAGCGATCAAAGCGGCCATAACCCAATGGGTAAAACTGCCAAGTGTTTGTCCTTTGGCCCTCACCTGGTTCGGGAATATCTCCGATATAAAAACCCATATCACTGCACCCTGTGAAAAAGCAAAAAAAGCGATATAAAACAACAGGTAAAAGGTTACATAATAACCACTGAAACTTTTTGTATAAAATGAATACGAAACCAAGCCTAATGTAAGTATGAGTCCGATTGAACCGATGAGCATCAGTTTACGGCGGCCCATGCTATCAATAAAAAAGATAGCGATCATTGTAAAAAATAAATTAACACAGCCAAGGAAAAAAGTTGACCTGAGTGAAATACTTTTGCTGAGGCCTGTCATTTCAAATATACGCGGCGCATAGTAAATTATGGCATTAATACCCGAAACCTGGTTAAAAAAGGCAAAAAGTATAGCCAGCGTGGCGGGGAACCGGTAACGGTGTGTAAACAGGTTTTCGCCGCCTTCTTCTTTAGCGTCTTCTATATTACTGATGATAATGTTTTCCAGATCAGCCTCAAAACCATCGGGGTTGATGACCTGCAATATTTGCCTGGCTTCATCATGTTGTGCCCTATGCAGCAACAGCCATCTCGGGCTTTCCGGAACCAGTTTCAACAGTAAAAGGAATAATAATGACGGCACGGCCATTATACCCAGCATATAGCGCCAGGCATCCGGAAAGCCCTGTCCAAGGACATAAATGATGCAGAGGTTAGAAAGGAAAGCGATAACAATCCCAAAAACAATACTAAACTGAAACAAAATAACTAAACGCCCTCTTGCTTTGGCCGGCGAGATCTCGGAAATGTAAATAGGTGCGATAACGGATGAAGCCCCGACACCCAGACCGCCTATAAAGCGTAATACCATAAACAGGTACCAGTTTGTGGCAAGGGAAGTTCCAAGTGATGAAAACAAAAATATGAAAGCAATGATCAGCAACGCCTTTTTACGACCAAGCGAATCGGCTGGTATCCGGCCAAGAAAAGCGCCGATAACAGTACCAATTAAAGCGATGGATATTGTGAGCCCATGGGCCAGGGCGCCAAGTCCCCAATACATCTGAATGGCCTTTTCGGCGCCGGATATAACGGCAGTATCAAAACCAAAAAGGAAGCCGCCCATCGCTACTATAACGGACCATAAAATAACTTTTCTTTGAATCATAATAAACGGTTTAAATTGAAGGTGGCTTCAAATATAACCTTTATTACAGTTTGATGATTGATTTTTATTTTTAGCTGTTAATAATTTAAACAAAAGGCGTACCGCTTGAGAAAATTGAAAAACTTTATGCCAAAATTCAAGCTGTTTAATTTAACTTGTGGAACTATAAACAAAATTATTTTTATATGATAAGATTTTTGAAGTCCGGAGGGCTTTTAGCGTTTATATTGCTATCCGCGAACTGTTTTGCCCAATCAAATTCCAATACCCTCCCATCATGGGCATTTGGTGGTTTTGTAAGGCCTGCAAACATAAATCCAATTATTTCACCTGATACATCGTCAAGGTTTTTTGACCCTATTAGCAAAACCACGGTTGCATGGGAAGCCAATGACACTTTTAACCCGGCGGCCACTATTAAAAATAGAAGGATCGTTGTTTTATACAGGGCCGAAGACCGCTATGGGACAGGGATAGGCTTTCGCACTTCCCGCCTCGGCTATGCCGAAAGCGCTGACGGTATCCATTTTAAAAGAAGGCCAACGCCTGTGCTCTACCCTGCCAATGATATTGCAAAAAAGTATGAATGGCCCGGAGGTTGTGAAGACCCGCGCGTGGCAATTACCGAAACCGGGACTTATGTAGTTTTCTACACCGAATGGAATCGTGATATTCCCCGCTTGGGCGTTGCTACTTCAAAAGATTTGACCCATTGGAAAAAGTATGGGCCTATTTTTAAAACGGCCTATCATGGCAGGTTTTTTAATATGGCAAGTAAGTCGGCTTCCATTTTAACAAAAGTTAAGAGCGGAAAACAGGTGATTATTAAGATCAACGGAAAATACTGGTTGTACTGGGGCGAGCATCATGTATATGCGGCAACGTCTGCCAACCTGGTTGACTGGGCGCCCGTTGTTGATAAAAAAGGGAAACTGAAAGAGTTAATTTCGCCAAGGAATGGTTATTTCGACAGTGACTTAACCGAATGTGGCCCGCCGGCAATTATGACCGATAAGGGCATCATTTTATTTTACAATGGTAAGAACAAGGAGGGCGAAGGCCGGGATAAAAGATTTAACCCTAATTCCTACTGCGCCGGGCAAGCGCTGTTTGATCGTAATGATCCGGCTAAACCTTTAGGCCGGCTTGATGTTCCTTTTCTCCGTCCGATGGCTGCATTTGAAAAAAGCGGGCAATATGTTGACGGAACCGTTTTTATTGAAGGCATGGCTTATTTTAAACATAAATGGTTTTTATACTATGGCTGCGCAGACTCACGCGTAGGAGTAGCCGTTTATGACCCTTCGATTTCAGCGCCCCCCGACCCAGTTACCGGCAAAGCAAATTAACAGGCGTTTCCGGTACCTGATTCAGATCAAATTAAACTGCCTTAGAACACAACCCTTTAGCAAAAACTAAGGATCGTGTTTTAAGGCAGTATATTATTTGTGTTAAATAATTTGATGATTATCAATATACAAAGCTAAATTCTACCCGACAACCTCTTTAAGGTCCTGTTGTAAGGCAGCGAGATCGAAGCCGTTAGGAGCAGGTTTTGTGCCGGCAAAATCTGTGCTGATAATAGCATACGATTCATCGCAATAGGCATCCCAGAAGGACCATGTCATCCTTTTGGTGGCGCCCCAGGTGATTACGGTTAAACCATGGCTATCGTACCCGACCACCATAACTGCATGACCTCCCCAGGAACCGGGTGCACCTTTTCCCTGCGCCCCTCCCGGCGGCACAGACCACACCTTTTGCTTTTGCGCTGAAATTGGAAGCCCCAGCCCGATGTAGCAGCCGCCGAATAAAAATACAGACAACATGATATGATTGTGGTTCTTGGGTTCCAGTGCAGCATAAGCCATAATTTTATGTGAAGAGATACCTGTACTCCTCCAATAATTCAATACAGATGTCTCACTTGCGCCATTATCATTTTGCCCGGTGGCCGGGTTATAACCTGTAATCGCGGCATACGCATTTACAATATCCTGGTCGGCAGGGGTGTATAATGCGCCGTTATCATCGGTCCATTCCATAATCAAATGTCCCGCAGCGGCGCAGGTGCAATCTCCTATTTTATCGTTATCCATCATGCCCCAGGCCGTAGCTCCTATATTCTTAGCATAAAAATATTGGGCAGGCACAGTCGGCAATGCATCAGGTTTTAAATAGTTTGCCAGCAATAGTGTACGGGGGTCATGAACCGGGGTCAATTTCCCTAATTTCATTGTTGAATGGTCGGTTTTTGAGTTTTTCATGGCTATATTGTTTTGGGTTTAAGAATTTCCTTTTATAAAACTACAATAAATATTTATAAAACAAGGCAGTGTTATTACTGGATTTTGTCGCGTATTTTTACGTGGTTCCGGGTCATCAACAAAGGTTTTACCGGTTGGTAATTGTTGCTGATATTAAAAGCACGATAAATTTTTAATTTTTCGGCACACTTTGTAGCAATTTTACTTTCAAATCCGTATTGTGTTTATCAGGTTGAATTTTAATTATCGAACGATGAAAAAGCATGAAAATATTTCAAAAAAATTAATGATAGGAATTGGCGTAATTGGTTTGTTTTCCCTTCTGTTAACTTCCTGCCTTAAAGAAAACAAGTCACCCAGTTCCACTCCCCCTACAGCATTGCTGTCATTTGTCCAGGCATCACCAGATCAGCAGCCTTTGGATTTTTACCTTAACAATAACAGGGTTAACGCCGGCGCTGTATATTATGGGAATAATATTAATTATATAAGCGCTTACGCTGGTACACGTATTGCAAACTTTTATACAGCAGGCACTTTCAACAACATTCTATCCGGCACTATAACTTTAAACCCCAATACAGCTTATTCCCTTTTCCTGGCCAATAAATCAACAAGCCCCGAAATTGTTTTACTTACCGATACGCTAAACGCACCAGCAGCAGGCTTTGCAAGTGTGCGTTTCATTAACCTCTGTCCGGATGCACCTGCGTCTGTTTCGTTGGCTATACAGGGCTTGCAAACATTAGCGACTAATGTGCCATACAAAGGTTATACTACGTTTATGCCTGTAAACGGAAAAACAAGCTATACATTCCAAGTACGCCAGGGTACAACAAACACCGTACTGGCAACGCTGCCCAATGTTACCCTGGCAGCAGGTTCTGTTTATACCATTTGGTTTGGCGGCCTGGCGGCATCAACCAACAGCACTGATAAATTAAGCCTGAACCTTATTAATAATGCTTATTTCTGATAATCGAATTTTTTTTGTTTGAACGCGAATTTGTAATTTCAGAGATTTTGTAATAGTTTGCAAAAAAGTATTGCGGGTAAGGACAAAAAAAGCTGCACTAAATAAAAATTTGGCTTACCTTCGGAATACCGATTAAACAAAACTAATTTCCTTTATGAATGCGCAGATAAAAGCTATAGGTGTGTATGCACCTTCACAAATTATACCTAACGACTGGTTTACTGATAAAATTGAAACTAACAGCGACTGGATCATCTCAAGGACCGGCATCAGAGAGCGAAGATTTGCAGGAAAAGATGAATATACAAGCGATCTATGTGTAAACGCGGTTAAAAATCTATTAGCCGAAAACCCGGGCGTTACATTGGATGGCGTTGATTTTATCATTGTTGCCACAACTACGGCCGATCAGATAATGCCAAGTATGGCTACCAGGGTACAAAATTACTTCAATATAGAAAATTGCGGTTGCCTTGATATAATGGCCGCTTGTGCCGGTTTTGTTTATGGTTTGATATTGGCGAAAGGCCTGATAGCTGCCGGGACACATAAAAAAGTTTTGGTTTTCGGCGCGGAAACATTGTCCAAATTTACCGATTATGCCGACCGCAGCTCCTGTATATTGTTTGGCGATGCCGCCGGGGCAGCACTTGTAGAAACTTCGGATAAATCAAAAATATTTAATTGCGTTACAGGTTCCGATGGCAGTCATGGCAAGGACCTTTACCTTTCACAGCACGCTACTGTTGTAGATGGCGAGCAAATTGATGCAAACGGAAAGATCCATCAAAACGGGAAAGTTGTATTCAAATGGGCTGTTAGAACCATGAGCCAAAAGATAAATGAGTTACTGACTATCAATAACTTAGAACGCGATCAGTTGGATTGGGTGATACTGCACAGCGCCAATTTACGCATTATTGAGGCGGTTGCCTTAGAAACAGGGTTCCCGATGGATAAAATGCTGACCAGCATCGAGCTTTTTGGTAACACCTCATCGGCTTCAATACCCTTAGCCTGGGACATTGCCGCCAAAGCAGGAAAAATTAAAACCGGTGATAAAATGCTGCTCTTAGGTTTCGGAGGGGGATTAACTTATGCCGGAGTAATTGTGGAGGCGTGATGGTTTATGGTTCATGGTTCATAGTAGCTTCGGCTATGAACCATGAACTATCAACCATGAACATTAAACCTAACCCGCTACCGGCTCAATAAATATTTGTTTGATACGCGGAAATTCAGCTTGTATGGTTTTGGTGATCCGCTCAATAGCATCCGTGATCTGGCGGGTGGTAAGGTCGGGTTTAAAAACGGTGTTAAGCTGCAATATTATTTCTTCAGGCGCCAGGTACATTGAATAATGTTTTTTCACTTTTTTTACGGCTTCATCAGCCTGGGCAAGCGCAACAATTTTCCGTATGGTTTTCCGGTTCGGTGTTTCGCCCATCAGCAAACTTTTACTTTCGCGCACCAGTAACATAGATATGGCTATCATCATTGCACCAATCGCCATGGAAGCAATTCCATCGTAATATGGGTTATGAAACAAATGGCCCAGGTACACGCCAAGGAAAGCTATAACAAGGCCCAGCATGTCACCCAGATCGCCCAGAAGCACAATAAAAGTAGATGGGTCCTTACTTTGGGTTACTGCATTCCAGAACGACACATGGCGGCCACGCTGTTTATTAAAAGCTTTTAATGACGCAGCCATCGAAACCATGGTAAACAGGAATGCTATCATCAAAATGGCGTAATTCCAGATTTGATTCCCTTCAAATTCCGGCTGTTTCATCCGCATAAAACCTTGGTAAAAGGAAATACACCCGCCGATAATAAAAATGACCAATGATACGATAAACGACCAGAAATACAATTCCCTGCCATAACCGAAAGGTCGTTCAGCATCCGCCTGTCTTTTACTGATTTTAATTCCCCATAATAACAGCAATTGGCTGCTGGCGTCAATTACAGAATGTATCCCCTCGGAGATCATGGATGAACTGCCGGTTACTGCCGCCGCTATGAATTTTGAAACAGCAATGGATATATCCACGGCTAAAGAAACATACAGGAACAACCTTGACTTCATGGATATAATTTACAAATATTGGACAATTGCCAAAAGGATTTGTTTTTATAACAAGATTTATGGGTACAAGTTGATAATTACTCCCCTTTCGCAAAAAACTTTTCATTAAAATTAACCAGGTACAATTCGGTGGTGGCGCGGGTGCAGGCGGTGTAGAACCAACGCAAAAAATCGGTATTCACCATTTCCTCGGTCAGGTAACCCTGATCAACAAAAACAGCGTCCCACTGGCCGCCCTGGGCTTTGTGGCAGGTAATGGCGTAGGCAAATTTTATTTGCAGGGCGTTATAGTAGGGGTTCAGCTTCAATTCGTTCCATTTGGCGCGCTTGTTGGGGATATGGTCGTAATCCTTCATCGCCTCGAGGTAAAACCTTTTTTGGTCCTCCTGCGGCAGGGCCGGGGCTTCGGTATAAAGGGTATCCAGTAATACCTTGCAATCCAGTATGGGGTCTTCGGCATAATCAATAAATTCCAGCTGCACATCAGCAAAGCGGAAACCGTACATATCTTCAATGCGGCGTACCTTTTTTATGCGGGCAATGTCACCGTTGGCAATAAAGCCGGTGCTCCCCTCCTCCTGGTCCTGTAGCCAGAAATAATTATTTTTTACCACCATCACCTGATCGCCGCCGGTCAGTTCTTCTTCGCGGTACAATATCCGGCCGCGGATCTGCCGGTTATAGGCATTGGCGTTTTTGTTTGACCGGCAAATGATGAGCGTATTGTCATTACCATATTTGCCGTAAGCATAATTAAGCCCTTCTTCCAGCATTTCGCCGCTCATGCGGTACATATCCTTGTAACCTTTGGTAACTATCCGGGGCATATTTTCTTTTCCCTTGCGGATAATATCACGCACCCGGGTCACATTAAACAAAATACCCGAATCCTTTTGCTGGCGGAGTACATCGGTCAGTTCAAAACTAAAAACATCCAGCCCAAACTTCTTTTTCATCCAATCCGCATCCAGCGCCGGGCTGTCTTCTGATCCAACCGGCGGCAACTGGGCAGTATCACCCACCAGCATCAGTTTACAGTTTTTGGTGTTATATACATAGTTCACCAGGTCGTACAACAGGGATGCCCGATGGTTTATACCGATCTCATCAGATATCATAGACGCTTCATCAACAATAAACAGGGTATTATCAGCAATATTATCACCCAGCAGAAAACCTTCATCCACATTGAAGGCAGTTTTTTTGCGATATATCTTTTTGTGTATAGTAAATGCCTTGCGGCCCGAATAAGCTGTAATCACCTTGGCGGCACGCCCCGTGGGCGCAAGCAAAACCGACTTAAAATTGTAGCTGCGCAAAGCCTTTACCAATGCGCCCAAAACCGTTGTTTTACCCGTGCCGGCATAGCCTCTCAATATAAAACACTCATCGCCGTTATCGCTCAGCAAAAAACTGTGCAACTTGCCGAACAGCTCCAGTTGCTGCGGGGTGGCCTCGTGCGGAAATGATTTTTGGATAATGTCTGACACAGCACAAAGGTAGTTTAATGATTGATTATTTGAACGGATACGTTATCGACTTAGCAGTGCTGTTTAAACTATAAAAACTCCAATATATCCCTGATCCCGGCTACACTTTTAAATTTTTCATCGGCTATGCTATGTTAAATATGCTCATGCGCCCAGGTAATATGATAGGGCACATGCACCCCATAGCCATATAAAGCGAGGTTTTCTATTTCCGTTTTCAGCAGTTCGCGCTCCAGCGTATGTTCCGAGGCGTATTCGCTGAGCAAATTGTAAAACTGCTCCTCCGTTTGCCTGAAATAGGGTTCATTAACCCAAAGGGTATCATCTGCATCAAAAGCAATTACTTTTAAGTTCATAAGCCAAAGTTATTAATCCGTTTAAAGATTTGACAACTTTTGAAAAGTTGTCAAATCTGAATATTCACAATCTCCCCTCCGCAAAAAAATCTTACTTTTGCAGCTTTAACGAAAATATGAGTATTGTACTATCTGAACAGGAAATTTTACGCCGCGAATCGTTACAGCAACTGCGGGCATTAGGTATTAACCCTTATCCCGCTGAGGAGTATAAGGTTACTGCCTTCGCACAGGACATTGCCGACAATTTTAGCCGCTTCCCTGATCACTATAATAAAGTAACCCTTGCAGGCCGCATTATGACCCGCCGTATTATGGGCAACGCTTCTTTTGCCGAACTGCAGGATTCAACCGGCCGGATACAGATCTATCTGAAACGCGATGATATTTGCCCGGATGAAGATAAAACTTTATACAATACCGTATTCAAAAAACTATTGGATATCGGCGATTATATAGGCGTTAAAGGTTATGTCTTTTTAACGCAAACCGGCGAGATCTCTGTGCACGTACAGGAATTTGTACTGCTTTCAAAATCGCTAAAGCCGCTGCCTGTTGTTAAACGCGATGAGGAAGGCAATATTCATGATGCATTTACCGACCCGGAACTGCGCTACCGCCAGCGTTATGTTGACCTTACCGTTAACCCGGCATATAAACAAATTTTCATCAACCGCTCAAAAGTGATCAGCACTATGCGCGAGTACTTTAACAAACAGGGCTGGATGGAAGTGGAGACGCCTATTTTGCAGCCTGTGCATGGCGGAGCAGCGGCGCGCCCCTTTGTAACGCATCATAATGCACTGGATATGCCGCTGTTTTTGCGCATTGCCAACGAACTGTACCTGAAACGCCTGATTGTAGCCGGGTTTGACGGTGTTTATGAATTTGGCAAAATGTTCCGCAATGAGGGGATGGACCGCACCCACAATCCCGAATTTACCGGGCTTGAAATTTATGTAGCCTACAAGGACTATATCTGGATGATGGCGATGGTTGAGGAATGCCTGGAAACGGTTGCAAGAATTGTGCATGGTATCCCTGTGGTACAGGTCGGTGAAAATGAGATCAATTTTGCCGGGCCGTATGAAAAACTGTCCATGTATGATTCCATCCTGAAATACACCAGCATTGATGTTTCGGCTATGAATGAAGGTGCTTTGCGTGAAACCTGCCAGCAACTTGGTATCGAAATAAACGACACGATGGGCAAAGGCAAGCTGATCGATGAGATCTTCAGCGCAAAAGTGGAGGCCAACCTGATACAGCCTACCTATATTACCGATTACCCGATTGAAATGACCCCGCTGGCTAAAAAACACCGCACAAAAGATGGTTTGGTTGAACGGTTTGAGTTGTTTGTAAACGGCAAGGAAATTGCCAACGCTTACTCGGAATTGAACGACCCGATTGATCAGCGCGAGCGACTGGAAGAACAACTCATCCTGGCCGGTCGTGGTGATGACGAAGCTATGGCGATGGATGATGACTTTTTACGCGCCCTTGAATACGGTATGCCGCCGACATCTGGTTTGGGCATCGGTATCGACCGCCTGGTGATGCTGCTGACCAACCAGCACACTATACAGGAAGTATTATTCTTCCCGCAAATGCGCCCTGAGAAAAAAGCTAAGGCAGCCACTGCGGATGATTTTGTAAACATTGGCGTACCGGCTGAATGGGTGCCTGTACTCAATAAAATGGGCTTTAATACTGTTGAAGAACTGAAGGCGGCCAACCCGAACAAGGTTTTTAATGACCTTGGCGGGATGCGTAAAAAATTAAAGCTTGAAATTACTATGCCCGCAAAGGAAATTGTGCTGGCCTGGTTTGAGTAAAAATAAATCAGTTATTTATTAACAATTTGTTAATGAAAGCATAAAGCAGATAAAACTTTAGTATTAGTTTTCTTGTTTATACTTGCGATAAACATTATATAAAAATTTATGACTAATTCTATTCTCGAAATAACAGAAAAGGAATATTTGATAAAGCTGAACAGGAATAGTTTTAACCTTTCCTTTATCAGGAGCCTGCTAAAAATTGTGGAAGTAGCTAATCCGTCCGATGATGGCTGTCACATTCCCGAAAGGCATACCGGCCCAAATCAAAACCATTCATCCGAACCTGATTATTTCAGTTCAATTGAAGAAAAATAGAAACGCCCCGAAATTTCGGGGCGTTTCTGCTATATTTTAGACGCTATATTTTAGACGCAAGGTGTTAGACGCAAAGACGCAAAGTATTGCGTCTCTACACGGGGTTTTAAAACTGACGATACCCGCCCCTTACTACCTGTTGCTTATCCATCTGCCCCATCTGGGTTTTCATCATCTTTATCTGCTCGGTAAGTAATTTATTTTTATCCTCCTTCGCGGCTTCAGAAAGATACATTTGAGCCTCGCGTTTGTTACGTTTGGCCATGGCTATCCCGGCAAGGCTTAGTTTAGCCAGCGCAGTATTATGCGACATTTTCATACCCAGTGAAAGCGCCTTCTTGAAATATTTTTCTGATTTTAAAGGCTGCTTGCGCGACTCGATCAGGCCTATCAATAAATTATAATATCCATGCTGGCTTTTGCTCAGTTGTTTTTCGTAATCTGTTATCTTTGATAACCACTCTTCGGCCTTTTCCGATTTTTCTTTACGCAAAAACCACTGGGCCATTAACATGTTTTCGTTAAAAAAGTAGGTAAGCAGCACAATGCCGCCTAAAAACAGCACCAGTATCCCCCAGCCCCAAAAACCAAAGGCACAAAGTGCAACTGCTGCACCCATAACCACACAGGCAATAATTAACCTTATTATATTTGACATCGTTTGTATTACTAAATTAGCATACAAATATCCGTTTATTTGTACGCTTAATCAACAAAATAATTAAGATTTATGGCAATTGAATTAGAGCCCTCATGGCTGCAGGTTTTAGGTGATGAATTTGGTAAAGATTATATGGTACAGCTGCGCCAATTTTTAAAAGACGAGAAAGGGGCAGGCAATAAAATATATCCAAAAGGCGGCGATATTTTTAATGCTTTCCAAAAAACACCTTTTACCGGCTTAAAAGTAGTGATCCTTGGCCAGGACCCTTATCATGGTGAAAAACAGGCCCATGGTTTATCTTTCTCAGTACAAAAGGGCATTACCATTCCGCCATCATTAAGAAATATTTATAAAGAACTGCAAACAGATATTCCCGGTTTCGTGATCCCCAACCATGGCGACCTTACCGAATGGGCCGAACAGGGTGTACTATTATTAAACGCAAGCTTAACAGTTAGGGCCGGCTTACCAGGCTCGCACCAAAAAAAGGGATGGGAGGTGTTTACAGATAACGTCATCAAAACAATATCCGATAAAAAAGAAGGCATTGTATTTATATTGTGGGGGGCTTTCGCCCAGGCCAAAGCAGCGCTGATAGATCAAACGAAACACCATATCATCAAATCCCCGCATCCGTCACCATTCTCGGCACATAGTGGATTTTTCGGTTCCAGGCCATTTTCGAAAACAAATGAGATTTTGATGAAAGAAGGGAAACAACCGATTGACTGGCAAATTAGCCCCCTCTAAATCTCCCCCGGTTGGGGAGACTTTTTTAATATTGGAATTAGATTTACGAAGTTTTTAAAACTTCGTAAATCTTTGATTTTGCAAATAATGAATTATACCATTCATGAAAATCCGCACAAGCTAAATTCGTGAAAATTCGAAATAATTCGTGAAAATTCGTGCCTATTTAATACTCCAGCGGCACTATCGGCTCTTTCTTACTTGTTGACATAATCATCATGGTTTGAAAAGTTTTAACCACGCTGATGCGGCTGATCTTTTCCATGATGAGTTGTTCGTACGATTTTATGTCGCGGACGTACACTTTCAATAAGAAATCACATTGCCCGGTTACATGGTGGCATTCGGTAACCTCTTTGATGTTTTGAATCTCTTCTAAAAATTTCTGGATGGTGTCTTTCTGATGAAAATCAAGCGAGATCTGGATAAAAGTTTTTATGCCGAGACCCAATTTTTCTTCGTCGACCAGGGCATGGTAGCTTTTAATATATTCGGCATGTTCCAGCTTGCGCACACGCTCTAAGGTAGGCGCAGGTGAAAGCCCTATCTCGTTGGAAAGTTGCAGGTTGGTGATCCTCCCGTTCTCTTGCAGTATCTTTAGTATTTGCAGGTCTATTTTATCTAATTCGGCAGCCATGATACATGCAAATATATGATTTTAGTTAACCTGCAAAATAAAATTTCTTTTAAAAGCACTTTTACCGAAATAAATTTTTTGCTGAATAAATTTAGACAAGGCTAAATTTATTATTAGATTTGTATAAATGAATACTTTAGCGGAAGAGAACTATTTAAAATCAATTTACCACCTGAGTTTGGATACTGAAAATGTGAGTACAAACCAGTTGGCTGCGTTTATTAATACCAAGGCATCGTCGGTTACCGACATGCTGAAAAAACTTGCTGAAAAAGCTTTGATCAATTATACACCATACCAGGGCGTTAACTTAACTGTTGCAGGTGAAAAAATTGCTGTAAATATCATTCGTAAACACCGCCTCTGGGAATATTTTTTGGTTGAAAAGCTTGATTTTAAATGGGATGAAGTACATGAAATGGCCGAAGAAATGGAACATATCTCGTCGAATGAATTAATTGACCGGCTGGATAAATTCATGGGCTATCCAAAACACGACCCGCACGGCGACCCGATACCGGATTGCAACGGGCTGTTTAAAATACATAATCTTAAACCGCTTTCGGCAATTGCGGTAAACGAAAGTGGTGTTATTTGCGGCGTGAGGGACCATTCTCCCGCGTTTTTACAATATCTCGAAAAACAATCGCTTATCATCGGGAAGAAAATCACGGTTGCAGAAATCATTGAATTTGATCATTCGGTGGTATTGCAAACAACAGATAAAGAAATACAGATCAGCCGTGAAGTGGCTAACAATTTATTGATCGCCTTATGAGTAATAACCATACCCCTACCCAGTCATTAAGTAACGTTCACAGCTCCATTGGCACCGAAAACAAAATAGGGTGGCGAAGGATGCTGGCTTTTATAGGCCCGGCCTATTTAGTAAGCGTTGGCTATATGGACCCGGGTAACTGGGCTACCGATATTGCCGGGGGCAGCGCTTTCGGGTACCAGTTGATATGGATTTTGTTCGCTTCAAACCTGATCGCCCTCTTACTGCAATCATTGAGTGCAAGACTGGGGATAGTACGCGGCCTCGATCTTGCGCAGGCCTCGAAAAACGCCTACCCCAAATTTGTAAATTTCTGGCTTTATATACTGGCGCAAATAGCCATCATCGCCTGCGACCTGGCCGAGGTTATCGGTATGGCCATCGGCTTGCAACTATTATTCCACCTGCCGCTCGTCTGGGGGGTGTCGCTCACCCTTACAGATACTGTATTGATGCTGTTTTTAATGAACCGGGGTATGCGCAAACTCGAAATATTTATCATGTCGATGATATTTATTATGGGGATGTCCTTTTTGATCGAGATGTTTATAGTTGCTCCGAATGTTCTGGAAATAGCAAAAGGTTTCATCCCGAACAATCTTTTCAAAAAAGATCTGGTGAGCCAAAATATGCTGTACATATCCATTGGAATCATCGGTGCTACCGTAATGCCGCATAACCTGTACCTTCACTCCTCCCTGGTACAAACCCGGCAGATCACACGTACCGATGCCGGCCTGAAAACCGCCATAAAATTCAACCTGTTTGATACAGCTATCGCTTTAAACCTGGCCTTTGTGGTAAACGCCTCGATATTAATATTAGCTGCGGGGGCATTTTTTAAAAACGGGTATTTCGAGGTTGCCGAAATAAAGGACGCCTATAAACTGCTTGCACATCTTTTTGGCAACCTTGCGCCAACCTTATTTGCCATTGCGCTGATAGCTTCAGGCCAAAGTTCAACCATAACCGGTACATTGGCCGGCCAGATTGTTATGGAGGGGCATATTAATCTGCGTATTGAGCCCTGGCTGCGGAGGTTACTGACAAGACTGCTGGCCATTGTCCCGGCAATATTCACCATTCTGTATTTGGGTGAAAACGGGTTGGGGAAGCTCATCATTTTAAGCCAGGTAGTATTGAGTATGCAACTGGGCTTCGCGGTGATCCCGCTAATTCATTTTACTTCAAACCGTAAACGTATGGGCAAGTTCGCTATCAGCTTAAAAGTAAAAATACTGGCATGGTTAAGCGCCGCGTTAATTATTGCTTTAAATGCAAAATTGGTGGTTGACCAGGTAGGTGACTGGATAAAACAATACCCGGCTTCCGCAATTTGGATATATATGATTGTAATACCACTGATCCTTGCAGTAGCTGTATTGTTGGTTTATGTATTTTTAAGACCAATATTGTTTAAACACCGCGACCTGTCGGCCCAGGTGCCGCATGGCCTTGCTACAACAATTTATGAATTGAAGCCGCCATCCTATAAACACATCGGGATTACCATTGATTTTTCAAAGAATGACCGTGATTGCATCAGGCATGCTATAATGCAGGGGAATAAAGACACCAAATATACTTTAATCCATGTAGTGGAAACAGCAGGCGCCCGTTATTATGGCACCGAGGTGATGGACCATGAAACACAAAGCGACGCCGATAACCTGAATAAATATGTTGTGGCTATGATCAAACTTGGCTATAATGCCAATGCCCATATCGGTTTTGGCAGGCCGGCAAGTGCTATAGCCCAAATTGTAACTGAAGAAAAAATTGATTTTATAGTAATGGGCTCGCATGGGCACAAAGTACTTAAAGATCTTATTTATGGCACAACGGTTGATTCTGTTCGCCATAAAGTGAATATACCGGTCCTGGTTGTTAAGCCGCAGCCGAGGTGAGGAATTCTGTTTTTGTCATGCTGAATGCAGTGAAGCATCTTCTACACCTGGCATGTGGCCGACTTGGCGCTTTTAGAAGATCCTTCACTGCGTTCAGGATGACAATTTCGCCTGTTCAAACCAAACGCCAGTTTGAATCCATCCAACAATTACGCCTAAGAAAATAATTCGCATATTTGCACCAGATGGACCAGAATATATATATTAAGAACAAGAAAGCCTATTTTGAATACCATATACTGGATAAATACATTGCCGGGATAAAATTGCTGGGTACCGAAATTAAATCTATCCGGGAAGGTAAAGCCAATATAAATGACGCCTTCTGCACTTTTATAAATGAGCAGCTTTATGTACGCAACCTGCACATAGCCGAATACAGTTACGGCTCATTCTACAACCACGAAGCCAAACGCGACCGTATTTTGCTTCTCAACAAAAAAGAGTTAAAAAAACTTCAAACCCGCGGCGAAGAAAAAGGCTTAACTATTGTCCCCCTGGCCCTGTTCATCAGCGAACGCGGCTTTGCAAAACTTGAAATAGGCCTCGCCCAGGGTAAAAAGACCTTTGATAAACGCGAAACGATGAAGGAACGGGATACTAAGGTGGAGATGGACCGGGCGATGAAAAGATAGTTAGCGGTTATCTGAAACTACCATCTCCAAACAAGTATCTATTATGGCAATCCCCGATACCCCGTTGGGGTTACCCGTTTGTAGAAAATAAGATAAAAAAGCAAATTTGCCACGTCAGTGGCTACCCTTCGCGAATTGGGTAGCCACTGACGTGGCAAAAAGAATGGTTTGGATAAAATTCTACAAACGGGTTACCCCTATAGGGGTATAAAACACTTTGTCGCTGAAGCATTCCCCTTTAGGGGGCCAGGGGGCCTCACCACGCCTTGTCTCCCACCAGCGGCACAAACCTAAAGGTGTCAAGTACTGTTTTTTCATAGTCGTGTTCACCAACTTTTAGCACCGTTACCATTTTTTGCGATTCCTGATCGCCTACCGGTATAACCAATATCCCGCCAATTTTTAATTGTTTTAATAATTCCTCCGGGACGGTGGGCGCACCGGCGGTAACAATTATTTTATCATAAGGGGCATACTTTGCATTTCCTTTTGAACCGTCACCAAGAATAAACCGGGCCCTGTACCCCATTTTTTCGGGTAAAATAACAGATGTGTGATAATACAGCTTTTCCTGGCGTTCAATAGTATAAACTTTAGCGCCAAGTTCTAACAATATGCAGCACTGATAACCACTGCCCGTACCAATTTCCAGCACCTTGTCCCCTTTTTGAATATGTAAAAGCTGGCTTTGGTAGGCAACTGTATAAGGCTGCGAAATAGTTTGCCCTGCCCCTATCGGGAAGGCGATATCTTTATAGGCCTGGTTCCAAAAAGTTTCATCAAAAAAATAATGGCGCGGCACCTTGCCTATAGCGTTCAGCACATTTTCGTCTTCAATACCCTTTTTCTTTAACTCTTCAACCAGTTTTTTACGGGCGCCTTGCTCCCTATAGTTATCAATATACCTGTATGCCATTTGAGGGTGCTAAGTTAATCACAGATTAGGGTTGATTTATTTGATTCCGCTGATTAAGTTAGTTTATTTAAACTAATATTACTCACATTATATAATGAATTGAAATATACACGATTGGTTGTAGCGTATTAACATCCATTACCGTATAGTTAAAAAAAACAAAAACATGAAATTATCTAAACTGCATACACTCCTATTTATCGGCATTTTGGTTTTACCTGTTATAGCAACCTTATCCTGTAAAAAGGGTGATAATAGAATCACTATTATAAGCGGGGATGCTATTGTTATGGATATGGGAAATATAGCAGCTGATGGCTGCGGCTGGCAGATAAAAACCACGCTTACAGATAGTATTTATAGCCCTCAAAATTTAAGCGTCCAATACCAGGTTAATAACTTAAAAATTCATATTGCCTATCATAAATTAACACCAAGATTTTATTGCAGTCAGATCGCAAATTACACCGGACCAGGTATTACCGAAATTCAAATTGATGCAATCAAACTTCAATAAGGTTAGTAAGGGTCCACATCGGGCTGCACCACACTCCCCTTGCTTAGCCGGGTAGTTTGAAACTGCGTTATTACCTCCCTGATGATGGTTTTGGCTTTATTTACCGAAACCAGATCTTTTTCAAACTTGAGCATGATGGATTTGATGTAGTAGTTCCTTATCCTTCCGATTAAAGGAAATTCAGGGCCGATCACTCTGTCGCCGAAGTGCTTGCGTAATTCAGTGGCAAGGTAATCTGCCTGGTTATTTACTATGGCGGGGTCTTTATGTTTTACGATGAGGTTGATAATCCGATAGAAAGGCGGGTATCTAAAACTCCTGCGTTCTTCCATCTCGGTAAAATAGAGGTCATTGTAATCATTTTCAATTACCTGTTTTATCACGCGGTGTTTTGGATCATAAGTTTGTATCACCACTTTGCCCTGTTTGCCACGGCGCCCTGCCCTGCCGCTTACCTGCGCCAGCATCTGGTAGCTGCGCTCATTGGCCCTGTAATCGGGAAATTTAAGCAGACTATCTGCATTGATGATACCGATCACCGTTACACCCGAAAAATCCAATCCTTTGGCAACCATTTGAGTCCCTATCAATATGTCGATCTTTTTCTCTTCCAGGTCATTTAATATGGTTTGTAAAGAGTTTCTTGAGCGTGTGGTATCAAGGTCCATCCGGGCAATACGGGCATCGGGCAACAGCATAGCCAGTTCATCTTCTATCTTTTCGGTACCAAAGCCTTTATATTCCAGGTGTGTTGAACCGCAGGCCGGGCAAATTTGCGGCGCATCTTCTTTATAGCCGCAATAATGACAATGCAGTTTGCCGCTGCTTTTATGATAGGTTAAGCTAACATCGCAATTGATGCATTTAGGGGTGTAGGCACATATTTTACACATCAGCAGCGGAGCGTAGCCCCTGCGGTTTTGAAACAAAATAACCTGTTCCTTATTCGTGAGTGCCAGTTTTATATCTTCCATCAGCACGCTGGTAAAGTGCGACTGAATGGTTTTGTTCTTTGTTTCTTCGGTAATACTAACCACTTCAATCATAGGCAGCTTTACGCCGCCGTAACGTTCTGTAAGTTCGGCAAAGCCGTATTTGTTCATACGGGCGTTGTAATAACTTTCAAAAGATGGCGTAGCTGAACCCAGCAACACCTTTGCCTTATACATATTTGCCAGGAAGATGGCCGCATCGCGGGCGTTGTAACGCGGTGCCGGATCATACTGTTTATAAGATGTTTCATGTTCTTCATCAACGATGATCAACCCCAAATTATTAAAGGGCAAAAACACCGATGAACGTGCGCCCAGGACGACTTTATATTCATTTTTAAGCACTTTTTGCCAAACCTCAACACGTTCATTATCATTAAACCGGGAATGGTAAACGCCAATATCAGCGCCAAAATACATCCTCAGCCGTTCGATGATGTGGGTGGTAAGGGCAATTTCCGGCAACAAGTATAGTACCTGCCTGCCGGAGGCAATCATTTCTTCAATCAGCCTGATATAGATCTGCGTTTTGCCTGATGATGTTACCCCATGCAAAAGCATTACCTCTTTTTGGGTAAATTCATTTTTAATGTGGCCGAGAACCTGTTCCTGCTGTTCACTTAGTTCAAATGTGTCTAGGTCAGCTTCCTCTTCGTAATATAAACGGCTTACATTTTTTTCTTCGGCAATAAATATCTCTTTTTCAATAAGCGATTTTATACTTGAATCCCCTGCGCCGCTTTCTTCTATCAATTCGCTTTTTGATATGCTTTTTTGTTGACGGGATAATTTAATAAAAGTCAAAACCGCATCTGCTTGTTTAGGCGCGCGTTTTTCGAGAATGCCAAACAGTTCCCTTAAATTATCCTGGTTGTGATAAACAGGGTTCAGGTTAATAAAAGTGCGTGTACGGGGTTTGTAACGTTCGCTTACTTCTTCCGAAATATGGATAACGTTTTTTTCGAACAGCAATTTCAGGATGGGCATTACCGTTTTTTGGCCCAGTAGTTTTATAATATCACTAACGGTTAGTTCGGGTTGAATGTCAAGGGCTTCAACAATCAAGAACTCCTTATCATGTAATGCTGCACGGTTATAATCGAAACCTTTATTGAGCATGATCCGTGTTTCGCTTGCAAGTTTTAAGGCCGATGGTAAGGCGGCATTCATTACTTCGCCGACATTGCACATGTAGTAGTCAGCCAGCCATTGCCAAAAATGTAATTGTTCGGTGGTAACTACCGGATGGTCATCCAGTAACTCAATGATGTATTTAGCCTGGTACTTTTCGGGGGCAAGTTTACTTATAGCGGCAATAATGGCTGTATAAAGTTTACTCTTTCCAAATTGCACTACCACCCGTTTGCCAACCATTACCATTTCGTTCATCTCGAACGGAACCCGGTAGGTATAGTTCTTAGCAATCGCTAAAGGCAATATTACCTCAACAAAAAATGTTTCACGGTCAGTATATTGTACTTCAGCAAATTCTAACATTAAACAAATTTATTTTTAAATGCAGCGACTCCAAGCGTTATCCACCCGGCAATAAACAACAATCCGCCCAATGGGGTAACCGGGCCAATTACCTGTAACCATGGCGCCCCCCACAGGTCGCGGCATGAAAGCAGGTACAATGAGCCGGAAAATAATATCATCCCAAAAGTAAAAAGATAATAGCAATCGTTAATAAACCTGGTTTTATGCCGGGTTAAAGTCGATAGGTATAACAATGCAAAAACATGGTAAAACTGGTATTGCACAGCGGTATGCCACACCTCCATATTTGGGGCCGAAAGCAGCCCTTTTAAACTATGCGCACCGAAAGCACCGGCAATAACCGCCAGCGTGCCAAACACAGCAGCAGTAATAATTATCCTTTTTTTCATAAAATCATAAAATGCTAAGTTAAGGAAATTAGTGAGTGGTTGAATGGTGCGTGATGAATTGTGAGTGGTGAATTGTGAGTTTTCTTCAAAATATTAAAATCCCGGCAATCATTTCTGGCAATACATTTTTTTCTGACCACTCACTACTCACCACTAACTAAATCAACTACCTTTACATTGCGATCCGCGATGAAAAAACAAATTGTTGTCACCCTGATTTTGTTAATAGCCACTGCGTTTATAACAGTTGTTTATTTTAAAAATTTAAATCCGCCGGGAACAAAAACCAGCAGGGTTATGGGTACTATACCAGGCAATGCAGCACTTATTTTTGAATTTAATAATGATCAGGGGTTTTACGATATCTTCACTGACAACAAACTACTTGCCGCTGTTATCAGCAAGCAGAAAATCGGCGAGTTAGATACATTAAGGACGGCATTGCTGTTAAACCCATTGCTGGAACGTTTTTTTATCGGACAAAATATATTTATATCCTTACACCCCTCACAAAAAAACAACACAGATCTGTTGCTTACCATTTCTGCGACGAAGGGATTTGAGCCTTCAGCAATTGATCAGGCGGCAAAACAACCAAATAGCGGTTTATTGATCACTCCTTTGAACATAGGTGGCAGGCAGGGTTTTACCATTTATATTACAGCCTTAAAAAAAAGGTTTTATTTGGTCAGCAATGCAGAAAATATTTTCTCCGGCAGTTTTTCAAAAGAGCTGATAGAACAAAGTACAACTAATGAAAACAGGAAAAACAAACCGCCATTTGTTTTACTCTCCGAACAGCAGAATGCAAATTCGTTGGCTAACCTGTACGTGAACTATAGCCAGCTTACGCCTTTGTTTGATCAGTTGTTCAGCAATAAGAATACTGATATTTTTAAAAGTTTCAGGCTATTGCCCGGCATGGCAGCATTAACTTTAAATTATAAAACTGATGCGCTGATGTTTAGCGGCTCAACAGCTATTCAACCAAATAAGGCTGCCAGCTATTTAAGCCTTTTTACCGGCCAGCAACCAATAGTTAATCATTTAAAGGATATTTTTCCCTCAACGACGGCATATAGCCTGAATTTCGCAGTTTCGGACCCGTTAAAATTTGGTTCAGATTTAACCAAATGGTATGTTAAGGCAGGGGTAAACAATGAAAGAGACCAAAGTTTGCGTAAGATAATTGCCGAAACCGGCGTCAATATGCAAACCGAATTTAATAAATTGCTTGGCAACGAATTCGCGATAGTTACCACACGTTACTTTGAAAAATTTGGATTAGTGTCTGTCAACGATGGTTCAAAGCTTAAAATATTGCTTGCCAATATCAGCAAAATGACCGATGAAAACTCGGGGCAATTTATCTACGAAAAAATACCCTTTTTTCTGCTTGGCGATACTTTCAGCCAGTTCAGGCAGCCTTATTTTATGGTTATAGATAACTATTTAATATTAGCCAATAGCTCAAACGAACTGGCAAGCTATTATGACAGCTATATAAACAGGAAATTTTTAAGTAAAAACGATCAGTACGTTCAATTTGACAACCTGCTCGCAGCCCGCAGCAATGTCGCTTTTTTGATTAACTTTAAAAATTCGGAACCAATATTAAAAAGGGACCTAAAGCCCGATATTTATGATGCGTTTCAGAAAAATGAGCCCGGATGGGGAAACTTTTATGCTGCATCACTGCAATTTACTTCGGCTGGTAAAAATTTCTACACAAATTTTTCGATGAGGTTAAACACCGACACCATTGTTACCAGGAATTAAAAAAATACGTAGCACATAACTATAATGAAGTATTTTCGTTAAAAGGTTAATTGTTATTATTTTTCAGTTAATCAGTTTTGTATTTTATCTTTAAAACGAAAATAACAAACACTCAAAACGCCGCGGCAACGAATGATATATGAAGAAAATTTTACTTGTTTTATGCTTACTTTTCTTTACAGTTAAAATATTTGCCCAACAATTTTCCCAGTATAATACCGGATCGCTTTATGATTCATTCGAAAATCCTTCGCAAAGGGCCTTCGTTCCTGATACCAGTAAAAAATATGCAACAAATTATTTGTTTCCCAATTTCAACTTTAATGCCTTTTTAAGCGGCGATGGGCAGGCAACATTAAAAAACCGGGCATTCCTGAACCAGTACAATAACTCAGCCTTAAAGATCAGCCAGGGGCGCTATAATATGGCAAATGCAAGTGCAAACGTATATTTCGTAATGTTTAAGACGTTTACCAGCTTTAACGGAGATGCAGAAATGGGCTTTTCGTGGCAGGGTAAAGCAGAAGGCCAGGCCTTATTTTCCGATGAAACATTAGCTGCTTTTAATGGCACCCAAAGTTTTAACAGCGGCGTTCCTTATGCCAATATTTTTAACGATAATTATTATTATCAAACTTATCACCAGTTTAGTTTTACTTATCGTGAAAAATTTAACGAGCAATTTTTCTTTGGTGTAAAAATCAGCGCCTTGCTCGGTATTCAATATCAAAAATTAGATATTACCGGCTCCAAGGCTGTTTATACCGATGCAAAAGACACTGCAGGGGTAGCATTAAAAGGCGTTTACTACGATAGCTATATACCCGGTCATTTTATATCGCGTGATTATTTACCAACTTTTCGCAATCCCGGTGCATCCATAAGCATAGGTACAACCTATATTACAGAAGACAAATTTATTTTACAGGGGAATATAAAAGACCTCGGCTTTATCCACTGGAGCAGCCGCTCACGCGTTTACAATTTCAATAATAGCACTGTAATAAAAGGTTTATCATTACCGCAAAGGGAAGATAGTATATATAATAAAGTTTATGGTTTGATTCACAAAAACCCAACGGTAGGTTCCTTCAGCACCCCGATAGATGGCAGGGCCGAGTTAAGCATTAATAAAAGTTTTTGGATTGATGACGACAATATGTTCAAGTACTCACCAACGTTGATCGCATCAAAAGAGTTATTTTTTCCGGGCTTTGTGGCTGGTTTAGTTAATCCTGTTCAATATGATAAATATGTTTTAACACTTACTACCACTTATGACGATTTGAAAATATTTAATTTGGGAGCGCAGTTTATGATAAAAACACCAAACTTGGAGTGGTATATTGGCAGTGATAAACTGGCGCAGACTATAGGACTGGCCTCTGAGGCATTTAATAAAAACTCACCAGGCATCAGTCAAAACAGCGCTTATACCGGGGCGAATTTCTTCATCGGGTTCACTATGAAATTTGGGCCTGTTGTAGAACACCCCATGAATGCCAGTGTTATACCAACAGGCGAAAAAGGCTTTTTGGGCCGCTTGTGGGGCCGGTTATTTAAAACCAACAACTAAGCCCCGCTACACTATTTTCTTTCACGCCACTAACAAAACAAATATTGATGTGAATAATCCCTGGCAGGGGGGACTTTAAAAAAGGAATGTATTAGAGGAGGGATCGTCTATTTGGTGACAGAAATTAAAAGTCTCCCCTACCGGGGGAGATTTAGAGGGGGCTCTTTTTTTTCCCTGCAATAAAATCTTTCAAATAATACGGTTCAAAGTAACCCACATTTTCAAACTCAGCATTCCTGAACTTTTCAGCTGCTTTTTCGGTAAGATAAACAGCCGAATTGATAAATCCCGGAAAAAATATGGCATTAGGGTTTCCCTCTAAAACTTGCCGGCATTTTTCGGCGCCATCGCCAAAAAACAGCATTTTATTATTTTTCAGTAAATCATTAAAGCTATTTTCATCAATAATCTCAGCTGAGGTGTCCCTTATCCTTTCGCCACTTGTGGTAAAAACGGCGGTAAAAACCTCCATCCGGCGGGCGTCTATCATGGGGCATAACAGGGTATCGTCACTTAACAAATATTCGTTACTGCTAATTATACCGTAAGCCATCGCCTCTAAAGTTTCAATAGCTATTAAGGGTTTATCAAGTGCAAAACACAAACCTTTAGCTGTTGAGACGCCGATACGTAAACCCGTATATGAACCGGGGCCGCAGCTAACTGCAACAGCATCCAGGTCATTATAATTTATCCCCGAAGAAACAATCAGCTCTTCAATAAATAAGGTAATAACTTCAGCATGAATATTGCGCTCATTAACCTGCTTAAAGGCTAAAACATTGCCATCCTTTGCCAGAGCAACGGAACATGAAGCAGTAGCGGTTTCAATTTGTAATATCATTTAGTCATTAGTCATTAGTCATTGGGTCATTGGGCTACGGTTCAAACGGACTATCCAATGACCCAATGACCTAATGACCCAATGACTAAATTAAGGAACCGGATCATGCCCATGCCCTCCCCAGGGGTTACAGCTGGCAATACGTTTTAAAGTTAACCAGCCGCCTTTAAAAGCCCCGTATTTCTTTATAGCCTCAACCCCATACTGCGAACATGTTGGTGTGTACCGGCATGAAGCAGCTGTTAAAGGCGAAATAAAATATTGGTATATTTTAATTAAGATGATAAAAAAATACCCAATTATCTTTTTAAGTATATTGACAATAGCTTTCATTTTGCGATTTCAGCACAAAGTTGCGATAAAAGCTTCAGCATTTTTTTTTCTGTAAAATCGGAGGCGGCAATCTCTTTACCAATATAGCCCAGCGAAAGCACAATTTTTTTGTCCAGGCCGTTTAGCTGATCGTATAAATATTGCTGCTTATTAAGCCTGTAGGCTTCGCGCATCCGTCTTTTTATTAAATTACGGTCAACAGCACGTTTAAAACGTTTTTTTGAAACCGAAAATACAATTTGTACCGGGAATTGCTGCGGCTCATCAATAAACAGCCAGGATGCCTTAAAGGGATAACATAAAAAAGAAGAACCGTTATGAAAAAGCTTGTCGATAAGCTTTTTATTACATAACCGTTCTTCTTTTTTAAAAGTGTACATTGTGTTGCTATTTTGAACCGAAACTAAAGAAAATACCGGCTCAAGCCCCGTTTTGGAGAAAGCAACCAGCTTTATGCTTTGTGGCTGCGCTCGTCAGATACTGACAATCTTTTTCTGCCTTTGGCTCTTCTTGATGCTAATATCCTTCTGCCGTTAGCAGTTGACATGCGCTCACGGAAACCGTGTTTATTTCTTCTTTTCCTTTGTGAGGGCTGAAACGTTCTTTTCATGGCTATTTTATTCTATTCGTCGTTTTTAAAACAAGAGCGCAAATGTAGTGTTATTTTTTTTCATTTCAAATATTTTAGAGAGCGTTTGATTTATAGATTGCCGGATTATGTTAAAATAAGTTATTTACGTTTGTTTATAATTAAAATTTTAGATTTACATTCTCTCTTAAATAATCAACCACGCGCCTGATCAATAAAATCAAACAAACATGAAAACACTGATCTTCCTGTTGTTAGTACTGCCGCTTTGCGCTTTATCACAGGATTCATTATCAAGCCATTATAAAATATACAGCACGTCGGCGCAAAAAATGGTTAAGCTGGATGACATCGTAAATGATATGGATAATGCGGACGTTGTTTTCTTTGGCGAAGAACATAATGATTCAACAGGCCATTATTTGGAGTGTGCTTTGTTTAAAAAAATATCAGTGAAATATCCGGGAAAAACTGCTTTATCCATGGAAATGTTTGAAACCGATTGTCAAAACGTTTTGGACGAATACCTGGACAGGTTTATCCGCGAAAAAAATTTTATGACCGATGCCCGTGCCTGGCATAATTACAAAGATTACCGCCCTTTAATTGAATGGGCCAAAGCTAACCAAATCCCTGTTATTGCCGCAAATGCGCCTGCCAGATATACAAATATGGTTAACCGTCTGGGTTTAAATAGTCTTGAACAATTAAACAAAACTGGAAAATCGTACCTGCCTCCCCTGCCAATTGATACCGCTTCAGGTGTTTACTACGACAAATTTCTGCAGATAATGGGTGGCCATACCGCTTTGAGCGGGATGCAAATGTTCCAGGCTCAAAACTTATGGGATGCTACTATGGGATGGTCAATCGCACGGTTTGCGAAAGTACACCACGATTATAAGATTCTCCAGTTAAACGGCAGTTTTCATAGCGAGGGCAAACTGGGTACTGCCGCGCAACTGAAAAAGTATGACAGGAAGATCCGGATGATTAATATCGCAACATATAACGACGAAAATTTTGAAAACCCCGATTGGGACAAGCTCAGCAAAAATGGCGATTACATTATAGTAACTGATCCCAAATTGCCAAAAACGTTTTAGTTTATAGTTAATGGTTCATGGTAGCTTCGTTTTTCTTTACCATGAACTATAAACCATGAACCAATAATCTGTTCAGGCTTTTTTTGCAAGCAGATCGCGTATCTCACCAAGTAAAATTTCTTCTTTTGTGGGTACCGGCTCAGGAGCGGGTGCAGTTTCTTCCTTCTTTTTCATGGAGTTAATTGCTTTAACAACTAAAAAAATACAAAAAGCAACAATTATAAATTGAAACATCACCGTTATAAAATTGTCGTAACGGATTGCGACTTCAGTTACCTTATTCAACGGATTGGCTTGTGTAATAATATATTTTTTATCCGCAAAGTCCACCTTCCCCAATAATATGCCGATAGGTGGCATAATAATATCTTTTACCAGCGAAGTAACAATACCTCCAAATGCAGCTCCGATAACTACGCCCACAGCGAGGTCAATAACGCTGCCGCGCATTGCAAATTCTTTAAATTCTTTTACTAAAGCCATAATGATTAATTTATTTTGCGAAATATAATAAATATCAAAACGAACCAACAAAAGTTTAAACACTAAATTACATCAAAATCGCGCAGATAGTTATTTTTAAGTTCAGGGTAATTGATGTATTTTTGGCGGCATCGGATTATGCTTAAACAAAATCTTCAACAAAAACTATTACAGAAACTCTCTCCGCAGCAAATACAATTTATTAAATTGCTACAGGTGCCAACCGTTTCATTGGATACGCGGATCAAAGAGGAGCTGGAAGAAAACCCTGCCCTCGAAGATCTGAGCCTGACCAATTTAAATGAACCTGAGGAGCAATACCCCGACCGTGACCCTGAAGATGATAACTTTAACAGCGATGACGAAAAGGGTGAGGCTGATGAATTTAACATTGAAGATTACCTACAGGAAGATAATGTAAATGAATACGGATCGCGTTATGACCAAAACGGTGATGATGAAGACGAACGCAAAGAAATACCTATAGCCGTACAAAGTTCGTTTTTTGAAAGCCTGCAGCAGCAACTCGACCTGCTCCCCTTATCGGATAAAGATTTCAGGATCGGGAGGCAAATTATAGGGAGCCTTGATGATGACGGCTACCTGCGCAGGCCGATAACCTCGCTCACTGACGATCTTGCATTTTCGCAAAATATTATGGCCGGAGATGAGGAAGTTGAAGATATGCTGAAGGTCATTCAGGGATTCGACCCTCCCGGCGTAGGCGCACGCAGCTTACAGGAATGCCTTGTTATACAACTGCGAAAAAAAGACCCGAACGACCCGATCATAAAAAAAGCAATTCTGGTGGTTGAGCACCACCTTGACGAGTTTACCCGCAAACACTATGATAAGCTTGAAAAATCATTAAACATGTCCTCTGATGAATTGCGTGGCGTTGTTAATGAGATTTTAAAGCTGAATCCCAAACCCGGCGATTCAAACGAAGTGAACACCAAGCAAATGCAGGTGATTCCCGATTTTCATATCATTAACAATGATGGCTTCCTGATTCTTACCTTAAACTCAAAAAATGCACCCGAGCTCAGGGTAAGCCGCTCGTACCAGGAGATGTTTGAACATTATGATAAAGCATCGCAAAGGGATAAAAAATTAAAGGAAGCGGTACAATTTGTAAAGCAAAAGCTGGACTCGGCAAAATGGTTTATCGATGCGATTAAACAGCGGCAGCAAACCTTGCTGAAAACAATGAACGCTATTATGCAATACCAGTACGACTATTTTTTAACCGGCAACGACAAGAACCTGAAACCAATGATCCTTAAAGACATTGCCGACAGGATCAATATGGATATTTCGACGGTATCGCGTGTGGCGAATTCAAAATATGTTCAAACCGAATTCGGCACATTTTTACTGAAATCATTTTTTTCCGAAGCCATTCAAATGGAAAGCGGTGAAGAAGTATCAAACAAAGAGGTTAAAAAAATACTCGAAGAACATATCGGCGCGGAAGATAAGCAACATCCGCTTGCTGATGAAAAATTAACGGAAATTTTGAAAGAAGCCGGCTATAACATTGCCCGCCGTACCGTTGCCAAATACCGTGAGCAAATGAATATCCCGGTTGCAAGGTTGAGGAAAGAACTATAGTTGGAGTTTAGAGATTGGAGTTTAGAGGTTAGTTGAAATTGTAATAGCCTCAACTAATAATTGAACCGAAAATTTCTAAACTATAAATAACTAAGCTCTAATCATAGTCCGCAACTAATCTCTAAACTCCAATCTCTAATCACCAAATTAAAACCCATGTTGCGGACAGGTTACTTTATACCTGTTGTTTAGCAGTAAACTGATCACAATCTCGTGGGTACCGTTGCTTACGGTATTTAAAGCAGAGGTAGTAATATCGTACGAATAGCCAATATTGATAAATGAGCTGATATTTACACCGGCTAATACGCCAAATGAATCGCCATGCCTGTACGATGCCCCAATCCATATCTTATCCTGAAATGAAAACTTAGCGTTAACATCATAAGTTAAAGGCGTGGGGCTTATCTGTTTTACTAAAAACGAGGGTAAAAGGGTAATATCGTCTGTTAAAAAAAGCTTAACACCGCCGGTTACAAAGTATTGCGGCACAGTTTTATTTTGGTTATACGAATTATTGGTACTGAAGTAAAGGTTTTCGGGCAGCAATTGCTGAACTGACGCACCGAAGTAATAATCTGAAGAATATAGCCAGATCCCCGTGCTCAGGTCAGGTTTCCATTGGCTGTTGTTCCCGTTGGCTATGGCCGGATCAAAGGGTGTTTCGAGGGTTAATTCGGCTGTATTAAGATTGATATGGTTAAGCCCGGCAGCAACACCCACCGCTAAATTCAAACGGTCAGTTAAACCAAGATGATAAGCATAAGTTACGTCGATATTAGTTTGATTGATTGGGCCGGCCTGGTCAGAAACAATCATAAAACCGATGCCATGGTGGGGTTCTGCCGCCATGTAGTTTTGGGTATATAGCCTGCTCGATGGATTTACGCCCCCTTCAGCCGGAAAGGCCGTAGCATCACCCTGGATAAACTTATCACCTAACGGCGCATCAATTGTTAAATAGCTGGTTACCGGCGCACCCTGCAGGCCCGTCCATTGGCTGCGGTACCCGGCTTTAACATCGGTATAATTTTCGATACCTGTAACAGCCGGGTTTAACAGCAGATTGTTAAAAACATATTGGGTATATTGCGGCTTTTGCTGCGCAAGCGCCAAATGCACCCCTCCGTTTATAACAAGTAACAGCAATAAAATTCTTTTCATTATTTATCTTATAATAGCTACGTAGCCTGACAATAATTTATCACCTTTTTTCAGGTTAATTATATAATAATAGGTGCCCGTCGGCAACGCAGCCCCCTTATAGGTCCCATCCCAGGGAATTCCATAACCAATTGACGAATATACATTTTCTCCATATCGGTTGTATATCTGAACTATACAATTTAAGTAAGAATTTAGGTTTTTAATATCCCAGTTATCATTTATGCCATCGCCATTAGGGGTAAAAGCATTTGGTATAATAATATTTTGAGGAACCGGGTTAATGGCAAGAATGCCAGGAATATAGATAAAATTATAATTTGGCGATGTTGCGCCACTTACCGTAATGGGATATTGGCCAACAGGTGAATTGGTGACAGCCGGTGTCGTTACTATAGGCTGTCCTGTTAACTGCGCAGGCCCGTCATTGTTTACAAAGCCAGTGTAGGTTACAGTTAAAACAGGGTTAGCTTCTCCGAAAGTTTTGCTTTTATTATCGGCGGTGATCGTTAGCGGGGCCGGGATTACTGTACCTAAAGGCATTGCAACATTAACATTGGCAGCGCCTGTACTGCTCAAAACAATATTACCGGAATAATTGCCAACGGATGATGAATTGCAAGTAAGGGTTATCCGTGTCTGCCCTCAAGTTGAACCTAACCGATTCAATCTACAAAATCTACCTCAATCAACCTATTTACCCGCACATAACAAATATAAAGTATTACCTGATGATAGTTACACTGCCTGATATTATTTTACGGCCATTTTTAGGGTTTATGATATAATAATAAGTGCCCGACGGCAAGGGGCTGCCCTTGTAAGTACCGTCCCATGGGATGGGGTAACCGATTGAAGTGAATACTTTTTCTCCCACCCGGTTAAAAATATCTACTGTATTATTGGGGTACGAATCAAGGTATTTAATATCCCAGGTGTCATTGATGCCATCACCGTTAGGTGTAAACGCATTGGGGACCAGAGGATATTTTAATACGCTTACATTAACTTCCGC
Organism: Mucilaginibacter sp. UBA5151; assembly: GCA_002413785.1. GTDB lineage: Bacteria > Bacteroidota > Bacteroidia > Sphingobacteriales > Sphingobacteriaceae > Mucilaginibacter. The sequence continues at coordinate 40,654 of DHXR01000043.1, forward strand.
CGCCGCCAAACAACCTTGCGGATTGGTTGCTATCAGTTTATAAGTTGTGTTTTCTGAAGGAGAAGCCACCGGGTTTAATATATTATCATTATCCAAACCTATAGAGGGCGTCCACTGATAGGTAAGGCTGTCGCCGCTTGCTTTGGCCGGAATAGTAACCTGCCCTCCTTCAAGCAAAACCAGGTCCGGGACAATTGAAACCGTCGGAACAGGATTAACAGTAACCTGCTCTGTGGTGGAATAACTACAGCCGTTTTGTGCAGTAAATGCATAATTTAATGTAAATGTACCTACAATTGAAGGGGTAAACAAACCGGTTGAGGAAACGCCTGTCCCGGCAAACACACCAGTACCGGTAAAACCGTTTTTATTTTCAACTATTTGTACCGGCGGCGAATTTTGGCACAGCGGACCAACCGACGACAAAGTAACCAGCGGATTCGCGTATATAGTGATATTTTGCTGGGTGGTGTTGGTGCAGGTTATCCCCGAATACACATCCATCCTTACGGTATATGATTTTGTGAGCGGCGAATTAAATAAGCCGTAATTGTGGCGATACTTACGCGATGCAGGCAAACTGTCTTTATAAAACACTACCGTATCAGTCGGCTTGTTATTGTAATCGAAATACCAGACTATTTTTGTGATGCTGCCAAAATTTACAGTTGACCGGTCATCAAAAAACACATCATCCATGCTGCATAAATTGCTGCTGTTCTCAATAGAAAACGCAGCAACAGGCGTATCGCCATTAACTGTAAACGGTTGAGTTTTTGATTGGGAACAACCATACTCTGAAGTAACCGTTAGCGTAACGTTATAATTATCTGCCTGTGAATATTTATGCTTCGGGTTTTGTTCCGTAGAAGTATTAGGGTTGGCAGCCGTGGCGTTAGGATCGCCAAAGTTCCATAAATAATTAAAAGTAGGTTCTGAGCTGTCGGCAATTGAGCTCTGATTAGTAAATTGTGCATAGGTGTCATTAAGGCACACAGCAGGCAAAGCAAAATCAACAACCGGGATCGGGCTAACCGTTATTGCCTTTTCCACAACGGCGCTTGAACAGCCGGTATCCAAAATCACCGTTAGTTTTACGGTGTCCGTTCCGGTATTTGCATAAGTATGGTTAAATGGCTGATTATTGGTGAGTGTATCGGTTTTCCCATCACCAAAATTCCAGATCCATTTAACTATCTTTCCATCAACAGATGTCGATTGATCGGTAAATGTAATGCTCCGGCCTATGCAATCAGGAACAGAAGTTATAAAGGAGGCAACCGGCTTATGGTCGATATAAACCATTATAGTTGTATCCGTACCGCAGCCGTTTACGTTGGCAACGCTTAACTTCACCTTATAATTACCCGGATTGGTGTACAAATGTTTGGGGTTCTGCAAAGCCGATGTAGTGTTATCGCCAAAATCCCATAGCCAGGTTTTTATGAAACTGCCGTTCGTTTTGGTTTTGTCGGTAAATATGGTAGAATCGCCTAAACAAGATCCCGCTGCCATGAAACCGGCAGTTGGCGGGGCCGAAATATTGAAGTCAAATTCTACCACATCATTATTTCCGCATGCGCCTTCTGTGGGATTAAATACAGTGTCAACAACTGTATAATCACCGGCGGCCGTATAGGTAACAGGTTTATTATACTGGTATAAGTACAATATTTGCGTCCCTTTTGTTGTGGTAGCAACCGGTGTAGGGTTACTGTCGGTATAACGGGTATTGTTACCAAGGTTCCAAACAATGTTCGAAGTTTGGTAAGGTAAAGTTAGCTCCAGATTGTAGGTTACACCAACGCAGCCATTGGTTTGGGTAACGGTACTGTTGGTGGTATTAGCCAGCGTAATATTCTCATTAAGGTTCTGCAGGTTTGTGCCGGCAGCATAGCCGTAAGATTCATGGCTTCCGAAACCATAGGCAATAGCGTTAAAACCATCCCCGGCGCTTATCGTATGGGTACCCTGGCTGCCAGACGTCACCTGCACATTTTGCGGCCCCGATTGAACCGGTATCTGCGCATAAGAATACAGTGGATTATTGCGAACAACAGTAAAATTGGTATATGGCACTCCATCAAGCGTAAAGGTTGAAACCGCGCTGGTTTTTATCAAAACGTTTATAAAACTTTTAATTATCAGGTAATTACCGGTTGAATATAATGTTACATGACTAACGGTTTGTTCGAGGGGGTTTAGGAAGATCATTTCCGGGTCACCAACATCATTATAATAAATACTGCAATTTATGGTATTAGCCTCGGATACAGCATACTGAACCACCTGAACCGGTTGATCGGCGGTTATTGTATTGGTACTTTGCGATGCAAATTCATAAAAACCGTTATTAAATGAGCTAAGCGGCACCAGCATACCGTTCAATTTCACATTGGGATCGGTTGTAGTGGCCGGATTGCTTAGCACAATCCTGAAAACATCGTAATTCCGGCTCAGAAGTGGTACGGTAATATAGTTTTTACCCCATGTTGCTGTTGGATAAACCTGTTGAAAAAGATTGTCAGAAGTTACCGAATCCGGCGTACAGCCTATTTCCATTCTTGAACTGCCTGCAAAAAAAGCAGTCCGTGTACATCCGCCCGTGGCAGTATTTATGGCGGTAATTTTACTGCCGGTTAAATCGGTTGCTGACAAACCCTGGTAAACCTGCCCCCTTTGCAACTGGAGTGTAAAAGCTGCGTTGGCAGCATGGCCATCAATCAGAGGCGCCGCCGGTATTACCTTAACGGTTGTATTATCTTCCGTAGCTACAATTACGAAAGCCGAATAAGCAGGATCTTTGGGGGCAGCATTTGATTTTTGGATGTAATTAATAGAAAAATAATCTGTACCTAAAGTGCTTACCGGCAATAATAAAGTAGCGCCGGAAACCCCTTTGGCATAAATATGGGCGTATATGGCAACCGGTTTAAGGGAAGTAATATGGATTCCTTTCTTAAATTGTCCCGGTAGAGGTAAATAGGCCGCCGGCGGAATTGTGACAATAGTTACCTGGTTGGCTGCAACGGTAAAAGGAATAGCGGCAAAACTACCATCGGCTATAGTTACTGTACCTGACGTATTAACAGCCGATGTAATATATAAACTCATCAGGCTCCCGCCATCCAGCCCTTTGCCATCCAAACTTGCCCCCAAATTATGGTCCATATAGGCAGTCCAGAACTCTGTACCACTATTTGTTGTGTTTTGAGAACGGGCGCTAACGAGGCTGCAAAAAACAGCACATACCGTTATTATTATCCGTTTAAATATTTTCAATCGTCTGAATAGTAAATTAACTGGGTTTTCCCTGCCGCAAATTATTTACACAGGAAACGGGCCGTTAAAAATACAAAAACCTTTGAGTGAAAACATTACGCTGCGAAAAAAAATCACAAATAACGTAAACAGGCAATTATCTGCTCTAAAAAAACTTATCCGGATTTGGCACCAGGTTTAAAAACCTTTCAAAATTCTCGGCATAATGCGATTGGTCGAGCTTGTAATAAAATGCCCCTTTTTTTGATGAGAACTTATCCTTTTCAGCTAATTTTAACAGCAAACCGGTCGATAATAATTTACGGCTGAAATTGCGGTCGTCAAATGTAGTATTATACACCCCTTCATACAGCGCCTGTAATTGCGGTATGGTAAATTTTTCGGGAAGTAATTGAAATAAAATAGGGTGCAAAGCAGCTTTGTAGCGAAGTTGCCTTTGGGCGAGCTTAACCATCTGGTTATGGTCGAATATTAATTCGGGCATTTCGCTCAATAAAAACCATTCGGCATGATACTCATCATTGATCTGTTTTTCATATTGATGAATGTCAATAAGCGCAAAATAAGCAATGGATAAAGTTCTTTCAACCGGGTCACGATCTGGTTTTCCAAAAACCTGAAACTGCTCCATGTACACGTTTTTTAAACCGGTACGCATTTCTAAAACACGGTTCGCCGCATCTTCCGGCGATTCCGAGGGTTGTATGAATCCGCCCATCAGGCTCCATTTATTTCTTTCGGGCTCAATATTACGCTGCACAAGCAGCAATTTTAAATTCCATCCGTCAAATCCGAAAATGATACAATCAGTAGCAACTAAAATCCGTTTTTGACCTGTATATCTTTGCATAACCAGGCTTATAGTTTATTTACAAGTGTATAAAAAAAAATGGAGATTTTTGTCAGAGGTTAGAGATTAGCGGTTGGAGATCAGTTTTTATGTGGAAAATTCTAAAAACCTCTGATCTCTAACCTCCAATCTCTGCAATTAACTGACCCGCTTGCCATGCAGCAACATATCCATCGCATGGTCAAAGGAACCTGCAAGGATCACTTCGCCCGAATTAACAAAAAATATCTCATCGGCATTTTCGATGGTATTTAACCGGTGTGCTATGATTACGCGGGTAGTGGTTGCCGGCAATTTATTTAAAATATCGCTCAGTAGTTTTTCTGTAACCGTATCGATATTGGCTGTGGCTTCATCCAAAATTAGTAATTCAGGGTTTCGTAACACGGCGCGCATAAAAGCGATCAGTTGTTTTTGTCCCAGGCTTATACTATCACCGCCGGAAAGTACTTCAGTATCCAGGCCTTTTTCAAATATCGCTAATAAACTGCCAAGGTTGGCTTCTACTATTACCTGTTCCAGTTGTTCGTTGCTGTGGTTTACATAAAGCTCATTGCTGTATAAAATATTTTCGCGCACAGTTCCCGTAAATAAAAACGGCTCCTGCAAAATAAAGCCAATCTTTTTTGTGCGTTCAATCGGCCCGTATGTCCTTATGTCCCTGCCATCAAGCAACACTGTCCCTTTACCTGCATCGTACAAACGGGCTATTAATGATGCCGTTGTGGTTTTGCCCCCGCCGGTGGGCCCAACCAATGCATAAGTTTTGCCGCGTTCGAGCTTAAAGCTGATGTTGTGTAATATTTCTTTACTGTCATCATAACTAAAATGCACATTCCTGAATTCAAGGAGCGATTTAGATGGCGCTGTATCAGTACCTTCAACAATTACCAGGTCGGTATCCAGGGCCAGGATGTGCGATATCCGGTCCCAGCTTGCCATTGCCGTCTGGAAACTGGCCCATAACGCGGCGAGTTGCCTTAAGGGATTATAAAAAAGATTGGAATATGCCAAATAACTAACCAATAAACCCATCCCAAACTGGCCTGCCGAGATCAGGTAGATACCGTAAGACAGTACAACCAATTGGGCAAGACTGGAAAACAAACCATAAACCGGCACATAAGTATTATTGGCAATGCCCGCGCCTATTGCGGTATTATAGTTTTGTTTGTTGGCTTCATCAAATTTTTTACGGAAATAGTCGCGGCGGTTAAAGGCGATGATCACTTTAAAGTTATTAAGACTCTCCTGTATCTCAGCGCTCATGCCGCCAACGCTTTTCAGGTTTCTCGCGTTCTTGCTTTTTACCCAGGCAGATGTCAAACTTGTAAAAACAAGAATAACAACAGCCGGGACAAGCGTTGCCGCCCCGAGCTTTATATTGATCGATAACAAATAGATCCCGGCGCCCGTCATCGTAACGATACTCCCGATAAACTGCATTAATGATTGCGAGAAAAACTGGTTTAGTTTATCGGTATCGTTGTTAATACGGGATATAAGGTCACCTGCCTTATTCTGGTTAAAAAAACCTACCGGCAGTAATTGAAGTTTATTGAAAATAGTATTCCGCAAAGTAAACAGCATGCGCTGCCCTACCCCGCCCATCAGAATGGTTTGCAGGTAGCTTGATAATAAAGCAACGAGGTACATGGCCAGTAATATGGAGCAATTTATCAGTACGCCATGGTAATTTTTGTGCAGTACAAAGATGTACTTATCAATAGTACGGCCCATAATAAGCACCCCTTCAAGGTTAAGCCCGGAATTTACAAGAATGGCGATCAATGCCAATATCAGATTCTTTCTTTCGTGTGCTATCAGCTTCAGTAATTTTCCAAGCGACGACCACGTTGATGATTTAGGGGCATTTGCCTGGAGGTCATTTAGATTGTAGTTCATAATTGCTGGTGCTTTGTTGCGAATTGAAAATCTGTACGTACTCGGGGCTGCTGTGCATCAGTTCATCATGTGTGCCACTGGCAATGATCTCACCTTCCATCAATAAAATGATCTTATCATAATGTTCAACCGAAGCTATTTTCTGGGTGACAGAAATGAGGGTTAAACCCGGATAATTCTGCTGAACATTGGCTAATATTTTATTTTCGGTACCGGTATCAACCCTGGCCGTAAAATCATCGAGTAATAATACTTTAGGGTTAATAGCCAGGGCCCTTGCCAGCATAATACGCTGTTTTTGCCCGCCCGAAAGACTGGCGCCGCGTTCGGATACGATGGTGCTTAACTGATCAGGCAAGGCATCCACAAAATCCCTTAATTCGGCGGTATTGATGGCTTTTTCCAATGACTCATCAGTAACTGTATCGCTGAAGGCGATGTTTTCGCGGATGCTCATATTAAAGATGATACTGTCCTGGAAAACAAAACCAACCTGGCTATGGAAGGATTCGCTGTCATAGTCATCTATATTTCTTCCATCAAATAATATAGTTCCTTCATTGGGCTTTATCAGGCCGGTCAACAGGAACAGCAATTGCGATTTACCAGCAGCCGTAGGGCCGATCACGGCGATCTTTGACCCTGCCTTTACAGCAAAAGAAATATGTTTCAGTGCAGGCCGCTGTCCGTAAATTATCGAAACATCCTTTAGCTCAATTTCACCCCGGAGCGTTTCGATAACGGTGCCTGTTTCCGAAGTATCCGTTGCTTCCAAAACCGAATTGATCCTTTGAAACGAAGCTGTTGCCTGCGCAATGATATTGCTCATAAACCCGATAACCAATATCGGGAAGATGAGCTGTGACAGGTAACTGTTAAAAGCTGCGAAATCGCCAAGGCTCATCGTATTATTGATCACAAAATGACCGCCTAAGGCCAAAATGCTAAGGGTGGCCATATTTGCTGTAAACGTAATTACGGGAATCAACCCGGCAAAAAGGCGTAAAATGGAAAGCCCTATGTCCCTTGCCTCGGTATTTGCCTTTAAAAATTTATCGAACTCCAATTGCTGCGAGTTGATTACCCTTATCAGCGCCGAACCAAGGATACTTTCGTTAATAACCTTATTCAGCCAATCAATAACCCCGCGGCTTTTGATAAACAATACCCTAACCTTTCGCAATACCCAAAAAAAAGTACCGCCTATTATCGGGATAATGGCAATTATACATAATGCCAGTTTCCAGTTTATGGTAAGCAAAAGGATACTTGCGCCAACAATGGTAAAAACCGAGGACACAATAGAAACCAATGCCTGTGATACAAAAAGTTTGATAGAATCTACATCAGCGGTGAGGTTGGTTAAAAGCTTTGAAGGATTTACCTCCTGTATAAACGCATTGCTTTGCCTCGAAATTTTATCAGAAAGCCTGGTCCGGAGATCGCGGGCAACCTTTTCGGAGGTATAGGTTTGTATGATGGATTGGAGGTAGGCAAATATAAAAATGAATAACACCGCTAAGGAAAATTTTATAATGGTAGGATTCACATTAAATTTTGTATGCCCCAATCGGCTGTGGATATAATCGTCGATACCGTGCGAAATTATTTTCGGCAGCCATAAGTTAGCGCTATTGCTGAACAGCGCAAACAAAATCAACAGGGTAACCAGGCCCGTATAGGGTTTTAGCAGGCTAAAAATGCCAGGTTGTTTTGGTTTATTGCCGGCTTGCTTCATTTGTTTATTTAATGCTATAAATATGCAGGTAAAAATAGTGGCAGATTTAATGGATTTACGCTATTTCACAGAATATATTTTTTAAAATCAGAATGATCAGGAAAATCCGTTATAATAAAAATCAACAACTCACCAAATCAACTACTCACCAAATCTACCAACCTTCACCCCGTGCGCCAGTTGGAAAATAGTGAAAAGGTGATGCGCTTCGTGTAACAGAAAAAATTCGGTCCACTCTAAAACAGTTAACCTGCCGTATTTAGGATGGGTACCTGTCAGTTCGGCTTTATCCGCCGGTAAATGGCTTACCAGGTTATAGATCACTTCCCTGTCTGAGGATATTTTTTTTAAAAGCTCATAAGTGGTAAATGCGCAGTAGATCTCAAATTCATCGTCATCTTCTGCTTTGTAGGCCCCAAATCCGGGTTCATCAATAGCCAGTATTTTACGGATGCGGTCAATAAAAACTGGCTGGTACTTTGCCAGGTGGGCAATATTTTCGTGAATACTCCATTTTCCGCGGTTTACATGCTGATTTAATTGCCGGTTATTTAGTTTTATGATAATTGAAGCAATTGTTTTATGCTGATTTTTTAAACGTTCAGTAAGAGAAGAATAGATCATAGTACCTCATTTAACGAAAATTTATGGAAATGGTTGATAGTTGGATGCATTTTCAGGGATTTTTTAAAATTTGCCGATCAAACGCCCAAGCGTTTTAAGGCTTTCGTCTATCTCATCATCATAAGGCATCCCAAAGCTGATCCGGATGAAATTTGTAAAGCGACTGTCCGTACTAAATATTTACCCCGGCGAATACTGATATTGTATGTTAATGCCTGCTCGTATAATTCAAAGGCATCAATTTTTTCATTCAGTTCAATCCATAGCACATAGCCTCCCTGTGGCTTGCTGACTTTAATATCTGGCGGAAAATATTCTGTAAACTGGAAACCGACCTTGACAAATGGCTTTATGTTTTAAAGAACATGAGCCGGATGGATAAGATTCCGGTGTACCTGCGGAAACCCATATTTGAAAAACTATTCAGCATTGCCGCATATACTAATTTGACAAAGGAGGAAAAAACCATGTACGACAGCAGCATGAAATACAAATGGGATAATAAGAATGTGCGTGATTATGAGGTAGGAGAAGCAAAAAAAGAGGGCATCAGGGAAGGCGTACAGAAAGGCGAGTATATAAAAGCTTTGGATATTGCCCGCGAACTCAAAAAGGAAGGCCTGGCTATTGAATTCATTGCAAAAACTACCGGGCTTTCTATCGAAGAAATAGAAAAACTGTAATCACAATTTATTTCAAAATAGCTCTGGCTTGAATATCAAGCCAGTGTGAGCGCACTCTCTCAATAATACAGCGAAATTTAGTTCATCTTTTTGCCCTGGCGGGATTGATTTCTGTCTTGATAATTACCCCAAAATTTGGTATATTTGAATAATTTGGCCGTCTTTTAAAAGGTCGCCCACAGCCGGTATAAAACACACGCTTTAGACCCGTTTTCCAAAGAAAATTTTTGATTTCTTTCGAATATTTTGTATATTTGATTGATATTCAATGATTTGAATAAATTTAATACGGAAAAATTACGAGGGGCTAAACGCATTTAGCTCCTCAAACTGAAAAAATTACGAGAGGCTAAACGCATTTAGCTCCTCAAATCAGAAAAATTACGAGGGGCTAAACGCATTTAGCTCCTCAAACCGGAAAAATTACGAGGGGCTAAACGCGTTTAGCTTCTCGTAAAACTGCTCCTGTCAGCCATCAGGGGCCATCAACTTAAATAATTTAACCGGCATTTTAATTTTAACCTGAACACAGCTTAACCGGATAATATTTAAAGATCCAGGCTATACCTTACAGACAGCCTTAAATAAGGATAGGTTTTATCGAGATCCGGGTAATGTTTAAATTTACCGTTCAGGGTAAAATAACCTGGTTCGGCACAAACTGAAAACCCGTCAATAATCATATACCGCAGCTCACTGGTAAATGTATGCAGGAAATAGTAGGACGCATTGCCGCTGAGGGTAGTAAACCATCCGCCTTTGTAGTTTATGCCGTAATAAAATTTGTTGGCAATATTAAGTGTAATACTCCCGCCAAAACCTGCGCCCGAACAAAAATCATAGGGCCGGCCATAATTCGGGTATGGGTCAGGGACAGCCGCCAACAGGATTGGGCCGGCAGCAAGTGTGGTGTTGATTTTTAATTTATCGGATAATTTAAATTCCGAAAATAAATTGAGCTTAATATTTTGCGAACTGTAAATAAAAGCATCGTTGTCTATATAGTCGTAATTAGCTGTAAGCAGGGCCATTTGCCGGATATTGTCAGTGTATTGCACCCAAAAACCGGTTATGGAACCATAAATACTGACAAGGTTAATATCAGATTTTCTACTTTTGCCAAATTCAGTATTGACATAAATATAACTGAAAGGTGTCCGGTAATTTTCATACGGGGACCCATAAATCAGTTTTGCGTGGCTGTACCAGGCAAAATCCCCGGCCCTGTTATTCACCTTGAAGTCGCGCACACCCAAATCAATTTCAGCGTATATCTTTGTCGTGTCCTTAGCGGCTGTGTCTGTCGGTATTTTGCCCCATTTGCCATCCAATATCCTGTTCATGCCGTTTGCAGGATTAATTATAAACGCTAATACCTCACTCGCCTGTCGTTTTAAACCCCGGCTGCCATTATGGAGTATTTTATTTGAAAAACGGTTGGTCATTTCACCCAATACCACACCTCCAAACCCTGTATTAATTAAATCATTGATGGATGGCGCCTGATTTTCCCCGACGGTTTCCCATACGTAGCTCCCTGCAAAGGCAGCAGGCACAGATTGCCAGAAACTATAACCGTTTGCCCTGAAAGAATTAAAAAAAATACTGCCATGTGAAGGATGGGCAAGCTGGTTGGTTGAAAAATCATCGTCATCCCAAAACCAGCTGTTTGGTTTTAGGTTAGTCCTTACGGTGTTGAAGGAAATATCAGCAAAGCTGGCTTTTGACACATATTTGTCAAATACCCATGGCGTTATTTCAATCAGCGACCATAAGATGGCAGCCCGGCCAAATCTTTTTTTATTTAAGCTATCACGAAAATGGTTATTAGCCAAACTATCGACATTGGGATACTGGCTAAAATGATTTTGAGCAAATGACCGGGATGGAAAAAGGCCTGAAATAATAAGGGCTATACCAGCAAACAAGCCGGGTATAGCCCTGACTGTTTCTTTTTTAAGATTGATCCGGGAAACAGTCATTGTATTTAAAGTGATTTTTTTAGCCCGCTTTTTTCAATTTATTTAATTTATCCAGGTAAAACAATACTTCTTCATCACTTACCTCGCTAAAATTATCGTAAAATGCGCCTACTCCGTAAAACTGTTCAGGAACCAATACAGTCACCACTTCGTCAACTTCCTTTGCCAATATTTCCACCGCGCTTTTGGAAGCCACCGGAACGCCAATCACAATTTTGGCGGGATTGCTTTTGCGCAATAAATTTACCGTGGCCAGTATAGTGTTGCCTGTTGCAATACCATCATCAATAACGATCACTGTTTTTCCTTCCAGGTTTTCGGGTTGTTTATCCCCCATGAACTTTTTATACATCTCTTTCAGCCTGCTGCGGATCGTTTGCAGTTCCCTGTCAATATATTCCACTGAAACATTTTCATGGGGTACTACAAAATAATCAGTGAGGCTTGCAGCACCAATAGCATATTCTTTGTTAGAAGGGTGGCCAATCTTTTTTGTAAGAATAACCTCCACAGGAAAGCCTAATTCCCTGGCAACTTCATAAGCCACCGGCACACCGCCCCTCGGAACAGCCAACACTACCCCGTGGTCATTTTTGTATTTTTTGAGCTTTGCTGCCAGCAATAAGCCGGCTTCTTCCCTGTCGCGAAACATAACGTTGTTTTTTTTTTAACATTCTAATCAGACATGGACAGTCGCGGTAAACTTTTCAAACCAGTCACAAGCCAGTTCAGCAACAACTTCCAATTTTCCGGGTTCTTCAAATAAATGAGAGGCGCCCTCAACTATTTCCAATCGCCTTTCACACTTCATCTGGCTATAGGCCATCCTGTTTAATTGCAGCACATCCTGATCTAAACTACCTACTATCAAAAGTGTAGCAGCCTGCACATTCTTCAAATCTTCCCCCGCCAAATCAGGGCGCCCCCCTCTTGACACCACCGCTTTTATCTGCGGCAGTTCTGCCGCCGCTTTTAAAGCAGATGCAGCCCCGGTACTGGCGCCAAAATAGCATATACAACTCTCTTTTGCCCCGGGGAAACTTTCAAGCCATTTCGTAGCAGAGACCAGTCTTTTGGCAAGTAAATCAATATTAAAACGGTTGTAGTAGTATTGGTCCTCATCTTCAGTGAGTAAGTCAAACAACAAAGTCCCGAAACCCCTTTCCTGCAGGTATTTTGCCACCTGCCTGTTACGTATGCTAAATCTGCTGCTGCCGCTGCCATGAGAAAAAACAATTATACCTTTCGTGTCTGCAGGAATAAACAATTCCCCGTTCAGAGTCATTTTATTAATAGGGATAACTACATCCCCCTGAAAAAGTATGCTCATGGCTTCGCGGTTTATTGGTGTAATGCAATAGGCGCTATGGCTTTAATATTTATTTCAAAATCTGCCAGTTGAGATAAACGGTCGTCAATATGTTTCTCGTTTATTTCCAGTTCATGAAATAATGCGGCAGCTTTTTCAAGATCAAGTGCCTTAGCAAATGCTGCTGCTGTACCATAAGCGCTGATTTTAAAATGGTTGATGCTCTGTATGCTGGCTAAAAGGCAGGCGTCTTTAACTTCCACTTGTGTACAATTTGCCAGTTTTTCGTTTACGTCCGCAATAAAGGCCAGCATCACCCGGTTGTTCAGACTGATAGCGTTGATTTTTTCTTCCTCAAAAAAACCTTCCAGTCGTTTTACGTGCTGCTGCACAAAATCAAGGTACCTATGCAAAACCGTTTTCAACTGCATTGACCGGGCTTCATTGATCCACCCGTTTAAACTGTTTTCTAACTCAATCTCCGCGCTGGTAAACCTGCGGGTATCTTCATCCAGCAAATTGCGGAGCATGACAATATTTGAATTATTTTCCATGATAATGATGTTTTTTTGCTTTATCAAAGCTAATCAGCTTTAAATGGGATATTAGTGATATCCGTCAGATAAAAGACTGATATTTATCATTTTAAAAAGGTATTAAATTTATTCACTTTGATTGTTTTTGTGTAAAAAGACTTACTTCTGACAAAAGGCTCAATATCAAAATACCGGGGATAATATTTTAGAAATAAAAATTAAAATCATGGAAGGTTATTTGACAAAAGAAGTGCGTATGGATGAAACCCAACTGGCAGATGCTATTCAGCGGCATTCACATCCATTACAAACAGAAGCTGACCTGCAACCGCTGTTTGACAGGATTGGCGATGCCAGGATAGTGATGCTTGGGGAAGCAAGCCATGGCACGCACGAATATTATACATGGAGGGCCCATATTTCAAAAAAACTTATTGAAGAAAAAGGGTTCAATTTTATAGCAGTTGAAGGCGACTGGCCCGATTGCTACCGCATGAACCGTTTTGTAAAAGGGTACAACACTGATGATAAAAATGCTGCCGGGGTGTTGCATGAATTTAACCGATGGCCCACCTGGATGTGGGCAAACTGGGAGATAGCTGCATTGGCGCAATGGATGAAAAAGCATAACACCGGCTTATCCGCAAATAAAAAAGCCGGTTTTTACGGGTTGGATGTATATAGCCTGTGGGAGAGCATGGAAGCCATTATGCGGTACCTGCAAAAAACCGATCCCGGTGCATTGAAGGTGGCTGAAAAAGCTTTTCAGTGTTTTGAGCCATACCGCAAAGATGAAGGCCATTCCTACGCCAGGGCAAGTATGCTGGTGCCCGAACTGTGTCAAAACGAAGTGGTTGATTTGCTTAAAGAGATACAAAAAAAGCTGCCGCAATATAATAGTGATCACGAAAATGTTTTCAGCGCCGAACAAAATGCATTGGTGACAGTAAACGCAGAAAAATATTACAGGGCGATGGTACAGGGTGGCCCCAATAGCTGGAATATCCGCGACCGGCACATGGCAGATACACTTAACCGGCTGTTAACTTTTCACGGAAATAATTCCAAGGCAATTATTTGGGAACATAACACGCACATCGGCGATGCAAGGGCCACTGATATGGCAAATGAAGGGATGTTTAACATTGGCGAACTGGCGAGGCTGCAGCACCAGGATAAAGGCGTAGTACTGGTCGGGTTCGGCTCGTACCAGGGGACAGTAATTGCAGGCGGAAGCTGGGGCGCCCCTATGCAGATAATGCAAATGCCGGAAGCAAGAAAAGGAAGCTGGGAGTATTTATTGCATAAAGCCGGTAAAGAAAATAAATTATTGGTGATGGATGATTATAGCAGCAATACAACAATGATGAGAAATTACATCGGGCATAGGGCTATCGGCGTGGTGTATAATCCGCTGCACGAAAAATACGGAAATTACGTGCCAACTATTTTACCGCAGCGCTATGATGCATTTATTTACCTTGACGAAACAAAAGCACTTCACCCCCTGCATATAAAGCCCGACGGTCACCAGATACCAGAGACCTATCCGTTTGGGGTTTAGTAAAACAAAACTAAGATAAAACATCAACCATGGCAAAGCAAACCACACCCGAAAAACCTATTGAAATTCCTCAGCCGGAAAAAGGACCGGAGATTGAACCACCCGACTACCCCGAAGAACCTTTTATTCCGGGAGCAGATCCGGACGTTGTACCGTACGAAGATCCGTTTGAAACACCACCTTACGAATTCCCAGTACCTGGTGAGGTACCGTAAATAACATCTAAAATAAATGAAATTTAAACTTTAAAACATGCCGCACAATGGAAACAGAAGTAATTAACAGAGAGGTAAAGAGCACTGAAACGCTGCAGACAATTTATAAAAGAAGGGCCGTAAGAAAATATAAGAGCAGGCCGGTTGGAAACGAAATTATTGAACAGATTATTGATGCCGGCAGGATGGCGCCTTCTGCCATTAATCAACAGGAATGGAAATTTTATATTTTAACCAATAAGGATATCATCAAAACTTTTTCAAAGGAAATTGCCAAAACATCTGCAAAAGAGTTTATAAAATCGGGTGTTAAGGATATTGTAAAAACAGCCGGTGACCTTTTACATTCTTTTCACAGCATTGATCTTTTTAAATGGGCCGATCCTATATTCCATGGCGCTCCGGTAGTTATTTTTATTACCGCACCAAAGGATGACGAATGGGCCGGCCTTGATATTGGTATGTGTGCGCAAAACATGATGCTTGCTGCAAAAACATTGGGTTTGGATAGCTGCCCCGTAGGATTGGCAAAATTTGTTGAACATACCGATATATTCTATAAACTGAGGATTCCGGCAACAGAAAAAGTGCACCTTGCAGTAATATTGGGCTATGGCGATGAAACACCAGAGGCACACAAAAGAGTAAAAGAAAATGCGATTTTTATCGACAGACCAGAAACAAATATGTTTAAAAAGGCTATAATTCTTTAAGGCAGTTTGTGATAACCTCGAACAGTTCCTGCGGGTCAAAAGGTTTTTGAATATACCCCTTGGCGCCCATGCCGAAACCGGTTTCAACAGCTTTTTTTTCAACGCTGGCTGTAAGAAACACAAAAGGAATAGAGGAGGTATCGGGGTCGTCCTTTAGTGCATTAAAAACCTCGTATCCGTCGGCCTCCGGCATCATAATATCACAAAGGATAACATCAGGCTTATTTTCCTTTGCTAAAATAAGCCCGGTTTTACCGTTATCCGCCGCAAGCACCCGATAACCCTCCAATTCGAGCAGTTCGCAGGTATTTTCGCGGATATCATCGTTATCTTCAATGATAAGTATAATTTTCATTTAATGAAAGTTTTGCGGAAATTCAATTCTAAAAATGGTCCCCACTCCGGGTTTACTTTCAAAACTAATTGCCCCGCTTATTAATTCGACATATTTTTGGACTATATTCAAGCCCAAGCCGGTACCCTGTATATTCGTTACATTTTTTGCCCTGTAAAACTTCCCGAATAAATTTTGCTGATCTTCTTCAGGTATGCCTATTCCTTCATCCTTTACGTTTACCATCACAAGGCTATTGGTTATTTCAATTGAAAAACAGATCATTTTATCTTCAGGTGAATACTTTATCGCATTGGAAAGTAAATTCAGAAATATGCTCTTCAGTATCTTTTTATCCTGTATTATTTCCTCATCGCCGGTATAGGTCAAAATAACCTCCTGACCTTGTTTTAACATGCCGCTTACCTCCTCTGCAATGTCCCCGGCGAAATCGCGCAAATTAAAAGCTTCATTGAAGATTTCAATCTTGCCCTGTTCCGCTTTATCCAGTAAAAGAAAATCATTCAAAATAGCGGTAAGGTCTCGCACAGACGACTTTATCCGGTCAATATGTTTTTTTCTTTTCTCTTCCTGTTCTTCTTTGCTGTATGTTTCAATCAGTGCAAGGCTCGAAAGTATTGCGCTTAAAGGCGTACGGAATTCATGAGATGCTATCGAAACAAAACGGGATTTCATCTCACTTAATACTTTCTCGCGTTCCAGTGACCGGGTAAGTTCCAGGGTCCGTTCCTTTACTTTGGCTTCCAGTTCTTCCTGCGACCTTTTGCTTGCTGTAATATCTGTAACGAAGGCAACGGCCAATTGTTCGTTTTCAAGCAGATAATGTCCCAAACTTATTTCTACAGGGAATTCAAAACCATCCTTTTTACGGGCAAATAAACTTAAACCGTAGCCCATAGGCCTTGCTTTTGGCCTGTTAAAATACCCTTCACGATGATGCACATGATTTTTTCTGAAAGCTTCCGGGATCAGGATCTCAACATCCCGGCCAATAAGCTCAGCCTTTTTATATCCGAATAGTTTCTCTATGCAGGGATTGGCCAGCTCAATACCTCCTTCGGCACTGATCACCAGTATCCCAACAGTTGCGTACTCAAATAAGGCCTTAAAACCAGCCTCGCTTTCAAGTATTAATGTGCTTTGCTCGGTCATACCAGGAAGCAGTTAGTTGTATCGTCAAACTTAGGGAATTATTAACAGATAACCCTTAAATTTTGTGATATTTTTACAATACAACTATCTGTAAATTAATTGTTTAAATATTTATCTTATTATACAGCACGTTAACTTCCTGTTTAACTGCGCAAAATCAATATTTTTAGTGATAACAATCAGTTTTTCCTGCCGGTTAAAGGGTAACTTCGGTTTCAATATATCTTATTATGAACCAATTTATTACACCAGAAATGCGCGAAGTGCTAAAAGCACTGCATTATCGTCCGTCCGTTTCAATTATTATGCCTTTTGAACCGAAAATAAATCTGGAAACGGAATTACATCATAAGCTAAAAGTTGCTGCCGATAAGGTCGAGATCGAATTGTTGAATAACTACCCCAAAGAATTGAGCGAATTCGTAATTCAAAAAATAAGAACTGTTATCAGCAACCTTATATTCAATCCTTTAAAAAAAAGCATTGCTATTTATGTATCGCCGGTGTTTGAAAAAGTATTTTATTTGGATACTGCCGTAGAAGAAAAAATCATCATAGATAACTCTTTTGAAATCAGGGACCTTGTTTATAGCGAAAAAACTTTACACAAATACCTTTTGCTGTTAGTTAGCGGTAAAGAAAGCCACATATACCTCGGCGATTCATCTGGCCTGGCGCTCATTAAAACTAACCTGCCCGATTCTGTTTATGCGTATGTAAATGATGCACCGGAAAGAGTGGCAAATTTTTCGGATATGACTGACCGTAAACAAACCACTGTTTATAAGTTTTTGTACCACATTGACAGCGCGCTTGATGAAATACTAAGTACCTATCATCTGCCGCTATTTGTATTGGGCGCTGAAAAGATACTGGGCCATTTCAAAAAATTCACCAAACATGGTGAAGCAATTATCGAATATGTAAAGGGTAACTATGATGAAGCAACATTACCTGAACTGGAAGCCCTGTTAGATCCTCACATTGCCGGATGGAGGGCTGGCAAACAAAAGGATTTGCTGAACCAGTTAGATGAGGCTGCCGGTAAAAAGAAACTTGTATTTGGAATGAAGGATGTTTGGCGTGAAGCGACAAACCATAGGGGGAGATTGCTGGTTGTTGAAAAAAACTACAGGTGTGCGGCTCAGCACGGGGGCAGTGAAGAAAATATCGAGGAGGTAACAGCACCTTACAACAAATTTCCACTTATAAGGGATGCGGTTGACGATACAATAGAAAAAATACTGGCAAACGGCGGTGACGTGGATTTTGTTGATGAAAACGTTTTAAAAGACTACCAGCATATTGCGCTGATTGAATATTATTAATAAGTGTCCGGATCAGGTGTCAGGTACCAGGATGAAAGCAAAGGACAGGTCAGTTACATTACCATGTGACTGATTTGGCTTAGCTATATTTCCTTTTTTGTATAAATATCTTCACCACTGCTGCTTTTTCCTGATTCCCGGCCCCTGACTTGAACTTTTATTTGAAGAAATAAAAAGTCTGACTTATATAACTAAAAATAACCACAATAACGGTTGGTTATTTTCCTATATTTTGCTCGTGTATATCTATCAAAAAAATAGTTACTTTTGCTGATCTGCATGGACAATCACAGTAACAATTACACCGACAATAACTTTAACCTGTACCAGGCTTACAGCTATACTTTATTATTACAGCTTGAGACAAACTCATTCAGCTATGCGGTTGTCCACCAAAACCGTTTATTGGTATCGGCCCAAAATTGTGACCTTGATGAGCTTGCCCATCCCAAGCAGTTAAGCGAATTATTAACTGCCACCTATAAAAAAGTAACCATAGGGATGCCCGCAACCGCATTGACCCTTGTACCAGGGAGTTTATTCGATGAAGAACATGTGGCTGAATTTGCGCGTTTTTTGGATGTAAAAGAAAATGAAAAGGTTTTCGCCCAAACACTGGACGATCAAAACATGATCGTTTATAAAACAAATACGAAACTGGTTGCGGCTGTTGAAAAATTTAATCTTCAAAATACAGTTTATACCGCCCGGGGCTGGGTAAAAGCCATAGAAAAAAGCAGCCCTCCCGATAATAACCTGTATCTGGAAATAGGTAAAAGTACCGTCCAGTTTTTATATTTCCCTTCGGGTAAACTTCGTTTTTACAATACTTTTGAGTTTAGGGATCAGGATGAACTGGCCTACTTTACAACTTTTGTTGCTGAAGAGCTTAAATTAAAACCACAGCAAACCACACTTGTATTAAGCGGCGATGTTAGTCCGGGTGATAGTAATATGCTGCGGCTTGCCAATTTTTATCCAAAAATTGAAATAAACAGCTTGAAAATTCTTGAACTACCGGGACAAATACCGTCACATAAAATCCTGGCGCTTGCCGCTTTATCGCTATGCGGATCATCGGAGGCACTTTAAAAGGCTTGAGGCTCAACCCGCCAAAAAACCTTCCGGTACGCCCTACTACTGATCTGGCTAAAGAAGCCCTGTTCAATATCCTTCAAAATCAGATTGATTTTGAAGGCATAAAAGTACTTGACCTTTTTAGCGGTACCGGTAATATTTCTATGGAATTTGCTTCAAGGGGCGCGGAACAAGTGGTTTCTGTTGACCGCAGCATCCATTGTGTCCATTACCTGAAGGATATTGCCCGCCAGCATGGATTAAACAACATCAAAGTTTATAAGGATGATGTTTTTAAATACCTTCAACTGGAAACAGAACAATTCGACCTGATATTCGCCGACCCGCCTTACGACCTAAACCGGATACCGGAGTTGCCAAAAGTTATTTTTGAAAAAAATATGCTTTTGCCCGGAGGGCTATTGATAGTTGAACATCAGTCCCTGCAAAATCTCAGTAACCACCCCGCATTTACGGAACAGCGGAAGTATGGGCATTCGTCGTTTTCATTTTTTAAACCAGCTTTGTAACAATTATACCGGCGTGCAATATGGTTTATTTGTCTGTCGAATTTTATTTAGGGGAATATTAAATAATGATTTATAAATTTGTTGCGTAAGCTTATTCCAACACCAATGAAAATCGCTCTTTTTCCAGGTTCGTTTGATCCCGTAACCAAAGCACACGTAGATATTATAAAACGGTCAGTCAGCCTGTTCGACAAGGTTTATATAGGCATAGGCGTTAACAGCACGAAAGCAGGATTACTGAGCGCTGAGGTACGGGAACAAATGCTGCGGGCCGTTTTTCAATCAGACCCCCGGATCCATATCGTCGCTTATGAAGGCTTAACTGTTGATTTTTGCAAAAGTATCGGGGCGGCTTACATGATCCGCGGCATCCGTACTGTATCCGATTTTGAATATGAAAAAGCAATTGCGCAAATGAACCATTCGCTCGATCCGGAAATTGAAAGTATTTTTATTGTCAGCAAACCGGGCTATTCCTCTATCAGCTCCAGCATTGTGCGTGAAATTATGCGCTATAAAGGCGATGTGAGCCAGTTTATCCCTAAAGAGGCATTGGCTTACCTTTGATCAGATCTTCCTTAACCAAAACATCCATAATTAATGGGAAAGTATTTTCTATTATAGGTTCAATGTAACCTTGCTTAAACCAACGGGCATCGGTTATCCCTTCTTCCTTCTGTGGTTTTAATTTACCCTGTCCTTTACAGGTCATCCTGAACCAATGGGTTTTCTTTAAAACAACTGCCCCCTTCATCGTATAAACGTGATAAGTTTTACATATTTTTTCGTCAAGGGTACTTACTTTTATACCGCACTCCTCCTCTACCTCACGCACCGCTGCTACTTTAACCTTTTCTTCTTTCTCAATTTTGCCTTTGGGGAGGTCCCATTTATTATTGCGGTAAATAAATAAATATTCATCATTTTCATTTTTTACCAGGCCGCCGGCCGCTTCAATAAGCGTTACACTTTTGGCCACCTGCTTCAAAAAAGTGCCTGCATCGCGGCATAACACATAAAATTGTTTATTTTGACGGGCTATGGCCCATGAGTAAATTATTTTCAAATCAAATAACTCTGCATCAATCCGTTCATAGCGCTCCTTGTGTTTGGGTACTTTTTCTGTTAACAGGATAACCTTTTGGTTAATATAAATTCTGTATTTTTGAGCCATGTTTGATAAATCTGAGATAGAACAGCAGGTTGCTGAATTTCTACTGCAAATTAAAGCAATAAAATTGCAACCTAACAATCCTTTTACCTGGGCTTCAGGGTGGAAGTCGCCAATTTATTGTGATAACCGTATTACGCTTTCACATCCCACCATCCGTACCTACATCAGGCAGCAATTAACGCAGCTTGTTCAGGAAGTATTTGGCGCAGTCGGCTGTATTGCCGGCGTTGCTACAGCGGGCATACCGCAGGGGGTATTGGTTGCCCAGGAGTTAGGGCTTCCCTTTATTTATGTGCGCTCCAAACCTAAAGATCATGGCAGGGGCAATTTAATTGAGGGCGATATACTAACCGGAAAAAGGGTTGTGGTAATTGAGGACCTTATATCTACGGGCAAAAGCAGCTTACAGGCCGTTGAAGCTTTACGCGAAGCGGGATACGATGTGGCAGGGTTAGCCGCAATATTCAGTTATGGTTTTGATGTGGCTGCTGATAATTTTAAACAGGCAAATTGTCCTTTTGTGACCTTATCCAACTACAATGCATTAATAAAATACGCAAGCGACAACCAGTATATTCCGGCTAATGATATTGAGCTATTAAGACAATGGCGTCAGAATCCGTCTGAATGGGGGCAATAGGAAGTTTGCTTGGGCAGTTTTCAGTGAACTTAGCAGTTAACGGCTGGAAGTTTTAAGCGGATGGTTTTCAGGGCCCCTTATTTGGAGAGGATTCATGGAGGCCGAAAAATGATGGTAAGAATATTTAATTCCTACAACGGTTTAACAGTCAGCGCAATTACGGGACTTAACTTTCATTCCTTAGTCGCAAATGTTGTATAACTGTTAACACGGTCACTACAAATAATGATACAATTATTATTGCCATAACAATTTGTTAAATAGGGGTTTAAAAACACCCACAATATATATACGAAAAATGTTAATTAAAAGTTTATCCACGTTAACTTTTAATTACTTATTAACAAATAATCTGTCATTTTCACACTTTTAAAAATCTTTTAAAAACATCAATTTTATAGCATTACGCACATATTTTATCAATTTTTATAACAAAACCGCCATTTAAATAACATTATTAACAGTTACAGTGTTAATAAATAAAAGTATTTAACTTACTTTTGCGGCAAATCAGAGGGGCAGAATGATCACAGTATCCAATTTATCTTTACGTTACGGTAAGCGCACATTATTTGAAGACGTTAACCTGAAATTTACCCAGGGCAACTGTTATGGCATTATCGGCGCCAATGGCGCGGGCAAATCAACTTTCTTAAAAATACTCTCGGGCGAGATTGATCCCTCAAGCGGATCATACAGTTTTACACCCGGCGAACGTATGGCGGTATTGAGCCAAAACCATTATGCGTTCGATGAGTTTACTGTAATAGAAACGGTAATGATGGGGCATAAAGAAATGTATGCCATAATGAAGGAGAAAGACGCCATATACGCCAAAGAGGATTTTACCGACGCCGACGGCCACCGTGCCGGGGAACTCGAAAATCTTTTTGCCGAAATGGACGGCTGGAATGCCGAAAGCAATGCCGCTACCATGCTGAGCAACCTCGGTATAAAAGAAGAATTTCATTATCAATTAGTAAAAGACCTGGATAACACCCAAAAAGTACGTGTTTTATTGGCGCAGGCACTTTTTGGCAAGCCGGATATCCTTTTACTTGATGAGCCTACAAACGACCTCGACATCCACACAGTAGGTTGGCTCGAAGACTTTTTAGCCTCGTACGAGGCCATTGTGCTGGTGGTGTCGCACGACAGGCACTTTTTAGATACGGTTTGTACCCACGTAGTGGATATAGATTTTGCCAAAATGACCATTTATACCGGTAACTATACTTTTTGGTACGAATCGAGCCAGCTGGCTTTAAAACAGCGCTCAGATCAGAATAAAAAGACCGAAGACCGTGTTAAAGAACTACAGGAGTTCATCCGCCGTTTCAGCGCAAACGCATCCAAATCTAAACAGGCAACCAGCCGTAAAAAGGCATTGGATAAAATTAATATCGACGAAATCCAACCATCAAACCGCAAATATCCCGGTATTATATTCAACAACCAGGGTCGCGAGGCCGGCGACCAGGTGCTGCAAATTGAAAATCTTAAAAAGACACTCAACGGCGAACTGTTATTTGCAAATGTGCGCCTGATGGTGAACAAAGGCGATAAAATCGCCGTACTATCGCAAAATAGTTTGGCCACTACCGCTTTTTACAACATTTTAACCGGCAGGGATAAAGACTATAAGGGTGAATTTAAATGGGGAGTAACGATAAATGCTGCCGATATCCCTATTGATAATGCCGAATACTTTAAAGGAAAAGACGATAACCTGATCGACTGGCTGCGCGAATATTCAACCGGCGATAAAGATGACCAGTTTATCCGCGGGTTTTTAGGGCGTATGCTGTTTTCGGGTGAGGAAGTATTGAAGAAAAGCAATGTACTCTCCGGGGGCGAAAAAATGCGCTGCATGTTCAGCCGCATGATGCTGCAATCGGCAAACCTGCTGATGTTTGATGAACCCACCAACCACCTCGATCTGGAATCGATCACCGCGCTGAACAACGGCATGAAAGATTTCAGGGGCACCATCCTCTTTACCACGCGTGACCATGAGCTGGTTGAAACTGTAGCCAACAGGATTATAGAAATAACCCCTGGCGGCACTATAGATAAGCTGATGACCTACGACGAGTATATCAACAGCGATGTAGTGCAGAAACAGCGGGATGAGTTGTACGCGATGGCTTAGGTGAAGGGCGAAAGGTAAAAGATGAAAGGTTTTCATCTCCAATTATGCTTCTTTCGGACTTTTCCGACTTTCGGACTTCAAAAAAAATCCGTTTATTTGCAGCCCGTCTTTACAATGACTTGGTAGCTCAGCCGGTAGAGCAACTGACTCTTAAGCTGTATATTTCCCTCTTTTCTCGTTGTTTATACTTGATTTTGACCTCAAAGAACACACTGTGCAAACTATTTGCAAACCATAGCCTTGTTAATAAATTAATGAACTAATATGCTAATGTAGCTAAATTCTATCTTGCTACAAAACTCCTTCATCAGCAAATGAATAGTATCCATCCACTGTAACTATAATATGATCTACTACTGGAATATCCAGAACCCTACCAGCTTCTTTAATTTGCTTTGTAATTTGTAGATCAGCAACACTTGGATGTCGATTTCCTGTAGGATGATTATGTGCCAGGATAATATCTGTAGCGCATCCTAATAATGCAGAAGCAAATACCAGTTTAGTATCTACTGAACAACATCCAATCCCTCCTGTACTTACTGTATAAATTCCTAAAACTCTTTTATTTTTGTTTAACAGAATTACTTTGAATTGCTCAATAAACTCTATTTTATCCTTGTCCCAGGAACTTAAAAGCACTTCATAAGCTTCTTTAGCTGATGATATTTTGGGTCTGTCTTGTGGCCTAATTTGAGGTCTGTAAGTCAATGAGATTTCTGCAACGTGGTTTAATGTTTGATTTTCCATAATGATTTTGATTAAGTGATTAATAATTATGGTGCCCTACAGGTGCAAGGCTGGATTAAATGCAAGGAGGAACGGAATAAATAGGTTGTGCAGTTGCCATAGGAGCGTTTATGCCGGAAATTCCTTGCCTTGTATCCAGACTAACACCTAACTTTGCTGAATAATTATTACTCACTCTCTCTTCCTTTTTTCCTTTTAAGAAGTTAGTATTATTGATAGTGTGGTATTTGGCTAAACGCTATTTAAACAGAAGGATTGTTAAGTTATAGGTGTTCAGACAGCGGCACATTTTATTTCAAGTTCTTGTATCATAATACCAGGTGATTTAAAAATGTGCCGTGATAAAATCCAATTCACAAAATGATCAATTTATTGTTTTATAGTGGATGTTAAAATCCTGAATTGATTAAAAAAAATAAGGCATCCTCACACTCGCTGTTTGGATGCCTAACCTAAACCTTATCACAATAG
>DHXR01000027.1:0-4949 GCA_002413785.1 Mucilaginibacter sp. UBA5151
TCTAATAAATTTAATCTCGCCATGTTCTGTTAATGTGTTCCTTTTTTTAAATAAACCCCTGCACAAAAAATCCCCACCGAAGCGAGGATTCATTTCAAACCAATTTAACTATTAAAATTACCCTTACCGACATAAGGCTAAAGAAAATTCGATTTATTAGCGGGCTGTACATTGTTGCATACAAACCTAATTAATTATTTTTTATAATCGCAAAACTTTTTAAATAATTTTAATAAGTTGCGTTGTTTTAAAAGGCTAAAATTGTTTATAATTTGTTATAATTGAGGTCGGAAACTTAATTTATAGCTGATAAAATTGTGCTAATATAGTATTATACCCGTTAGCAGTTATATACATTTGCTGTAATTTTTTAAATCACAAATAATGAAGCATCCTGGCACATTAATTAAAAAACGTGATAACGATGAAATGTTTTTTGTCAAAAATAAATCCATGGAAAGCAAACCAAAATATGTCAATTTAAAAATAGGGCTAAGGGTTTTAGCGGTTGCCTTTTTGTTATGGACCGGTCCGGCTTATGCTCAAAATTTAAAGATCGCCGTGGCGGCAAACCTGCAATCGGTAATAAAGGCGTTGGGACAGGATTTTAAACAGAAAACCGGCATCCGGATCGAACCAATAGTCGGGTCATCGGGTAATTTAACAACTCAGATCCGTAACGGAGCGCCTTATGATCTGTTTTTGTCTGCTGATATGGCTTTCCCGGAAACCTTATTTAAAGAAGGATTTAGTGAGAATGCCCCTGTGGTTTATGCGGGAGGGAGTTTGATCATTTGCAGCAATCAGGATATTGGGTTTGAAAATTGGGAACGCGTTTTAATGACCGCGAGGATAAAAAAGATCGCCATCGCCAATCCTGCAATAGCCCCTTATGGTAAAGCCGCTGAGGAAGCGTTAAAGCACAAGGGGATTCTCAGCGATATCAAGTCAAAATTTGTTTACGGGGAAAGCATATCGCAGGTAAATACCTATATCTCAACGGGTGCAACTGAAGTTGGGTTTACCACACAAGCTCTGGTAAAAGACCCGGCAAACAAAACGCCGCTTTACTGGAAAGTTATCGACCCAAAAATCTACACGCCGATAGAACAGGGAATGATATTATTAAAAACAGCCAATGCTAATCAAGGGGCCGAAAAGTTTTACAAATACATTTTAAGTCCAGCCGCTAAGGCTATATTTGAGAAGTTTGGCTACCGGGTGCAATAAACAGTTCATGAAAAAAACCAACTTCATTTTGTTGTCTTCGTTCCTGATGCTTGTTTCGTGTAATCGCGATAAAGAAATAAGGCGTCTTTTAAACAGCAATATCCCGAATGAAATTATAGAAGGGGCCTATAAAGCGGGGGAAACCGCCGATGAACAATATGTGCCCTTACTTTTAAAAAACGCGGCCGACGGCAGGGAAGGGACCTCTTTACAATTTGCGCTGTTAACCGTTTATTCCGAAAAAATGTTTGCCCTGGAACGTATCCTGCACGTAAGTCCGCCGCATCCGTTTTGGAAAATTAAAACACCGCCGGACTCTGTCAACATTAAATTTTATTCCGCCTTATGGCAAAAAATGAACCGAAGGAAATAAATTAGGCTAATGGACATAACCCCAATATGGCTCACTTTAAAACTGGCCGGCATTACAACCCTGCTGCTTTTGGCTATCGGCTTGCCCCTGGCATGGTGGCTTTCAAAGGGACGGTCTTTTTTTAAAATAGTAATCGAAGCAATTATCACTATGCCGCTGGTTTTGCCGCCATCGGTGCTGGGCTTCTATTTATTACTGGCCTTCAGTCCGCAGCATGGCGTTGGCAAATGGCTGCAGCAAACTTTTAATGTGCAGTTTGTCTTTTCTTTCCAGGGGCTGGTACTTGCATCGGTTATTTATAGTATGCCGTTTATGATCGGGCCGATAAAATCCGCGCTGCAGCAATTGCCGGTTTCACTTTCACAGGCATCTTATTCCTTAGGTAAAACCAAATGGCAAACATTTGTAAAAGTGCTGGCGCCCAATATAAAACCATCGCTGTTAACGGCTATTGTGCTAACTTTTGCGCATACCTTAGGCGAATTTGGCGTAGTCCTGATGATCGGCGGCAACATCCCCGGCGTTACCCGCGTTGCATCTATCGCGGTGTACGATTCGGTTGAACAAATGGATTATGCTTCTGCCAATACTTACTCGCTCATTCTTTTTGCCATTACCTTTGTTTTGGTAATTGCGGTTTTCATTTTTAATAAATACCAGCTAAAAAGCCCGTTGGAATGATAAGTATTGATATAGAAAAACAGCTAAAAACATACAAAGGGAAGCAACTACTGAAAATAGGCCAGCAATTTCCAATGGGCAGCATTACCAAAATTTATGGCCCTTCGGGTGCGGGGAAAACCACGCTTTTAAAAATTATCGCCGGGTTTATCAAACCCGAAAAGGGCGCCATAATTATTGAGGATGTTACCTGGCTGGACACTGTTTCAAAAACATTTGTACCCCCTGAAAAACGGATGGTTGGTTTCATTTTCCAGGATTATGCCCTTTTTCCTAATATGACGGTTCAGGAGCACCTGGAATATGCCGCGAAGGACAAAGAATGGATTAATCGACTGTTAAGCATCGGTAAACTCGAAAACCTGGTGACACATAAACCGGAGCATCTGTCGGGCGGGCAGCAACAACGGCTGGCCATATTACGGGCGCTGGCCATTAAGCCCAAATTGCTGTTAATGGATGAGCCATTTTCAGCCATCGACCCGGAAATGAAAACAGTATTGATTGCTGAACTTAAAACATTATTTGATGAATTGGGGACCACCGTTTTAATCGTTAGCCATAACCCGCAGGAACTGGATGGGCTGGCGACAGATGAACTTATCATACACTAATTACAAGAATTTATCCGAATTTTCACGAATTGAAAATAGGCGGAACAAAGGATGATATTTTGGCTCTATAACGATTTGTGTGGGTATGCATTTAATCCAGATAGCTATCGGGAATATTAAAAAACATTGTTATTATAGTGATAAAATGTGGTTTCTAAGGCTCCGAAGAGGCATAGCCTCGATAAATATTATAGCAACGGATTTTAATCCGTTGAAAACGCCAGGAGGAAAAGATAAAGAACCGTAGGTTCGGGCCATATAAATACGACAACCAATAATGATTAAAATGGATCGTGCCTATGGCTCTCTTGTCATTGGGATTCATGGTCAATGGGTTAAAACCCATTGCTACAAAATATATCGAGCCGATGGCTCTAATAAAAGGCTAACACACACAAACCGCCATAGAACCAATAATAATTTGTTATTTTTAACAGGATAAACACGAATTAATGAAAGCTATAAAGGAAAAACATTCATTAGCCATGCGGTGGTGCCACTGGGTAAATTTCCCGGTGTTAGCCATTATGATATGGAGTGGGATGCTGATCTATTGGGCCAATGACGAATATTCGATCACCATTTTTGGCTACACTTTTTTCCGCTTTTTCCCCGACTGGTTTTACAACACTTTAAAAATACCGCACCGCCTGTCTGAAGGAATGGCTTTCCATTTCCTGTTCATGTGGTTTTTTACCCTTAACGGGGTGCTTTATATTTTGTACACCGCCATCTCGGGTGAGTGGCGCGAATTGGTCCCTAAGAAAAACTCTTTTAAAGAAGCCTGGCTGGTGCTGCTGCACGACCTGCATA
Source organism: Mucilaginibacter sp. UBA5151 (assembly GCA_002413785.1). Taxonomy (GTDB): domain Bacteria; phylum Bacteroidota; class Bacteroidia; order Sphingobacteriales; family Sphingobacteriaceae; genus Mucilaginibacter. The sequence continues at coordinate 3,712 of DHXR01000027.1, forward strand.
TCCGCAAAACAGCACCGCCGCAAAATAAATATAATGCCGCCCAGCGCGTTGCTTACACCGCTATTATCATTATGGGCATAGGGTCAGTGGTCACAGGATTAGCCATTTATAAACCGGTACAGTTTTATTATTTAACATGGTTATGCGGCGGCTACCATTTTGCCCGGATTTTGCATTTTGCCTTAACCATGGGTTATGTTTTCTTTTTTGTGATCCATATTGTGCAGGTATTCCTGGCAGGGTGGGGTAATTTCAGTCCGGTGATCTCCGGGTTCGGGGTGGTTAATGAAAGCCCTCAGCCTGTTATTCAAACGACAAACGAAGATGAGCAAAGTAAATAAAAAAGCAAAAAAGGCGCTTACTATTGAGCAAAAGATCAGCAGGCGCAACTTTATATCGTTCGGCAGTTTCGCGGTGCTGGCTGCCGGCGCATTTGAAGGCTGGCGCTGGCTGTACAAATCGCCTGATGAAGTTGCAGGCATCACGGCCAGGGCTCACAAACCACTTCGCCGCGCACTTAATAAAACCGAACTCTTTTTCAGACGGGTGTTCAGCGATAAGCACCTTGTAAAAACCTATCCTAAATCAATGGCCGCCAAACGGGTTAGGGTTAACGCCGATATTGGGATCGAAGCAAAAAACCAGTTCGATCCGGCAACGTGGAAGCTACAGGTGAACAAAAAAGGCGGTGAGGTTTTGCAGATTACTTTACAGGAATTAATGGCCCTGCCAAAAACCGGGATCGTATATGATTTTAAATGCGTTGAAGGCTGGGACCAGATACAGCACTGGGCCGGTGTAAAGTTCAGCGATTTTATAAAACATTTTCAACTGGATGAATATGCCAAAATGGAATATGTCGGCATGGAAACCCCTGATAAAGGTTATTATGTCGGGATAGATATGCCCAGCGCGATGCATCCCCAGACATTACTGGCCTACGAAGTAAATGATAAGCCGCTTCCTTTAAGTCATGGTGCGCCACTGCGCCTTATCATCCCGGTTAAATATGGCATCAAGAACCTGAAACGCATCGGCACCATCAACTTCAGCAATACCCGCCCGCATGATTACTGGGCCGAACAGGGCTACGACTATTATTCGGGACTATAGCACACTTTGGGTAAATTATGCCGGTCGAGAACCAAGAGTCAAGAGCCAAGAACCAAGAAAACAGCTTGACATGTGTATAAATCCGCCAACTAACAGGGAATTCGCCAGGGCAGACGCATTAAAAT
>DHXR01000027.1:5217-5563 GCA_002413785.1 Mucilaginibacter sp. UBA5151
TATTTTAATGCGTCTGCCCTGGAATTCGCTTTTAAATAATAAAGCTAAATACCCCTACGCTGACGGGAAATTCACCAGCTATTCATGCTCCGCCAATTGGCGGACTACCTGTTTGTAGAAAAAGAAAATACAACAAAATATTACCCTGTTAGTTACCCATTCGCTAAGTGTACAGTATAACAGGTGGGGAAATAAAGCAGCAGTCCTGGACATCAGAGGTTGATTTGTTGCCGTTTTTCAGCCCTGAAAGGGCGCAATATGTCAACACAGGATGAAGTCCTGTGATAATGCAAAGTCCTGAGACAGAAGCCCTGAAAGGGCGCGATATCGAATTGCCACCCAGCTA
>DHXR01000027.1:5737-14040 GCA_002413785.1 Mucilaginibacter sp. UBA5151
CTTTTTAAACGCGATTTCCCTGCGCCAACTAAAAAATATTTTAGCACATTACCGTAAATGAACAGATTTCGGCTTTTTTTTTCTTGATTCTTGGTTCTTGGCTCTTGATTCGCGTAAATTACCGGTTCTGCCCCTCCATCCACGATTGCAGCAGTATCACCGCCGAAATCGTATCCACCAGCGCCTTATTCTGCCGGTGTTTCTTATTCATACCGCTTTGCGCGATGGTGGCTGATGCCATTTTTGAAGTAAAGCGTTCATCCAGCATTTCAATCGGAATATCAGGGAATGTTTTTTTAAGCAGATTTACAAACCCTTTTACATGGATGGCCGATTGCGATGGCGTATTATCCATCTGCTTGGGTTCGCCGACAATAAAGCGTTCCACAGGTTCCGTTTGCAGGTATTTTTTTAAGTATTCAATTATCTGGTTGGGATGAATAGTATCCAGGCCTGTAGCAATGATCTGCATCGGATCGGTTACCGCTATGCCAATGCGTTTGGTTCCGTAATCGAATGCCATGATCCTCATGGGTGCGAAGAGATTAGCGGTTGGAGGTTAGAGATCAGGAGGAACATTCCGCAAAGATAACGGGATTAATCCTGTTTTTATCCTTGCCTCCATGTCTATTTGTTTTTTATCCCGGACTTTCGGACTTTACCGGCTTTCGGACTAAAAAAAACTAATCTCCAACCTCTAATCACTAAATTTTTCCTACTTTGCACCAAATGCAATTTAAGCAAATAGTTGGACAAGATGCCATAAAGCAGCGCCTGATAAACTCGGTAAAAGAAAACCGGGTGAGCCATGCACAATTGTTTTTGGGGCCGGGCGGATCGGGAAGTTTGCCGCTGGCGGTTGCTTACGCGCAATACGTGTCATGCGAAAATAAACAGGCCGATGACTCCTGCGGCGAGTGTTCCTCCTGCCGCAAGTACCAGAAACTGATGCACCCCGATCTGCATTTTTCGTACCCCTTTTTTGCCAAACATAAAGACGATACCTCGCTTTCGTTTATTGAGCAATGGCGCGAAGCTTTTATCGCCAACCCCTATTTAAGCCTTGATGCCTGGCGTGGCTACCTCGATGCCGAAAACAAACAGGCCAATATCAATATTGCCGAATGCCACCAGATCATCAAGAAACTGAGCTTTAAGCCTTTTGAATCGGCCTATAAAATTTTGATCCTGTGGCTACCCGAATATTTGGATAAAACGGGTAATTCCCTGCTCAAAATAATTGAAGAGCCCCAGCCGAATACCCTGTTTTTACTTGTTGCCGAAAACCAGGACCAGATATTAAACACCATCCTTTCCCGTACGCAGCTCATCAAAATTCCGGCGTTAAGTTATAATGACATCAAAGAATATTTGGTTGAAAAACATAACCAGAGCGAACCCGCCGCCGCCGAAATTGCCTACTTATGTAATGGTAATTTATCCGAAGCCCTGGCCATGCTGGAAGAGGGCACCAATGGTTTTCACGGTCAGTTTGTTCAATGGCTGCGCCTCTGTTTTTCCAACAAAGGGATAGAAGTAATGGCATTTGTAGAACAGCTTTCAAAAATGGGGCGTGAAAACCAGAAGAATTTTTTGCGTTATGGTATCAGTTTTATCAGGGAGTGCTGCCTGATTTTGTCGGATGCCGGAAGCCTGGTGCATTTACCGGCACTTGAACTGGAAACGGCAAAAAAAATGACCAATGTAATGAACATTTCGCAGGCCCGGGGCATCATTACCGAGCTTGAAAAAGCACATTATCATGTGGAACGAAATGCGAACCCTAAAATTTTATTTTTAGATGTATCTTTACAGATTATAAAACTGTTAAATTTAACGATCCGCCAACGGGCGGACACCTAATATACCTGATTAAATATGGGATGTGGAAGTTGCTCCACGGGGGGCGGATGCTCACCCGCGGGCTGCAAAAGTAATGGCTCATGCCTTACCAATGGTTGCAGCAAATTAGATGTTTACGATTGGCTGTCGCACATGGACATGCCAACAAATTATAAGCCTTTTGGCGTTATTGAAGTGAAATTTAAGGGTTCGAGAAAAGAGTTTTTCCTGAACCATGACAATATTTACCTTGAAGCCGGGGAACTGGTTGTAGTGGAAGCTGCTACCGGCGGCTACGACGTGGGCCACGTTTCCATTACCGGTGAACTGGTAAGGATGCAAATGGTTAAACGCCGGGTTAAAGAGGATGATGTGGTTAAAAAAATATACCGCAAAGCAACCATCACCGATGTTGAAAAATGGAAGGCCGCCAAAGACATTGAGTGGGAAACCATGCATAAAGCAAGGACCCTGGCGCTTGAACTAAACCTTTCCATGAAATTAAGTGATGTTGATTACCAGGGCGACAAAACAAAAGCCACCTTTTATTATACGGCCGAAGGCCGTGTTGATTTCAGGGAACTGATTAAAAAAATGGCGGAAAGTTTCCGCATCAGGATAGAAATGCGGCAGATAGGCATGCGCCAGGAGGCCAGCCGCCTGGGTGGGATCGGCTCTTGCGGGCGCGAACTTTGCTGCTCAACATGGTTAACTGATTTTAAAACGGTATCCACTTCTGCGGCCCGCTATCAAAACCTTTCGCTGAATACGTTAAAACTGGCCGGCCAGTGCGGCAAGCTGAAATGCTGCCTGAATTATGAGCTGGATACTTATATGGATGCCTTAAAACACATCCCTGATAATGTAAATGTTTTAAAAACAGAAAAGGGCGACGCCCGCCTGCAAAAAACCGATATATTTAAAAAACTGATGTGGTTTGCCTACCCAAGGGAAGAATCGTGGATTCCATTGCCAATTGACAGGGTTAAGGAAATTCAGAAGATGAACCGCGAGGGCATTGTTCCGGCAGACCTGGGCGAAGTGGTTGAAATGGAAACCAAACCGGTAAAGGTATTAGATTACGAAAATGTGGTTGGACAGGATAGTTTAACCCGTTTGGACGAACGCCGCAGCGGCAAAAAGAAAAACAAAAACCGGAATAAAAACAACAGGCAAAACGGCGCACCGGACAACACACAACGCCAGTCTATTGTGGCTCAACAAGGCCCGGGCCCGCAGCCCGCAAAAGTACAGGGGCCAAGGCCGGAAGGCGGCAATAATAACCGGAATAAAAATTTCCGTCCAAATAAAAATAAACCAAACCGCCCTGACGGTAACCGGGGCGATAACAACCGGGGAAACCAGCAAGACAAAACTGAATGAAACGGGTATTAATTTTATTTTACATCACAGCTTTCTCTGCAACCTTTTTTTCATTTACAGGCTGCACGGATAAAAATGCTGTTATTGATCAAAACGCTGATGTCCCTGATCATAACTGGACTTACTTAAATAAGTTTAAGTATGATGTAAAGATCGATGACGAAAAAATACCGTATAACATTTATATGAATTTACGGGTAACTGCGAATTATAAATATTCGAACATCTTTGTACTGATAACAGAGGCCGGCCCGGATAAAAAATCCGAAGTGCTTCGTTGGGAACTGAAACTGGCCAATAAAGATGGTGAATGGCTTGGCGTTGGGTCGGGGAATTTATACAGCTATCAGTCGCCCTTTCTTACCGGGTACAAATTCCCGGCAAAGGGGGTTTACCATTTTTTTATTGAGCAAAATATGCGCGATAACCCTTTGCGGGAGGTGAGCAATGTTGGGTTAAGGGTGGAGAAGGTGGCCCGCTAATTGCGTCAGTTCAGCGGAGAAATTTTGATTGAGATGCCGTTTATTTTGTAACTTTACTTAATCATCCTTAAAAAGGGGGTTGTTATGTATTCGGAAGCCAGAAAAATACATTTGATTGAAGGGGTGCTAAAAGTTAAAAGCGATCCTGTTTTGATTGAAATCGAAAAGATTTTAAACGGCTATAAAAATACTGCTGAAAAGAAACTGAGTATTTACGATTTTGTGGGGATTATTTCAAACAATGAAGCTAATGAGATGAAACGTGCGATAGCTGAAACCTGCGAAAATATTGATGAGAATGACTGGAAATAAAATATTTCTTGATTCTAACGATGTTTGGATTGCAGCAACAGTTAAACAATATGGTCTTACATTAATTTCGCGCGATAGGCATTTTGCTGAAATTGACAATATCCCGGTAGAACACTGGTAAAATTCTCATTCTAATTTCTGACTCTCTTAATTTTCCCTACCTTCGTTTTGCTAATATTTTTATCAAAATGGATCTTTATCTTTTCATCGCCTCCCTCGTAATCCTTTTAATTTCCGTACTTCTTTTTTTGAAGAAACCGGCACCTGTTGGCGGTGTTACTGCGGAAGAACTGTCGCGCCTTAAAAATGAAATTCCGGCACTTAACATAGCCCTGGCCAAAGCCGAGGAACGCGCCCTGGGTTTAGCCCTTGAACGCGACAAGGCCGACAAGCAATTAGTGTTAGAAAGACAAAGGTATGATCATCTGACGATGGGGCTCAATCAGGAATTACTCCTTGAAAAAAACCGCATTGTCAAGGCCGAAGAACAACTAATTGCGCAGCGCCAACGCTTCGCCGAACAGGAAAACTCCATCCGGGAGATACAGCAAAAATTTCAGCTCGAATTTCAAAATGTTGCCAATAAGCTGCTTGATGAAAAATCCAGAAATTTTATTGAGACCAACCGTACCAACCTTGATATCCTGCTAAACCCCTTAAAAGAAAACATAAAGGCATTTGAAGAAAAAGTAGAAAAGGTTTATAAAGCAGAGTCGGATGAAAGAAATTTACTGAGGGGCGAGATCACCCAATTAATGGCTTTAAATAAACAGATCAGCGATGAGGCACAAAACCTGACCAAAGCACTGAAAGGCGATAATAAAAAACAGGGCAACTGGGGCGAAGTTATCCTGGAGCGGGTACTGGAACGTTCGGGCCTGGTTAAAGACCGTGAATACCGCCTGCAAGCCAGTTTAAGCGGCCCTGACGGCAACCGGCTACAGCCCGACGCTATAATCGACCTGCCTGATGATAAACACCTTATTATCGACTCAAAGGTATCCCTGGTGGCTTACGAGCGTTTGGTAAATGCCGAAACAGAAGAGGAGCGCAAACTATATTCAAAAGCACATGTGGAATCTATCCGCGCCCATGTACTTAACTTATCCTCCAAAAATTACCACGACCTGTATCAGGTAAATTCCCCTGATTTTGTGTTGCTTTTTGTGCCGATAGAATCCTCCTTCAGCTTCGCCGTACAAATTGACGCCGAATTGTTCAGCGATGCCTGGGATAAACGGGTGGTTATTGTAAGTCCGTCAACCTTACTGGCCACCTTGCGCACCATAGCCAGTATATGGAAACAGGAACGCCAAAACCGTAACGTGCTGGAAATTGCCCGCCTGAGCGGCGCCATGTACGATAAATTTGTAGGCTTCATCGGCGATATGGAAGGAATCGGAAAAAATATAAAATTAAGTCAAATGGCATACGACAATGCCATCAGCAAGCTAACCGAAGGCAACGGCAACTTAACCAAAACCGCCGAAAAAATTAAAGGGTTGGGAGCCAAAGCCAATAAGCAGATTGATCAGAAATATATTGGCGAGGAGTAACTAAATTTGGCTATGGCAAAAAAATCACAAGCTGAATTCGTTAAATGGTTAGGTCCTATTTTAGATGCATTAAGAGATTTAGGTGGCTCTGGGAAACCGAGAGAAGTATCATCCTGGATTGCAAATAAATTAAATCTCAGTAATGAAGTATTAAATTCAACTTTAAATTCAGGGGAGTCTCGTTTCCATAATCAAGTTGCATGGGCAAGGCAATACTTAATATGGGAGAATTATCTTGATAAAAATATAAGAGGTGCATGGGTTTTAACCTCATTAGGTGAAAAAAAGAAATTAACTATTGAAGAGGCTAGTTTAATTGTTAAAAAGTGGATTGATATATTTTCAAAAGCGAGAAAAAATGACGTAAAAGCCGATATAACAGATATATCAGAAGAAATTGGAATTGAAATAATTAGTAATGATAATTTAAACTTACTAAACGTACTTCAAAGTTTGTCTCCCAAAGGATTTGAAAATATTTGTAAGCTTTTACTTAGAGAATCAGGGTTTGAAAATGTTGAAGTTACTGGAAAAAGCCATGATGGTGGCATTGATGGCTATGGTACTTTAGAAATAAATCCATTTGTAAGTTTTAAAGTTTTATTTCAATGCAAAAGATATAAAGGTGGCGTATCAAGATCACAGGTTGGAGATTTTAGAAATGCTATGTTGGGCAGGGCTGAAAAGGGAATAATAATCACTACCGGTTATTTTACTAACGAAGCTGAAAAAGAAGCAAATAGGGACGGTGCTCCAAAAGTTGAACTCGTTGATGGTGAAAAATTGGTTAAAATGTTTGAGAAAGTAGAATTGGGTTTGAAAGCAAAAACTGTTTATGAAGTTGATTTTAATTTCTTTGAACCCTTTTTTAAATAATTCATTCCTTTTTTAAACACATTCCACCCCTGTGCCTTCAATGGATGGTTATTCCCGGCCTTTGTTATCAGGTTACGGCCCTGCTTATGGTTTTCAAAACACCTTCATTATAACAAAAATGAGCCATAGGCTCAACCCCTTTGTAGAAAAAAGCCTGCACCCATCCGTTTGCCTCGTAGAGGCTACCCTTAGCCATCTGACAGGTCGCGGAAAATACATTTCCCGTTTTACCCCTTTGATCCTGGTATTAACAAATAATTAAACGCTGGCTGAGGGTAGCCTCTACGAGGCACAAAAACTTCCTGTTCTTTTTCTACAAAGGGGTTGACCCTATGGGTCAAATATATCTAACTACAACTAAAACGTACCCCTTCTGCTGCCAGGGTCGTGGAAATGTTAAATGCCTTTTATTTAAATTCAATTTCTCTGTGATCAAAGTACCGTGTGCAGATCGTTTTACAATTTCCTTATTTCAATCATTACAAAAGTGCATGAGCCATAGGCTCTACCCCTTTGTAGGGAAAAAGAGAACAAGAATATTGCCTCGTAGAGGCTACCCTTAATCATCTAACAGGTCGTGAAAAATATATTTCTCGTCATACTCAACGGTATAATGCTGTAATATTTCAAGATATTCTTCCCTGAATGTTTTCTTGGCGTGATGTTGTTTTTAATTCAAAATGTATTTAACCACCCCATCAATTTGAGTCCGGCTATTGCTGAATGCACCATACCCATCCTGCCAATGAAATTTTCTTTTCGTAAAACCTTCCTTATTTACAAATTCTGAACTATCTCCTTTTACCAATCACATCAAATCAAAAATCGATTGCTTCGGGTTTAGGCCGACAGAAATGACCAATTCAGTCGTTTTTATAAACTGGCTGTATTGCGAAATTTAACATGCCATAATCGCCATATTGGGCCTGTTCTATACGTATAGTATGCTTTCCCTTTAATGGAATAATGGTATCCTGATGGTAATCTTCATCATATATTGTTTTAGATGGGTCCCAGTTTTCTATAATTATTTTGCCGTCGATATAAACCCTGGCCATCTCCGACGCGCTTATTCCTATCCGGTATAAGCCATCCGGAATATCGATATCCGTAGCAGATACCGTTGCGATTTTTTCTTTTGGGATGTTTTTTCCAAATCCCTTCCCAAAAACATTACTTATATCAATCCCTTTGGTAACCTTTATAGGTTTATTGTTTAGTAATTTAATAAATTCGACATTGTGCTTTATTGGATCATTTGTTGAGTCAAAAACAAACCATTTCATTTCCCACTGGAAAGGAATATCAAATTCCCGGTAATGAAAAAGGTATGGGTGGCCAGCCGGATATTTTATTCCAAATGGTGAAATGATCTCTTTTCCCATATATTCCATTTCAATATCAATAGCTGCCAGGGCTGCGGAATCTTTTTGTACAACAAGTTGACCGGGAAATACCCCTGACAAAGCAGAAAGACCTGATACGCCTTTATTATTAATGGTTTTCCATTTCCCGGAAGGGCCAATAATATCAAAATACATTTTACCGGAACTATCTGTTTTTTCCCACCATAATATTGGATAATTAAAACTATAGGGACCCCATTGGGTCATCATAATATATTTTTTTCCTTTGGGGTTAGCCGATTGTTCTTTTGTGTTTTGACCGCCAGCTATTCCGTTTAACTTAGGAAAATAACTACTGTCAATGACAGGTTTTACCTCGTCGCCTATTTTATTAAAATAAATATTTTTTACAGTAGAATCAAGTTTCTGCTGGATAGCCCCACCGGATATCCGGTTATTATTTATGTTTACTTCGCTTGTGTTATCAATAGTTCGTTAAAGTATTA
>DHXR01000087.1:0-565 GCA_002413785.1 Mucilaginibacter sp. UBA5151
ACAATTTCCTTCGCGCAGGATACTGCATACGTTAGCCAGAAAATGGTAACCGCATTATTTTTCAAAACGTCCGTTAAGATTGTCAGCAAACTGCCATCGGATATGGTTGTCATCCAAAAAGAAAATGGCCTGATAACGGTAAAGGCTTTAAAAGCTGGTTTCAGCCCCGAAAAATTGGACATTCAGGATCAATCTACCCATCAGATTTACCATATTGCTGTGGAATATTCCTTCGGTAAGGCGGGGCGCCGAATACAAGTAGGTGAAAGGCTGCCTATGATTGTAGTAGTCAAATCGCCGGTTATTAATTATGCAAAAATTGGCGCCCTGCTCGCATCCGGTAGGCGGTCAGGTGTTATTGACCGGAAAAAGAATGGTGGAATTAAAGCCTGGGTAAACAAATTATCCCTCGCCAATAATAAATTGTTTTTCAGGCTGGATATTCGCAACAAATCTAATCTCCCTTACGCTATAGATTTTGTCAGGTTTTATATCAGGGATTTAAAGACGGTTGCCCGTATGGCAAGCCATGAACAGGAAATTATCCCCATTTATTCAAACCTCA
>DHXR01000087.1:724-2633 GCA_002413785.1 Mucilaginibacter sp. UBA5151
TAATTATTAAATTTAAAACTAAGTAAATTATGAACACACAAAATTCTGAATTCTTGAAAAAAAGCCTGCTGAACCTGGGGTTTGGCGACAAATTAAACGCTGAAATGGATAAAGAAATGGAGGCGAAAACACCGGAGTTTACGTTGGGTATGCAACATGAGTTTAACCAGAAAACCATTGATTACACGCTTCATTTCAAGGCTGGCGATAACCAGGATATGTATTTCTTTAATAAATACGATGCGACTATCAGCCACAAGGATGATCCTGCCAAAGATGTGAACCAATCATTTTATATCAACAAAGGTAGCGGGATCACCGCTAAAGAAGCCTTCAATTTAATGGAAGGCAGGGCGGTTCACAAACAACTGTACAACCTGGAAGGGCATAAATACCAGGCATGGTTACAGCTTGATGATAAGAACCTGACCGATAACGGCAATAAAAAAATTAAGCACTACCATGAAAATTATGGCTATGACATAGATAAAGTGATTGCCGGCAAGGGAATAAAAGAACTGGATGACCCGAAAAGTAAAGACGAATTGATGCGTTCCCTTAGAAAGGGTAATGCCCAACAGGTTACCGTTGACCGTGATGGCTCCGAACAAAAGTATTTTATGGCCGCCAATCCGCAATTTAAAACGGTGGATCTGTACGACCATCAAATGAAAAAGATCAAAAGGGAAGAGCTATTACAACCGGAACAGAAGGCTACTAAAAGTTTAAAACAACGTGAGCAGCCAACGGAGGAATTGCTAAAAAAAAAGCAGTCGCGAAAAGCTAAACTGAAAGTTTAACTTAAGATAAGAAACAGGCCAAATTTTGGCCTGTTTCTTTATGTACAACGGCACGTAAGCGAATCTTACTAAAGGGGTTTTGTACTCCAAAAGGCATCAATAAAGGGACGATTTTTAGAGGATATATGGCTATTGGGGAGTATTATACACTCCACAGATTTATAAATGCGCTATTGATCATTACCAGTTTACTTTAGTTCCATTATTTGGGTTGTCGCTATTTCGGGCTCTTTGTCTTTTCTGCTGTTCCAGTTTAGCTAAAGCTAAGGGGCTGATTTTTTGTTCTATTTCAAATGATTGCAACACCGGTAATTGTTGCAATACCCGCAAGATTTGCAATAAGGAAAGCAGCGTACCGCCATTTCCTTTTTCGATCTGTCCAACGGTGGAGCGATTGATACCGGCTGAATCAGCGATCTGTTGTTGGGTCTTATTCTGTTGTAAACGGGTTTCCTTTACGAATTGACCAATGAGGTTTAAAACACCCTTGTCGCTCATGGAGTACCAATCTATGTTGCCTTTTTCCATCACTAAATGATTTTACAATAGTTAATGCTTGCTTTTCTAAGCAAAAATACGATATTTTAAATAACAATACTACTTTAGGGCCAATAATGATTGCTTTTCCCATCATTAATGCTTAATTAATGGCTTAATGATGGATAATTTAAGCATTGATGTTACTGATTTGTTTTATGCTGTCCCTACGGCCAGGCTATACGCTATATCTTTCTGTGAAAGGATGCCGCTGTTATCCTTGACAGGGGATTTTAAAAGGTTGCCTGCTTAAAAATCCTGCTACTGCATTTTCGCTATGCTGCAAAAGCATCCGCGTAAGTAACCTGCCGGAAAATGCAATTAAGAGCATCATTCAGGACTGCACTTGTTTACCCGCTTCATTGCATTACGCCGGGCAAAGCTGCGCTTGCCTTCATTCTGCACTTAATTTATTGCTAAAAGATCAGACACTTTAAGCAGCTATTTTCCAATCGAAACGGAGAAAAAGGCAGCTAAGGTTTTGCCCGCATTGCTTGAAGAACTTTTTAAATATCCGCAAAAGACTACGGCATAATGAATTGGCTCGTCCCTCGCCAATTCACCCTGCGGGA
>DHXR01000087.1:2820-3452 GCA_002413785.1 Mucilaginibacter sp. UBA5151
GCAAAGAAGCAAAAGATGAAAAAGTTAACAATCAGGCAGCTGCCCAAACTCCGAAAGTTGAGGCAACCAACAACGCCGAAATTAAGAGCGATAGCCCCGCTACAGTGGATAACAAACCCGCTCACGTTGACGGGCAACCCGAAAAACCCGAATTGAAAGAAGAACCACAGGCAGGGGCGATAAAAGCGGAAGAGCCAACAGCGGAAGTAAAACCCGTAAAAATCGTTTTGAACTTAGAAGGCACTTTAAAGTTAGTAGATGATTTACACCGCAGGAGCATACAGCGGGTTAACCTGATTGCCCGTATCAACCAGTTAACAGCCTTTGAAGTAGCGTTAACGCAAGAAAATGACGAGCTGGAAGATAACCCGTACCAGGGTTGCAAACTGATTATTAAAGATGATAAAAACCGGGAATTTATTACCACAACACCGGGCTTGATCCGTTTGGTGTCCCAATTTATTTTTGATGCTTGTAGCGACAAACTGGCGGACATTGAAGCCAATATCGTTTTTCCTAATGCTTAATAAACCAAATGCCCCCGGCAGCAAGCCGGGGACATTTTTAAATTTCACCTTAAAAGAAAATCCGATGTACGAGCAATTTATAGAGTTAACCAACCAAATATTTTG
>DHXR01000087.1:3585-24511 GCA_002413785.1 Mucilaginibacter sp. UBA5151
AAAAACAGCTTTATGAGCGTAAAGGAAAAAGCCTGGCACAACCTCGGGCAGGTCATAGACCGTTACCCGACCAGCAGCGAAGCCATACAACACGCCGGGCTGGATTATATCGTTGAAAAACGCCCCCTTTTTACTTACGATACAAATAATCATCTTTGGGGTAATCCCGATGCAATGCCTGAAATTGAAGTGCCTAATTTCTTTGCAACCGTCCGGGCCGATACGGAACAGGTTTTGGGCGTAGTAGGCAATGATTATGAAGTCGTACAAAACCGGGATGCTTTTACATTTTTTGATGCTATCGTAGGAGGGGGAGAGGGTATTTTATATGAAACAGCCGGGGCGTTAGGCGAAGGCGAACGGGTTTTTATAACCGCTAAACTGCCCGATTATATAAAAGTAGGCAGAAAGGATATGATTGAGCAATACCTCTTTTTAACCACTTCGCACGATGGTTTGGGGAGCATTACAGCAGCTTTTACCCCGATACGTATAGTTTGCAACAATACGCTAAACGCTGCCATGCAGAACCATAGTAACGCCATTAAAATACGGCATACCGCATCCGCCGGGGAGCGTTTAAAACAGGCGCATACGCTTATGGGTATCAGTCAGGTTTTAGCGGGTGAAATAGAAGGATTATTTAATCAATGGGCTAAAGCTTCAATTACAGACACCGAAGTCAAAAAATTAATACAAATCGCAATGGCACCTAATAAAGAAGTGCTCACCAACTTAGCCGAAGGTAAAATAGACCTGTTATCCACCCATTATACAAACATCGTAGATAATGTGTATGAATATGCTTTAGGAAGTCAAACCCAGCAAATGGAAACGACCGCCGGAACGGTATTTGGTGCTTATAATGCCGTAACGGGCTATTTTCAAAATGTGCGAAGCTTTAAAAGTGATGAAGCAAAGTTTAAATCTATTATGGATGGAACTGCCAAACAACGGGCGCAAACTACTTTTGACCTTTGTAGCGATTTTGCCAGGCACGGAGGCGAAGCGCTGATTTATAATTGATAACCAAGGGGGAGCGATCCCCCTTTAATTTTTATAGCAGGAGTATTTTAGCAAATAAAACGGATTTTAAGGTTTTGAAAATTATATCAAAATGCCTTAAACAGCTTGAGGAAATAAACAATCTAAATTTAAACGTGACCAAAACGGATGATTTTGAAATTAGCCTTGCGAAAAATATGTTAAAGAGCGTAATTGATAATAACGAGCAGGTGATAAATATAGACCCCTTTATATAAAATCATATAGTCCTTAAATATACAGCAAAGGGGAGCAATCCCTATCATTTTGATAATTGCCCGGCGGCTCCGGCTTTGCCGGAGCCCGGAAGAACACCCCCTGTTTTCCTATTGTTTGATGATTTTTGGCGAAAACAGGGGGGGGTAAGATATTGAAAGGTGCTCAGACTACTTAAAATAAGGCATTTAATAAGGATTTTTAAATTTTGAACTCACCTTTGAATTTGGTTGTAAACCCAAATCAATATCAGGTTGGATATTCCGTAAGACTTTTACACGTGATTCCGTAACACTTTGACCATATTAATTTATTATTATTAATTGCGATTTTCTTAATTGCTTACACAACTCGGTGCTCCAAAGCTACGGAATAGCCTGGTCAAGCCGCCTGGAATATCCAGAACACCCCCTGTTTCCCTATCGTTTGATCATCTTTGGCGAAAACAGGGGGTGCTTTTAAGATATAGAAAGACAGTCAGATTTCTTAAATAAGGCATTTAATGGCCCCATTTGGCGATGCATTACCCTAAATTCGACTAATAGGGTTTCGCTTTTAACAAAAGTTAGCGCGCTAACAAGCACACAACATTTGCCGCAGCATTTATCATTGGCCGAATAAACCCCTTAATAGTAGATACTTTAACTTTAGCGGAATTAATGAGATCAACAATATTATGCGATTGCAAAGTTAAAGGCAGAGGAGATGGACAGGGATTTAGTGTTAAATCTACAGAAGATCATGGAATACTTAATAAATGAGGACTTTGACTAAAAAACAAAAGCATGCAATCATTTGATTTGCAGGCTTTTCGTTGGTTTTAATGCCGCATTAAGTGGAGGCTGAGGTACAGTTTTCGAACCAATTCATTGATGATTTGAAGCGATTGACTGATTTTGATAATTTAAAGGCTTTTAATAAGTATGCAGTGCTATTGGTGTTAAGTTAGTCGCCATTCAATAAAAATAATTTATTCGCGCCATTACTGCAAATAGCTTTTTCCTCAATGCGCGCACCTCATAATCAATCTCTTATATTTGTAGCGAATATTATCTTTTCTAATGGCAAAAAACGTCTTACTTGATACTTGTATATTAAAAGAACTGATATCCCCGGTTGAATTCAGCGGCTATTTGAAGCAAGTAATTACCTGGCATGAACGGGGCGATATCGTCGTTTTTTGCTGCGAAACTTTAAAAAAGGAATGGGAAAAGCATCGGGAGAACGAACTCAAAAGTATAGAGCTCATCCTCAAAAAGCACCAAAAGGACCTGAAGATCTCTAAACTTTTTGAAAAAGCCCCTGACATTGGCGACGCTGAATTAACCGCAGCAGACAAGCTTTTGAAATCACAAATTGAAGCAATAGATAAACTATTAGCAGAATGCCGACAGGTCAGGGACGAAAAACCAGCAGCCAGTAGAATGTGGGAACACAAAGGACAACGCAAAGCACCATTTCACCTCAAAATAACCAGCGACAACGATGCCGTTATTTTATTTTCAGTGCTTGATGAAATAGCCAAAGGTGGAGATCAGGAACTTACTTTTCTTTCCACTAATCACACAGACTATGCGGCACCAGGCGACAAGCTGCACATTCATCCTGATATTTCAGCGCCTTATACGACCATAAATATTAACTATTATTCTTCGCTGGCCGAAGCTATAAAGGGCCTGATCGAATTGGGGCTGCCGTCTGGTAAACAACTGGTCAAACGGAATAAAGACGTTAAGGAATTGATCATTATTGACCGAAAAGCAACGATAGTTTCCCAGCTTACTTCTTATTTGGAGAAAAGGTTTAGTGATATCAGGTTTCTACCAAAAAAGCTTTTTTGCTTACATTCGCCATTTATCATAGCACCCGCTTATGATCCGAGAGAAAGACCGTTTACACTGACTACCGACAATCAAGAATTGTACGACCTGTTTTCGGGCCTAGCGACCCAAAGTACACAATTGTTAGGATCAGGTACAACAACCCAGGAAGATGAAAGTAAAGATGTCCGCGATATTTTACAGCTGCTCCGGGGAAACCTAGTACATTCCATATCATTCAAAGACGGACGGGCCCTTGAACTTCCTTTTATCAGAGGAACCGACTGTACCTGTGAAATCTGTACTTATCGGACATTGAATTTTAGTGAAGCCTTTAATAAGGTAAACAATTTGCCTGCCGCCGGTAAGCCGACTTTGAAAATAGCATATGCTTATTATTTGCTCGGCAAAATGAATCCGGCGATAGCCACTTTAAAACAGGTTGCGGCAGAGGCGCAGGAAAGTAGGAAATGGCTGACGTTTTATATCGCGAAATATAACCTGACTTTATTGGCGAAACTTGTGAAGTTTGGAATTGCTCCTGCCGAAAGAGACGAAAATTTGATCAGCGAATTACTTGCTGTCCCACTCGATGATGTTTTGACCATTAGTACCACAGAATCCTTGGCCGATATCCTTGAATATCTTAAAGAGGGTAATTTCATGGACAAAGCACGGGAAAAGATTAAGGACCTGGTGGCCAGGATCAAAGATGACCAGATCGATCAGAATACCGGCTGGACAGATAATACTCGTGCCCTTTTGGATGTTTATTTTGAAACAATCTATTTTATTGAAGAGAATTATATCATGGTGGACAACTTTTATGAAGTGTCCCGCATCACTGAATATTTTACAGACGGCTTATTCGCTTCCTATGCCAGTAGAAAAAACCTGGGAGGCAAATTACTTCATTTCACGGATGCAATCGTAGAAAGCCTGATTGCTTTTGGCAAGCAAGATGATATCCTCAAATTCAGGAGCCGTTATAAGGTAAAAGTAGCAAAATATGAATCCGAAAATGGTCAGCGTGCATTTATCAATCAGTTTTTGAATTTAGTGGATAGTTATTTACCGGCGGTCGAGCATTATATGAACCAAGGCGGCGAAGGCCATCAAACATTCTGGCCAAAATACCGAAGAATGTTTCACAATTCGCTGGCAATGGCGGGAATCCTTGAGGTCAGCCTGGAAGATGTACAAGCCATCGCTAACAGGTTATTACCTTTTCTTAACGTAGAAAAGCATTTTCAAGCCTATGAAATGTCCAAGTCCTTGAGCTATTTTATTCGCAACAATGCATATATGCTTGAAACTCGGCACTTGGAAGGTTTTCTTAAGTACGCGTTTGGTCCCCACAGTATGGATCAGGAAGAGTTGATATTAACAATTTACAATATATCAAGGAGCAGTAAACTCAATCTCCAAATAGACACCGAACAATGGGAGCAATTGCAAGCGACTTACCTGATCAACGAAAATCTGTCTAAAGGGCAGGGAACCGTCAATGATATCTGCATGCTTTACGAAGTATTACCAGAGAAAGAGCGCAAAGATGAGATCGCCAAATTTCTCACCTACAACCTGAAAACTAATTTCAATGGACAGATCTATTATTGGGCGGTAGTCAATGATATTATTAAACCCTCAACCCGGATGACAATCAAATACGAGGCGGAAATGATCGAGCTGGCTTCAAAAGGGTGTCAGCCACGCATCTTTGAATCTGGATTTTATAAAGATCATCGCATTGACGAATTTATCAATTTCAGCTTTCGTTACAAAAAACCACTTAGTCCGGCATTAGTATCAGAAATAATAAAGCTGGATGAGTATTACCGCTGGATCTCGGATATAGAAAACTTTAATTATGATCATTTCGACCCTGACTGGCTCTTTGCACATCTTACGACCTACTACAAATCAAAGTTCGGTCAAAGTAAAGCGTTAAAAGATTGGCTTCGCAAACACACCTTTAACTCGAATGATCCACGGATGGGTCAATTGTATATACAAATTTATACGAAGGCAAGTAAGGTATCTTGATTTCCTACTCATCTACAAATCCGGTATTTTATAGTGATTCCAATCTAATTGACCGTTAAGGTCAACGCCGGCAGTTTCCCATGGCGTGTATTCAACCGAAGGTGGTTCTTGATTTATACTGCTTGTCATCCAAGCATACGTGGCACCCGTAAATTTTAATTTCTTCATCGCCCTTGGATGCAAGACTATATTGAACTACTGCAATGAATTTTTACGCTCAGCCGCGCACCTGTACAATCTTCCTTAGGTGCTGTGTTTCACCTGTTATGCACATCGGGTAACGAGACTATTTTCGTTTTATTGCGGCTAAACGAGCGCAGACGCTCAAAAGCATGTCGTTCAAGTGTGGATACTTGAAAGGGCAGAATGCAGTTGTAAACTACAGGCATAGCCGTCCGAAGTCAGAGACATTCCGACAACATACTACGGACGGCTGGCGTACTTAAAAGCAGTTAAGCGGTGGTTATCCGCTTTTTTTATGGGTTATGCGTTTTTCTGTCGATGAAATCTACCGGCATAGTGGTGCAAAGTTTGGAAACTTCGAACAGCGGGAAAAATTTGATACTTCTTAAGGTTATGACGATATTTATAAAATAAGCAGTATTATGGGGTTCAATGACCATCCGAAAGTAGATGATAATTCTAAACGTAGCGAGGAATCTGTTAACGTTTTGCGCCCATTATTTTCCAGAAAAAACGGTTTTATTTTTCGGGAAGAACAACCTGACTACGGGGTAGATGTTGACGTTGAGCTTGTCATAAATAATGAGGAGGCCAGCTCCTTGAAATTCGCGATACAAATTAAAAGTAAAAATGAATTAAAGATTACGACCGAGCAGAACGAAAAATTAGTTTCGTTATCATTTGATGTATCGAGAATTGGTTATCTAGCTAAAAGGCTTCCTGCTTATGGGCTCGTAGTCGCGTACGATGAAAAAACCAAGACCTCCTATTTCGGGTACGTTGAAGACATAGTTGCGAGGTTAGACAACCATCCGCACAGAGCTGGTTGGCGTGAACAGGTTTCAACTACCATTTTATTTCCGCCAGTCATTTTAACTAACGATGTTGTTCATCAAATCCATAAAAAAATGGTATTGCGTCATGAAAATCATGCAAGATTGATAGCTGGAGTTTTTTGTTTTCAATCAAAAAATCTATTTCCCCATCGATCTCTAAATTTAACGGCATCCAGTTACCCGTTAAACCTGTCTGATGATTTAATCGGTCTAATGCGTTGTTGACTATTTCTGTTTCGTTCATTGCTTTATTTTGTTCACGTAACGTGAACAGTCAAATATAGTGAACAAATTGTAAAGCAGGTATTAAAACAGAAGTTGTAATACTTGCAATTGTGTTGTTTTGTAGTAATAATGACAGGTTAAACCTGCTCTATATGATATGAAATATAAAAATTGGTTTTGAATATCACAACTTTATTTGTTACTTTGTATCAGTTAAGACAGGTTGAACCTGTCCTAACTGATACAAAACATGAAAAATATCTCATTTCAGTCAAATGCACTACTCCAGCATTTCTTATCCGCAGATAAGCTATGCTTTAGCTATGATGAAGCTTTTAAGGTATTAAACGATTCTTCCGATAGCGCAGTAAAAGAACTATTGCGAGATATGATCCGCAGGGGGCTATTGATGAGGGTAAAAAAAGGGATCTATTATATTATCCCTTTTGAGCAAGACCCTAACAAGTTTATGCCCGACTGGCACTTGCTTGTTTCTTGTTTGGTAGGTGATGTTAAACATTATATTGGGTATTATTCTGCTTTGCAAATACATGGGCTAATTACACAGCCCTCTTTGCATGAAATGGTCGTTGTAAATAAACAGGTCCGGCCCTCTACCATGATGGTTAAGAATACAGCGTACCAATTTATCTATCATAATGAAAAACACTTTTTCGGGGTGAAAAAAACCTGGATCGATCCCTACCATAAAGTATTATGTTCAGACCTGGAAAAGACATTGATCGATTGTTTATTCAAGCCTGAATATAGCGGAGGGGTCGTTGAAATAGCCAAAGCCATTCATGCTGCCCAAAATAAGATCGACTTTAACAAATTGCTAAAATATTGCATCCAATTTGATTCCCAAGCGGTAATTAAGCGGTTAGGGTTTATTTTGGATGTTTTGGACATCAGCAATCCTATTCGTAAAGATCTGCAAAAGATGAAAACAACAACGTTTGCCTTATTGGATACGGAATTACCTAAAACGGGCAAACGTAGCGGGGTTTGGAGTATTCAGGAAAACCTTGATTTGGAAACGATTAAATCAGCTGTATATACATGATCAAACCAGCCGAAATTCAGAAAAAAGCATACGAAGCAGGGGTCCGCGATACACAGATAGAGAAAGATTATATTTTGACATGGCTGTTGTATGGCATCGCTAAACATGAACGGTTGTCTAAAGTATTGGTTTTTAAAGGAGGCACCGTTTTAAAGAAAGTATATTTTGAAGATTATCGTTTTTCAGAAGATCTTGACTTTACGTTGCTGGATGATACCTTGTCCAATGAAGCGATATTTAGCGATTTTGAAGAGGTGTTTAACTTTATAGCCGAGGAGGCGAATATCGCGCTCCAATTTGGTGAAGATGCAGAACATGAAAGCGGTAGTATAAACTTTTATATTATATATACCGGCCCGCTTGGCGGGAACGTGGGCAGCAAGCAGGTTAAGATAGACATTACCCGGAAAGAAATATTAGAGTTTGAGCCATTGGAAAAACCGGTGTTTATTAATTATTCCGATGGGGAGGCATTTGGCTTGCTTTGTTACCCACTGGAGGAGATCGTGATCGAAAAAATGTGCGCATTGATGGGACGCACCCAACCTCGGGATTTATACGATTTATGGTATTTGTTTGAATATGAAAAGTTAGACATTAAAGATACCTGGCCTGAATTTGAAAGGAAGGCAAAAAATAAGGGGCATGATCCTGCAAATTTTAAAACCAAAGTTCAATCTAAACTAAATTCTTTTAAAGGACGATGGCAAGGTTCCCTGTCTAATCAGATCAAAGACTTGCCTGATTTTGACACGGTGATACGGGAACTTAACAAGCATTTCAGAAAGATTTAAAATATTTCGGATTAAACGCCCCATCAAGGAGTTGTTTTCTCTTCCGTAAAACACAGTCGTATTGATCAGTCTGAATAATATTTATGTAACCTGTTATTTTTATAATATTAATAGGATATTAGAGGTGCTTAAATTCATTCAGAATCCATGAAGGTTACTAAACTGTTTGATTGTTATTTAGATAGCCAAGAAGGCGTATTTATCGTTTCAAGTCATCTTAACAATGAAGTATGATTTGGGAAAACAATGATTTATTTGGTAAATACGAGTTGCTGTTTCCTCCGAAATATGAAGGGGGCCTCCTTATCGTATCCCTTTACCATAAAATTAAGTCAAGGGAGATAGATCATTATTTTACTTCCAACGAAATCAGAATTATTTTGGAACGCCTTGCGCTTCAAAATAATGAAAGTGTACCGCAATCTGAGAGGATCATTAAAAATTTACTTCATTTTTTCATCAGGAACGTACCCGGCGAGCCCGGTAAATATTATCTGACAGACCATGCCGAAAGTGTGGTGGAGTTGATGAAGAATAAGCTTGAAAATCCCTATAAGGATTTTCCCCTTAAACAAAGCTTTGAGAAATATTTTACCTTGTGTACAGGTGAGATCAGGATCATCAGTGATCTTGAAAGACGGTTTGGAAAAGAGTTTGTTTCAGGCCACAAGCGAATCATAAACAATCACTTATCCGCTTTAGAAGATGAATTGTCAGAAGCCTATGATCAATTAAACTTGATCCTGCAGTCTGAAGAGCAAAGCGCAACGGTGCTGGTAAAAAATTTCGTGAATGTGTTTAAAACATTCGGTGAAAGAGCGGAAGATATTACCAATGCCATATCGTCAAAGGATAAGTTTCTCCGTTCACTTAGAGAGCGGGTTGATGAATTTTATGCCGCAGTAGAACTTTATCCGCATGTACCAACGAACGCGGAGGAATTGGCAGAGCTGGATAATATTAAAAATGATTGGCGCATTGCACGGGAAATTTTACAAGACATGGATGACTTTTTTAAGACCGTGGATTATAAAATTTCCAATATCCGTAAGCAAATCCTGAATGCCAGTGGAAAACTCAGCGAGCTTCACGAGAACTTTTCTTCCCGTGCGTATTTTAGATTGAAAATAAAAAAGTTGTTCCGTTTATCCCTTGACTGTGCGGATTATAGTGATTCGGAGGTTATCTGGCGTGTTAATTTGCCGACTAAAGCCCTCGTATATGAAAATGTAAGGTTATTTTACCCCGAGCAATATGATTTCGGCCTAAAAAGGGAAAATAATGTTATTAATGTACCTGTGGATATTGCCTACCAACAGGAGAAACTTAAGGAGATCCAACAGGAAGTCAGCCGTCAGGAGGTCATTAGCGGATGGGTTACAAAAGGAAAAGAAATGCTCGATACCCAGCCTGAAGTGAACATGGCCGCGCTTATGAATATGATACTGGAAACAGACGATGATTATACGATAGCGCATCATGTAGCGATCGAGCTCACTCAATTTGTATCTGACAGTATCGATCATGCCCTGTCGATAGAAGAAATAGCTGAACCATTAAAAAATGTCGATATCACCATATGGAAAATGAACATGAGGAAATTACAGACTATACCTTCCTGAAAGAGAATGCGGTAGAAAAGTATTTCGCTGATTTGAATATCAAATTATTATCGGGCAGGCATATTCAAAACAATGAATTCGGTATATTTTCCGTCTTGGAGGATTATTATGAGCCACTAAAAGGGTTTTATCAGCAACTGTATAAACTGGATCTTGTCAAAGACCAGTTTGACCAGGCGGTTTATTATTATCTTAATTTCTTCGACACCAGTAAAGGTAAGCTGAGTGACCAATCCAGATACAGGACCTTAACGGAGATGCAGACTATCACCGGGCTAATGCTCCTTGATATGTATTATACTAAATATTTCGATGAGGTTAAAGTTATTCAATGGATAGATATTCAGTACGAAATAAAAGACGGCGACCATAAAGCAAATTACCAACGCATCCTTTTTAGTGAAATCAGGGAAAGCTACACGGAAAATGAGTGGATGCAGGCGGAGAAAAAATTCAAAGATGCGATCAATAGCTTTGATAAATTAGGCTGGGTGAACAGGCATTCCGGGGCACAAGAAGAACTCAAATTTGAGATCAATCCATGTATTCACAGGATAGCCCGGTTATATGAAAAGGAACTGGAGGATTTTGACGCTTTTGCACTGACCATTAAACCCGAAGAAGAAATATGAAATATCCCAAGATCTATTCACTTTCAACTGTCGGGATATTGAAACATTATATTCATGATTACCTGATCCATCCCCTTAGAACGGACTTTATTGGTCCAAACGGCGTTGGGAAATCGATCATTGCCGACCTGCTGCAACTGTTGTTTATCTATGATACCGATGTGATCAAATTCGGAACTGACGGCATAAAACAGCACGAAAGAAGTATCTATACATTACCTTATAAAACCGGGCTCGCTTACTGCTTCTTAAATGTGGAAGTTGACAAGGAGAAGTTCCTGATCATTGGTATTACTTTAAGCGCACAAAGGGGCGTGAGGATCACCCCTTTTGTCATTACAAAAACAGCAGAGCTTGATGATTCCCTGGACAAATTAGTGCTATCGAAAGATGAGATTTTGATGGCTAAGGATATTATTTCAGCGGATAATATACCCGACCTGAAAACCCTGTCGGCGCAGTTATTTAATCAAAAGGGACTGTACCTCAAATTTTATAAGTCAAAAGAGGAAGTTAAACAATATTACAGGTTTCTTTATGACAAGGAAATTCTTTCTATCAATCTTGCCGTAGAAACAAATTATAATGCTTTTGCGAAAGTTATCCAGTCATTTTCCAAAGCAAAGGCGCTCAACTTAAATTCTTCCTCAGCCTCCAGAAGCCTGAAAGAGTTTCTTTTCGAGGAATCAGAAACCGAATTACTGGAAGATTACCAACAGCAACAGGCGACACTCGAAAAAATATTGAAGGAATATAATAGGCTGAATACAGATATCCAGCTTTTGGAACAAAAGCAAGTATTGTTTATCCAATTAAAAAAATTGGAAGACACCTATCTGACCAATTTCAGAACGTTTAAAGAAACTGAAGTAATATCGGCATATCATACTTTAGCAGCAGTGCAATTAACCGAAAGCAGCGGACGGGAGTTTTTAACGAAAAATAAAGGGATTCTCGCCGTAGAAAATTCCAAGAGGGAGAAATTACCAAAAATTCAGGAGCAAATCGCACATGCACTCAAAAAAGCGGACGAAAACTATGACCTGCATGTGTCTTATGAGCAATTGACCCTCCAAATCGAAGAATTGGATGAAGAGATCAATGACTTGCAGGTTTTAAACAGGGTTTCCGCCGCGCCTGTTTGGAAAGGACATGTTCCGGTAATGGACATGGGGATAAGAAAGGCTTCGGAGGTAAAACAAATGATATTATTCGCCGAAGAAAAGCTCCAAAAATATTTTACACCCACTACACTTGAAGAAAGCTGGCAGCAGCAAGGTGAATTGATCCGGGCATTAACGGAGCAGCTTAGAAGTGAAAAAGATTATACGAATAAATTGATTGCGCTTTTGGAAGCCAATACAGTCAATAGCCTGATAGGATGGGCATTGGCGCAGGATATTAATTTAACCCAGGAATTAAGAAACACACTGGTTCATTTTGCGACCCTGCCAGTTTCCAAACCCGATCAGCCTAAGGGCGGGGCTAAATATTTATCAGCCGATGAATTAATAAAAGACTTTACGGTTGTACCCGATAATGATCAAAAGGGTTTTTGGTTAAAGTTAGGTGCGATGTCAGAGTTCATCTCTCTCAGCGATGATGCTGAGCTTTTAGTTGATTCGACGCGTACGAGCCGTTCAATTGATGGCTTGCTGATAAAAAAAAGAGAAGAACTGCTTTTGATCGATAGCAAGGTTCGTGAAATTGAAAAAATAAATCGCTCTGAGCCTTATGATAAGACAATACTTAACGAGGACTTTGATATTTTCCTGGTCAGCTACGATAACATTAAAAAACTAAAAGAAGCGGTAGGTTGCATCTTTCATTTAGACAAGAAAATCAAACTTCTTTCTACGGATCGGAAAATCAAAGCGGAATCACTTGAAGAGATTAAAGAGAAAGTACCCCTGAATATCCTTAAACAAGAACCAGAAGTTTTTAAAAGAGAACTGAAAAAACTGAGTCAGCAGCAGATAGCCCGAAATACAAAATTTACGGCCTGCGAGGAAAAAAACACCTCAGCCATCAAAAGATTGGAATCGGAAATCAGTACCCAGACGTTACAACTTCAAGAATTGGCACGAACCGCACTAAGTTATCAGACAACATTTGATAAATTGAATCAGGATTTTTTTAAACTATTTGAAGCTAACGTGCTTGAGTACCCGGCGTTGGATAAACAGTTGGCTGAAATTGAAGAGGTTTATAAGGAATCTTGGAATGATTATAAACTGAAGTACCAGTATATGACAGACCAGTGTAATGAAACCAAAGAGGGCAAAAATCTGGAGGTTAATACCAGTATAGCCGACAAAACGTATTCCTTTCATGTTCTTGAAACAGTGCTGCTGGGTGGAAGGATCAAAACATTTGACCAGATATCATCAGCGTTGCACGAAGCGAACAGAAACCGGTTAAGTATGGCTGATGACATCAAATCCAATATGGTCAAAGTGTTTGAGAGTACGCTGAAGAGGTACAAACAATACAAAGAATCAGTGCAGGAGATCAATGCTTTTTTTAAAGGACGAATGATCAGCGACCGCTTCTTTTTCAGGATTAATTTCGCCGAAAATCCCACCATCAGGATCGATCTGATCGAAGATATTGGTACCAGGATACGTAATGCGGCTAAAGATGGCGAGTTGAGTTTTGAAAAATCAGTTAGTGAGTTCATTGAGGAATTCTTTAAGAAAGCGGCGCGCCTAAAAGAAAGGGTCAGCATCGAAAAGCTTTTAAATCCTAAAACCTATTTTGAGCTGTCGGTAAGTTTAACGGATGAATTTAACATGGAAATACCCGGCAGTACCGGCGAAACTTATTCTGCAATCGCTTTATTAGGGATTGCCAGGCTATCATTTGTGCAAGCCGATAACCGTCGCGGATTACGGTTTATTATACTGGAGGAGATCGGGAGCCTCGACAACTCTAATTTCAATACTTTTCCGGCCATTGCAAAAAAGTTCGATTACCAGATACTTACGATGTCACCCCACCCGTTCCGTGCCAGCCTTGCCGATGAGTGGTATGCCCATCACCTAATTAAGGGAAGTTCCGATCAGAACATTAATTTATGTCCTTCCGCTTCTTATTTTAAAACCAAAGATCAGAGTGAGCGCCTGGAAATTTACTTAAATCACCTGAAAAATGAATTGGATCGTACTCAAGGCGCTGAATGAACTTTATCATAAAGGTGAGGTAAAAAAAAATGAGACGCTGTTCAAAAGCGGCGAAGTATCTTTTTTGACAAACTCTCTAAATATAATTTCCGATGACGGGCGAAAGTTGGTTGCCTCTGACAGTTATCGCGAAGTTTATGACAAAAAGTATTTGGAGAAATTTAATTTATATGCAGGGTTTTTAAGCGACAGCGGCCTCTTAAAACCTCAGAGCCGCTTCGAAGAAAATGATATTGAAATATTGATGAAGATCAAATCCTGGCGCGAGGAAGGGACGTTGGAAGAACTCCGGGCGCAGATCATATCTTCAGATGAATCACTTCGGGGTGTTTCTCTGATGTTCTTTAAGAATGATAAATACTTGGATGATAAACCCTCCTTAGTTGACGCGCTTAAAAAGATCATCGATGTTGCACAATTTTCCAACGAAAAAGATCAGCAATATATCTACCGGCTGGAGGTTGATAACCCCAGAATGATTGTTCTTTGTGAGAATGTTGATTTTTTAACTAAGCCAAACAAGCCACGCTTACATGGAATTGAACTGTGGTATGCCGGTGGAAAGAACGTTGATAAGCTTCGCTACGCAAACCACCGGGCGTTGCCGATATTTTATTCTTGTGATTGGGATTATGATGGCCTGTACATCATTTACCCGCTTGTTAAAGAAAAGATACCGGCTATCGAATTACTTACTCCTGACGGCCCCAGAAAGGGTATTACAGAAACAGAACACCGCAGCCTATGGCGACAATCAGAAACATCAAGGCAGGAGGCGCTTCACAGTATTTTGAGGCAAAATCAACTTGGTATTATAAACGAATTGATCCGGGACAATCAATGGATCATTGAAGAATCCAACAGCTTGGTAACTATGCTTGAAATCGCATAAAGACGAGTATTATATAATGCTGTAAATGATCATTTGAAAAGCTTGAAACAACACTGTTAAAAATAGTGCTATTTAATATCATTTAGGACAGGTTTAAACTGTCCTAAATGATATTAAACATAAAAAATCAATGGAATAGGTGGCTCAAAACGTAGCAAGAAAAAGTCGCTTTTTTTAAAGCCTCAGACCGGCTATATTTTAGAAAGATCACTGGCTGTTTATGATGGCTATTGCACTTATTATTTATTTGATAATCAAATTGTTATAATCTAAAATTTTAAATTAAATTTCATCATTCGCTATATAAATTGAAGGCTTCTATAACTAATTCGTATATTTGAGCGTTCAATAAGTGGGTTCACCAAAGTGACCACCCAGAAATAGATTTTCTACATAAGTAATTGATTATCAGTTGATAACAAAGATAGGTTCGAGCCCAGGTTGGCGCACAAACGGCCTTAGCGATACCGCTGAGGCCGTTTTTAGTTTTGATGACTTTGCAAAATTGCCTTTACAGCAAATAGGGGCTGGTTTTGGGGTTGCCCTGTAAACGTATAAATATACAGCGCTTCAACAGATTTATTCAACTTATAGCCGGACCAATTTTAACGGTTCATAAAATCCACCATCACAAAAATCACCATAGGCGGCGAGACCGAATAATAACACAGTTCGCCAGTGATTGAGCCCGAATATTTTTTGAGCATGTTCTGCCGATCTCTTTAACGTAATTTCAACGCCTGCTTTTCCGAACCCTTCGTAGGCCAGCTGGAGTGAAGCAGCAAAGCTACTTAGATAAATATTCACCTCCGGGTCGATGCGCCCATGGAAATTTACCCTTTCCGTTTGAAATGTTATTTGTTTATATAGCAGTTCACTAAGCTCCGCGATCTTTTTTACTTCATATCTTACAACAAGGCCGCCCCCTTTTATTAAAATTTGAGCAAAAAGAAACTGCACATCTACCGGAACATTATCATAGTAAACGTGAATAAATCTTTTATTCTCATCAATGCCATCTACTGTTCGTTTTTTATTATTGCATTTATGACAAAGGGCTACCAGGTTCCTGGGATAAATGGATAATAATTTAAAGTCTACTTTCGGCAAATGGTGATCAAGTTCATCCGCCGGTAATATGCCGCAACAAGGACAGGTGCCGGCATTCAGCAAAAGACTTTGCCGTAATTTCGACAATCTGCCGACCTGCTGCACCTCTCCGTAACTGGCCTCCATAGCGGCAAGCGTTTCTTTGGTGAAAGCTGGGCCTTTCAATTTCGCGTTTCCTAAACCTTTTACTGATTCATATTCGTCATATATTTCCTGAATGTCTGCCTTTTCCGACGGGCTCAACTTATATTTTAACTTGCCGTCCTTATAGGTCATTGCAGTATATAGTTCCGACATGACCTGGTCAATCGTCGGCTGGGGAAGCTTCCACATATTATTGACGGTTATTGATTTTTGATAGAATATAGGCGGTTGCTTGCATGCTGAGTTCTCCGTCGAAAGTGTTTTCAATTTCCTTCAAGAGTTGTTCCGGGGTAAGCACGGGCATAATTTTATCTGTCAATGCATTTATTACCTTATCAAGTGTATGGTGATAATCGCTTACCTCTGAAGATAGACCAAAAGCAGTGGAGGTAAGCAAGCCGGTATTTTCACCAAAGGTTTGAATATCGGGGTGATTCCATGTTATCAACTCGCCTTGCCGCCTTACTACATACACATGACGCTTCAAAGTTTCCTGAAGAACGACAGGTGAATGCGTTGCGATAACCATGAATGACTTGCGATCTTTTAGCACTTTACGAACGGCTTTCATCAATACGGCCAAAATTGGTGGGTGAAGATGTGTTTCGGGTTCATCGAAAAGTAAAAGCGACCTTGGCCCTGTAAATGCGACGATACAGGTTATAGCATGAAAAACAAATTTGTGCCCGGTACTTAATCTCATAAAGAATGCCATGTTTTGCGCATCATCAGCTTCAAAAAATTCCGTGTCCGCTAGGTAATGCAAGGATTCTTCATCGGATAATATTCCCATTACTCGGTCAAGCATGGCTGTTTCATTTAATTCTTCGATGATCCTGACATTTTTGCAAAATTCATTGGCCAAATCCCGGATTGATTTTAAATAGGTATTTTCTGTTCGGTCTTGTAATATATCCTCCGGCATCAGCCTTCCGAAATCATCTATCTTCAATTTATCGATGCTATCTTCAAGTTCTTTAATAATGTCACGAATTCCGCAGAATACATATCGGGACAGACCTTCTTTCATTTCCTTGGCTATAGTTTCCTTTTCAACCTTGTAAATTCCTGGGACCTGAAAAGTGTCAAAAGCACTGTAGGACAAAACGATGATCCGGGGAAAGCCTATTCCTTCGGGTTTTATTTCTCCGATTTGTTTTACTACCGCATTCTCACGGTCGGTTGTCGAAGCAAAAGCTATTCTTGAAATTCTGGATAACAAAGTACTTTTTCCCGAGCCGTTCCTTCCAATAAGTGCTATGATACGATTTGGTAAAGAATCTTCATTGAATCCATATTTGTTACTATCAAAGTCGAAATGAAAAGGTTCATTAAGGCCAGGTGTTGTAAATTCAAACTTTAAGTCAATTGAGGGAAGTTCATAAAAGTTTCTTTCAACCATTAATGGTCCCAGTTCAAATAGGTCATCTGATTCCGAAATACTTCGCATCAATGATGTTCCAAATCCGGGCTCTTCTTCAAAATCTACTTTATTTTCCGGGTATATTACAATATCCCTGAGCGCAGTTAAAATTTCAGTTCTTAATGGTTCCTTAAGTTTTGCAATGCGCTGGTAATAATCCAAAGATTGTCCCAACGAGCAGTATTCGGGACCAAGTGTTGTAATTTCATCGCCTGTCTTCAGATTGTATTCATCCTCCTTTTGTTCAAGTTTCAATATCTTTACGCGCCCAATCGTTACCGGTTGTTTATCGGGAGTGTACGCGCCGGAAAGATGAAGTGCATAGGTCGTTAAATAACTATGATCATTCCAGTTGTCTTTTTCCAGAAAAAATGTAGCATCATTTCCCAATCCGGAAAGATTATTATAACGCCATTCGATAACTTTGATAAACATATGTTGTATGTAAGATTAATAGTTCTTTAATATTTTTCACTACAGGCGATTACTCATCTTCTTTTCGTGGCCCTATAAAATATTTTTCTAAGGTATGTAAAGTAAATACGGACTTTATAAACATCTCACTTGCCACTTCCTGGTAATTTGTATCTGTTATACCAAAAAATTCTATAGCTTTCCTGGTGCTTTTATTAGAGGCACTGAAACGGTGGGCCATGAGCCCGGAACGCAAGGCTTGTAAGTTTCTCAGGAATTGCATCATATCCGGAATTTCAGCATTGTGGTATGCCAGGTATTTTTCCAGCTTAGTTAGACCCTTATCTTCGGGTTCCAATGAGATACCCTTAACCAAATTTTCTTCATTTATCCCGTCAATGGTGATCTTGATCAGGCTCATGATCTGGTCGCAAAATGACTTGATGTTGTTTCCAGTTGGTATATGCAGAGACTTAAACTGGTATTGGTCAAGGCCATTCAATTCCTTGTAAAAGGGCCAGCCAAATTTTTGCTGCCATTTCTTATTGAATTCCAGGTAGGCTGTTTTAAAATAAAGATCGGGTGTGGATGGTTCCGTAGCCCAGTTGCCGTCGATCATTACTTGGTAATACCGTCGGCTCATTTTTTTGTCTTCGGTAGGTTCGATATTATAATGCTTCCAGTGTAGCTGTTCCTTGTGCGGTAAGCTACTCAGATAATGAACAAATACCGGCACATATTCCATGACATTATTATCGATTTTAAGGGAAAAGTAATCACAACTGATGCCAAAACTGTCCACGTCGTATTTATGTGCATCGTTGTAATATTTATCCAGTACTTCCTTTTTGAAAAAGGTCATTTTTAATGATTGATGATCGTCGTTACAACTGGTATAGACCAGGTCGCCGCGTTCGTCATAACCTGTCATGAATTCTTCATAATCCCCGTCATACATTTTGTCGAAATAGGTTGTCGCACGTTCCGGATCATCTAAAAGTATACTTTTCCCATGAATCCAGCTTTGCAGGTTCAGGTCATCGGGGCCTATTGTCCAAGGCCTGATGAGATGGTTGTAATTATTTTCCCAGTCAATTGTATTTTCGTCCCGTAAATAGGGTTGGATTTCGGAAATCGTTCCGCTTTGCATATTCATAAAATCAAACCCTATCGATAAACACATTTTACGAATCGATATAAATTCCAGCAAGAACTTCCATTTGAACTTAATTAGATCCGGTTTCACTGAAATGACTTCTTCCATTTCACCCATTTCATCGATAAAGAAATATTGGCGATCTTGTTTAGTAGTTGCTTTTTCATACAATTTGTAATAATTGACGAAGTCCTCAGTGATATCAATATAACGTTCCTTGTTATGCGAAAAAAATTTGGCGAAGATTAGGGGTTCCAGGCCTTTTTCCGAAAAGGCATAGTAGGCCGAAACCATCTTACCATCCTTAAAAGAACCGATGATAGCTGGTTTACCTTCGCTACCAGGACGAATGCCCCAATCACGGTCCGCCATGAATTTCTTTAAATGATTTCGGTGTACCAGGCATGCGTAAATCAATGCACTGTGTTCCAATCCTGAGTGTGTACTTTCGTAAACTGTTACCCAACCGTTCTTCAGGAAGGATTGATGGATTTGTTTAAACCGGTCTTTAAAAAGGAAGGTATCGATATCCATGGAGAAGGTTTTACCAAATGTAAAAATTCTCTTTCATATCTGCGCTAAGCCACTATTAGGAAGGCCAAATAAATATGTTAATCCATTATTATAATATTTAAAAAATTAACTATTTCAGACACGATCAATGACATGAAAAATATATTTGCTGGTATTAAAACCGTCACGATTCCGTCATAGAAAATTTTTGTATATTCAATAAATAGTCTTAAATTGACCTTAGAATTTTTATTATATTGACAATGAGGACAATATCTTTAAATCTCGCATAAAATGGTTCGAGAAGCACACAGGTGGGTGCACAAAACCCTCTAAATAGCGTATTTAGGGGGTTTTCTATTTAATTTCCCCCCTCAGTAAAGCCAAAGAAAGCCACAGTTCTGAACACCAATCCGGCTACCTGTTTTAAGTTTTAACTAGGTGTTCAAAAGTGCTGTAACCAGCTGTACTACAATTAATTAAGCCATTTTAAATTGGTTTAAAAATTAACTTGAATTGAATTGTGCCGGTAAAATATCAGCGTTTTGAACACCTGAAATAGTGCAAAAAACAGGATGTAATTATTTATTAATCATTTAAAAAATTATTAATTATGAAAACGCTTTACCGCCGTCCTTGATGCAAAAAAGATTGGGTATAGGCTTATTGGTTATGTCCAGGCAAAGCTTGTTGAACATACAGAAGAAAGCCTGACCAGTTTTATGACCGAAGCGGTTAAACTGGAAGAAGTAAAAGAATGTTACCACATGTCGGGTGCTTACGATTTTTTAATACGGGTGGCCATTAGCGATATGGAGGAATATAGCCAGATCTTGCTGAAAAAACTGGCGAAGTTACCCGGCAGGCCGCATTTCGAAAGCTTTTTTGTGATGTCGGAGGGGAAATGTGAAACGGTATTAGAGGTGCCGTAACAGACTTTTAAAAAACCGATAAATTAAAACTAAACTTTTCCAGTCAATGCGCTGATTATTGGTAAATATAGGCACCGCGGTCGCCGATTTCCATATTAATGTCCTTCCGGCATTGACAAATCTTTTTAACAAACCTTACCGTCCTTATCGTACGCCTTTAAACGAATCAGGCCTCAATCGCCCCCATTGTAGAATTTAAAAAATACCGTGAAAACACCCTTTGTTTTCCTGCAGGAAATATTTATTTTTAATGTTCAATATAAACCTCATGGACATTAGCACTTTTTCTGTACCTGACCAGGTAAAAATCACGATACTCATCATCAGTGGTGATGGGCATCCCGATCCTAAGAACCTTAACAACGACCAGGATATGACGGATATCGGGCTCAATGACGAGAACTATATCCAGCTCACCGTACGGCTCAATGCAATTATTCACGCACAAAATTCGGCTGCAGATCCTATTGCCACAGCTGATGTAGAGGCAGCTGCCAAGGTTCAGGATGTTATCGATCTGGTTACACAAGATATTGCAGGGCAATGAACAGATCTATAGCGTTTTGCTTGTTCCTGTTGTTCCTGGCCGGGAATGGCTTTGCCATGCCTTTGGCTCATCTGGAGATCATGGCTGGTGACACAGGAAAGATGGCCGTAGTCAAAAAGAAAAAACCGA
>DHXR01000087.1:24765-25037 GCA_002413785.1 Mucilaginibacter sp. UBA5151
CGACGCTAATTATGGAATACCACCGGAATACCTTAGTGGACAGCGTGCAGAACAATTTTCAGGTTGGCCTTAAAGGAACTTTTACCCTCCATAGTAGTCATAGTGGAGATCAGAATTTTTACCTGATTACCACGCCGAAATATATCATCGACCAGGTGCTGAAGGAACACTCCTTAGCCTCCGATTTCTTATTCACTTTTGATAACTATGGAGATGGGATCAAATGGAATACTGGTAATTATGACAGCAATTATAAACACGTATTGAAACCA
>DHXR01000087.1:25364-25525 GCA_002413785.1 Mucilaginibacter sp. UBA5151
TCCCTTACCTATACACAACGTTTTGCGGTTATTAATCAAACCATCAGCCGGGAGCGGTTTACGCACCTATTTAAGGCGGGTGCCGATTATTTCATCATCACCCAGCCGGTTAAACTATCCATAGGGGTTGCTTTTACCGATGGTGCTGATCCGTTGCAGGG
>DHXR01000061.1 GCA_002413785.1 Mucilaginibacter sp. UBA5151
ACAATTTCCTTCGCGCAGGATACCGCTTATGTTAGCCAGAAAAAGGTAACCGCCTTATTTTTCAAAACGTCCGTTAAGATTGTCAGCAAACTACCATCGGATATGGTTGTCATCCAAAAAGAAAATGGCCTGATAACGGTAAAGGCTTTAAAAGATGGTTTCAGCCCCGGAAAATTGGACGTTCAGGATCAATCTACCCATCAGATTTACCATATTGCTGTGGAATATTCCTTCGGTAAGGCGGGGCGCCGAATACAAGTAGGTGAAAGGCTGCCTGTGATTGTAGTAGTCAAATCGCCGGTTATTAATTATGCAAAAATTGGCGCCCTGCTCGCATCCGGTAGGCGGTCAGATGTTATTGACCGGAAAAAGAATGGTGGAATTAAAGCCTGGGTAAACAAATTATCCCTCGCCAACAATAAATTGTTTTTCAGGCTGGATATTCGCAACAAATCTAATCTGCCTTACGCTATAGATTTTGTCAGGTTTTATATCAGGGATTTAAAGACGGTTGCCCGTATGGCAAGCCATGAACAGGAAATTATCCCCATATATTCAAACCTCAGAAAACATACTTCGATAACAAAAAGCAAAGAGATCGCTAAAGTGTTTGGCTTCCATCGCTTTTCCTTGTCGGAAGACCAGGCAATAAATGTGGAACTCTACGAACGTAATGGGAACCGGCACCTGTATCTCCAAATCAAACAAAAAGATATTGATAACCTCAAAATTATCAGTCAGCCCGAAATAGTAAGTAGTTCGATGCTTGCTTCAAACCGCATCAAAAACAATAATTATTAACTCTTAAAACTAAGTAAATTATGAATACGCAAAATTCTGAATTCTTAAAAAAAACCTTGCTAAACCTGGGGTTTGGCGACAAATTAAATGGTGAACTGGACAAAGAAATGGATACGAAAACACCTGAGTTTACGCTGGGTATTCAACTTGAGTTTAACCAGAAAACCATTGACTATACCCTTCATTTCAAGGCTGGCGATAACCAGGATATGTATTTCTTCAATAAATACGATGCAACGATTAGTCACAAGAATGATCCGGCCAAAGATGTGAACCAATCATTTTTTATCAATAAAGGTAGCGGGATCACCGCTAAAGAAGCCTTCAATTTAATGGAAGGCAGGGCAGTTCATAAACAACTGTATAACCTGGAAGGGCAGAAGTACCAGGCCTGGTTACAACTTGATGATAAGAATTTGACCGATAACGGCAATAAGAAGATCAAGCATTACCATGAAAACTATGGCTATGACATAGATAAAGTGATTGCCGGCAAGGGTATAAAGGAATTGGATGACCCAAAAAGCAAAGAGGAGTTGATGCGTTCCCTTAGAAAAGGTAATGCCCAACAGGTTACTGTTGACCGTGATGGCTCCGAGCAAAAGTATTTTATGGCCGCCAATCCGCAATATAAAACAGTGGATCTTTACGATCATCAAATGAAAAAGATCAAAAGGGAAGAAATATTGCAACCGGAACAGAAGGCAACTAAAAGTTTAAAGCAACGGGAGCAACCAACGGAGGAGTTGCTAAAAAAAAAGCAGTCGCGTAAAGCGAAACTGAAAGTTTAATTTTAAAAAAAAGAAACAGGTCAAATTTGGCCTGTTTCTTTTTTAAACTTATCTCTGTGAATTTTACTCAAATGGCAATATTAATAGCAACAGCTTTTTAAAGAAGGTAGTACCGAAATTGTCTGAATGTACAGCAAATGAAATCGGCGCACGCCAAAGTCAAAACCGAATCGGATTTTCCGGCTTATATTCAGGAAATTAAACAATTATGAGCCAATGAGAGCCGATAGGGGCTGATTATGAGCCAATATTGACCTTATAAAAGTCTTCCCATCTTCATACGCTTGCTGCGCGGTGTGAATGCTGGTGAAGGAATGAATGAAGCTTTAGCAAATGTAATGAGTGAACCAGCATGGCACACATGGCTACATTAATATGGTCTTAAAACCCGTTACGGGATAGCAGCGGCATCCTGCGCTGCAGATACAGCGGATAGCCCGGTCTCGGTGGTAACCGGGAAACGGCCATCACCGCTTAAGCATTGAATTACAAACAATAAAAAAAACATTTATCAACCACTTTTTTTCCTGGCAACCACTTTTTTTAGGGACTCACCAGCCAGTACATTAGTAACAAATCTGCAACCGTAATTTCGCGCAGTCACCATCAATAGAAGATATTGAAATATCAGCAGACATAGGTAAAACCAGTTAAGCGGTTGTTTACCCAAGAAAATAAACGGAACGCCAACTAAAGGAATAAACAGGAACGAGATTGCTACAATGTCGCGCGCTAATAGAAAACGTTGATGACTGGTTTGAACAAGCGAATCTTTGCGTTGTGACTGATAGATTTTATACCACAATAAGTTCTGCTCTTTAGGATCGACCGGCAAGGGTCCGTGAATACTTTCAAGGCGCTTTAAATCGACCCTAAAATCGTTTTTTCCATGAACAGAAAAAGCGCGACACCCCGGCAATATATTTTTAATCCTCCAGAAAACTAATGCAGCCTTTTGATCGCTTGATAATAAACCATTAACGACGAAAAGCACCAAGGGAGAAATTAATACGCTGGACGTCCTTATATTCAATAAAGAATGAAAATTAGCTGAGACAGCTGAAAAGTTGTCGAAATAAAAAAGCGATAACAAGACAGCTACCTCAAATGAAAAAAATACCCATAACGAAGGCAGGTTTTTATTTTTAAGATTTGGTTGGTTACTCATATTTAGTAAATATGTAAGGGTGTAATCTTGCCTTATTGACCACTGTTACACAGGTTGGGTAATTAATAGGATCTAATACTTTTCTTATTTCAGCAATGGCATGTTGGTCTGTAGGACTTAACTTTGCACTACCGGTTGGATGCGTGTGCCACTCACCAACATATTCCAGCATTTCCCCTGTTTTTTCTCGTATCGCTTTCACAGCGGGGGTTAACCCTTCTGTTCCCCGCGTAAAAAGGTATGGCGATTTTTTACTGTCATGCGGAGCTGTTATGATGTTAGTAACGTATATGATTTTGTTGACCTTATCAATCCTGCCAATAAATATACCACCGGTTTCATTAGGCTTATTTTTGTTGAGTTCCTCAATCAATCTTTCTTGTATCGTAGCCCGCAGTCTTAATTGCCATGTAGGTTGATTAGCCGCCTTCACAATGGCAACTGGTTTTACATTAATCCTGATTGTGTTGTTTTGGCTTTCCTTTGTTGGAAGTAACGAAACCTGTAAAATTCCGTCAGGACTATCCGTGGCCATCATTGCTCTTAAGCCAATACTTGCCGCAGCGGTATGATAGCTTACCTTGTCATCCGGCATTATTAAGGTATCTGAACTACAGTTTAAACCTAAATGAATATCATCCAGTACAGAATAATTTTGCCGGGTATTTTTATTATCAATAAGCCATTTAGAGATATTAAGCTCACTATTAGCCAAATGGTAGACTTCCATCATCAGGTCGTCCATACGCGGATTGCGGTTTGCTCCTTCTATACGAAGAAAGCCAATTTCACCGGCATCAGCCAGTTCTATCCGAGCGTATCTGGCAGCAGAGGGTTTAAGTTTTTTTGATAGGAAATTTTCAACGCCAAATGAGGCTGTACTGTCGACGATTAACTGATCGGCATTGTCAAAAATACCTGGTTCGTCAGTTACAACTTTTAAAATAGAATGTGGCAGCTTTTTAATGCCAAAGGCATCATTTATATTACCCAAAAATAATTGTTTAATATCCTCATCCAATTTATCTATTTTTTTATTTCCAGGAAAATTGATAATGCCATTACGTATGTTGTTATGAGGAAGTGAATAGTCTGGGTCAATTAACGTTTTCGGTATTAGCCCCGAACGGGAAAAATGTAAAGCAACCTTCGAACCGACGGCACCAAGGCCGATATAATGTATTTCATTGTAACTGGTTGATTCCGGATAACCAGATAGATACTTTGCCAGGGAGATGCAGTTTTTTTGATATAGCGCGGCACTTTCTACGATTGAATTTGATAAAAACTTTATTTCGCCGTCGACTAAAGATGGAAAGATAAAAAATGAAATAAACTCCAACTCGCTTAAATGATTGATAACTTTTCGAGGCCGCTTAATTGCAAATGTCACGGGCAATATTTGCTGTAGATTAAGCGATGAAGCTATAAAGCTATCAAGATGTTTTTTGATATCGATATGACGATATGCGGCCCATTTAATTAAGGATTCAATATCGTGTGGTAGCTTAGTAATATACCGGTCATCAACATCTTGTTCGTTACCAAAAAACAACAAACCCCCTATTTGATCCTTTGTTAAAAGAATACGCTCATTTAAGGCGGTAGCTATGGATTCATCGAACATACTGATTAACCATAAGATTCGCCTGCTTTGTGGATCGGTTGGTGTCTTGTCCTTCGTCAAATAATTCGTCAATAATACGCCGGCTTGGCCGCCGTTGCATATCCAA
This sequence comes from Mucilaginibacter sp. UBA5151, assembly GCA_002413785.1. GTDB lineage: Bacteria > Bacteroidota > Bacteroidia > Sphingobacteriales > Sphingobacteriaceae > Mucilaginibacter. Next base: position 4,494 of record DHXR01000061.1, read on the forward strand.
TGGTTTTTTATGGCGTCAATTGCTTCTTGTTGCGGAAAAAATAAAACATGCTGATCCTGATCCACCCGGGTATATTCAAAATCATCATCGGGCTTATTTAAGTTATTTGCGGCGGCATCTTCCATCCATGTCCGCAAACGCTCCACAAAATCAATTATCGTATGTTGTGCGAACCAGTCGGCTGCGTCACCTCTAAACAAACAGATAGAATATGGAAAACCTTCTTTTACTGGGTTGATATGGGGTGTGTTTTCTGCCGGGAAATCCGTGCGATTGGAATAAGCTTTAGGTGGAACAAAGGGGTAATCAGATTTATTTAGCGTAGTCAATACAGGCTCCTTTTTAAGAAACGCTAACGCACGATTTGGACGTTTAATAGTTAAGTCCAAAGCAACCGCTATTTCGGTTTCGGTAACAAAATTGTAGCACCTGATATTACACTCGGGATATTTTTTACGCAATAAAGCAAGGCTGTCTTTGATATCCAAAGACAGCCCGGCTTCATCTTGACTGCTGAGCAATGTCAGCCGCTCAGAAAATTCAGCCATAAGTTTTAGCACGGTCAGTTACAGCATTGATTACTATAGGCGCAGATGCCGCCTTACTACCTTCAGATTTTTTAAATCCGTTTTGGCCTGCTTCAAATATTAGTGGCGTTAACGGGTCGTCTCCGGTACAGTAAAAGTCGGACTCGTCAATTTGACCAATATATTCTTGCTTAGCTGCATGATGTGGCGGGTTGTCGTCATCGTCAATGATTTCTTTACAGGAAGCAAGCACCAAGCCATTTCCGCGTTGTCGCTGTAGATATTCAATTGCAGAATCCTGAGGCTCGGGAAATTCCGCCTGTGGCGTCATGTTAAAAAACGTCCACGAGCAATGATGCGGTGCTAAAAACAAATCCCATTCAATACTTTCGTCATCGCGTTCGTCCAGTAAACGCTTAAAGCGATTGTAATCCGCATCACCCGCAACAAAAGCCAAAGCAGCCATGGCATTGTTTCCCGCGCCGAAACGAAGTTGCATAATTACACTCGTTTCGTTTCTTTCCTGGCTATCTGCGGTCGGCGTTTTAAAAGGGCCGTGAACAAATATTGAGAAGTCCGATTTGGTTACCTTGTTGATGACATTGGTTGCCGTTCCGGGTTCTACAATAATACTTTCAAACCCTTCATCTTTACAGTCATCTTTAAAGTCAATCAAAATGATACGATTACCTGACAATTTTGCTTTTTCCGGGTTACTTTTAAACAAGTCTTTGCGTCTTTTGGCTTCGGCTTTGAAATTTTTTGCCGCCTGAGATAACGGGCATGTAAAACGTTCAAACAGGGTATTACTAAACCATAGTTCGTCAATGATAATAGCCTTAGGTTCTTTGGCATCCTTATCATAATTTGCAGGATCGTCACAAAAGAAAGTATCCTTGAAACCGGCACAATGGTCATTATCTGGATGCGTTAAAATAAACGTGTCCAAATGGTGGCGTCCGTCTGAGTCTTTTGGTAAAATCGACAGCAAATCTTCTTTAATATCAAATTTGTCATCATTAGTAGCCGCATCATTATCAATCTTGCAATCGATCATTAAATGCTGATTGTCAGATAAAGAAACCAACAACGTATCACCGTTACCCACCGGATAAACTTTGATAGTATTTTTGACTGTTCCCATTAGATAGCCACCTTTCTGCCATCGACTATAGCTTTAAACGGTTGGAAATTGTTCAAATCAACAGTATCTTTAATACCGGATTTTAAGCTCAATAAGCTGGCTGTCAATTCTAATTTGATTTTGACAAACCTTTTTGTAATTTTTCTTGCCATGTTTCTTAAATTAAGTTACAGAATCCTGGGCAACCATGGCAGGCTGTTCAGGGATTTCCATCTTTATCGCATCAGGATGTTACTGCGCGTTTCAGGCAAGCAAGGATATGAACTATTTTATTTGTGATAATTCGATTAAAAATTTGAAAATTGTAAACTTTTAATACTTTTGTCACGTAAACAAAATCTAACAACGTCATACCAGCGTGTCAGAGCGGTGATTAATCGCCCCTGAAACGTTTGACACACTAAGCCTGTTAGGATCGCAAGTCCTTCGGGCTTTCTTTTTTATAAAGAACAAATCATTTTTTACTGCTTTTTTCAATTTCAGTAATTTTACCTATCTCAAAAATTATTTCTTCAATAGTTTCCTGTAATTCAGACCCTGCTTTTAAATACTCGTTAGGAAACTCATTTTTCATAAAGTTCATTAACGCATAATAGACAGGTTTAAGAATTTGCTTATAATTAATTACTTCCGAGTTAAAAATATCTTTTGCTAACGCATATTTCTTTTTAGCAATAAGCAATACAAAGTATTCGGTTAGGCCACCTATTAAGTGCTGTTTGAAATCTTCATCGTCATCCCCAAAAGCATCTTCTATCATAGGCTGCGCCTCGGTTAAATATTTCATGGCGTCCTCTATTTGGTCGTCCCAAAGCAACATCCTCGAATACTCTAATAATATTGTGGGGCCGGTTATTTGCTGATCAATGTAATGTTTCTGAAATAAGTCAATAATAAACTTCCTACGGTCTGTTCTTTGAAAAGCGAACGCACTATCAGCCAAACAAAGCAAAGCGCTTTGCCTACCTAAATTAAAGGCTTCTAAAAACATTTTTTCAGCCTTATCATAAGCGTTTTTCTTTTGATAGTAGTGAGCCAGGTAATGAGCAGATTCAGCTTCCTTATGGCTGATACCTAATTTAAGATATTTCACACCCTCTTTCGGATCTTTCTCTGTTACAATTAAGAACATTCCAAGATTGTAATAGGATTCAGGTGCGCCAACATCTACTGCTTTTATAAACAATTTCTTAGCCGCACTTTCATCATAATACTCTGGGTTCAAATGCGCCTTAGCGAGATTTGTAATCGCAAAATTATCGCCCAACTCTACCGCACGGGTCAGCAACTCCATAGCCTCGGCTTCTTGCCCTTGCTCTTGTTTAATACCGGCCAGGTTATTCATTGCACTTATGTCACCTTTCTCAATAGCTAACTCGCACAAAACTGTAGCCTCATCATATCTCTTTACGTCGAAATAAATTTTTGCCATTGCTAATATTGAAACCTCAAAATTATTTTCAATGGCAATAGTGTGGTATTTAATTGCATCATCGATATTATGCAGCGAAAAAAATGATATTTGCCCCAAGCGATATGCAGCTTCATATTCGCCTTTTTCAAGCGCAATTTTGTAATATTCAATTGCACTTTTTAGATCGCTTATGCGCCTATCGTAAATATCAGCTATTGTGAATGCGGTAATTGAATCTTGTTTGTGTTCAAAGACCAATTGTAAAAACTCAACGGCTTTTTTATAGTCTTTCATTTTAAAATAAACCCAATAGGCAAAAGTATGGTAGTGCAGATCCTTAGGTTCAATTTCGTTTAGAGCATCTATCGCTTTATCAAAATCGCCGAGTTGTACCAATGACTTAATACGATTGTAAAAAACTTCTCTGGATACTTTTAATTCCTCAATCATATCTTTTGGCAGGTATGATTTTGAGATTCTCCACAAATCATATTTTAAGTCGGGAGATACGTTTATACATGATAAAAACGTATTGCCCATGTCAAGTGCAGCTAATGAATCATAATTACCAGTTTTTAAGTTTTTTATATAAGCAGCTACGTGTTCGGATAATTCAGTTTTGTTACACCAAGCATCGTAAAACCTAACAAGCCAAACTATGTTCTCTTTATCTCTTTTACGGCCGAAACGCATCAGATACCAAATGTTTAAAAATCTATCCTTGATCCGGTATAGATTATTTTTAATCCTGGTATTAACAATTTCAATGGTTTGATTTTTTTCTAAAGCATTAAGTACCGAAGAAATGTGCTTGCTGTCAATTTTGGTTGTTGCGGCTATCTCTTTGGCCGAAATCGCATCCCAATTCCTTGCTATAACATCAATAACCTTTTGTTGTTGGGGAGATAATTGATCTAACTCCGCCTTATATAAAAAAGTCAAATCATCCAATAATTTGTATAGGTCGAGAATTGCTTTACCGTTACCATTATCTAAAAATATTTGAAAGAGGTACGACATCGTTCTTGGGTTGCCACCTGTCAGCCTTCTAAGCGATTCAATTCGTTTTGGGTTCTTGTTCAGTATATTATGTATTTGGTCGGACTGATTGGTAAGTTCACCCAATTTTACCAGTAACTTAATAGATTCCAACCTGTTAAGCCCGTTCAACTGTATAATATTAAAAAACTTATAGAATGGCTGGCTATCAGCCGAAATTGATTCAAAGTAAGTTGTTGCAGAACCAATTAAACTAAAAACTGTGGTTGTTTCCAATATCTCCAAAAACCTAAATTGCTCCTCAATACCTATTTTTTTAAGAAACACATCGATATTTTCAATAAAAAGTACCGCCCTTTTTTTGTTGGCTTTTAAACTTGCTTCAATGACTTTAAATGCCCTGCCCTCATCATGCTCATCACCAAAAAGTGAAGCCTCTACGCTGCTGCTTATGTGGTCAAAGCCAGCAATTTCGTCAAGGCAGTCAGCAACATTCTCCCATAAGTTAAGTAATTCCGTTATATGATACTGTTCTTCGTTAAACATTATAGGTATTATATGACGGCGCAATTCAACATCATCTTCAATCGCATATTTAAGACGATATAATAGAGTTGTCTTACCAGCGCCTCTTTGGCCAATTATTAAATGGCTTTTTGCTGGATGGTTATTTTTACTAAGTTTTATTTCGGAAAACACACTTTTATAGGCGCTAAGCCTAACGACAAATCCTTCTAATAGCACAGCTTTGGCTTTGTTACCAGTATTGTTTCTAAGTAGTATATCCAGATTACTATCCATTTCTGATTAATTATCGTATTTAGCAATAGTTTCGTTGCCAAATATATAACAATTTTATCATTGCTAAAAGTATTTTGGCAATTTTTTTATTGCTATCTCAATTGGATAAATAATCGGGCGACCATTCTCGTTTTTTGTGCGGAATTGAAATAACAATACTAATTAAGGGGGGGGGGTAATGATTGCTTTTTACATCATTAACAGAGAAAATAGGGCTTAATGATGGGTGTTTTAAGCATTAAGATATTTTTATTCGTTCTGATGCTGTCCCTCCGGCCAGGCTATACGCTGTATCTTTCCCGGAAAGGATTAAACTCAGCCGTAGAGTCGCCTCTACGGCTGGTCTTCAGAACCGTGCATGAAAGTTTCCCTTCACACGGCTCCTCGTCCGTTAATCATTTATATGAAGCAAGCTGTCTTTCCTCGTTTTGGTGACATGACAATGAGCGTGCAATAATTGCACATTAGCCCATATATCTTTTCCTCCCAAATGCAAAGGAATAATATGGTCGGTATCCATATCATCGCCTAACGTAAACTGCAATTTGCATATTGAACATCGACCTTTTTGTTTCCTCAAAAGCATGGCTTTTCTGTTTGATAACGTAGGGTATCGACCTAGCCTTGCGCCCCAATAAGACCAGTCACCATCATATGGTGAGCGGTCCTCTTTAACTTTGACGTGTCTGATGATTGGAGTTTCACTATAGAGCCTAAGCGGCTTCCCTTTACGAGCAGCAAATGTCCAACGACCGGTTTCCAATCGCCAGTATTTGCGGTTTACCCAAGTTTGGGTCTTATTCGGGTGTCTCCGATTCGCCCATCGCCTCAAAGATTGAAACAACTTGTGTGACATATTACTAAACACCCTCTTTGAAACAACTGTCGAATGAAATTTACTCCATCCCCTTATGACAGGATTAAGTTGTTCTATCAGGCGTTCTTGTTCGATTGTACGGTTGCGCCGTACAATGTTTTGTATGGCTTTATGTTGTTTCTGTTGAGATTTTTTCGATGGCCTAATAAAAGTTTTGAAGCCGAGAGGCTTTCCATAGTTGCTTTTTCCTGTATGCGTTTTGCCAACATTGTATTGGCCAATGTGCATACCTAAAAAGTCGAATCCCCGATTGCCATGTTCATCCTGTAGTAAGGTGTGTGCAATTCTCGTCTTTTCCTCTTTCAGGTTTAAATCAATATCTGCAAGCCATAATTCTATAGCTGCCTTACAATGATTTATAACCGCGAGATCTTTATGAAAGACTAAGAAGTCATCAGCATATCTAATAAGTATTGGGCCGCCACGAACAGGGAATTTCTCTTTAACGATTTGCTCCATGCCGTGTAATGCAATATTAGCCAACAATGGAGAAATCACACCGCCTTGCGGCGTACCTTGTTCAGTCTGATTAAATACATCATCCTCTAACACCCCGGCTTTTAACCAAGCCCTAATCAATCTTCTTAGGCTGGGAATGGTATTTAACTTTGTTAACAGTTTTTCATGACTGATTTTATCAAAGCATTTCTCGATATCGGCATCTAATACATACTTAGGCTTACTTTTGATTGATAAAAAGATTGCTTCAATAGCATCGTGGACTGAGCGACCAGGCCGAAATCCATAACTATTGGGTTCAAACCTGGCTTCCCACTCGGGTTCAAGGGCTAATTTAACCAATGCCTGTGCAGCACGGTCTTTCATAACGGGTATGCCCAAAGGGCGTTTTTCATCGCTGTTTGGTTTCGGAATCCATATTCGGCGAGTTGGTTTAACCTTTGCTTCCAATAAGTCTTGGTTGCTAAGTTTCATTCGCTGCACCGGCGTTAGTTTTCTTACACCATCAACACCCGCTGTTTTCTTGCCTTGATTGTCCTGTGTTACTTTCCTAACCGCCAATAGCTTGGCGGCATTAGATTTCAATAACAGTTTTTGTAGTTTGCGCATAGATATTATATCTCCGCGCATGCTTGCCTGATAAATCCGTTTTTGCAGCTTGAAAACATTACGCTGAACCTTCGTCCAGTTAATTGTGTTCCATTCATACATCGGTCGTATTGCCGTGTTCATCGTCTTAAGTTGCTACTTACTAAATCTATCATTAACGTCGTGGGTACGTCTGCCTATCCTTTGGCTTTCCCAAAGGCATTTGCTTTTTACCCAATCTCTTCTTATTAAGGCATAAGGATGGCTTCCCTCTGCTACTGCAGAGCCTTAATAAGATTACCTTGTTCCGATTATCTGTATGGTCTTAATTGACTAAGGGTTAGCGTCCTATTCTTCACCGGATTACAATTGTTTGAACGATTGATGGACGACATAACCATCAATCCTGTAATCGTTCCCATTTTGGGCAAGCCTTACAACCGTAGTTGAATAACCTGAGTAGGCTTGTTGACAGTGACGATGATTCAAACATAGGTTCGTTGCCTACGCATACCTCTACACTTGCAAAGGATTGAATGTCAGATTCCATTCTTACTTGCTTTCTTCCCTGCTGCACCCATGCAGTTGCCGCCTGCATAAATGAGGAAAGTGTTTTCATCTGTTCAAATAGATGGAATGGTGTTTCCATTCACCAGATAATCAGTTATTACAAAGAACATTTTGTAATGTCCGCTTACTTTACTCACGGACAACAAGTCACACATGCCGCTGCTATCCTTGACAGGGATTTTAAAAGGCTGCCTGCTTAAAAATCCTGCTACTGCATTTTCGCTGCGCTGCAAAAGCATCCGCTTTATTAAACTGCCGGAAGATGCAATTAAGAGCATCACTCAGGACTTCACTTGTTTACCCGCTACATTGCATTACGCCGGGCAAAGCTGCGCTTGCCTTCTCTCTGCACTTAATTTATTGCCAAAAGATCAGACACTTTAAGCAGCTATTTTCCAATCGAAACGGAGAAAAAGGCAGCTAAGGTTTTGCCCGCATTGCTTGAAGAAATTTTAAACATCCGCAAAAGACTACGGCATAATGAATTGGCTCGTTCCTCGCCAATTCACCCTGCGGGACTTATTCCGTTTCCTTTTGCCTGCTGCGGGCACCTTTTTATAGCTTTCTTTTTTTCCGTTTTTTCTTTTGAAAAATAGCTTTTTAGGAAAGTCTTCGGGAAAAGAGGGAAACAAAAAAAAGTTTTTTTAACCCTTTAAAATCAGTAAAAATGAAAACAGCAGAAAAAAATGCAAACGGTGTACAAGGTGCAACCGCAAAAGCAAACGAAGCAACAAGCAAAATTCAAAACCGCCCGAACCTGACAGGCAAAGAAGCAAAAGATGAAAAAATTAACGATCAAGTACTTGCCCAAACTCCGAAAGTTGAGGCAACCAACAACGCCGAAATTAAGGGCGATAGCCCCGCTACAGTGGATAACAAACCCGCTCACGTTGACGGGCAACCCGAAAAACCCGAATTGAAAGAAGAACCAAAGGCAGGGGCGATAAAAGCGGAAGAACCAACAGCGGAAGTAAAACCCGTAAAAATCGTTTTGAACTTAGAAAGCACCTTAAAGGTAGTAGATGATTTACACCGCAGGAGCATCCAACGGGTAAACCTGATTTCACGCATCAACCAGTTAACAGCCTTTGAAGTGGCGTTAACGCAGGAAAATGACGAGCTGGAAGATAACCCGTATCAGGGTTGCAAACTGATTATTAAAGATGATAAAAACCGGGAATTTATTACCACCACACCGGGTTTGATCCGTTTGGTATCCCAATT
>DHXR01000079.1 GCA_002413785.1 Mucilaginibacter sp. UBA5151
GGTTATTCAGCAGACCCTAATTACAGTAAGACAAATCCCTTCACATGTATTAAATGAAATATCGTCATTTTAATTTTTATTGTTCTTAAAATTGCCTTGATTTTTTTATAAAATTTTATTTTTTCACTTCTATGGGGTAAAAACATTTTTTTCTGACTCTATATAATAAATAAAGTAACGAGAGAATGGATTATACAGAATTTTTATCTGCTGATTTTATATGTGATGAATATTTTCAAAATTGGCTCATCAAACCGAATAAAGAAACAGATGGCTTTTGGAACAACTGGCTATTGCAACATCCGGAAAAAAGAGAAACGGTTGAAGAAGCAAAGAATGTTTTATTGCAAATAATATTTAAAGAGCATTTGCCAACAGAGGAGCAGGTGCAAAATTCATTAGCATCAACTCTTTTGATCATAAATACATTAGAAAAGCAACCGAAAAAAAGGAAAGCTAAAATAATCTTTATATCAGGATTAAAGCAAATAATAAAAATAGCAGCCATTTTTATTGCTATAGTCGTAACCGGAAGTATTATTTATTATACCTATTGGAATGCAAAAACTACCATTTCGACAAAGTATAGCGAAATAAAAAAAGTTATGTTGCCGGATGGTTCACTGGTGGTATTAAATGCCCATTCTACCATTTCTTATTTTGAGCATGTACGAAAGAGTCGGCCACGGCAGGTTTGGCTGGATGGGGAAGCATTTTTTAATGTAAAGCATATCAATAAAAATGAAAATGACATTAAAGAATCAGAACGATTTATTGTATCTACCAACGACTTGAATGTAAACGTACTGGGTACTTCTTTTGATGTAAAAAAACGGGATCAAGTAACAGAAGTAATATTAGAGACAGGAAAAATCAGAATTGAGTTTAATAATAGATTGCAACCGGCTGTAACAATGCTTCCCGGGCAAATGATAGCGTATGATAACAGCAATCACCCCTTACTAAAATCTGTTAACGCGGCAATTAATACTACATGGATCAATAAAAAACTTGTTCTAAGAGAAGCATCCGTAAATGAGATTGCTCAATATATTCAAGATTATTATGGCTATAAAGTAATACTTGAAGATACTGCGATAGGAAACAAAAAGATGGAAGGAACATTGTTGCTGGATAATATGCAGGATGTGTTGTTTGTTTTGTCCACTACGCTAAATATAAAAATTGAAACGCAGGAAAATACGCTGATTTTTAAAAATAGAAAGTAAGCTAATAACAAAATAATGGAATATCCAGTATCTCTTTTAATTTCAACAACGATCGGGCCATTAATTTATACGTAGCTTTTACCGAAATATTCATCACCTGCGCCACTTCTTCAAATGATAAGGCTTCATAAAATCTAAGAAAGATAGCTTCTCTTTGGCGAGGCGTGAGACTTGTTAATGCTTTCTGCAATCGCTTGTTTATTTCAGCTGTTGCTTCTTTATTAATTATGACATTATCTATTGCAAATTCTTGTTCTTCTCTTTGAAAAGCTACTTTTTGCAGCTTTCTTTTTTCTTTAAATATGTAATTCCGAAATGAATAAAAGATATAACTATGAGGAGAATAAATATCAGCCAACTTTTCCCGATCCTTCCAGAGCATTACGAAAACCTCTTGAATAGCATCTTCAATCAATGCAGTATTGTCCGTAAACTTTCTACCATAATTATACAATTTTTTATAGTAAAAAACATACGTTTCAGAATATGCAGCAATATCCCCTTGTTCAATATAATTCCAACGTTCCTTTTCGAAATTAAACACTGTGTAATTTATGATTAAAAACGTATAAAAATATATTTTTAAAAAAAAATATATGATTAGGTATTTAGTTCGCAAAATCAATAACAGCAATAGTTTTACTTTATTTCCTAAGTCCCATAGGGACTTTTTGTGAGTATAAAATCCTCGAAAAACCCACAAAACGCTCCTTCGGAACGTCTGGTGGGTTTTAATTACACCTTCTACCTATAAAATGTGCATAGGGCACAAAGAAAAAAATATCGTTTTTTCAATACAAGTTATATTTGGCGTGGCTTTGCGAACAAAATACCTAATCCTAAAAATTTAAATTAAACCAACTACGATTAATAGAAAGAACAAAAAGAAATGGTATTATGAAATTCAAAGAAAAAAAGTTAGAAATGATATGAAGCAGTATTATCTATTCCGAATTTGGCAGTATATATGTTAACTACAATTATTTAAGTTTATAAATTGTTTCTGTTACCAATTTGTTACTCAGCATAGAAACTTCTGTAATTTGAAGTATAATAATTTATATCCGGTAAGGCCATCTATTTCTTTGAAATTATTATAGCTTTCCTTTCTTTTGATTTTGAATATATTTGGCAACGGCTCCCATAGGTGCAATCCATATTCCATTAGCAGGATTTTGTACATACTCCGCAAGTTGTTTTAACATGGCAAGGCGAGTCGTTTGTTCGCCTGAATCTCCCATTTCATGGCCCGCAAGCACCAACCATTGTCCATTTTTCTTTGCTTCTTCCAGCAGAGGGAGAATCTGATCAAAATTTTTACCATCCATTTCCACTCCGGTTAGCTGAGCAAAGTTGCAGTACGCCGGATCATTAGAGGCTTCATCCATCCAGCCCCTACCCAAAAGAAACATTTTTGACACCAGTGGAACATAGCTTTTGGTGTTCTTACCTCTTCCTACAAATTTTTGTCCGCATGGATAAGCAAAAACTTCAGCTTTTACGTGCAACAACTCCTCAATACGTTTATTACATTCCATTAACTCAGTCCGCATTTTTTTAAGCGTATAATCTTCTAACGCATTTTTTCGAGACCAAGAAAAATTACCGGTACAAGGATGGTTAAGAGAATGGTTCCCGATTTCATGCCCGTTTGCTACTGCCTTTTTCCAACCTTCCAAACGTTTTACCACAGAAGAAGGTTGAACAAAAAAGGTAGCCTTTATGCCATACTGATCAAGTAAGTTAGTACCCACTATTACCTGGCTCTCACGGGCATCATCAAAACTTAAACTTACTGCTGCCTGTTTACCTTCCGGCCACGAGAAGACAGCAGAATGCTGCTGTGCATTTGTAACGCCGCTCAAAAGAACAATAAAGACAAACATCAGCAACTGAGGAAAAATATTAGCTGCTCTTTTGTTGTGTTTAATATTTAATGCGAAGGATGGAGTATTAAATTTCATAAAAATAATAGTTTAAATATGGAAGAATAGTTTTTACTTTTTATATCGTAATTCTTTAATTACGGCTCCGATCTTTTGCCCGATCAGGATAAAGAATACTTTTCAATACTTCTTCTACCGGCTTACCTTTTATTATCTCCTCTTTATAAACGGTGGTTTTCTCTTCCAGCAAAGATTTTTCATACACAAACTGTGTGTTAAATACATCACTCACCTTTTTTAAAGCCTTGGCAAGAGGAATGGTTTCACTTTGCTGTGTTTGAGAAAGAGAAGAGGTAGCTTGGGCGCGGCCTATATGCGGAGTTGCATATAAAATAACAGGCAACAGCACCGAGGCAATTAACTGAATTTTCATCATAAGACAAGTGTTAGTAATTAAAATTTATGTTATATGGTAATGCATTTATAATAACAACCAGAACATCAATCCCCCCCTTAAGCATAGTGAAGGAAAATTGTGCATAATCCATTTCTCTTTGCTATTTGCTATCGTTGTTCATAGAGTCAAAAAAAAAGATTTTTACCCCATCAAATAAAAATTTATTTAAATATGTATAACCCAAAAGTCGCAGACTATATAAAAACAGCCCTCAAGTACTTGATAAATAAGTCATTGATGGCTTGTGTATTACACCGAAAAGGTGTATATTGTAGCAACATCTGACAAGAACATTACCGCTTTTGGCGGATTAAATTTCATTTTTAAGGCCATTAACGATAAGGGGATAGACGGATACCTTGATGAACGTTTAGGTTACCGTTCGGTATGTGCCAGGTATTCCCATTCAGATGTAGTATTGTCCTTATTGGGGAATTCCCTTGTTCAAGGCAGCTTTATTTCTGATCTTCAAGTGCTTAAGGAAAAATATAAGGAGCAGTATTTTCATCAGATACCCTCACCCGATACAGTGGAGTATGTATGCCAGGGATTAAAAACAAAGACGATAAAAAAAACAACCGACAAAGGAGTTACCCATTTGCTCAATTACTCCAATGGTATGAACGAAACCCTGGTAGGCCTTGCGGTAAAAACGGGCCAGCTTAAGGCAGGGGGCCATGGTTATGTGCTGGACTTTGACAATGTTGTTGTAGAAAACGAGAAACAGGATGCCCTACGCAGTTATAAGAAGACTAAGGGGTATCATCCAAACTCAGCCTTCATTGAGCGCATACCTGTTCACATTGAAAACCACAATGGCAATACCCCAGCCCGCTACGGACAAAAGGAAACGCTGAGCCGGTGTTTTGAAAACTTAAAGAATGCGCTGTCCGCATTAGTGCTTTGCGCGCCGATTGTGAAAGCCTTCGTAAACAATGCGGCCAGGTAAGCCAATGGAACACAGTCGTTATCAATAACCTGTCCAAAGAGGTGGCAACCATACAATATAAGCCTTTTGGGGGAGATCAATCCTACCGGGCTGTAATAACGCGGACTCAAAGAAAGGATAAGCAAATAGATATACTCTCTGAAACTGCTTACGATTACTATGGGATTATTACCAGTGATAAAATTAAAAATGAACAACAGGTCATTGGATTTTACAATCAGCGCGGCGATGCAGAAAACTCTAACCGGTATATGCTCAATGATTTCAACCTGCACCACCTTCCTTTCCCTGACATGTGTACCAATACTGTATTCATGTACCTGATGGCTATGTGTGCAACACTATTTGAATGGATAAAGCAGGTGCTGATTACCAATAAAGCAAGGGCAATCGCAATTACCATGCTTGTAAAAGCGGTATGCTTCCATTACATCATGGTTGCAGCTACCTATATTACCCATGCCCGCAAAAAAAATCTTAAAGTATTTGCGCCTGTAATCGCATACTGCCAACTACAGGTTTAATCCCCGGATTTATTGGAAAAACAAATTAACTCCTTCGGGGGAAAGGGGGAGCCGTGGTTAAAAAGTGACAAAATGAAAAATATTGCATGTGTAACGTTGCCGTTATATTATATTTTTGACCTGTATAATTATTGAAAAAAAGTTTGCGACTTTTGGGTTTTAAATAAAAATGGATTATTGATGAAGAAAAATCTAAAACAATAACCAGTATATTTTTTATAAAAATGCATTGCAGAATTAAAGTAATAATTCTCTTACTTATAATGCTTGTTAGGTTGCTAAATTTGTCTTCTTTTACTATAGAAGCAATAACAGATAAACTATTTGATGAAAAAAAATAATAACACTCTACTCATTTTTGATTGCGATGGCGTTTTGGTAGACAGTGAGCCATTAGCCAACAGAACTTTTATTCAATGTTTACAGAAGGAAGGCTTTGATGTAGATGAAGCCTATGCTTATAAACATTTTCATGGTATTTCAACCAGAGATTGTATTGCCCATATAGAATTAACCTTTAAAAGAAGGGTTTCCGATAATTTTGTTGAAACTCTTTCGCTTTTAACCAATGAAGAAATTAAAAATACGCTTCAACCTATTCCACATATAAAAGAGGCCCTTGCCGCTCTTTCTTATCCCAAGTGTGTTGCATCGGGAAGTGAACCGGAAAAAATACAGCTTTCCTTAGAAGTAACCAGACTGAAAAAATACTTTTCCCATGTATACAGTTCCTTACAAGTACAAAGAGGAAAGCCTTTTCCGGATGTCTTTCTTCACGCCGCAAAAGAAATGGACTTTACTCCTGACCAATGCATAGTTATTGAAGACAGTAATCCTGGTGTACAAGCAGCCTTATCTGCAGGAATGAAAGTATTATTGTACAGACCTATATTGGAAGATAAATCAGACCACCTACTGGAAGAAGTAACTGCATTTGCTGATATGGCTCATCTGCCTGCTCTTATCCACAAAATAATTCAGAATGCTCATTTACAATGAATAAACTTTATTCAAATTTTAGCAATAGTCTATTAATTGTTCTTTCTTTCGAATTTTTTAAGTACTAATAATAACCCGCTATCAATATTATTAACTAAAGTTTCCCACACACTAACATTTTGAAAATTGGATATTTAGGGGGTCAATAAAATTCCTTTATATCCAACAAAAAAATAATCTATTTTTACGCTTGTTAAATCATTCTTTTTTTGTGTTAAAACCCATCATCGCCCTCGCATCAGTTTGTTTTTTTGGTTTTGTTTCATTGGCGCAGCCGGTAAATAGCGCGGCTGTTTTGGCGCGTAAACAGGTCCCGGTATTGTGCTATCACCAGATCCGTAACTGGCGGGCAAGTGATAAGCAGGCAGATAAAGATTATATTATCCCGCCGGCAACTTTTAAAGCGCATATAAAAATGCTGGCTGACAGCGGCTACCATACCATTTTGCCCGATGAACTTTATGACTACCTTACAAAAGGTACGCCACTGCCTGCCAAACCAATTATGCTGACTTTTGACGATACTGATGGCGATCAATTCGAGATAGCGCGTCCCGAATTAATAAAATATGGCTTTAAAGGTGTATATTTTATAACAACCATAGATATTGGCAAAAACAAACATTACATGGACAGGAAACAAATAAAACAGCTGTCGGACGAAGGGAATATTATTGCCTGCCACACGCTGGACCATTCCAATTTTAAAAAATTTAAGGGCAGGGATTGGGAAACGCAGATTGATAAACCCACCAAAAAGCTGGAAGCAATTACCGGCAAACCAATAAAATATTTTGCTTTCCCTTTTGGCGAATGGAACTCGAAGGGCCTGCCGGAACTGCACAAACGGGGTTTTAAAGCCGCCTTCCAGTTAACTGACAGGCGCGACCCGAACGACCCTATTATGACCATAAGACGACTCTTAGGCTGCGGCTACTGGAGCGCCAAGACACTTGATTATAATATTAAACATGATTTTGGGCACCCCGCACAGAAAGAAGGTATTTTGGCTAAAGTAAAATAGGTATAAGTAAGGTCTGTTGAAAAACTCATTATCGAAGAATTACTTCGCAACAAAACTTCTCACAATTTAATTTTGATTTTTAAAACAACTCCCTATATTTGCAGCGCTTACAAATAATCAAGGCGCAAAACATTGCGTTACTGCACAAAAAAATGAACGGTTATACATTGCATCATATTCATCGTCATCACCATCACCGTATGGTGATCAGATAATGTATGTTTCTACGCGAAATAACAAACCCCGTTTATTCTCTTTATTTTATTCCTTTAAATTTAGTCAGTGAAAACACTTAAAATAGCCATCCAGAAATCTGGCCGGCTCAACGAAAAATCTGTTGAATTATTAAAAAATTGCGGCTTAAGCTTCGAAAATTATAAAAGCTCGCTTATCTCCCCTGTTTCCAACTTCCCGCTCGAAATCCTTTTTCTGCGTGATGACGACATCCCCGAATACGTGCAGGACGGCATTGCCGACCTGGGCATAGTTGGCGAAAACGTGATCCAGGAAACTGAAGTGGAGGTAAGTTACCTGCAACGCCTGGGCTTCGGCAAATGCTCGCTCAAAATAGCGGTGCCAAATACTTACGACATCAAGGATATTTCCGAATTAAACGGCAAATCAATAGCCACTACCTACCCCGCTATTTTAGGGAAATTTCTGAAAGAAAACGATATTCAGGCTGATATTCGTACCATTTCCGGTTCGGTGGAGATCTCCCCCGGTCTGGGCCTGAGCGATGCCATTTGCGACCTTGTATCAACCGGCGGCACGCTGAAAAGCAATGGCTTAAAACCCTTTGCCGAAGTAATGTCGTCAGAAGCGGTACTTATAGGCCGCAAAGGCAGCGAAGACGAGGAACTTGTTAAGGAGCTGATCCAGCGTGTACAATCGGTATTAAGGGCAAAAGAAACCAAATACGTGGTTTTAAACGCACACAGGGATAATTTAGCTGCCGTTATTAAATTATTGCCGGGCGTTAAAAGCCCGTCGGTTATACCTTTGGCCGAAGAAAACTGGGTAGCCGTACATACCGTAATCCCCGAACGCGATTTTTGGGACAGGATAAGCCAGCTAAAACAGGCCGGCGCACAAGGCATTGTGGTAATGCCGATTGAGAAGATAATATTATAGTTGGCAGTTTGCGGTGGGCAGTTGGCAGTTGGCTCTCCGTAAACTTTTAACTGCAAACTGAAAACTGCGTACTGCAAACTGAAATGAAGCGATACAATTATTCGGACCTGACAAAGCAGGATATTCAAAAACTGGTTCAGCGCAATGTTGATCCGGCGAATGAGATCCGTGCGATAGTTGAAGAGGTGATCTCCAATGTGCGGCAGCATGGGGACAGCGCATTGATTGATTATGCCCTGAAATTTGATAAGGTTGAACTGGATAAGCTTTACCTTGATAAGGATGAACTGACAGAAATTGCGTCCACCGTTCTGCCTGAGCAAAAAGCGGCCCTCGAAACTGCTTATAATAACATTTATAAATTCCACAAAACCCAGCTTAAAGCCGAGGATAAGGTTGAAACTATGCCCGGCGTAACCTGCTGGCGCGAAGTCAGGCCTATCGAAAAGGTTGGGTTGTACATCCCCGGCGGCAGTGCAGTATTGCCAAGCACATTTTTAATGCT
The DNA here is from genome assembly GCA_002413785.1 of Mucilaginibacter sp. UBA5151. Lineage (GTDB taxonomy): Bacteria > Bacteroidota > Bacteroidia > Sphingobacteriales > Sphingobacteriaceae > Mucilaginibacter. Next base: position 8,708 of record DHXR01000079.1, read on the forward strand.
GGGCATCCCGGCGCAGATTGCGGGTTGTTATGAAATTGTGGTTTGTTCGCCGCCGCAAAAAAACGGGAAGGTAAACGCCTTTATTGCATTTGTGGCTTTGCTGCTTGGCATTGATAAAATATACCTTGCCGGTGGGGCGCAGGCCATTGCGGCCATGGCTTACGGCACCGAAACCATAGCTAAAGTCGATAAGATCTTTGGTCCGGGGAACCAGTTTGTTACCAAGGCAAAAACTATCGTACAATCGACAACGACTACGGCTATTGATATGCCGGCCGGCCCATCCGAAGTGCTGGTAATCGCCGATGAAAACGCCAACCCGATTTATGTGGCCGCCGATCTGCTGGCCCAGGCCGAACATGGTGCAGACAGCCAGTCGGTTTTGGTTTGTACATCAGGTAAAATAGCGGATGAGGTTTTGGTTGAAGTGGCAAAGCAGGCGCCTGTTTTGCCCCGTGCGGGGATCGTGAAAAAAGCACTGGATAATTCTTACATCGTAGTAACAAACACCCTTGATGAAGCAATGCAATTCAGTAATCAATATGCGCCGGAGCATTTGATCCTTGCAACTGCCAACTGGCAACAGCTGAAGCCAAACATCATCAACGCGGGTTCAGTTTTTCTTGGCAATTTAACGCCCGAAAGCGCGGGTGACTATGCCTCAGGTACAAACCATACTTTACCAACAAGCGCTTACGCAAGGGCTTATTCGGGGGTATCGGTTGATTCATTTGTAAAGAAAATTACCTTTCAGTACATAACGCCGGAAGGGATTCAAAATATAGGGCCAACGGTCGAAATTTTGGCGGAGCTGGAAGGCTTGCAGGCGCATAAAAATGCGGTGACTCTGCGAACAATTAAATAGTATTTTTAAGTTAGGAAAAGCATTAACAATGAAAATAACTTCTTACATATTATGCCTCTTGGTTTTGTGTTCATGTAAAAGCAAAAACAAGTCGGTTTTGAAAGATACAATTTCAAACAATTCTATAACTATCTCAAATACTTTAAAAAAGGCAAGTCGGAATGTTACAATTACACCTTACAAATTGAACGAAGATTATACAGTAATTGATACAGGCGAATACTCAAATGGTCCAATGGGTGGATCTTACGCAATTATTAAAAGAAATGGAATAGTTGCAGATACAATAGATCGAGGCTTCGGTATTAAACCTATCTCGAAAGGTTTTTATCTGTACTGTGTTCTTAACAGATCCAACGATCCGGAAGGGGAATCAGAACATGCTTTAAGTCTTGATATAGGCAGATATTTAATGATTATAAATAACAGTAAAGTTGCTTTAAAAAACCTATCTGAAAAATTCGATGATTATTTTTCATCTCCTGAAGTCATAAATCATAAAATCTATTACTGGCAAATTAATCCAAAAGATAGTACAGGCAAGGTTGGCATTTCAGCAGCTGAGTATGATCCTGCAAAAAAGACAACAAAAAGCCATTTCATTATGGATGGTGTTTTGGACACTGACGATAGCGATTATTTCCCATTACCATATACTAAAAATGACACCATATATTTTGATGCAGGGAAAGATAAATTAATGAAGTTTTCAAAAGATTTCAAGTCTTACAATTAACATGTTCAATATCAACAACATACTCAGAGAAAATATCAAAAACCTTGTCCCCTACTCCTCCGCGCGCGATGAGTACCAGGGAGAGGCCAGTGTATTTTTGGATGCGAATGAAAACGCCTTTGGCTCGCCATTGGAACAGCAGTTTAACCGCTATCCCGATCCCCTGCAAATACAGGTTAAAAAGCGTTTAAGCGAAATAAAGGGTGTACCCATTAAAAATATTTTTTTAGGCAACGGCAGCGATGAGGCCATTGATGTACTGTTCCGCAGTTTTTGCAACCCGGGTGTGGATAACGTAATTTTGGTACCGCCTACTTATGGCATGTACCAGGTTTCGGCCAATATAAATGATATTGAAACAAGGAACATCCCTTTAACCGCAGACTTTCAGCTCAATTTAGATGGTATTGCCGAAGCCATTGACGAACATACGAAACTGATCTTTATCTGCTCCCCTAACAACCCCACCGGCAATTCCATCGACCGTGCCGATGTGGAAACGCTGCTGGCAAATTTTAGCGGGATAGTGGTAGTTGATGAGGCCTATATTAATTTCAGCAGGCAAAAAACATTTATCCAGGAATTAACTGAATATGCCAACCTGGTAGTTTTGCAAACGCTCAGCAAAGCCTGGGGGCTTGCCGGCCTGCGGATCGGGATGGCCTTTGCCAGCGAAGAAATTATTGAGGTGATGAACAAAGTTAAACCGCCTTATAATATAAATGAATCTTCGCAGCAACTTACCCTGCAGGCGCTGGCTAATGTTGACCAGGTAAACAACTGGATAAAAGAAACCCTGGTACAAAGGGATAAACTGGTATTGGGTTTAAAAGATTTTGATTTTGTGCTGGATATTTATCCTTCCGATGCTAACTTTATCCTCGTAAAAACCACCGATGCAAGAGGGATTTACAATTATTTGGTTCAAAAAGGCATCATCGTGCGCGACCGTTCAAAAGTTGAACTTTGCCAGGGTTGCTTGCGCATAACTGTCGGCACACCCGATGAAAACATAATTTTACTACAAACTTTACAAGATTTTAAATGAATAAGCTGCAAAAAATACTGTTTGTTGACCGCGACGGCACAATTATAAAAGAGACGCCTGATGAACAAATCGACTCGTTCGACAAACTGGAGTTCTACCCCGGCGCTTTGCTATATCTGCCCAAAATAGCGGCTGAACTGGATTACGAGTTAGTAATGGTCACCAATCAGGATGGTTTGGGAACTCCCTCCTATCCTGCGGACACTTTTTGGCCGGTGCATAATTTTATTATGAAGACCCTGGAGAATGAGGGCGTAATTTTTTCAAATGTTTGTATTGATCGTACATTTCCTGCTGAAAACGCCCCTACCCGCAAACCGGCAACAGGCTTGCTTACCCTATATTTTGACGCCGAAAAATATGATCTGAATGGCTCGTTCACCATTGGCGACCGTAAAAATGATATTTTACTTGCCCATAACCTGGGGGCAAAAGCCATCTGGCTGAATGATAACTCCAACTTAGGAAGCCATGAGTTTAGCGGAAAGGCCGAAGAAGAAAAGATAAACAGTACCGTGTCGCTGGAAACCACCGACTGGCAAAAAATATATGAGTTTTTAAAACTTGGTCAAAGGGTTGTTGAACACCGCCGCAGCACAAAGGAAACTGATATTTATATAAAAATTAACCTTGATGGTAAAGGTGAGGCTAAAGTATCTACCGGGCTTCATTTTTTTGACCACATGCTTGATCAGATAGCCCGTCATGGTAATATCGACCTTGAAATTATCGCGCAGGGCGACCTGCATATCGACGAACATCATACTATCGAAGACACAGGCATTGCCCTTGGCGAGGTTTTTGCGGCAGCTTTAGGTAATAAAAAAGGAATTGAACGCTATGGTTTTTGTTTGCCGATGGACGATTGCCTGGCGCAGGCGGCTATTGATTTTGGTGGCAGGAACTGGATAGTGTGGGATGCAACATTTAAAAGGGAAAAAATTGGCGAAATGCCAACCGAGATGTTTTTTCATTTTTTTAAATCCTTCTCTGACGCGGCAAAATGCAACCTGAATATAAAAGCCGAAGGCGAAAACGAACACCATAAAATTGAAGCTATATTTAAGGCCTTTGCCAAGGCAATAAAAATGGCTGTAAAAAGGGACGTGAATAATATGATATTACCGAGCACGAAGGGGCTTTTATAATAGTTTGCAGTTGGCGGTTGGCAGTTTGCAATCAAAAAACTGCAAACCGCCAACTGAAAACTGCAAACTGAAGAAAAATATTAATGATAGGAATAATAACATACGGCGCCGGGAATATATTTTCTTTGACTGCTGCTTTAGAGCGGTTGGGGATTCCCTATGGGATGATTAATAACGAAGAAGATTTTGAGCAGTTCGATCGTTACATTATTCCTGGAGTTGGCCATGCGGGCGCCGCTATGGCTAAACTGGAACAAACAGGGTTGGTGCCCAAAATAAAAGCACTTACCAAACCTACGCTGGGCATTTGCGTAGGGATGCAATTGCTAACTTCCCACTCCGAAGAAGGCGACTCAAAACTCCTGGATATTTTCCCGATCAATACCCTGAAATTTGCCGCAAGTACCGAATATAAGGTGCCGCATACCGGGTGGAACAGGGTGTATCCTGAAAAAGAAAATGCACTTTTTGAAAATATTCCTGACGGATCACATTTTTACTTTGTACATTCATACTTTATTGAGTATAATATTGAATATACTTTATCGTCAACAACCTATAATAATAAGTTTTCGGCCTCTATCTGGCGGGATAATTTCTATGGCGTACAGTTCCATCCCGAAAAATCCGGCGCTTATGGCGAAACTCTTTTAACAAACTTCTCAAAACTTTAAAAATATGATCATTATCCCTGCAATTGATATTTTAGATAAAAAAGTTGTCCGCTTGCGTGAGGGTGATTACAGCCAGGTAACCGGGTATGACGTTTCCTTAGAGGAAATGATTGAAAAATACCAGTCGTATGGCACCGAATTTGTCCATATTATTGATTTGAATGGTGCTAAGAACGATTTCTCAAACCAGCAGTATCTTTTTGATGTTATCCGTAAAACAAAAATGAAGGTGCAATATGGTGGCGGAGTCCGCAGTATCGAAAAAGTTCAGGAGCTGATAGATGCCGGCTTTCACCGGGTTATTGTAGGCACCCAGGCGCTTACTAACCCGTCTTTTCTTAAAGACCTGAGCAAAGCAATATGCGGCCGCGATAAATGCGAAAACAAAGTTGTTATTGCCATTGATGTGCTTGATGAAGTGATTAAATACTCTGGCTGGATGGAAAGCTCGCCCATCAAACTGATGGATTACGTTGACAAATGCCTCTCATTGGGTTTTTTCAGGTTTTTATGTACCGATATTGACAAAGACGGCAAACTTGGCGGAGCCGGTATTAAGCTTTATGAAAAATTGCTTGATCACTCCCCTTTTATTAAACTTATTGCCTCAGGCGGCGTTAGTTCCATGGATGATATTGAACAATTGAGCACAATTAAAGTAGAATCATGCGTGGTTGGCAAAGCCATTTATGAAGGACGTATTACTATTGAAGAAATAAAAAACTGGAATTTGGAGTCATTAATATCAATATGAGATGCGAGGAGGAACGGCGAACTGCTTTTATTTGTCTGAACCATGATTTATAGGATTTTTGGATTATCATGATTTATAATTAGTTCAAAGTAATCAAGAAAATCCTGTCATCAGGAAAATCAGGGTTCAGACAAATAACAATGACAAATAACCCCCATGCTTAGTAAACGTATTATTCCCTGTTTAGACGTAAAAGACGGCCGGACCGTAAAAGGCGTAAACTTTGTCGACCTGCGTGATGCAGGCGACCCGGTAGAGCTTGCCTGGAATTATTCGCGGCAAGGTGCTGATGAATTGGTTTTTTTGGATATTACTGCAACACACGAACGCAGAAAGACTATGGTTGAGCTGGTAAAAGCAGTAGCAAGGCAAATAAATATCCCGTTCACCATTGGCGGGGGTATCAACGAAATTGCTGATGCCGATGCATTATTAAACGCCGGCGCCGATAAAATATCTGTCAACTCGGCAGCGGTGCGCAACCCGGCCTTAATTGATGAACTGGCAAAAGCTTTCGGCGTTCAGTTTGTGGTGATCGCGGTTGATACCAGGGTTATTGCCAATAAGAATATTGTTCATCTGAACGGTGGCCGTGTACCCACTGAAAAAGAAACGCTGGATTGGATATTGGAAGCTGAAAGCCGCGGTGCCGGTGAGATCCTGTTAACATCCATGGACCATGATGGTACAAAGGGTGGTTTTGATAATAAATTATTAAAATTAGTGAATGATTCCGTGAATATCCCGGTTATCGCTTCCGGCGGGGCCGGTTCCGTTCAGGATTTTGTGGATGTATTTGAAAAAAGCAATGTTGATGCAGCGCTGGCAGCCTCTGTTTTTCATTATGGTGAGATATTGATCCCTGATTTGAAAAGAGTTTTGAGGCAGCATAATATTGAGGTAAGGGAAATAGCCCCTCCCAACCCTCCCCGGTAGGGAGGGCTTAAAAAAAAGCCCCCGTTGTCTGTGTCTCCACAGACAACCCGCGTAAAACCTGGGGCGTAAATTAAGTTGTCTGTGAGGACACAGACAACGGGCATGATGGCCATAAAAAAGATAAAATGAATATAGATTTCAACAAAACAGACGGACTAATACCAGTAGTTATACAGGATGAGCAGACATTGGAAGTGCTGATGCTTGGCTACATGAACCAGGAAGCTTATGATAAAACCGTAAAGGAAAATATTGTTACCTTTTTCTCCCGATCAAAAAAAAGTTTATGGACAAAGGGCGAAACAAGCAATAACTTTCTGCACGTAAAAAGCATGCGTATCGATTGCGATAATGATACACTACTTATCAAAGTAAAAGCTGACGGACCAACCTGTCATACCGGCTCACGCAGCTGCTTTAATACTGATTATAATAAAAACTTTATTTTACAGCTGGAAGATATAATTGCCGACAGGTACACTAATCCCAAAGAAGGATCGTATGTGAATAAATTGCGTGCCAAAGGGTTAAATAAAATAGCGCAAAAGGTTGGCGAAGAAGCCGTTGAAACGGTTATCGCAGCGCTGGCCGAAACAGAAACCGACATGATCAATGAATCATCCGACCTGGTTTTTCACCTGCTTGTTTTGCTCCGGGAAAAAGGGTTAAGCCTGGATATGATAGCGAAGAATTTAGAAGAAAGGCATAAGTAGTTCATAGTTGATGGTTCATGGTTCATAGTAGCTTCCATGAACCATGAACTATGAACCATCAACTATGAACTAAAAAATGACCGTAAAAAAATTAGCTGAATTAACCGGCCACGGCAACCCTGTATTTACGCTGGAACTTTCGCAAAAGCCGGGCATTCTGTTTACCGGCGGTAATGACAAGGGACTGGTTGAATGGAGTTTGAAAAACAACGCCTTCATTAAAGTTATGTTCCCGGTTACGGCATCTATATACGCAATCCATTGTCCGGTTGGCGTACCTCTTTTATTTGCCGGATTAAGAAATGGTGATGTTTTGGTTTTCGATTTTATTACACAAACGATAATTACCACCCTGAAATATCATCAAAAGCCTATCTTTGATATTAAATCATGCAATCATAAACAGGAGCTTTTGGTGGCGTCCGAAGACGGAACAGTTTCTGTCTGGAGCCTTAAAACTTTTGACTTACTTCATTCGGTAACAGTTTCGGGCGATACCATACGCAGTATCAGCATTTCGCCCGATGAAAAATGGGTTGCCTTTGGCTGCAGGGATAACCTCGTGAAAATTTACGATCTTGAAAATTATACTGAAATAAAAACCCTGATCGGCCATACGATGCCGGTTTTTTCTTTGCAATACTCGCCCGATGGCAACTATTTAATATCAGGGGGCCGTGATGCACAAATAAAAATATGGGATCTGAATACTTATGACCTGGTGCATAACATCCCTGCACATTTATTTGCAGTGAACAGCATCGACTGCCACCCTTCCCTGCCCTATTTTGCTACCGCCAGCATGGATAAAAGCATAAAGATCTGGGGAGCCGATAATTTTAAACTATATAAGGTAATCAGCCGCGAAAAAGGTTTTGACAGCCATGCACTATCTGTTAATAAAGTGGTTTGGAATGGCGACCAGCTTATTTCGGCAGGCGATGATAAAAAAATATTGGTTTGGGATATTGGGTTCGGCGATTAAAACATCCGTTTAATCGTCTTTAATTTATGGGTATAGCGCTTTAATTCCTCCGAGAAAATACCCTTCCCGTCAATCGAATCGATCTTCACTTTACCCGAAGCATGGATAATTTTTTCGTTATTCAACAAAATCCCGACATGGGTTATTTTGCCGTCAGCATTATCAAAAAAAGCGAGGTCGCCTAATTTTGTTTCTTGTAATGAATTTATGGTGTAGCCCTGTTCAACCTGCTGGCAGGCGTCTCGCAGCAGGTTTATACCCTGTAATTTAAAAACCGTCTGGGTAAATCCTGAACAATCTATACCGAAATGTGTCCGTCCACCCCATAAATAGGGCACGTTAAGAAACGAGGTTGCTGCAACGGCCATATTTTCAGTTTCACCTATTTCCCCGATAATTTCAAAACGATCGTCGCCTATATGGCAGGTTGTGCCTTCTAAAAAGGCCAGTGAACTGCCTATCGGCAAATATAAAATACTGTTGTTGGCTATTTTCCAGGCCTGGGTAACCGGGCGGTAGGTTAAAGGGGGCGGTGTTTGTTTAAATCTTTTATAAGCCAGGTGGCCCAGCATAATAAACTGCAAACGTCCAATCCAGCCGGCATAGTTATCGTGAGCGGTAATAATTTTCACCCAGCTTTCTTTCCACCCGGTAATTTCAAATATTTCTCCAAATAAAACTTGTGATAACAACTCGCTCCTGTCGTCAGGTTCGGCCCGGAGCGGGATGATAGAAAGATTACAAATACCGTATTCCATAAAGTTATGGCTGTGTACGAAATTGGAAATTAAAAAGTTATTTGCAAAAAAAAAGGAAAGCATCCCGATAACTATCGGGATATCCCCCCCACTTTATTTTTTTATTTTAAATTAAAATATTACCCGTTCAAATGCAGCCATTCTTTTTTAGCCAGTAACTCTTCTTTAGTTTCGCGCACATCTTCATCATCTACACAGCAATCAACCGGACAAACTGCAGCGCATTGGGGTTCATCATGAAAACCAACACATTCTGTACACTTATCAGGCACAATATAATAAATATCATCTGAAAGTGCGGCCTGTGTCTCTTCTGCTTTTATTGTATTACCATCGCCAAAATCAATCAGCCCTTTTAACCCTGTACCGTCTGAAAAACGCCATGCAGCGCCGGCATCATAAATCGCATTATTAGGGCACTCAGGTTCACAAGCTCCGCAGTTTATGCATTCATCGGTGATTTTAATCGCCATAGTTCTTAATATCTTATATTCTCAATTAACTTTGCCTTGAATTAACAAGGGTGCAAATATAACAAAAAAGGATTTAAGGGTTTAAATACTCACCATATATATGTCAAAATTTAACAAAACAGTATTAATAAACACGTTTTCTGAACTGGGAACGCAGTTATCTGCCCCAAACGAACAGCTTACAGAAATTATAAATAACGAGCGTCACTACAATGCCTGGTTTACCCCCGAAAGCGTTTTACAGGCGGTAAACGCCGTCGGGAAGATGCTGAACCCCGCAGATTTAAACATTTGGCTGAACATGTATCCCGTTCAGCAAGACAAAAACAGCAAAAGAATCGGGTTAATATTAGCCGGCAATTTACCGCTGGTAGGTTTTCATGATGTATTGTGTGTGCTGGTTAGCGGAAACCATGCGCTGATCAAGGCTTCCTCGCAGGATACCCGCCTGATAAAACACGTTTTGGATATGCTTTGCGTTATTGATAACAACTTCGCCGCTCAATACAGTTTTGTTGATCGCCTGGAAAACTTTGATGCAGTAATTGCCACAGGCAGCAACAATACATCCCGCTATTTTGAGTACTATTTTGGCAAAGTACCTCATATTATCCGCAAAAACCGCAACAGCGTAGCTTTGTTGACCGGCGCCGAAACACCGGAACAACTTAACGCGTTAGGGCATGACATTTTCGACTATTACGGACTGGGCTGCCGGAATGTATCTAAATTGCTGGTGCCCGAAGGATATGACTTTAATTTCTTTTTTGAGTCAATAGAGTCTTTTAATCTCATTATCAACCATCATAAATACAATAATAATTACGATTATAATAAATCTATTTACCTTGTAAACAGCGACAAACATTTCGACAACGGTTTTTTATTATTAAAAGAAGACGATCGGCTGGCATTGCCTCTGGCGGTGTTGTATTACGGATATTATAAAGATCTGGCATCGGCCCAAACCCTGCTTGAAGCCGATAGTGACAAAATACAATGCATAGTCAGCACCGCGCCGTTAACACTAAAAACGCAGGTAGTTGATTTTGGCATGAGCCAGCAACCTGCATTGTGGGATTATGCTGATGGCGTGGATACAATGTTTTTTTTGATAAAAGTCGATAGACCATAGTCCATGGACCATGGTTGTCGTTCATGGCATGTCACTGCCTTTTAAATTCATAGTCAGTGCAACACTTTTCCCATTAGGACTTACCTGATAAATAACGTAACTGCCTTTTGCATCTTTTGCAGGTTTAATTTTTTGTTCGCGGGTTCCCTGGTCTATAATCACCTGTTCCCATTTAGCAGGCACGTAGGTTTTAAGAGTTAGTGGAATGTTATACATCGATTTATCGAGTGGGTTTGTGATATTAATACTAATAACATAACCCTTTTTATTACTTTTCAACATTACGCTTTCCCGCTCCCGCATATATTTGGTTACGTCACCAAAAGTGGCTATCCACAGGCTGCTACCTCTGTTCTTTATATAATGAAAGTAATTATTAAGTAAAGTGTCCGATACGGCTTCATAACCAAGGCCGTCGACTCCGTGGATAACCAGCACAAGCCAGGTATCTTTCCGTGCAACCGCCGTATCTACCCACGATTTCATCAATGACATCGGAGCCCTGGTATTTATTTCACGTTGCCATTGCACATAATCTTTGTCGTTTACCGCCGGGGTCTTTTTGCTGGGCCTGTCGAGTTCTGTTAACCATGGTTCGGGCATGCGGTTACGTAAAGCGGGATAAATTTTATAGGCAATGCTCATCACCCGCGCATTTTCATAACCATAAGGCACCTCGCACGAAAAAGTGTATTTTTCACCCATCTGGTTCCTGATCTCTTCCTTGCTTTTGGTCAACTCATAAACAATATTTGCCGAATCAAGCCCCGGCATACCGGCATGGGTGATGGAATGACTTGCAAACTCATAACCTTTGGCAGCATCGCGCCTGAAATCATCCCATGTTGAACCTTTTTCCTGCAAATATTCATTGCTTGGCTGGTAGCCGGGCTTAAAATCGCCGTTCCGTACTTTTTGATAAAGTTCGTCCATCACTTGAAAGGCTTCTGCCGTCTTTCCTTCGTCATAAAGACCGGCTGCTTTAGTATGGTAGCTGATAGTTCCTTTATAACCCAAATACCCGGCGGCTGAACAACGTTCCAAAAAATTCTGTGCATTTGTGGGAATCGTTGCCGATTCGGCAATTATGGTTTTTACCGGACGGCCAATAAACCTGCCATGGTATTTTGAACCGGGTATGCCACCTGTAATAATAAAAAATGTTGCCGGCAGTTTTAGGCGTTCCATAACAGGCAAGGCATATTTAAACTGGTTTATTGAACCGTCGTCGTATGTAATTGAAACAGCCCCGGCTTTTCCATATTGCCATTCGGTGATTTCCGTTTTACCAATCTCACCTGATTGTCCTTTAGCCACGATAACATAAAAAGAGATAGCAATAGTCACGAACAATAGTTTCATAAATGGTTGATATTATCAGGAATAAAAGTCAAATATAATCGATTGGCGTTTACAGAGATGTTAGTTTTTGTATCAATCCTGTTATGAAGCCCGTCTTTTTAATTTTATTAAAAAAGTAGCATGATCTGCTCTCCGGAATAAGGGTCTTTAATTTTTTTATGCTGATAGGTAATGTTGAAAACACGACATAATTGTATGTTCCCGTCGGCTATTGTACCGAAAATCCGGCTTTAACCATCCCTTTGCATTAAATTGCAAATGTGTAACCCAAAACAATTTTTTCTTATCAGCTGAAAAAACAATCATTTGCATCAATAAATTATATGACAAATATCATTTTATCGACAGGCAGCTTAGCCGAACTTTATAGAAGCAATTTTAATTAAGATGAAAACTATACTTGTTTTAACCGATTTTTCAAAAAAAGCTGAAAATGCAGCCATATATGCATTAAAGATAGCTGAAAAAAACCAGGCAAATATTATCCTTTTTAATTCATTTGAAAAGTTTCAGTCGGTGAATGTACCTGAATCAGGTTCATGGGTGTACGAAGATTATGAAATGATTAAAAATGAAAGCCTGGCCGAATTAAAAAAGCTGGAGAATTATATCATCGAACACCATAAACAAGGGACATTTGAACCTGGTATCAGTTCACTTAATGAATTGGGGCTTGATTTGGCAAGCAGCGTAAATCAACTGGTAAGGGATCGAAAAATCGACCTGATAGTAATGGGGACCAAGGGCGACGACACCATATCGCACCTTTTTTATGGCAGTGATGCCTGCGGCGTACTTGATAATGCCGGTTGCCCTGTCCTGTTCATTCCAGAAACCTGCATTTTTGATGGCTTTAAAAATATTGTTTTTGCCAATGACCTAAAAAAAGACTATAATGAGGCAATTAGCTTTTTAGTCGGCATTGCACGGTTGAACAATTCGCATATCATACTAACACATTTCGGGGAATATGAAAATAATGCCTTAAAATGTTTAAATCTTATAGAAGGTACATTAGCATATCCCAATGTGACATCACGGCTGCTGCAATTAGAAAACAAAGGTGGCCAATTGCGTGAATTTGCGGCATCTGTTAAGGCTGACCTCGTAGTGATGATCCATCACCATGGCGCCAGTTTTGAAAAATTTATAGTGGGCAGCCAGAGCAAAAACATGCTAAAACACAACCAGTTGCCTTTACTGATCATAGCCGACTGATATTTTTATCAAAAAAAATGTGATCTCTATCAAAATCCGATCTTAAATGATTAAGTTATGAAGATATAAAAAAATGACGCAGGTCACTTTTTTAGTCGTTGCTTATCATTCTTTATTTATCCCCGATATAGCAGCTTTGCTACGTAATATTTTTTGCAACATCAGAATAATGGCCAACGCTTTTCTTGAAAAAACTATCTGTTACCATTGCGGGGATGATGTTATTTCCGGCGATTTTGTGATTGAAGATAAACAGTTTTGTTGCCATGGATGTAAAAGTGTTTTCCAGATCCTGTCAGAAAATAAGCTTTGCAGTTATTATAATTATAACCAGCATCCCGGTGCAACCCGTACACGTACCGATAAACGGTTTGACTATTTAAGCGAGCCATCGATAGTTAGCGAATTGATTGACTATACCGACAAGCAGGTTACCATTGTTACTTTTTATATACCGCATATTCATTGCAGCAGTTGCCTTTGGTTGCTGGAGCAATTGAACAAGATCAATCCGGCTGTTCATTACTGCCGCGTAGATTTCCTGAAAAAACAGCTTAATATACGTTTTGACCATCATAAACTGAGCCTGCAGCAATTGGTTGAGCTTTTGGATGACATTGGTTATGAACCGCTCATAAGCCTGCAGGATATTATCAAAAAGCAAAACTCCGCACCTAAGGATAATTTGGTATTGCAAATTGCCGTGGCAGGTTTTTGTTTTGGCAATGTGATGCTGCTAAGTTTCCCGGAATATTTCGGATTGTCAGTTTATGAGCAATCATTCAAGCATTTTTTCGGCTGGCTGAATATTTTATTTGCATTGCCGGTAGTTTTTTTCAGCGGCCGCGGGTATTTTGTTTCGGCCTGGCAAAATTTGCGGGCAAAAGTTTTAAGTATCGACTTCCCCCTGGCACTCGGCATTGCCGTGTTATTTGGAAGAACAGTTATAGACGTGCTAACCCATACCGGCCCGGGTTTTGGCGATACCCTTTGCGGCCTGGTCTTTTTCCTGTTGTTAGGTAAATTTGTTCAGAAAAAAACATATTATCATATTTCCTTCGAGCGGGATTACCGTTCTTTTTTCCCCGTAGCGGTACACATTATTGAGGATGCAACCGAAAGGCCCGTGCCGCTATCTCAATTAAAAACCGGGCACCGTATGGTCATTCGCAATAACGAGATCATCCCGGCTGACGCCATTTTATTAAAGGGGGAGGCATTGATTGACTTTAGCTTTGTAACAGGAGAATCAGTACCTGTTGGTAAAACACTGGGCGAGATCATTTACGCCGGCGGGCGCCAAACCGGCGAAGCCATCGAGATGGAAGTAATAAAGCCGGTATCCCAAAGCTACCTCACCCAGTTATGGAATAACGAGGCCTTTACCCGAAAACAGGATAACCGCATTCAAACTTTTAACGAAAAGGTAAGTAAATACTTTACCATTGTTTTACTTACAATAGCATTTGCCGCTTTAATTTTCTGGCTGCCTTCCGATGCAAAACGGGGATTTGCAGCTTTTACGGCAGTACTTATAGTGGCATGCCCATGCGCCCTGGCCCTGAGCACTCCTTTCACCATGTCCGCTGCCCTCAGCATTTTTGACCGTAATCACTTTTACTTAAAAAACACGAGGGTGGTTGAACAAATGGCCGAAATTGATACCATCGTTATGGATAAAACCGGAACAATCACTACCGGCGACAATAATAGTGTAAAAATAGCGGCAGTATTGACCGATGCTCAAAAAGCTTTAATTTACAGTGCCTGCATCAACTCAATGCACCCCTTGAGCAGAATGATCTGCCAGTATCTCGGCAACACGAACAAACTCAAGATAAGTGAATACATGGAGGTCGCCGGAAAAGGGATAATTGCCACTGTTAACGGGCATAAATTACGTTTGGGCAGCGGCAAATTGGTTTTAAATATTGCCGATGATGCAGTAAATATGACAAGGGTGCACATGCTGATTGATAACAAATACCTTGGTTTTTTTGCATTTGCGCATCGTTACCGTGATGGTTTGAAAGGAATAACTGCGCTCAGCCCTGCCTATCAGCTATTCCTGTTATCAGGCGACCAGGATCATGAACGCGCAGAGCTATCCGGCTTTTTTAAAGACGGGCAACAGATGTACTTTAACCAGTCGCCGCAAGATAAACTCGATTTCATACAGGCATTGCAGCAAAAAGGCGAAAAAGTGATGATGATAGGCGACGGGCTTAATGATTCGGGTGCGCTTAAACAAAGCAGTTTGGGTATTGCAGTTACAGACAATGTGAATAATTTTTCTCCCGGCAGCGACGCCATACTGGACGGTAAATCATTTAATAAATTACCATCATTCCTCCGCTTTTCAAAAGACACCGTGAGTATCATTCATTTTTCATTCCTGATATCATTAACCTATAACCTGGTTGGGTTGAGTTATGCGATAACCGGAAAACTATCACCGCTGACCGCGGCAATATTAATGCCGTTAAGTACTGTAACCATAATTTCATTTACGAGCCTGGCAACGCATTTGGCAGCAAAAAGGAGAAAATTAATATGAGCATACTTTATTTACTGATTGTGTGCAGCGTATCGCTGGCCCTGATTTTTTTAGGAGCATTTTTTTGGGCGCAGCGGAGCGGGCAAAATGATGACCTATATACGCCGTCTATGCGCATGCTGCTGGATGACGATGAAGAAGAAATTCCACCCGAAAAATGATAACGATCACTTTTTTGGCAAATTGTCATCATTCTGTCGCTAATTTTTTAAAAATATTTTTATGTCCATAACCAAAACAATTTATGCAACCCGAAAAATTTTACTATGACAACAAAATAGTCCGCAACTTTGGTATAGCTACCATAGTTTGGGGGATAGTGGGAATGACGGTGGGCTTAATTATAGCCATACAGTTGTATCACCCGGCTTTAAACCTGGGTATCCAGTACACTACCTACGGACGTATCAGGCCGCTGCATACCAATGCCGTTATTTTCGCATTTGTGGGTAACGCCATTTTTATGGGGATTTACTATTCCCTGCAACGCCTGCTTAAAGCCAGGATGTTTAGTGATGTTTTAAGCACAATCCACTTTTGGGGATGGCAGCTTATTATTGTTGCTGCGGCAATCACTTTACCATTGGGTTTAACAACCTCCCATGAATATGCGGAACTGGAATGGCCGATTGATATTTTGATAACACTCGTTTGGGTAGTTTTCGGTATCAATATGTTTGGCACTATCATTAAAAGGCGCGAACGGCACCTGTATGTTGCGATCTGGTTTTATATAGCCACATTTGTTACCGTGGCTGTGCTGCACATCTGCAACTCGATTGAAATACCTGTAACTTTCTGGAAAAGCTATATGGTTTATGCCGGCGTTCAGGATGCATTGGTACAATGGTGGTATGGGCACAACGCTGTGGCATTTTTCCTGACTACCCCCTACCTCGGCATGATGTATTACTTCCTGCCAAAAATGGCTAACAGGCCTGTTTATTCGTACAAACTAAGTATCCTGCACTTTTGGGCACTGATATTTATTTATATATGGGCAGGCCCTCACCACTTACTGTACACCACCCTACCAGGCTGGGCGCAATCATTGGGTGTTGCATTTTCAATAATGCTGCTCGCTCCAAGCTGGGGTGGTATGATCAACGGCCTTTTAACCTTACGTGGCGCATGGGATAAGGTACGTGACGATGTAAATTTAAAATTCATGGTGGTTGGTTTAACCGCTTATGGTATGGCAACTTTTGAAGGGCCTATGTTGTCCCTTAAACAAGTTAACGCCTTTGCACACTTCAGCGACTGGATCATAGCCCACGTTCACGTTGGCGCCCTTGGCTGGAACGGTTTCTTAACCTTTGCCATTTTATACTGGGTAATACCGCGCATCTATAAAACCGAGCTCTTTTCAAAAAAGCTGGCCTCGTTCCATTTCTGGATAGGCACGCTGGGGATCTTATTCTATGTAATACCCATTTATTGGGCAGGGTTTACCCAGGGGCTGATGCTGAAAGAATTTAACCCGGACGGGATACTTAAATACCCCAGCTTCCTTGAAACCGTATTGCGCATAATACCAATGTATATCATGCGCTCAATAGGCGGCGGGATGTATTTACTTGGGGTAATTGTTATGGCTTATAACCTTGCCAAAACCATGTTAAAAGGCAGTTTGGTTTCAAATGAAGCCGCACAGGCCATGCCGCTTGCACCTGCAAATACCATTGCAAGGGAAAGCGCCTGGCACCGCAGGCTGGAGCGCAAGCCTATGCTGTTCCTTGTAGTGGCTCTCCTCGTGATATTGGTCGGCTCTTTCGTTGAGTTGATCCCAACTTTAACCATATCGTCAAATATCCCTACTATCGCAAGTGTGAAGCCATACACGCCGCTTGAGTTGCAGGGACGGGACCTGTACATAAGGGAAGGCTGTTCCAACTGCCACTCGCAAACGATAAGGCCTTTCAGGTCCGAAACCGAACGTTATGGCGAATACAGCAAGGCAGGGGAGTTTGTTTATGATCACCCTTTTCTTTGGGGTTCTAAACGGACAGGCCCCGATCTGGCCCGTGAAGGCGGAAAGTATAGCAATGCCTGGCATTATAACCACCTGATGAACCCGCGCCTGATGTCGCCGGGAAGTATCATGCCTAATTACGGATGGCTCCTTATCCAGGACCTCGACACAACTACAACCGCAGCCAAGATCAACGCGATGCGCAAAATTGGCGTTCCTTATGCTCCCGGCTATGAGAAAATAGCCAACCACGATTTGAATATAGAAGCAAAAGGCATAGCTGACAACCTTGCTGCTAACAATATTAAAGTAAAAAGCACTAAAGAGATCATCGCTATTACTGCTTACCTGCAACGTTTAGGAATGGACATAAAAGCTAACAAAACAGCCAACAAATAATTAAGATCATGTTTAAACAGTTCACAGAAAATATAAAAGGAGAGCAGGTGTACCTGATCTCCTCCCTCGGGATCTTCCTCGTATTCTTTATCGTCGTGGCGGTCCTGGTCATACGGCTTAAAAAGCAGCATGCAGACTATATGAGTGATCTTCCTTTAGAAGACAGTACGTTAAATACCTCTAAATCGTTACCGCTATGAAATACTTACGAATAATATTATCATTGTTTTTAATTGCCGCAATTCAACCGGCATTCGCCGAGGATGATCACAGCCTGCTTACCGGTACCCAGCAAAATTATATTGGGTATGGTGCAATTGTAGCATTGATGCTGCTGTTCATTATTGCCATGCTGGTTATACTCAGGTCGATTAAGGTTCTCACAAAGATCATTTTAAAATCAGAAGGTTATTCTGATGAACAAATTGTAAGTGAGTTGAAACCGGTTAAGGCGAAAAAATCGGAAAACAATGTTTGGCTGAAACTGCTTTCCTTAAAACCTTTGTCGCAGGAGAAAGATCTTTTAATTGAGCATGAGTATGATGGCATCCAGGAGCTTGATAACCCAGCCCCGGCATGGTTCATGTACCTGTTTTATGCCACCATAACTTTCGCGGTGTGTTATTTGCTGATATACCATGTGTTCAATATAGCTCCATTGCAGTATGACGAATACAAAAATGAGGTTGCACAAGCAGCAGTAGCTAATAAAGCCTATTTAAGTAAAGCCGGCAACATGGTTGACGAAAACACGGTAAAACTAACCCGCGATCCTGTAGTGCTTGCCGCAGGAAAAACAGTTTTTATGGCGAATTGCCTGGCATGCCATGGTGCACAGGGGCAGGGGATGATTGGCCCGAACCTGACAGATGATTATTGGTTACATGGCAGCAAAATCGGTGATTTGTTTAAAAGCATCAAATATGGCGTTCCGGCTAAAGCCATGCCAACCTGGGAAAAGCTGCTTTCACCAAAGCAAATATCGGATGTTGCTAACTATGTAAAGTCGTTGCATGGCACAAATCCGCCAAATCCAAAAGCACCGCAGGGTACCAAGGAATTATAAAACACGGATAGACAAAAAGTACGTGTAAAAAAGACAATAAAGGGCATGGACGGATTACTGGAGGGAAATAATGATGGGAAGAGAAAGTGGATATATCCGCTTATCCGGAAAGGAACCTTTTATAAATGGCGCAGCCGGATAAGCTATGTTTTTCTTATCTTTCTTTTTTCGGGTCCTTTTATAAGGATAAACGGACAGCCACTGCTGCTGTTGAATTTTATTGACAGGCAATTTGTTCTGTTTGGCCAGGTTTTCTGGCCGCAGGACATTTTCCTGTTCATGCTGGCCTCGCTGGTGTTTTTAGTTTGCATTGTACTATTCACGATTGCTTTCGGCAGGATATTTTGCGGGTGGATATGCCCGCAAACTATTTTTATGGAAATGGTTTTCAGGAAGATAGAGGAATGGATTGAGGGTGACGCCCATAAACGTAAAAAACTGGACGCCGGTCCGTGGACAAGGGAAAAAATAATAAAAAAGACCATTAAAACGGTTGTTTTCCTTTTCATTTCTTTTCTGATCTCAAATATATTCCTTGCCTATATTATCGGGAGCGATAGTCTGATAAAAATAATTACCGACCCGGTTAGCGAACACTGGCTGGGCCTCCTGCTTATTTCGGGATTTGCCGCTGCATTTTACACGGTTTATAGCAGGATACGTGAACAGGTTTGTACTTTATTTTGCCCTTATGGCAGGTTACAGGGCGTAATGACTGACCAGCATACCCTGGTGGTCGCTTATAACGACGTAAGGGGTGAGCCGCGCGGGAAAATAGATAAAAAAGCAATTTCGCAGGACGATAAAGGGGATTGTGTGGATTGCAGCTTATGCGTTGAAGTTTGCCCGACCGGGATTGATATCCGCCAGGGAACACAACTGGAATGTACCAACTGTACCGCCTGTATTGACGTTTGCGACGAAGTAATGGATAAAATCCATAAACCGCGCAGACTGATTGGGTTTTTCTCGGAAAATATGATCCATGCCCGGGAGAAGCCCTCGTTTACGGGAAGAATGATGGCCTATAGCGCTGTCATCCTGTTACTGACGGGCGTGTTAGGTTTCTTTATATTCAGCCGCAGCGATATGGATATTACGGTTATGCGCAGCCCTGGTTTGTTATACCAGAAACAGGCCGGCGGTTATATCAGCAATATTTATAATGCTGAGATCATAAATAAAACAAATAAAAGTTGTACTATTATACTAAGATCTGATAACCCTGACGTTAAAGTAAAATACATACAGGCGCCGGGGCCAATCAGTGTCGGCGGGTCAGTAAAAACAATGTTCTTTTTGATAATGCCTGCATCAGAAATACACAAACCGGATATCGATGTTCATTTACAGCTGATCAGGGATAATAAAATTATACAAAGCGTTACTACATCTTTTGTTGGACCAATAAATAATTAAACTATGAACTGGGGAAAAGGAATTATCGTGATTTTGGCCGTTTTTGTACTCTTTATAGGCGGTATGTGCCTTTATATGTTTATGGCCCCGGTTGATGACTATGATCATCATTACTACGAAGATGGCCTGAACTTTGATCATGATTATAACAGGGAGAAACAAGTGTTTACCGATCATTTAACGCCATCGCTTCAGATAGCAAACCAAAATATGCATTTGACATTTGCCCAAGCTGTTAACGGGAGTATTAAATTTCTGCGCCCGTCTGACACATCGTTAGACAAAGCATTCAAGCTTTCAGGAAAAGAAATTAATATTTCTTTAAAAACAGTACCCCTTGGCGAATGGCAGCTTGTAATGGATTGGCAAAGCAATCACAAGGCTTACCTGTACCACAGGGAAGTTTATATTAAATGAACAATAACGAAATAGCATTTTTTATTGGTTTGTTTGGTAGCGTGCATTGTGTTGGCATGTGCGGCCCCCTGGCATTTGCTGTTCCCTCCCTCAAAAATAACTGGCTGGCTGTTGTTTCTGATAAAACAATGTATAATGCAGGCCGCATTGTTACCTACACTTTTTTAGGCTTGATCATAGGTTTTGCGGGCAAGCAATTATGGCTATACGGATTGCAGCAGGGTGTAAGTATTTTAAGCGGCCTGCTTATTTTATTGGCCGGTTTCTCAAGGATATTTAATATCAGCCTCGCCGGAAACAAATTTTTCTCATCACTTTTATCGCCTGTTAACCGCTTATTAAGTTACGCACTGCGGCACCGCGCGGGCCACCTGGTTGTTGGTCTGCTCAACGGTTTTCTGCCCTGCGGGTTTGTTTACCTGGCGCTTGTAGGGGCTATTAATACTTCTTCTCCCGGAGCGGCAGCGCAATACATGTTTTGGTTTGGGGTTGGCACCTTCCCGCTGATGCTGCTGGCTACGGCAGGCTCGGGTTTTGCCGGGCCCGTTTTACGCCATAAGATCAATAAATTCATCCCCTACTTTATGGTTTGTCTGGGCTGCTGGTTTTTACTACGCGGCCTTCAGTTGAATATCCCTTATTTAAGCCCGGCAAAATATGTGCCCGGCACGGCTATTTGCAGGTAGCGGGAATGGAGCAAAAATTAAGTTAAAGGGGGTATTAAAAAATCAATATTAAATTTTTATTGTACGTAAACCACACGTACATTTGTAGTAGAGTAATAATTTAAAATTAGAATTTAAGAAAAGTAATATTATGGAAGCCTGTAAAATTATCACTGACAACAATGTGATACTAAGTACATTGGAAGATAAAAAAATATTTTTAAGTGCAATTTTAAATCCACCAGAACCGAATGACAAACTTAAGAAAGCTCAATTAAGGGTTAACCAAATTTCTTTTGGATGTAACTGATGTAAATTACCCCTTACATCTGTTCAATAAGTTTCCCCTTAAGGTGGTTATATTCCGTTTCTGAAATCATCCCATTATCAAACAGTACTTTATACTTTTGTAATTGAAAAGGTACTGATTCTTTTCTTGGGGAGACAAGAACGATAATCAGGCCGATAATGCCAAGTACCAAGCCGAGGAAGCCCCCCGCCAATGCGCCGATTTCCCGTTGACCCCCAATAAAATAGCAGGCTACACCAAATATAAGTCCGTGTAATACTATAATTAAAACAAAAATTTCCATCCGGCTGCTTTTATTTGTTTTGACGTTAATAACGCGATATTGTTACAGCGATAGTATTTACTTTCAAGAAAAATATTTATAACCCAAAGCCGTTCATATCGACATGCTAAATAACTGGGTTGCAGGCTTATCGGCCCAAAGCCGGGCATCCAGTGTCATACATATATTACGAAGGAAACGCTTTCCCAAAGGCGTTACTTTTAACCCATTTGAATTTAGTTCAATTAAACCATCATCAGCCAGTGGCTTTAATCGTTCCAGCGCATCCGGCAGTGAAGGGAATTGGTCAGTATTGTGGCTCCAGGTAGTGCCCCCTTTGCACATAATATTCAGGATGTGCTTACGGATCACCAGGTCTTCGTCTGTTAAAACGTGCCCTTTAAAAACCGGGAGTTCACCTTTATTTATCAGGTCAAGGTAATCCTCAACCACTTTAACATTCTGGGCAAAAGCATACCATGAGTCGCTTATTGAAGATACCCCCAGCCCTATCATCAATTGCGTATGCTGATGTGTGTATCCCATAAAATTGCGGTGCAGTTCTCCGCTGTGTTCGGCCAGGCAAAGGCCATCGGCGGGCAAAGCGAAATGATCCATTCCCACTTCAATATAACCATAGTTTTTCAGGAGGCTTCTGCCTGCTTCGTACAATTGGCTTTTAGCCTGCGGATCAGGCAAGTCCAATTCGGTAAATTTCCTTTGGCCGGGCTTAATCCATGGAACATGCGCGTAACTGTAAAAGGCGATCCTATCTGGCATTAGCTCCGCAACTTGTAATAATGTACTTGCCAATCCCTCAAGTGTTTGCAGCGGCAGGCCGTAAATCAGGTCATAGTTAATAGAGGTATAACCAATTTCACGGGCAGCCTCTGTTACCATTTGTACCTGTTCAAAACTTTGATGGCGGTTAATTATGAATTGTACTTTAGGGTCAAAGTCCTGTATGCCAAGACTAAGCCGCCTGAACCCAAGGTCATATAAGGTTTGTAAATGCTTAACGGTTGTGTTGCCGGGGTGTGCCTCAAAACTAAATTCAGCTTTTGGATGAACATAAGCCCCTTCAAGCAGTCCATTAATAAGCAGGTTCAAATTTTCAGCGCTAAAAAAAGTGGGAGTACCGCCACCCAGGTGAATTTCGCGGATGACCGGTATTTCGCCAACCATTTCCCTGTACATCTCCCATTCTTTTAAAACAGCTAATATATAGGGAATTTCAACCTGGTGATTTTTGGTGATCCGTGTGTTACAGCCGCAATAGGTACAAAGGCTTTCACAAAAGGGCAAATGAATGTACAAACTGATACCATCTTTTTGGTTGCTCTCATCAAATGAAAGTTTTATAGATTTTTCCCATGCCCCGGCATTAAATGAAGCGGTGTCCCAGTACGGCATCGTAGGGTAACTTGTGTATCTTGGCGCTGCTACATTATACTTCTCCGCAAGGTCCGAATATCTTTTCTCAGTTAACATTTCTATTTATCGTTTAACGTTTGATTCACATCAATTCTCTTATACCCGTCGGCAAATATATTATCATTTCCCAAATATTTATTCATTTGCCACTGGTCAAGATTTTTGACGGTCTGAAATGCAATTTCCTGTAGCGATTCCCTGGTCAGGTAGGCCTGGTGAGGGGTTATAAGTACATTCGGGAACAGCAATAATTCTTTAATCAGGGTATCCTTTGTGCCTTCAGATTCATGGCTTTCAAAAAACAAGCCTTTCTCATATTCATACACATCAAGCCCCAGGTATCCGATTTTCCCGTTTTGCAGGGCTTCTACCAGGTGCTTTGTATTTATTAAGGCCCCCCTTGAAGTATTGATGAGCATAACACCATTTTTCATTTGGTCCAAAGTATCTCTATGAATAATATGCCTGGTTGCATCTGTTAGGGGTACATGCAATGAAATAATATCTGAAAACGTAAGCAGATCTTCTAAGGAACTTTGTTGTATATATGCCGTATGTTCAGGAAAACTCACGTCATATCCTAATATTTTACAACCTATACCATTAAATATACGGGCAACAGCCTGACCTGTGTTGCCGAGACCGATGACGCCAACAGTTTTCCCAAAAAAGTTAAAACCGATCAGATTATCATTTCTAAAATCAAAAACATGACTATGCCTGTCTGCCATTACCAGTTTCCGGTCGAGTGCGAAAGCCATCGCAACAGCATGTTCAGCCGTAGCCTGTGGAGAATAAGAAGGAACATTGGATAATTTAATACCGTATTTTTCTGCGGCTCCCTCATCAATATGATCAGTGCCGGTTGAGCGGGTAACAATATATTTTATACCATACCCGGCCAGCTTTTTAATTACATCAGCGGACACACAATCATTTGGCGATACGATAACTGAATCCTTTCCCTCGGAAAATATCACCGTTTCGATACTTAACGGATTAGAAATCAGTGTAATATCATGCTTTTTTTGATTAGCTTTCGCTAAATACTCTTTTTCATAAGGCTTTATGCTATATGCAACCGCTTTCATCCGCAATTTATTTGATATTCACAAAAATAGCAGCAGCAACATATAAAATTTGTGAGCAGAATCAGACAGAAAAATGATATAGATCAGTTTTTCATTTTTGTCAGCCGTGCAAGGTCAAGTATTGTGATGATACTTCCCTTTTTATCTATCAGTCCCTCATCCTTAAAATCTGACAGCGTCCGGCTGACTGTTTCGGTAGCCATCCCGGCCATCGCAGCCATATCTTCACGGGTTATTTTAATATTATCGTCGTCTTTATACTGCCTGTTCAGACGAAGCAAAGCCTCGGCCATTCTTTTCCGTACAGAGTGATATGCCAGTTGTAATAACTGTTCTTCCTTCTCACGGATGTCATTGGAAAGCAGTTTAATAAACTTTTTAGCAACATCGGGATATAAATTCATCAGCCGTTCAAACTGCTCTTTCGGAATCAGGCACAGCATACTGTCTTCAAGTGCTGTTGCCGTGTCTGTATAGGCTTCATTCGCCAGCATCGAATTTATCCCGAGATAATCATCGGTTGAATAAATCCCGGTCATTAATTCACGCCCGTCTTCAGCCAGTTTTACTGTTTTAGCTTTTCCGCTTATCACCAGATAAAGGCCATGGCCTTTATCTCCTTCATAATAAATAACCTGGTTCTTTTTAAACTGCCTGCTTTTACGCTCCAGTATTGTTTTCTTTAATTCGGCCAGGCCGTCGTTTTTTGATACCAGGTTAGTTAACTGATCAAGCGACCTGCTGTAAAAATTCTGTTGCAGTTCCTTTTTCTTCAACCGGCTTTCAATTGAGTTTAAAAGCTCAAGATCATCAAAGGGCTTGGTCAGGTAATCATCGGCGCCCATTTCCATGCCTTTTCTTAAATCAACCCGCTCTGATTTGGCTGTTAAAAAAATAAAGGGCACCGCTGACGTTTCGGGATATTTATTCAGCATATACAATACACCATAACCATCAAGTTCGGGCATCATAATATCGCACAGGATAATGTCCGGCGTATTTTTTATGGCCAGGTCAACGCCTGTTTTCCCATTATTGGCGGCAAAAACAGTATAGCCGGCCAGTTCAAGTATTTCAACTATGTTTTCGCGGATATCATTGTTATCCTCAATAATCAATACTTTTTTAGTCATGTTATCGGAAATGAAATTATAAATATTGTACCATGGTTTACACTGCTCTCAAAATCAACCTTTCCATTCATCAGGTTGGTATAACGGGCTACAATATTAAGGCCCAAACCGGTCCCCGGTATATTGCCTGTATTATGCGCCCTGAAAAATGCTTCAAATAAATGTTTCTGATCGGTTTCAGGAATACCTATGCCATTATCTTTTATTGTAATAATACAGTTTTTGTTATCAATTTCTGTATTAAATTCAATAAAGGTGTTTTCCCCTGAGTATTTTATTGCATTTGAAACAAGGTTAAAGATACAGTTTTTCAACAGATTTTGATCCAGATTGATCATACTGCTTGTTCCGGTATGCTGGTAGATAATGCTTTGATTTTGTTTAGCTACTACCTGCATTTCTTCAGTAATTTCTTCAGACAGTTTTACGAGGTCAAACCGGGTGAATGTCGGCTCAACCTTCCCGGCCTCCAGTTTTTCGAGTGACAGGAAGTCATTTAAAATTGTGTTCAGGTTACCAACAGCATTTTTTATTTTCCCAACATGTTTGCTGATATTAGGGCTTTCAGCCCCCCCTGCATATTTATCGACCAGTGAAGCGGATAATTGAATTGCGCTTAATGGCGTCCGGAATTCATGCGAGGCCATCGAAACAAAACGGCTTTTTAACTGACCAAGTTCTTTTTCCTTTTCAAGTGAAAGGCTTACCTCTTCTTTGGCCTGCTGCAGGGCATCCACAAGGTCTTTTAAAGATTGCGTTCGTTTTTCCACCTCTTCTTCCAGATGAACGGCATAGCCTTTGAGCTTGTCTTCGGCTGCTTTTTCCCTGCTTAGGTCATGAATAAAGCCATTATATATTTTTCGTCCTGAAAATTGCACTTCGCTAACAGCTAACCTGAAAGGGAAGGTTTCGCCATTTTTTCTCAAACCAGTAACCTCGCGGCCAATCCCAATAATATGAGGTTCATTAGTTTGCTGATAACGGTTGATGTATCCGTCGTGCTGTTCCCTGTATGGTGAAGGCATCAACATGGCAATGTTGTTTCCGATCACGGCTTCGGGCGGATACCCGAATAGTTTACATGCTGAGGGGTTTATCGTTTCAACTTTCCCGTGGTCATCAATAGTAATAATGCCATCTATCGCGTTTTCGATAATTGCTTTTAGTAAGGCGGCATTTTCCATTATGTTTTCCATGTCGGCACGACCGCTTTAGGCCGTGCCGCAAATATCAATATTGGTGATATTGTAAAGGTAACTAATTTCACGTTAAAATGTGATATTGGTCACTTTTTAACTCATATTCTTTTAGTATGAATCAGGACGAAAACATCCTGTCCGGGCGAAACTATTCAGGAACAGCTATTGGCCGGCTACCCTATCTATTGGATATAAAGGAGCTTATAGCCAAGGAACCCGATTTACTAAATCAGAAAACCTTTGCAGTATATTTTTTAAGATTATCATGGCACTATAAATCCCGCAATTCCCCTTTCATTTTCTCAACTCTCTTTTTAATATTTTCCCCGTGGCATTCATCGGTAAAGCGGCTATAAATTCAATGCAGCGTGGGTATTTATAGGATGCAATACGTTCCTTTGTCCAGGCTATCAGGTCGATTTCTGAGACGGAATGGCCCTCTTTCAATACAACAAAGGCTTTTACCTCCTCTCCCATTTCTTCGTGCGGAATACCAATCACAGCAACCAGTGACACATCTTCGTGTTTTATCATCAGCTCCTCCACTTCGCGCGGGTAAACTTTCATTCCGCCCCTGCTGATCATATCTTTAGTCCGGTCAACAATAAAGAAATAACCGTCTTCATCTTTAATGGCAATATCACCGGAATGCATCCAGCCGTTTTTCAGGGCCATTGCTGTTTCTTCCGGCTTTTTATAATAACCTTTCATTACGTTATGCCCCCGGTAAAGCAGTTCCCCTTTTTCCCCGACCGGCACCTCCGCACCATCAGCATCCACCAGTTTTACTTCAACACCCCAGAATTGTTTGCCTATTGAGCCTGGCTTCCGGACCGCATTCAGCAGATTAAAAGTAACTACAGGTGAACCTTCGGACATGCCGTAACCTTCGAGAATGGGCACATTAAACCTTTTTTCAAAATCCTCAAGCACCTTTACCGGCAAGGATGCACCGCCAGAACAGCATAGCTTTAAGGTTTTGGCAATGCTTTCATAGTCGAATTTCGGGTTGGTATAGTTCAATAAACCCCAGTACATGGTAGGCACGCCGGCAAAAACGGTTACCTTATGTTTTTGCATCATGTCAAATATTGTTTCCGCATCAAAACGGGTTAACAAAATACCCGAACGGCCTTTGTAAATACCTGCATTCATCATAACTGTCATTCCAAAAATATGGAACAAAGGCAAAACAATAAGTCCGACATCATCAGCATCATTTTCCATCAGGTCACATATCCCGACAGCGTTTAACAGTAAATTTGAATGAGTAAGCTCCGCTCCTTTCGGCTTGCCCGTGGTACCCGAAGTATAAATTATGACACAGGTGTCTTCAGCATTACTTTGATGCATTTCAAACGCCGGTGATTGTTCCGCCATCAGGTCGCTCAAAGTTTGCGTACCTTCAATGGTTGAGGACATCCCCGGCTTTGGCGTGATCATAAAAAAGTGACGGCATTCTTTCACCGCCGAAAATGCGGCATACCCGATTTCGCCTAAAGGAAAATCAGGCATACCTGCAAAACAAAAATAGGCTTTGGCATCACTGTCGCTGAGATGATACTCAATTTCATCTTTTTTTAGCAATACGTTCAACGGCACAACAATTGCCCCAACTTTAATAATGCCAAAGTAAATAATCGGAAAATAAGGCAAATTGGGGCAGCTTAAAGCCACTTTATCGCCTATATTAATACCAATAGCCCTTAATCCGTTTGCTACCCTGTTGGCCGCCTCATTAATTTGCTTGTAAGAAAAGGTGGTATCCATAAACGTAAAGGCAGATTTTGCCGGATACCGCCTGGCGCTGTCTTCCAGGATCACTGATAGGTTTAACATCGCTTAATACAATAAAAGAAAAATACCAGGTTTGCTGTAAACCTGTATGTTTATGAAATAATTGGTTAATTCAAATATACTAAAAGCAATCTTACGGCGCCATAATGCCTGGATCAATCACCTGGGGTATCCATACTTTATAAAAAGAGTGTACCCGGCCGTTTCCTGCGGAGGCGTAATCGCAAAGCGTTATACTGACAGGCTTTGCAGGGTTCTCAGTGTACGATTCTGGAATAAAATTTGCTTTAAAAAGCATGAAAGTATCTTCGTTATCACCAGGTATTTTGGTGAGCTCAATATAACCTTGCCTGTCGGCCACAGGCTTCATGATAGCATCGATACCAATGCCTTCAAACCTTGAATCCCTGGCTAAAACAATCGGCCCCCTTATAATGGCCGCACTACGGGGATTGGTTTCAATCTCAACTACCCTGCCCCTGAAATCCAGTTCAATTGATATCTTATCTCCTGTTTTCCAGGTACGTTTAACTTTAGCGTATTGTCCGGGCTGCAAGTCGTTAACAGCTGTTCCGTTAACTGTTAGCTTTGTTACCTTGCTCCAGCCAGGTACACGTATGCTTATTTGCATTTCTTCGGGTTTATTTATAGCTAAGGCCATATTTATGATGCCTGATTGTGGGTAATCAGTATGCTGGTAAACTGTAATTTTTTGCCCTTGCGGGCTTTTCAGCACATAATCGCCGTCAGCAAAATAATTAACTTGGAAACCTTCGTTTCTTTCCATTATAATATGCATTGGTATATTAAACAATCCCCTTGGCCCGTTGGCCTCGCAACAGTTCAACCCCATGCCGCACTGTTCGCTTCCAGGCAACCTTTGACCATTTAACGGCGTATATTTTGCCCAAACCGCGCCAGCTGCGCTCATTGAACCCAATAAAGCATTATAATAGGTTTTTTCTACCTCATCAGCATATTTTGCTTCCCCGGTAAGCCGGAGTAACTGCCCGGAAAGTTTGAGCCAGGTTACCGTTACGCACGTTTCCTGGTAATGATTTACCGGGCAGTTTTGAACTGATCGCCCGCCAAACCACATTTCCGTAGACACCCCTGAACCTACTATATTGATTTCCGTAGCACGGATATTTTCCCAGGTATTTTCAACTGCTGTTTTATAGGTTTCATTGCCGGTTAACCGGTAAAGCTCCAGCAGCCCTTCATAGCACGACATCATTTCATAGGCTTTTTGCCCCTGTTCATAACTATACCATACAGCAGGTTTTGGGAAACGTGCACTTACATTTATATTTGATTTGCTGATCAGTTGAGGGCCTTGAGGCGTTTCCCACTGCCTTACTATTTCTTTTGCAAAATCAAAGTATTTTTTATTCCCCGTATAACCATACAGCAGGCAAATTGGTTCAAGCACGGACGATGCCGCCATTCCCCTATAATTGCCTTTGTTTACAATAATGCCGTCCTTATAGTTCAAATCATTTATCAGGTTATCGGCAACCCTGGCAGCGCCTTCAAGGCTTTTTTTATCCTTAGTAAGATCGTAATAAGCAAGCAGGCCGAGCATACAGTATTTTCTACCCCAAATGTCCCATTGCTCCAAACGATGATCTTTGGCATAATTACCTATATAGCCATCAGGGGTTTGCGTAGCCAACAAACCTGTTACAGCATGGTCAAGCACTTGTTTCAAACGTGTATCAGGATTATACTTATAGGCAAGCACCGCAGACGTAAACCACTTGCCCCAAAACTCACTTTGCCATAAGTTGGTTTCAGTCCTGTTTTCAGGTTTAAATGGTTCTATTAGCCGGTCAACGTCTTGCGCCAGGATGCGGTTATGTAATGATCCGCTTAATTTATCAGCTAAGTACCCTCTCAAATTCACTTCTGAAGAAGGATATAATACATCTTTTACTACACAATAATTTTTGGTTTGGGCCGACAGGCCCCCCTGACCGATAACTATGATTGCAATAACTGTGTAAAAGGAATTTTTTAAAATATTGTTCATAATCACAAAATTATATTAAATATCCGCTTTTTTGATGCTAAATCATTCTGATAATTCAAACCTAAAACACAGTTACCGGCACAATAATTTCAAAGCGGTTTCGGCCGGCGCCGCCAAATTGGTCCCTGTCTATCAGATAGCTGTACCTGAAACCAAAAGAAACCGCCCCCTGGTTAAACAACTGGGAGTCAAAATACACTTCGGCCCCGGCGGAACGGAACATACCTTTAAATCTGTTGCCATCAGTGTAAAAATCTTTGACATGTGTGTAGTCATAAAAGGCATTGGCCCTTATCCGCAGCAGGTAAAATGTATTGGCAACACCTGCGTCGGGGTAAGCTATAGGGAAGTGATAATTTACACCGGCTTTATTCATATCAAACAGGTTTTCGGCAGTATATCCCCTTGAAAAAGGAAAATCGTTTGAAAAATCGTTTAAATCTGTCTTGTTCCTTTGCTGGTGAGCGAGATTTATCACCAGGTTATGGTTGACATCAAAACCAGGAAAATAAAAGGACCCGGTCGCAAGAAACTGATCAGCATAAGTTCCGCTGATAACAGATTTATAGTTTAATGAAATACTTTGCCCAAAGCGGGGATAAATGTTTTGCTTTGCCTGCTGGATGCTGTTGCTAAAATTGATGTAGTTATTGCTGTAGGTATATGATTGGTTGGCCTGCGGATAGAAAGCCCTGGCATAATACAGGTCGCTGCCGGCTTGCAAAAACGTTAAATTTTTACCGTAGCTTAAGTTTAGCGGCAGTTGGAGGCCGGCATGCAGGTCGGTTTGATTAAAATAATAATTGTTTTTACTTTGGTTATTATATCCCTGCCTGTTAAAAATATACCCGGCCCCACCCGAAATATAAGGGAACAAAGCCCCGTAAACCGCGCTGAACCCAAACTCTTTATAGCCCTCATCACGGTTATAAGTAAATGAAAGCTGTGATTGCAGGGTATTCAGTACATTTTCACCTTCAAGGTTCAAAGTGTAGTTCGGGTCGTTAAAATCAGGGATCAGGCTATGAAAATTGATTAAATGATGGGCTTTATGGTATTGGGTAACAGGCAGCGGATCATTTTTTACCCTATCAAGTAAATCAGTTGAACTGTCCCTTTTCAGGGCGCTGATACCAAAATCAGGCAAGCCGCCTGGGATTTCGGTACTGACCGCTGTCCATTGAAGGTCTTGTTTGTTTTTTTCATTTAAATGATAGCCAAAAGCGCTTAGTCCAACCCATGCGAATTTATTGTTGCTGACAGCGGGTTCATAGTTCCCTATTGTACGATTTGGAATTTGAGTGCTCAATTCTAAAAGCTTAAAGGTTTTTAAATTTAAGGCAAATATGCGGTCGTCAATACCCGAAGTAGCTGAGAAATAAACAGTGTCATTTTTCACAAGCGGAAACGCAATCGGCTGGTACGAAAACGGCAGCAAATAGGTATTGCTTCCTGTTTTTATATCTATCAGATCTAATGACATTTTGCCTTTTGGGGTACGTATGGCAGCAATTAAATGATCATTACCATAAAACTTCGGATAAGTATAAAACAAGTTTTCTTTATTGGGGACGATGGAAACAAGCCGTCCGGTTTCCGTATTTATCAGATGAAGATCGCACTTGCCGTTAGTCCCTTCCTTAACGGTCACAATGGTTTTGCCGTCAGGGCTAAAATCAGGCGAAAAGTATTTGGTATTTTTAGTAATCCGATGTTCTTTGCTTGTATTTACATCCAGCAACATTAGTTCGCTGTAATTGCGGTAGTTCCAGCGCAAATCGGGCCGGTAAGCTGCATAAACTATTTTACCATCATGGTAGGCAAAATAGGTATCTAATGAAGTGCTCCTAACGGCTATTTCCCTTTCGTGGTTTCCGATTTTTACAACAAACACCGGAATATGATCATAAGTGCTTTTCATGTAAATGAGCGTGCTGTCATTCACAAAAGCCGGATATTCCCGGTCAGCTTCAAAATGTTTGTGTACTTCTGATTGCCGGATATGCGATGAAACAGCTAAAGAATTATAGTTCTTTGATGAGTCAGGCTTTTTGAACGGCTGTACGCCACTCACTTGCTGTTTAAAAGAGTCAAATGCGTTATTTCTGAACTGCTCAAAACCCTCTCCCGAATATTTCTTAATTGCTTTTTGAAACGGATAAAAGACACCAGTGTATGCAGCCGCATCATGGGTTACTTTTTTCCAGAAATCATCGCCATATTTTTCCCGGCCGTAGGAGACCAGCATATAACCCGTGGGGTACCAATCCGGGATAAAATCACGATAGGACCCATTTCTGAGTTTCATCCAGCTATAATCTTTGCCTGTAGCCCATAAAGCCCGGTAGCCATTGAAAAAATATGGCAGCCTGCCCCTGCCCTGTTCGCTTACATGGGTCTCATTGAAAACAGCATCACCCTCAAAAAACCAGTTTGGTATGGCTACGTCGTTAGCCAACGCCTGCCCGCCTTCGCCAAAAAGCAACCTTAGCACATGCGAAAAGCCCACATTAAAATTATTATACTGCTGCACATGCCTGAACTCGTGAATAGCCAACTGCTCCGGCCACGACAGGCTGCCTATATCAAAACTATTCTGTTCCGGCGTTAAAAAAAACTCACTCCTGAAAGGCGCCAAACCTACATAGGCATTAGCAACTGTAGTTTGGTTTTGCAATAAAATACTGATCTGACGCTGCTTAAACCCGATAGTTGGCTGAATGGCCTTGTTCATTTGCTTTACAATATTCGCAACCATTAAACCCGCGGAATCAAGGCCTTCGGGGAAAATTACTTTTGCAACAGGCAGGTCTATCTGCTTCCAGTTGATGGACGGGGGGTTGCCGCCGAACTGCTGGGCGCTTGTTTTAACGGCGGTGGCAGTGAGGAGCAGCAGTGAAATTAAAAGTTGCAGGGGTATTTTGGGTAACCTTATCATCAGGGGTGAAAGTAAGCACAAATTATTAATTGTCTGAATCAGAATTTACAGAATTTTAGAATTAACAGGATTAAAGCTTGTCTGAACCTGAATTTTTCGAATTAAAGAATTTAACGAATTATCTTTCATAACTATATCCGATTGACATTCTGTTAATTCCGAAATTCCATAAATTCGGGTTCAGACAAAAAAATCAGATTTCAAACACAAAACACTTAAATGACACAGCATAAGCCAAAACTCTATACATTTGCCGATTGTTACAACAAACATGGCTAAAGTTTCTATCAACCTGGCAACGGGTTCTATACAAAAAGAAGAATTAATCGTCGGCATCGACCTGGGAACTACAAATTCCCTGGTAGCCTTTATCAATCCTGATAAAAACCCGCAGGTTATAAATGATACTGGTAAAGGCGTCCTGGTGCCTTCAGTAGTGCATTTTGGTCCGCCAAATGGCGGAGATATCACTGTTGGCAACGAAGCAAAAGAATACCTGATCACCGATCCGCAAAACACGGTTTTTTCGATTAAGCGTTTGCTTGGCCGTTCGTACAAAGACATTGAAAATTATAAGGACTTTTTCTCCTATAAAGTTATTGATGATGATTCGGAAAGTTTGGTAAAAATTAAGGTTGGCGATAAGTTTTATACGCCTATTGAATTATCAAGCCTGATATTAAAAGAATTAAAAGCCCGCGCCGAACACGCTTTAAAAACCCCGGTTAACCGTGCAGTGATAACTGTGCCGGCCTATTTTAACGATTCACAACGGCAGGCAACCCGTGATGCGGGCAAACTGGCTGGTTTGGATGTGTTGCGTATTGTAAACGAGCCGACGGCGGCAAGCCTTGCCTACGGCATAGGCTTAAATCCCGAAGAAACAAAAACCATTGCGGTGTATGATTTAGGCGGCGGCACTTTTGACGTATCCATCCTGCAAATACAGAACGGCATTTTCGAAGTACTGTCAACCAATGGCAATACTTTTTTGGGTGGCGATGATTTTGACCGCGCCATTGTTGATTACTGGATAGAAAAAAATGAACTGAACAAAGCTGATATTCTTGCTGATACCAAACTCGCCCAAAAGTTGCGCCTGAAAGCCGAAGAAACTAAAAAGGCATTCGCCCATCAGGGCATGGTAAATGATAAAATCGGCGATATCTGGTGCACCATTACCCGAACAGCTTTTGAGGAGCTTATTTTACCAAAGGTTGAGGAAACCATCACCTGCTGCAAAAATGCTTTGAGAGACGCCAAACTGGATATCAGCCAGATTGATGAGGTAATTATGGTTGGCGGGTCAACCCGTACGGCATTGGTTAAAAGAATGGTTGCTGAATTTTTCGGCAGGCCCGTACATGATGAATTGAACCCCGATGAAGTGGTTGCCCTCGGCGCCGCCATACAGGCGGATATTTTAGCCGGTAACCGCAAGGATATTTTATTGCTGGATGTTACGCCGCTTTCCCTCGGCATTGAAACCATGGGCGGGCTGATGGATGTGATCATCCCCCGCAACTCCAAAGTGCCGACGAAAGCCGGACGGCAATATACTACCTCCATCGACGGACAGGTGAATATGAAAATCGCCGTTTACCAGGGTGAACGCGACCTGATAAAAGAAAACCGCAAACTGGCCGAATTTGACTTGAAAGGCATCCCCGCCATGCCCGCCGGTTTCCCGAAAGTAGATATAAATTTTTTGCTGAATGCGGATGGTATCCTCAAAATACAAGCCATTGAACTGCGCTCCGGCGTAAAACAGGAAGTAGAAGTTAAACCCACTTACGGCATTACCGACGACCAGGTGGAGCAAATGCTGATGGACAGTATCACCCACGCTAAAGACGATGTTAGCCAGCGCATGCTGATAGAGGCCCGCACCGAAGGCGAACAAATGGTTTATACGGTGGAAAGGTTTGTAGAAAAGAACGGTAATTTTTTATCGGTAACCGAAACCGCTGAAACCGCTAAATACCTGGCAACCTTAAAAGCTGCGCTTACCGGCGGTAACAAGGACCTGATACATAAAGCCATTGATGAACTGAATGAATTTACCCGCCCCTTTGCCGAACGTTTGATGGACGAAGCGATAAGCGTTGCGATGAAGGGGAAGAGTGTTGGGTAGAGGTGAGAGATTAGAGATAAGAGGTTAGTTATACTTAAATGAAGCTATTTTGAAAAACATCATATTTGCCATTCTGTTGTTATTGTGTGCGTACAAACCTGTAAAAGCGGTTAATCAACTCAAGTTTAATGATACCACCCGCAAGCCTTTAGACACCTTATTATATGATTCGCTGATGCGGAAGCTGGCCAATGGCGATAAAACGGGCCGGTGGCCGGTAAAAAAGGCGCCCAGGCCGTTGCCGGGGGCTATTTTGCCATTTTACCGCGTAGTTGCTTATTACGGCAATATGTATTCGAAAAACATGGGGATATTAGGAGAGTATAAGCCAAAAATTATGCTGGCCAAACTTCAGGCCGAAGTTGAACATTGGCAAAAGGCTGACACTGCCACGCCTGTTATACCCGCGCTTCATTATATTTGCGTTACGGCACAAGCATGGCCGGGAAACAAAAATTTGTATAGCCTCAGAATGCCTTTTAAACAAATAGACAGTGTATTGCACATGGCGGAGTCTATTCATGCATTAGTATTTTTAGACCTCCAGGTTGGCCTTAGCACGGTGCAAAAAGAAGTCCCTATGCTGGAAAAATACCTGAAAATGCCCAATGTTCATCTTGGTATCGACCCGGAGTTTTCTATGAAGGATGGCAGTGTTCCGGGCAAACGGATCGGAACTTTTGATGCGGACGATATTAATTACGTAACCGGATACCTGGCATCGTTAGTTACAAAATATAACCTGCCGCCCAAAATATTTATTGTACACCGGTTCACTAAAAGAATGGTGACCAATTATAAAAATATTAAGCTACGGCGGGAAGTTCAATTTGTAATGGATATGGACGGCTGGGGTGGACCCGATTTAAAGAAAGGCAGTTACAAATACTTTATAGGCGATGAACCTGTGCAATTCACCGGCTTTAAATTGTTTTATAAAAATGACATCAGCGTTGGCCCCAAACGTCTGTTAACAACCAGGGAAGTTTTGCAATTGAAGCCTGCGCCTATTTATATACAGTACCAGTAATTGAGGCGAAAGGTAAAAGGCGAAAGGTAAAAGGTAAAAGGTAAAAGGTAAAAGGTAAAAGGTAAAAGGTGAAAGGTGAAAGGTGAAAAGCAGAGAGCAAAATCAAAAACCCTTCTCCTTTTACCTTTCGCCTTTTACCTCATTCAATCATACCTTGTTCATAGCTTCCTGTTCTTTTAGCGCTGCAATATTATTTGCATCGCTGAAAGTTTCGGTTTGGGTGGCAAAATCTTCAAGAATGCCGGCAATACTATCCAGGTTATCGGTAACCCGTTGATGCATATCGGGGAGGTCTTTTTCCAGTCGTTTGTTGCCAAGTTCCATGTTATCCACTTCGATTTTTGTCAGTTTTATGATAATTGCCTGCTGACTATTTTTTAAATCTTCCAGTTCATGGACAATCTTTTCCATCAGCCCGAATTTCTTTAACTTATCCATAATGTTGTGTTTTTATATACATATTCAACGTTTTAATAGAAAAATTGTTTTTTAATTTGGATTTTTCATTTATAACTAATACTTTAGTTGTATGAAATTAATCAGCCTAATCCTTATCACAATTTTCCTCAATCTCCCGGCCTTGGCACAGCAAACACAAAAGGCTAATGACGCCCTTTTGCTGGAGTACTACCAAAACCAGCGATATACAGAAGCTGCCGATTACCTGAAAAAAACATACCCCGAACCTGTTACCGATGTAAAAATATTATCAGGCCTTGCCTACGCATCCTCCATGGCGGGAAGGTTACCCGAAGCCTCAGCCTATTACGAACGCATTTATTCAACAGACACAAGCAACACAGCCATACTGTTTAACCTGGGCAGCATAAATGCAAGGCGCGGAGATAATGTAAAAGCGCTTACCTTTTATAAAAAGATATTATTAAAGGATACCAGCAATTTTAACGTTTTTAAGCAGATGGCCAGCCTTTCGCAAAATACCGGTAACATTATTGATGCTGTAAATTATTTAAAAAAAGCGAACAAGCTGAACCCGCTTGAACCTGATGTGGCCTATGATCTTACTTCGATTTATATCAACCTTAAACTTTATAAAAATGCCGATACGGTGGTAACGGTCGCCTTACAGGCCGACACAGCGAACATGTTGTTGTTGCTTGGGAAAGCGCAGATAGATTACAACCTTAAGAAATACCCGGAAACAATCACAGTTTGCAATAAATTGCTTCAATCGGGCGACCAGATCAATATGGTGATCAGTATGCTGGGGACCTCCTATTTTAATTTAAAAGATTATAATGGCTGCATTAACACCTTTAAAATTTTGGAACAAAGCCAAACATCCAGCGAAACGTCTCTTTATTATACCGCTATGAGTTATAAGGCCCTGGGCAACCAAACGATGGCAATCACTTACTTTGAAAAAGCTATAAAAGAAGCTATATCAGGCAATGTTAATTCCTATTACGGGGAAATGGCCGCCTCATACGATAAATTGCACCAGGTAAAAAACGCGGTAAATGCTTATCAAAAAAGCTTATTGTATGGTGTTATGCCTTTAACTTATTATGCAATTGCCAATTTGTATGATACTGAATTAAAGAACAAGGCTTTGGCATTACGCTATTACAAAAAATACATCAACAGCAAACCGCCGGAAGACCAGCTGTCGTATTTGGCTTATTCGAAACGAAGGGTAAGTGAACTTGGCCGTTAACGCTGCATCAGCCTCGCTACATATTTCCCGATAATATCAAACTCCAGGTTTACAACCGAACCTTTGCGCACCTGCTGAAAATTGGTATGCTCAAACGTGAAGGGGATTATAGCCACGGAAAAACTATTGGCTTTTGAATTTACCACAGTAAGACTGATACCGTTAACGCATATTGACCCTTTTTCAACTGTAACATTGCCTTGTGCAGCGTCGTATTCAAGGGTGTATTCCCAACTGCCGCCGAGTTCCTTAAAATCAGTACAAACAGCGGTTTGGTCCACATGCCCCTGAACAATATGGCCGTCAAGGCGTCCGTTCATTTGCATGCAGCGTTCAAGGTTTACCAGATCGCCGGTTTTTAGATCGCCGAGGTTGGTTTTGCTTAATGTTTCTTCAATAGCGGTAACCGTATGCCGTCCTTCAGTCAAAGCGACCACCGTTAAACAAACACCGTTATGCGCCACCGACTGGTCTATTTTCAATTGATCTGCAATAGCCGATTCAACGGTAATATGCAAATTACCCTGGTCGTGTTGCAGGCCTGTTATTTTCCCCAATGTTTCTATTATTCCTGTAAACATATAGCCTCCGAAATCCGCCTGTTAGCGGACCAATTTTGATGGGCGAAATTAACTAATTGCACCCGTTTTAATGCCAGCTAAACTTGTAATTATTCTGATAAAGTTAAATTAGCTGGTAAATAATATCTTTGCAAATGCCCGAATTAACATTTGACATTTCAAAAGGTGATTTTACAAACCCTCCGGCAGATGAAATTGATCTGCAAGAATTCTTAAAAGCAACATTACACGACCTTAGCTTTAAAAACAAGAAACCTTATGATGACATCATACCAAGCCTCCTGGATTTCCATAAGGCTGATGGCGGTTCGCCGGAGATTCCAAAATTTGAGATCATTGATTGTTCTTATGATTCAATTACTTATACAGGTACGGTACAATTTGCTTACGAGGTTTTCTTTACGTTTGGCTGTGCTGATATTTACAGGTCGGACAAATGCACGGAAACCTGTAAATTCCAGATTGATACCGAAAATCAAAAATTAACGCTATTTATCACCGATCAAATCACGCGCGATACTGTTGACGAATTTTAGTTAACATCATCACCTGCCCTCCTTTAGTGCATCTCAGGGCTACTTAAAATTACTTTTTACTTCCAGTCTTTTGTTTCGCAAATCAATCCCGCCTTCAATTACCGATTTCAGGTTAGCCATATAAAACGTCCACCCCAGCTGACATTGAACAAACAGGTTTTTTGAAGGGTCATTTTCGATAGGGATATTTTCCTGGGTAAGTTCTACCAGCGACAGGCCATTGCGGCTGCTTATGTTAACGCTTACAATATTGTCTTTTGCAAAAGTAAATTTTATGAAATCGGTACCGTTTGCTTCCAGTATCTGTCCCTTTTCACAGGTATTGTCATCCCAGCCGTGCCAGTACCATTCATAAACATCCTCGTTCATAATAAATTCCTGCGGTTCCCGCAGGCGCCTGGAAATAGTAAAAAAATCGGCTTTTCGTAAAAACCACTTTTCAAGGCCGGCCGGGGTTGCCCATGCTTCATAAAGGCTTCTGATATCTGTATTATAATCGCCCGTTACTTTAAAGGTGGTCCATTTATTGTCAATCATAATATTATTATTAAAACTATATTAACGTGAATTCGGGATTAGCAACAACGTAGCCTCACCCAACCCTCTCCAAAGGAGAGGGCTTTAAAAAAGAGCGCAGCTAAAGTCCTCTCCTTTGGAGAGGATTTAGGTGAGGCAAATAGGTAAAATGCTTATCCCGAATTAAAACTTTATTACCAAAGTAAATTTAATCAAAATAGTTTTGAGTTTTGTTAACTTGCCTTTAAATCTTCAACATGTTAAAGCAAAGCGCAGGGTTATTATTGTACCGTAAAACTAATAAGGAACTGCAAATTTTCCTTGTACACCCCGGCGGACCCTTTTTTAAAAATAAGGATGCCGGTGTCTGGTCGGTCCCTAAAGGGGGATTTTTGGATGATGAAGACCCGCTAACCGCCGCCAAACGTGAATTCAGAGAAGAAACCGGGTATGCTATTGATGGTCATTTCATACCTCTAAACCCCGTCACCCTTAAAAGCGGCAAAACAGTTTATGCATGGGCCGTTGAAGGCGATATTGACGCCCAAAACATTTGTAGCAACCTGTTTGAAATGGAATGGCCACCAAAATCAGGCAAAAAACAATCTTTTCCTGAAATCGACCGTGGAGGATGGTTTGATATTGATGAGGCTAAAATGAAGATTAATGAGGGACAGCTGGGGTTGATCGAAGAGTTGATTGGCCTCACCCAACCCTCTCCAATAAGCCCCTCCTAAATCCTCTCCGCCAAATGGCGGAAGGACTTTTAAATTTCGTTTCTAAAATATATCCTCAAAATTCAGCATTTCAGGCTAATAGTTAAAGTCTCCCCAACCGGGGGAGATTATTCACCGGGTGTTTGTTCTCATGGGTGTTCATGAGGGCTACGCCGTTTAGAGGGGGCTCTGCCTGTTCTTCGCCCAATTTGAGACTCCGCCATCGGCAAAATTCTCAAATTTCATATACTGTTCCCCCAACAAGGTTTCCATCACCAGCGCCGCTATCATCGCCTCATCTTCATTCCCGTTTTGCAATGATCCGGGGTTGAAATATTTCTGTACAAAATGAGTATCAAAATTGCCGGATGTAAAGGCCTCATGCTGCATTACAAACCTGCCAAAACCTAAAGTTGTGGTGATGCCGGTTATCCGGTACTCGTCAATGGCACGCAGCATACGTTCAATTGCCTCTGTCCGGTCTTTACCATAAGTGATGAGTTTGGCTATCATCGGGTCGTAATAAATCGGGATTTCCATGCCCTGCTCAAAGCCGTCGTCCACCCTGACACCCGGGCCTTTTGGGGTAATGTATGTTTGCAATGTGCCAATATCGGGCAAAAAGTTATTGTCCGGATCTTCGGCGTAAACACGCAATTCTATGGCATGCCCGTTAATTTTCAGATCCTCCTGTTTAAAGCTGATGGCCTCTCCCCTTGCAATGCGGATCTGCTCTTTTACCAGGTCTATGCCGGTGATCAGCTCTGTAACCGGGTGCTCCACCTGCAGGCGGGTATTCATTTCAAGGAAGTAGAAGTTTAGGTTTTCGTCCATAATAAACTCCACAGTACCGGCACTTGTATAATTAACAGACCGCGCCACATCCACCGCGCATTTACCCATTTGCTCCCTGATCTGCGGCGTTAATACCGACGATGGCGCTTCTTCAATCACCTTCTGGTGACGGCGCTGCACCGAGCAATCACGCTCGAACAGGTGTACTATGTTACCATGCGTATCACCCAAAATCTGTATTTCAATATGCCGGGGCGAGGAAACGTACCTTTCAATAAAAACCGATCCATCCCCAAATGCCGATAATGCTTCGGATACCGCGGTTGCCATTTGCTCCTCAAAATCTTCCGGGCTTTCCACTATCCGCATTCCCTTTCCGCCGCCGCCTGCCGCCGCTTTAATCAATATTGGAAAACCAACTTCGACTGCACGTAATTTAGCTTCGATAATATCTGTTATGGCTTCTTCGGTACCAGGCACCATGGGGATGTTATATTTTAGCGCGGCTGCTTTTGCCGATAATTTATTACCCATCACTTCCATAGCCTCCGGCGAAGGGCCAATCAATATCAACCCGGCTTCCCGCACCTGCCTCGCGAAAGCGGCGTTTTCGCTTAAAAAACCATAACCGGGATGTATAGCCTCCGCCCCCGTTTTACGGCAAGCCTCAATGATCTTATCCCCAACCAGGTATGATTTATTGGACGGCGCCTCCCCGATATGGATAGCTTCATCAGCATAACGGACATGGAGTGCATCACGGTCGGCATCAGAATAAACGGCAACAGTTTTAATGCCCATTTCGCGTGCCGAACGCATTACCCTTAAGGCTATTTCTCCCCGGTTGGCGATGAGTATCTTTTGCATGGAAACAAATGTAATGGATTTGCAGAATTTTACAGGTTAAAAGCGGCGATATAAACGATATAAAATGAAACAAAAAATCTCTGGCTGCGTACAACGCCATAAAAAATGATCAGTAATTATTGAAGCATGGACATCTTTATCGGATTCGTAAAATTTTTAATGTACCTGGCAGCCCTTTTGTTTATCGGAGTGCTGTTTTTTAGCTACCTGAAATATTTAAAAAGAACCTATTTCCCAAAATGGAAATTCCCTGACTATGTCAGCGTAGGCTATGCAGAATATTTGTACAAGAAATATATTGAAAAACACATCAAAAAAAGTGTTAAATAGTGCCGGAATAGTCCTCTTTGGTATAAACAATAATTGTCATTGCGATCCGCCTAATGGCGGATCGCAATGACAAAGCTTTTTATTTACATAATAAATAACCAAATGGCGGATAGTCATTTATTTATTACCACCCGAGCCGCCAGGACCTTTATCGGGACCACTATGGCCATTCTCCGGACTACCCGGACCTCTTCCCATTTTCCGGAAGTTTGACTTCGGGATGGGAACTCCCGCGATGGCAGGTATAAAAAAATTGTTTTCATTATTTTTTACCATCCCCTGACCATTCTTTATACATAAAAACTCAATTTTACCTTCATATTCAAAAATCATCAAGCTTATGAAATACAATTTTTTAGGAAATACCGGCCTGGTGGTTTCCGAATTATGTTTTGGCACCATGACCTTTGGCGGAAAAGGCTACTGGGAAGCCATCGGTAAAGTACAGCAAAAAGAAGTTAATGACCTGATGAAGGTTGTGGTGGACTCGGGTATTAACTTTATTGACACCGCCAATGTTTACTCCTACGGTGAATCGGAAAAACTATTGGGACAATCGATAAAAGACCTTGGTTTTAACCGCCACGACCTGGTAATTGCCACCAAAGTGCGGA
Organism: Mucilaginibacter sp. UBA5151; assembly: GCA_002413785.1. Lineage (GTDB taxonomy): Bacteria > Bacteroidota > Bacteroidia > Sphingobacteriales > Sphingobacteriaceae > Mucilaginibacter. The sequence goes on from DHXR01000079.1 coordinate 52,001, forward strand.
GCCGTATGGGGGAAGGTTTAAATAATGTTGGCCTTTCCCGCTATCACATCTTTCAGTCGGTTGACGAAAGCTTAGCCCGTTTACAACTGGATCACATCGACATTTTATATGTGCATGGTGTTGACCCGAAAACACCAATCGAAGAAATTATGCGCTCACTTAACGACATTGTGCAGACAGGCAAAGTACGTTACATAGCGGTTTGCAACTGGCCCGCCTGGATGGTAATGAAAGCTTTGGGCATAGCCGAAAAAAACGGCTGGCACAAATTTGTCGGCATGCAATATTTTTATTCGTTAGCGGGGCGCGATATTGAAAGAGAGATTTTGCCTTTGGCTGCCGATCAAAACCTGGCAGTTATGCCCTGGAGTCCGCTGGCAGGCGGTTTCATGTCCGGTAAATTTACGCGCCACAACGAAAAAGCCGGTGATTCGCGCCGCGATACTTTTGATTTTCCGCCGGTTAACAAAGAAAAAGCTTATGATATTATTGATGTGATGGCAGAAATCGGCAAAGAACACAAGGTTTCAGTAGCTGAAATCGCCCTGGCCTGGGTGCGCCATCAAAAAGGGATTACAAGTACCATAATTGGGGCAAAAAAAGTTGACCAGTTAAATGATAACATTAAATCAACTGAAGTTCAGCTATCTGTTGATGACCTTAAAAAGATTGACGAGGTAAGCGCATTACCCCCTGAATACCCCGGCTGGATGCTTGAAAGGCAATCCGCCGACCGGGTGTTGAAGTAGCTTTTAGTTAATAGTTGATGGTTCATGGTTCATAGCTATTTGCGGCTTCGATGAAACATAAGCTTTGAGGCGATTAGATTTGACAACTTTTGAAAAGTTGTCAAATCTTTTATTTTTTCATTTTGTCCGTAGCCAAATCGCAGCTACCATGAACTATGAACCATCATCTATGAACTAACCAAAGTTTTTCAGCACACTCGCCACATGTTCCACCTGTTCAGGATGCACATCAAGGTGCAAAACGAACCGGATGCGATTCGGGCCTGTTGAAAGCGCTTTTATGCCATGTTCTGCCAACTTATGCAGTACCAGGCTTGCCGGTTCTATGGTATCAAAAAGTACAAGATTGGTTTCTACAGGCATCACATTACTTACCCAACTGCACTTTCCCAGTTCGGCCGCTAATAGCAGGGCATGTGCATGGTCTATGCTTAAACGTTCTACATGATGGTCAAGCGCATAAATACCCGCAGCTGCCAGGAAACCTGCCTGTCGCATACCTCCGCCAAAAACCTTGCGTACCCTGCGGGCATATTTTATAGTTTCCTTATCCGCTAAAAAAACAGAGCCCACCGGTGCACCCAAACCTTTTGAAAGGCAAACCGAAATACCATCGAAATATTTACCATAATCTTTGGCCTTGTCGCCCGTTTTTGTTAATGCATTGAATATGCGGGCGCCATCCAGGTGGAGTTTTAATCCCCGTGATTGGCACAGGGCGGCTATCGGCCTTATTTGTTCCAGCGTATAGCAGCTACCACCTCCCCTGTTCACGGTGTTCTCCAGCACCACTAAGCTGGTGCGCGGGTAGTGGTCATTGATGGCATTAATTTCAGGCTCTATCATTTCAGCTGTCAAAATTCCCCGGTATGCGTTCAGCAAACGGGCAGAAACACCCGAATTAAATGCGATCCCTCCGCCCTCATAACGGTAAACATGCGCCGTCTGATCGGCAATAAGCTCATCCAAAGGCTGTGTAAAACATTTTATGCCTATCTGGTTGGTCATGGTACCAGAGGGGCAGAAAATACCCGCCTCCATACCAAATATTTTGGCTGCTTTACCCTCCAGTTCGTTAATGGTTTCGTCTTCGCCGAAAACATCATCACCAACTTTGGCGCTGAACATTGCATCCAACATGCCGGGTGTTGGTTTAGTTACAGTATCGCTTCTCAGGTCAACAATCATCATATTAAATGTGTTAAAAATGCGTTATTTGTATTTTAATTATTATGCGCTCAATTTTAATCATTTTATTTTTTATGCTGATGATTGTATCAGCAAAATCATATTCCCAAAAATGGCAATCCGGCCGTTTTACAGATGTAAAAGGAAATGCGGACAGCGGATTCATCCGCTTTGGTTCGGGTAAAGGGCCAATAAAGGATGAAGGCTTTATTGAATTTAAAGAAGACAATAAATCAGAACCTTTTAAGCTAAGCGCCAGTGACCTGCGGTCCTTTGTTGTAGGGAAAGATAGTTTTGTGGTTGCACACCCGCCAAGGAATGAATCCTGGGCAAAAAACGAGTTTGATTTTATAAAGGTAGCATTGGATGAAGACATTAAATTGTATGTTACCAAGGGCGGCGGACGCGGGCGGGGCCATGGCTTTAGTATTGAACCCGGCATTGGCGCGGGGGTTGGTACCGGCGGTTTCGGTGGCGGCGTAGGCGGCGGTATCGCCATCCCGATTGGCGGCGGCGGCAGCTACGAAAAAACCACCTGGTATTATGGTGAAAATACAGCCTCCATGAAACGCTTAACCGACCTGAATTTTGAAGATGTAATGGCCGACATTATGGGCGATTACCCCGATGTGGTAGATAAAATACATGCCAAAGTTTATGTACTTGAAAACATTGACCGGCTGTTAGCTTACTATAACCAGGTGAAAGAAGGAAAAAAGAGGTGAAAGGATAAAGGCGAAAGGTTAATGGTTTTTCCAACCTTTCACCTTTACCCTTTCACCTTTTACCTTTCGCCTTTACCTCAAATTCCCTGCGCTATCACAAACCCGCTGGCCCAGGCCCATTGAAAATTGTAGCCGCCAAGCCAGCCGGTGACATCCACGCATTCGCCGCCGTAATACAGACCCGGCACTTTTTTCACTTCCAGCGTTTTTGAAGATAGCTCGTCGGTTGACACCCCGCCGCGCATTACCTCGGCTTTATCATAGCCCTTATCCCCTGCCGGTTTTACCTTAAACCCGTGGATCAGTTCGCTGATGTTTTCAATATCCGCTTTGCTTAATGAGGCCAGGTTTTTATCAACCGGTAACTTATCGCTCAGCGCTTCGGCAAATTTGCGGGTATATAAATTAGCCAAATAAGCCAGCAGCATTTTTTTACCGTTTGCTTCCCTTTCCTGCTGAATCAGCACAGCTATATTTTGATTGGGCAAAAGGTCGATATAAATGTATTCTCCAGGTCGCCAGTAAGACGAAATTTGCAATATAGCCGGACCACTGAGGCCCCAATGCGTAAATAATATGTTCTCTTCAAAGCTGATCCTGTCGTTCCAAACGCGGCAAAAAATACTGTTGCCTGACAGCTGTTCGTACCAGGGCTGATCTTTCCCGGTAATCGTCAGAGGCACCAATGCCGGCGCAGTATCAGCAATTTCAAGCCCGAAATTCCGGGCTGCCCGCAAGCCAAAGTCAGTGGCGCCCATTTTGGGGATAGGCAAACCGCCCGAGGCGATCACTACTTTTGGGGCAAATAAACTTTCTGTCCGTCCGTTTCTTTCCAGCAAAACGGTAAAACCATTTTCAACCTTTTCAATACTTTTAACATCAGCGCCACACCATATTTCCTGGTCCATATCGGCACACAAACCTGTGAAAACATTGACCACATCTTTAGCATTATCACTTACCGGGAAAAGCTGCCCGAGTGTTTTCTCTTTACCCTCAATCCCGTAGGTTTCAAAAAAGCTGATCGTATCCTCAACCGTCCACTGCGAAAGTGTTGATTTGCAAAAATGCTCGTTCTCCGAAATAAACTGCCCCGCAGATGCGTACAGGTTGGTGTAATTGCAGCGTCCGCCGCCACTGATGAGGATCTTTGCGCCCACCTTGTCGTTTTTCTCCAATATGAGCGTTCGCTTGCCCAGGAAACCGGCCTGCACCGCGCACATTAGGCCGCAAGCGCCGCCACCAATAATTATAGCATCAAAATCTGTTTGTTTTGTTAAATTTGTCGTCATGGCAGTTGTTCCGCAAATATCAGAATTTGGAAAGATACTTATCTTTATTATTACAGGGATAATAATGGTTTGCTTTACCTTTTTTATTAACAAATTAATAGCGCCAAATCATCCCAACCCCGAAAAACTGACTTCCTATGAATGTGGCGAAGAGCCTACAGGCAATGCCTGGCTGCCTTTTAACGCACGTTTTTATGTGATAGCCCTGGTGTTTTTGTTGTTTGATGTAGAAATGGTTTTCATTTTCCCCTGGGCCATTGTTTTCGGCAACCATGATATGAACAGTTTCGACCCGCGCTGGGGATGGCTGGCATTAACCGAAATGTTTTTGTTTTTAGGCATCCTGATTCTCGGATTGGCTTATGTTTGGGTAAAAGGCGACCTTGACTGGATTAAACCCAAACCGATAGTGCCAACAACAAACAGCCGTGTCCCTGCTGCATTGTATGATGAGTTAAACACAGCGCAAAGCGCATACAAGGTAAAAGAATTTACCCGGGACGTCAAACCAACTGAACCGGAAACTGCTACTGCTACTCCAACAGCAACGCCCCCGATAAGAAAACCCATGTTTAAACCATTATTTAAAAAGCCCGGAAATGAGCAGTGATATGAATGATAACGGCGGTGTGATGATCACCAAAATGAACGACCTGCTGAACTGGGCGCGTTTGTCGTCTCTATGGCCTTTGAGTTTTGGTATAGCCTGCTGCGCGATTGAAATGATGGGCGCTTTTGCAAGCACGTATGACCTCGACCGGTATGGGGTTTTCCCCCGCCCCTCTGCCCGGCAGGCGGATGTGCTGATAATTGCAGGAACGGTTACTTTTAAAATGGCCGAACGCATAAAACGCCTGTACGAGCAAATGCCCGAACCAAAATATGTGATCTCCATGGGTTCCTGCTCCAATTGCGGCGGCCCTTACTGGCAGCATGGCTACCATGTGGTAAAAGGTGTTGACCGGGTGATCCCGGTTGATATTTATGTGCAGGGATGTCCACCCCGCCCCGAATCGCTGATTGGCGCCATACTGGAACTGCAAAAGAAAATTGAAGGCGAGCGCCTGGTTGGCGCCTGAAAATTTGGTTCTATGACGATTGGTATTGGTATGCAATTCATAAATCCTTAGAAAACATTTTTATGATGATGATGATAAAACCTCTTTTTTTTTCAGGCTCAAACAGAGGCATAGCCTCGATAAATATTATAGCAACGGATTTTAATCCGTTGAAAAGGTAACGGCGAAAACATTAAGAACCGTAGGTTCGCCCCATATAAACAGGACATCCAATAATGATTAAAAATGGATCGTACCTATGGCACTCGTATTATTGGGCTTCATGTTCAATGGGTTAAAACCCATTGCTACAAAATATTTCGAGCCGATGGCTCTATAAAAAGCCAACCCACACAAACCGTCATAAAACCCAAAATTTCAATCCTGAGAGGCCCCCGAAAGACTATTTTAGTACATTTTTTTGCAATTACGAGAAGCTAAATCCGTTTAGCTTCTCGTAATTTTTTTGATTTGAGAGGCTAAATGCATTTAGCTCCCCGTAATTTTTTTGATTTGAGAAGCTAAACCCGTTTAGCCCCTCGTAATTTTTTCGGTTTGAGGAGCTAAATGCGTTTAGCTCCTCGTAAAAAACAGCCTGCTTAAAACACAACAAACTGTATATCAAACAAATATACAAAAAAAGAAAAAAAAGAACAATTTTTAAGGCGAAAAATCCGTGGATTTTATTTTGTAGAGACGCGATGCTTCGCGTCTCTGATCGTCTCTCTTCGCGCCTCCCGCGTTTAGGTGAACACGATTTGATTTATACAAATTTACGGAATTTTGGGCGGTTTATAAAGGAGAAAATACAGCGGGCTAAATAACGGGGGCTTCCTTAAATAATGATATTGCCCTACGGGATGTTTTTTAACGGATGAACATCCCGTAGAGGCGTTGTCATTTGTGGCGACACATCCCGTATGGATGTCTGGTTGGTAGAAAATGTAAAAAAAACATTTTCACGTTCCTAACGGAACGTCTGGTGACGGCGCGAAGATTGAATTGAATTGCACCCGCGCCGCACCTGCAAATCAATCGTCGCCTAAGCCTCGCGGCTATTTGGCTGAAGCCAATACTTCCCTTGTTTTTCTTATCCCGTCCCATAAATGGGGACGGCAATGAAAAAGTAACCATTGCCATCGGGGATTGGCCAAATTAAGATTTTGCCTGTGGGGACACAGGCAACGAAAAAAAGAAATATAAAAATCATACCTTTACTAACATCAAAATTAAAATATCATTATTTGCTATCTTGCCGGGGTTATGAAAAAAGCTTTTTTCTATTTTATTTTTCTGTTCGCCATCCTTATCAACGCTGCTAAGGCCCAATCTGTCAACCCCAAAAAGGATAATTTCCCAAAAGGCACTGTGCTTTATGAAAACATACCTTATGCCAATGATACCTTAAAAAAGCACCTGCTGGATATTTACCTGCCGGCCGTTAAAAAATTAAGTTATCCTTTGATTGTGTGGATACACGGTGGGGCATGGATGCTGAACGACAAATATGCCGATATGGGCTATATGACCAATACTATCAAATTATTTATGGATAAGGGCTATGCCGTAGCATCCGTTGATTACCGTTACAGCACTACCGCCCCCTTCCCGGCACAGATACAGGATTGCAACCAGGCGATTGAGTTTTTATACGAAAACGCGGCCCAATATAACATTGACGACAGCAGGATCGCCCTGATCGGTTTTTCGGCAGGCGGGCATTTGGCTTCGCTGCTGGGCTTATCAAACAATAATCATGTAAAAGCCTTTTATCCTAAAGGGAAAGGACCAAAATTTAAAGTAAGCCTTGTTTTGGATTTTTACGGCCCGTCCGACTTTTCAACGCTTAAAGGTAACGACAACAAGGATCCGAAAAACCCCATCACCTTATTGCTTGGCGCAATGGCGACCGAACGCCCCGACCTGGCAAAAAGGGCAAGTCCTGTTACCTATATTGACAAAAATGATCCGCCGTTTTTAATTGTTCAGGGCGAAAAGGATGAATCGGTAAACCCTGATCAATCCGTTTTTTTAAGCGCGCGCTTAAAAAAGGCCGGGGTAAAAAATGACCTTATCATTGTGCCCGGCGCGCCGCATTACGGGCCTATGTTTGATGCTGATTTTATCCGGGCCCGTATTTTGGATTTTTTGAATGAGTATATGAAATAACTGTCGTAAACAGACTTACGAAGTTTCTAAAACTTCGTAAGTCTTAGTTTGAAAGAGGAAATAATTATTTTTCATCCTGTTTTAAATCTTCCTTAACTTCCTGCGCTGTTATTTCTATCGCTTCTTCCACCGAATGGCTTTTTGTGTTTGATTTGGCCTTTTGCGTTAAATCCACTAAGGTACGGTAATGTTCGTACAGCGTATTTAGCTGCTCCTCGCTTAAATCCTGGATATTTAACAGCCGGTTACTGGCCTGGTTATTTGCAGCAATCAATTCATTCAATTTCAATTGAACCGCAATCGACTCCTTATTTTGCGATTTTTGAATTAAAAAAACCATCAGGAAAGTAACAATGGATGTACCGGTACTGACGATCAACAGCCAGGTATTGGAAAAATGAAACAAGGGGCCGGAAATCCCCCAAAGCAATATAAATCCTACTGCGACCAGAAATACCGGCGTGCTGCCACTGTAAAAGGAAATGGTATTACTTACTTTTTCAAATCCGGAAATATTTTCATTGATTGGTGTACTCATTGTTTTTTTATTTCTATTATAAACCGATAAACAGTTTCCTGTTTATCGGTGGTCGAAATTATGCTGTTGGGAATTTTCTTTGAATTAATTTGTTTGAATATTAATAACTGTTAATACGCTAAATGGTTTTAAATAAACCCGAAACTATGCCGATCAAGCCTGTTACAGGCAGAAGATAAGGTCTGAAGAAAAGGCGATTGCCTGGCTATTTTTGCCTGTAGAAACAGGCGGTTTATAACAACTCCCCTCTTGAGAGGGGGTGCGCCCGGTTGTGTTGTGGCGGGGTGTGTTAGCCGATATACTCATTAACACACCCCTCCACCCCTCTCAAGAGGGGAACCGCACGGGCCCGGCTATAAATCACCCGTTGTTCATTATTTTTCCATCGCTAAACACATTCACCCTAAACAAAAAAAGCCCGGCTTAACAAAAAACCGGGCTCTTTAAAAATTAAAACGAAGCTTATTTTGTTAAAACGGCGTCAAGGCCTATCGCTACGCCATTGGTACCTAATAAATCAAATGCAATAACCTTGGCCTTATTCCCCTCGCTATCGGTAAAGGTGAGGTGTTTATCAGTTACCGACAAGGTAAGCGTCTTACCGTCGAGTGTGGTTAATGTTGGTGTTCCGCTGCCGAGTAATTTAATTAATGCAGCCTTATCGTAGATACCGCTGACTACATGGCCCTTAAAAACAGCGGCCAATTTTACCGGGTCGGCAAATAAGCTGTCGAGCTTGCCCGATGCCAGGTTACTGAAAGCCGTATTGCTTGGCGCCAGAATGGTATAAGGGCCGGCGCTTTTTAAAGTAGCGCCCAAACCGGCCGCCCTTATGGCGATAGCCGATGCATCATAATCCGGGTTCCCCGACAGGGTAGCCATTAAATTACCTGCCGGTGTTGCAGTTGTAGTTTGGGCAAATAAATTATTCGACGAAAGGGCTATAGCAAATACTGCTATTACTGATAAAATTGTTTTTTTCATTATTACTTATCCTGTTAAAATTTATAAATGTTTAATTGAATTAACGTTTTTCTCAACACTTGCATATTTACCCGTAAAAATAATTTTTTAACGATTTAATATGCATTGAAAAGAAAAAATGCTTTAAAAGCAATAAAATTGTTACAATTCGGTGACTATAGGTTAGAGATTGGAGGTTAGTCTAAAATAAAGCCTTGATGTTTTGGTAAAAATAACTTGGAGGCATTGTTGTTTTTTAACACAGAGGCCGCTAAGAAGACACAAAGGTCACAGAGAAATGATAAAAATTGAAAATTAGTAAAACTCAGCGTACTTAGCGCCTTCTCTGTTTCTCTGTGTTTAATTAATAAATTAATCTCCCGGTTTTAGTTTATACATTGGTTTAGGCACATTGAAAGATTTAAGCTAAATTCGCAATATTAAAATGAAAGCTTTTTACGGAGACCTCAAACTCGGGATTTTAGGCGGCGGCCAGTTGGGCCGTATGCTGATACAGCAGGCCATTAATTACAATGTAACGGTAAAAGTACTCGACCCTGACCGGGAGGCCCCCTGTCGCAAATTATGCGATGAGTTTACAGTCGGGTCCCTGAGCGACTATGAAACGGTATATAATTTCGGCAAGAAAGCCGATATGGTAACCATTGAAATTGAAAAGGTAAACGTTGACGCCCTTGAACAACTGGAAAAAGAAGGTGTTTTGGTTTATCCTCAGTCGCGGATCATCAGGCTGATACAGGATAAAGGTTTGCAGAAACAGTTTTTTAAAGAAAATCATATTCCAACTGCCGAGTTCCATGTGATCTCCTCGCCGGAGCAATTAAAGCAAAGCCATATCCCCTTCCCATATATTCAAAAATTAAGACGCGAAGGCTATGATGGCAGGGGCGTTTATAAGGTTTTTGATGAAACTTACCTGCCAAATGCTTTCACCGAACCGAGCCTGATAGAACGCTGGATTGATTTTGAAAAAGAGGTAGGCGTAATAGTTGCCCGCAACGAAAACGGCGAAGTAAAAACTTTCCCGATGGTCGAAATGGAATTTAATCCACAGGCAAACCTGGTTGAATTTTTGATCTCCCCATCCACCCTTCCCTTTGAAGTACACCAGGAAGCCGCACAAATAGCCACAAAAATTGCGCAGGACCTGAAAATTGTCGGCCTGCTGGCGGTTGAAATGTTCCTTGATAAAAGCGGCAAAATTTTGGTTAATGAGCTTGCGCCCCGTCCGCATAACAGCGGGCACCAAACTATTGAAGGCAATATGGTATCGCAATTTGAGCAGCATTTACGTGCCATATTTAACCAGCCGCTGGGCGATACTTCCTGTTTGAATAATGCCATCATGGTTAATGTTTTAGGCGAAGCCGGGTTTGAAGGCCCTGCTATTTACCAGGGTATTGAAAAAGTACTGAAAGTTGCCGGGGTTTATATACACTTATATGGCAAAGCATTAACCAAACCTTTCCGTAAAATGGGACACGTGACCATTGTGGATGCCGACCGGGAAAAAGCCATAGAAAAAGCCCGGTTTGTGCAGGAGACGCTGAAGGTGGTGAGTTAGGTTGCTAATTGTTTGAACCATGATTTTTAGGATTAAAGGATTGCCTTGATTACCTGAATCAATAGTTCGTTAAAGTATT
>DHXR01000072.1:0-8731 GCA_002413785.1 Mucilaginibacter sp. UBA5151
GAGAAAGAAAAGCGTGCATCAGAATTAGCCCTAGCGAACAAAGAACTTGCCTTCCAGAACGAAGAGAAAGAAAACCGTGCATCAGAGCTTATCATAGCAGACAAGGAGCTTACCTTTCAAAGCAAAGAGAAAGAAGATAGGGCAGCAGAGTTAATCATTGCCAACAAAGAACTTGTCTTTCAAAATGATGAAAAAGAAAAAAGAGCAGCAGAGTTAATCATTGCCAACAAAGAACTTATCTTTCAAAATGATGAAAAAGAAAAAAGAGCAGCCGAGTTAATCATTGCTAACAAAGAACTTGTCTTTCAAAATGATGAGAAAGAAAAGCGTGCATCAGAATTAGCCATAGCGAACAAAGAACTTGCCTATCAAAACGAGGAGAAAGAAAAGCGGGCTGCCGAGTTAATCATTGCTAATAAAGAACTTGTCTTTCAAAACGAAGAGAAAGAAAAACGGGCAGCAGAGTTAATCATTGCTAACAAAGAACTGGAACAATTCGCCTATGTTGCTTCGCACGATTTGCAGGAACCGTTACGAATGGTTGCAAGTTATACTCAATTGCTCGAAAGAAGATATAAAGATAAATTAGATCAGGATGCAAATGACTTTATTCATTATGCTGTTGACGGTGCAAACCGCATGCAGAAACTAATTAACGATCTGCTTGATTATTCAAGAACAACTTCTCATGGAAAAGATTTTACAAAAATTGATATATCACAGGTACTTGGACAGACTATTTCGAACCTGCGGCAACTTATAATTGAAAATAACGCTTTAATTACCAACCAAGATCTTCCCGAGTTGAAAGCGGATGAATCACAGATTATACGGGTTTTTCAAAATCTGATTGGGAATGCTATAAAATTTAAAAAGAAATCTGAAATGCCAAAAATACATATTTCCTGTAAAAAGAAAAATGAGTTTTACGAATTTGCGGTCAGGGATAATGGTATTGGAATCGATATGCAATTTCACGACAGGGTATTCACTATTTTTCAACGCTTACATACAAAAGAAGAATATCCAGGTACTGGCATAGGTCTCTCCATTTGTAAACGTATTGTCGAAAGGCATGGAGGCAAGATATGGTTTGAATCAAAGGAAAACGAAGGAACAACTTTTTATTTTACTTTTAAGAGATAAATATAAATAACAAATCTAAAATCATCATGGAAAATTTTAAAATCATCGACATTCTTTTAGTCGAAGACAACTCCGGCGATGCCCGGCTTGCAAAAGAAGCATTAAAAGAAGGCAAAGTAAAAAACCAGCTTCATATTGCAACTGATGGTGTGGAAGCAACTGATTTTCTATTTAAAAGAAATGATTATAAAGATGCTCCCCGGCCTGACCTGATCATACTTGACCTTAACATACCGAAAAAGCATGGTCACGAAGTGCTTGCGGAAGTAAAAGCAGATGAAGACCTGAAAAGGATACCTGTGATAATTTTAACCACTTCAAAAGCAGAAGAAGATATTCTGAAAACCTACAATCTGCATGCAAACTGTTATATCACGAAACCACTGGATTTCGATAAATTTATGGAAGTGATTAAATCCATTGGAGATTTTTGGCTCACTATAGTGAAACTCCCTAACCATTAATATTAAAATAATATGAGAACCATCACCATTCTTTTAATCGAGGACAATACACAGGATATTAGATTAATTAGAGAAATGCTGAAGGAAATCAGATACTTTAATTATAATCTGGAAACTGCAGCTACTTTAAAAGAAGGTTGTGAACAAATTCAAAGAAACAACTTTGATATTATTTTGCTCGACCTTAACTTACCTGACAGTACAGGGCAGCAAACATTTCAAAAAGTAATTGATTGCAACAATGAAATACCTGTTGTACTCATCACTGGCATGGAAGACGAAAAGTTGTCATTAAAACTTATAATGGAAGGTGCACAGGATTATATCACTAAACAAAGTTTGAATCCCGATCTTCTTGGAAAATCAATTCTTTATTCAATAGAAAGGCAAGCACTTTTAAGAAATATCAAAATACAAAATGTGCAAATAGCCAGAATTGAAAAAGAACGAATACTTATAGCAAAATTACCTTCCCAGGACCCTGATCCTATATTGCGTGTTGCCGGAAATGGGAAGCTGCTTTACATCAACGAAGCCGGTATAAAACTATTACCTGATTGGCAATTAATAATAAATGAAATCATTCCTTCCAGGCTGAAGGATATTATAGATTCTATCTTTATTGAAGGACCAAATATTGAATTTGAACTGTGTCATCGCGAATTTATCTATTCATTCTACGCCGTTCCATTTATTGAAGAGGGTTACATTAATCTTTACGGACGAGACATTACCGCGCGAAAGAACGCCGAATTGGAAAGAGCAAAGATGAATACGGATTTAATACAGCGCAACAAAGACCTGGAACAGTTCTCCTATATAGTTTCGCACAACCTGCGCGCACCCGTCGCTAATATCATCGGACTTTCTGCGATCGCTCAAGATGAAAACTTAGAACCGGATATGAAGAAAGAAGTAGTGGAGGGTCTCTCTCTTTCGGTAAAAAAGTTAGATGATGTGATCATTGATTTGAATAACATCCTTCAAGCAAAACTCGAAGTGAGTCAAAAGAAGGAAATGGTTCACTTCTCAAAAATTGCAAACGACATTCATTTAAGTATTGAGAACCTGATTAAAAAAGAAAAGGCAGTTCTCGTCCGGGACTTTTCTGAAGTAGATGAAATGATTACTGTAAAAAGTCACCTCCATAGCATTTTTTATAACCTTATTTCTAACAGCTTGAAATACAGGCGTCCTGATGTTCCCCTTGTAATAGAAATCAAAAGCCGTAAGCTGAAAGACAAAATTGAATTGATATTTAAAGACAACGGAATGGGTATTGACCTGGAAAAAGAAGGCGACCAGGTTTTCGGATTATACAAGCGCTTTCATACGGAGAGCGCTGAAGGCAAAGGCATGGGACTCTATATGGTGAAAACACAAGTGGAAACTCTGGGAGGGAAAATCAGCATCAGCAGTGAAGTAAATAAAGGGACGGAATTTAAAATTGAATTTGAAATATGAATACTATCAGACAAATATATTATTGATGATGATGATTCTTTCAATAATACCATTTGCAACATAATACTAAATAATATATTGGGCGAAGTAGATATTAAAACATTCACAGTACCAGAAGAAGGACTTGTATTTATAGAAAATGAATTGGCACCAAAGCTTTGGCCACGGAGCTGATGCGACATCACCTCATACTGACCGTTGAGTTGCTCCTTTAGCAGGTCTATACGCTGGTTTTCACGGATAGCGATGTATTCCATTTCGGGGGTGATGATCCCTTTTTTGCATAATGCATTTGCGATACATTCATCCCCGGCTTGGCACGGTAGGGTTTGCTGATGTGAGCGAACCTTAAAGTGTCAAGGCTTAATCCTGGAGGCGCGGCCCTTCGCCTCGTTTATCACCATATTGATGTTTTCAACCTCGGTGTCCCGCGAATGTCTCGGTTTAGCTTCCTGCCTGGCAACGTCGAAAAACGCAGCCGGCCAGCTCACCTTTAAATTGAACTCGCGCTTTTTCCGCTCGATGGCCACCCGTAAAAACAGCGTATTGGATCCATCAGCCCTTACCTGGTGATGCGCAAATACCTTAGTAGCCACATCACCAGGGTCACCGATATGAACGCTTTGAATAATAAGTTCTATTCCCTTTGACTTCAATCTCGCGGCCCCGGCTATAGAGATGCCGCCAACGCTATGCAACTTTTAACAGTAATTGGCAGTTGTTTCAATCGTTTTCATTAAATAGGAAGTCATCATTTGTAGGTTAATTAGCCAACTTACTCCGGCATTTCTTTCAAAATTTCTTCACATTCGTTTAAGGTGACTAAAGGCGATTAATTACCTGTTAAATTCAAACAATTTCGTATTTTCATTTTTTTTACCCTGTATTAGGTCCCGGAGGATTTCTGCGGCAATTACACTGAATGTAATGCCGTTGCCACCAAAACCAAGTGCGAAATAGGTATTATGCCTTTCGGGAATAGTTCCAATGTACGGTAATCCATCTTTAGTAACAGCAAAAGCGCCAGCCCAACTAAAATCCGGCTTTAATGGGACGTGCTGCATCTTTTTTACGAATGCGTTTTTCAATTGTGCTGTTTTTTTTCTGATAACGGATGATTTGATATGTGGATGATGGTAAGAATCATCCCTTCCGCCTATCAGAATACGATTTTCGCTTACTACACGAAAATACATATAAGGTGTTGCCGTTTCCCAAATAAGGCTTTTGCGGTGCCAGAAATATTTATCAGGCAAAGGTTCCGAAACCATCGCATAGGTGGAATGGATGTCGGCTATCTTTTTTGGCACATACTGCAGACTTTCATATCCACAGGCAATCACCAGTTTCTCTGCTTTTACCTGTAAATCATCATTTATATGCAAGGTTAAACCCTGTTTTGTATTTTCAATATGCTTAACAGCTGAATTATTATAAACGTGATGCCCTTTTTTACAAAAGTCACTTAATAAAGCATGGGTAAGCAGGTAGGCATCAACCTCGCCACCATCTTCGCTAAAGATTGCCCCTGACGCCTCAAAGCTGAAAGTTTTTTTAAGGTCGGCTTTATCCAGCCATTCTACTGTAAAATCATGCTTTTTACGCAATTCATACTCCTGCTTTAACTTAGCGGTATGGGTATTAAAGCTGGCATATTGCAGGCTAGGTACCAGATGAAAATCAAAGGCAGGTTTCAGTTTTTTGCAAATAAGTTCAATATCGTAAATTGCCTTGCGACACAGCTCATAGCTCTTAACTGCGTTCCTTTCGCCTACATAACCGCTTAATTCCGTTAAGGGCGTATCAATTTCATATTGCAGGAAAGCCGTACTTGCCGCAGTGCTACCCATGCCAACATGCCGCCTGTCGAAAATAGCAACACTTAAACCGGCATTGCGCAGATACCAGGCCGTTAAAGCCCCGCTGATGCCTGCACCCATAATTGCCACATCAATTGATAAATTTTTGTCTAATGAAGCGTACTGAGCCACAATGCCATTCTTCATTAGCCAGTAAGGCTGCTGTTCGTACAGATTCATTAGCTATACATACTATCTGATTAAACGACCGTATCTCTCCTTAAAAAGCCAAACACTAAAGCTATTATTGCAATAACTAATAAAATGTGAATTAAACCTCCGGTTGCGTAAGCAAAAGTTCCGATCGCCCATCCTATAATGAGGATGACAGCGATAATATACAATAATGATCTCATGGTTAATTAGTTTAAGGTAGTCGTGAATATGAAATAATAAATTAAATTTTCATTAACAATGTTTATGCCAACCAGCGTAATCGCTCAACATGCAATAAATGTTGGTTAGGGGTTTCATAGTCACTAAAACAAGCTACCCTGCACTCCACTGATTGGTTGTGATGCTCTTACTGGTTCAAAAGGTGTTCCCATGGATTACCTGGGGTGATTAATTGTCACGGTCATAAAATCGGTCTTCATTAAAGTGCCCATGCTTGTAAAATTCATCCTCTTCCCGCTCACTGTGGTCAGTTGGTTCCAAAATTTTCCGTATGGCAATTTCTGTATGGCGCGATAAGCGACCCTTTTCATATAATGGTAGCGAGTCGAGCTGTTGTGCGCTTATCGACGGTACGTAAACCACATTGCCATGGTCGGACGGTTCGTATGCGCTGAAAGCCGGATCGATGCGATGTCTATGGTGTGATGATTCCGACTTCGTATACAGTTCAGCGAGACCAATAGGAATGAGCACTTTACGATCATCATCCAAACCCAGTTCATTTTTATCGAGATCGGCTATAATATAACGTACTTTACCCGAGTCTGGGTCAAAAAGAAGGTCATCCACATCGCCCGCTTTCTTACCACTGCGGGTCCTGATCTCCCAGCCGGTTATATCAGATTGTCCGTCTGTAATTTCAAATCCACTTCTGTGTAGTTCTTCAAGCCGGGTTGCTGCTTTTTCTTGAGTTGCCATAGTATTTAATTAAAGATTAACGATTAGTTAGCACGGCGTGCTGCCTCCGAATCAGTTATTGTTGTTTTAGTAGAATCAGTCTTGGTCACTGTTGCCGCACCGCGATAGTATCGCTGGTAGCAAAAAGCGGCAACCGCTATAATGATGATAACGATGATCAACCACAGCCACCACTTGCTGCTTTTGGGTTTTACTTCTAAATGTGCCATGATCTGAATAAATAACTTAACCTATAAACAAGGAGGGGGACAATAAGTTTTTGTTTTTAATAGTTAGTAGATGATTGACTGATTAAATGCAAATTCGATACCAATCTGATACCCTTAATGTTTTAACCTGTCATGGAATAAATAATGTCCCAATAATAAGTTATAGGAGTACAATACGGGACACATTCCGTTTTCATAAACAAAACAGTAACCTGATAGTTGCTGCTATAAATAACATCGCACGGACAACTTTCCAGCAACCGTTAGTAAAGACAATAGGGTTTTTCAGTTTGAAATCGGTGAGTACTTGCACCGCAGTAGTATGGCTGCAAGTTCAACGTTTTCCGGAAGCTGTATTGGTCGCCAGCTTTGGGCCTGCCGTGCAGGACTATTTGAACATCTGCCAGAACCCCAGTCAGCACCATGAAATACGCGATCAGGAGGAACTAAATATCAATATATATCGATGGCCTCACCCATTAATAGTTCTTCGAACAACCTTTCGGGTGACAGATTATTAAAAACTAAAACTTCCGTATTGTGTTATATAGGCATGAAAAAGCACGACACCTTTCCCGGCGAACAGTTCGAAATGCCCGTACCCAAAGTGCAGATCGAAAAACGCAGTCGGCCAGCTCACCTTTAAATTGAACTCGCGCTTTTTCCGCTCTATAATTACCAGCAAAAAAATAGTATTGGTATGATCTGTCCGCAAATGTTCTTTTGGATACACTTTAAAGGAAACGCTTTGGTTGAATTCAGTCTTTTTCATATGAAACAGTGTGAAACATTTGTGAAACAAAGGGCAAAAATGGTAAGATGTGGGGATAAAATTGGCGTGTGTGAAACATAAAAACAGCCCATACATATATGTATGGGCTGTTTTTCGGAGTGATGGTGATCCCAATAGGATTCGAACCTAACTCTATAACTGATTGTTTTTCAACAACTTATAACTAATTTAAGATTTCAGGTAGCTACTTAGGTGCTCACCTTACTGCTTGTACAAATATAAAAATTTAAATTAAAAAAGCTGTTACAGAAAGCAAAGAAACCATTTAATCCTCTTTACGGCTAAACAGCCTTTATCACCCTATAGCTTAAAGTTTAAGATTCTTTAATAGAGGTGCTGATGAAAAGTAAAGGACACGCCCGAATCCTGAAATATCCCAGTGATCATCTTTTCGGCTTAATATTTTAAATCCTGCTTGTCAATATACAGCAACAGTGCAATAAGCGTTCCTTGAAATTTGGTTAAAATATTTTATTAAACAATTCCGTTAAATCTTTCTTTACAAACTCATAGGACGGAAGTATAGCAGGGTTAATTTGGTGCCCCAAACTATTTACCCAGGCGGCTTTAATCTTACGGTCATTTTCATCATTGATCAACTGTTCCACTCCCGTAAATTCAAGGTTTTTGAATTTCATTTTTTCATGGAAGGCGGTAACAACAACCAGCCAGTCCCAATCTGGCATATTACGGGATAAGTACCATATATCATAATAATCTCTGGGCGCTGTATAAGATCGCTGTATCAACGCCCGCAACTTTTCAGCCATGACTTCTTGTAAGTTGTAACAAGGTATCCCATCGGTTGCATTGGTTAGCTTGTCTGAATAGCCATGCGTAACAGGTCGCTCTGTTACCGGAAACAGTAATTTTTCATATTGTATCATCTCGATTTTAATGCTGGTCGTCCATCGTTCCGGTGGCGGTACGGCCTGATCTTTAGAATGATCCGCTCCCCAAAACTTGACTATTGCCGCATAGCCCGTGGGGGTATCCTTATGCCGTAGTTGGGTAAGGTGTTCAATATATAAGGGTAATTCCGTCCGTTCGGTAACTAATGTTGTGATCTCCGACAGTAATGTCTTATCCAGTATAAAATCAGGACTGGTTACTGTAAAATCAAGATCCTCAGAGAATCTGAAATCATTTATGTAGCACTTTCTCAAACAGGTTCCGCCTTTAAACACGATACTGTTTCTGCACTGATGTATGGAATAAATGGCGTCTATAAAATGGCCTAATACCCAATCTTTATCAATGGTACTCCTGGAAACCAGGTGTTCTTTGGCTTTATTATCTATTTCTCTTTTTAGTATCACACTAATATTCCTTTTGGGCGATGCCCTCCAATTGTTGTCTGCTGATATTTAATCTTAATCTCCAGGATGATACAAAGTCGCCTGTTTCGCTACCTAAAGGATCAACCAGGCTGTACTTTTCATTGACCTGTGTTTGGGCATAATCCACGAATGCACTAAGTGACTTCTTTTCAAAAAATTCCGTCAGAAAGCCGATACGCTTTGTTACCGCAATGTTTGCCGCTGCTCTGCAATAGGTGATCATTTTTTCGGCCTTTAAATCAGCTTGTACGAATGCCCGTAAAAGTTCAGCATAGCCGCCGGAGTACTGTGGCTGATCAAAACAATCAATAACCGTCTTTTCTACATCGGTTATTGGGTACTTAAAATTTCCTTGTCCGTT
>DHXR01000072.1:8918-9293 GCA_002413785.1 Mucilaginibacter sp. UBA5151
GCTACTACAAATGTCCCGATCACATTTTCATCAGTAAAATTCGAACGGCAAAACTTTCCACGCTCAATCCTGGCCAGCAACCCCTTGTGAACGAGATTTTCAAGCACTTCATTCAGGTTATCAAACTGTTGCTCAATTTGCTTTTCAATTTCGTCAAACCTGAATAGCTGAATTTCATATTCGTCCAGCAACTTCAGAAATGTTACCTGGGTTTCTGTTAAATTCTTCGATATNNGTGCCAAAAATAACTTTGTCCTCCTTTTCCTGGGTCGTCTGTATAAAGACGGTATTGGAAAACTGTTCAGTCAATCCATGTTGATTTAATGCCGACCAGTAGGCGACAGCGCTATTCGCTACTACAAATGTCCCGATCAC
>DHXR01000072.1:9591-10173 GCA_002413785.1 Mucilaginibacter sp. UBA5151
CTTATCCTTGTTGTAAAGGTAATAACTATTTATTACAATTAAAAATTGAATAAATCATGTCTCCTATCAATGCTGTAAAGCTTAACCTTACTACATTACCACAAGGTTTATAAGTAACCTATCCCGACCAAGCAGTCAGCTCAATTAATTATAACACCAGTTTTTAGTTGATCTTTAGCACCTTATCTTGTTTATTTATAATGCGTTCACTATATTTGACCGTTCACGTAACGTGAACAAAATAAGGCTATGAAAGAAACGGAAATAGTCAACAACGCATTAGGCCAGTTAAATCATCTGACCGGATTAATAGGTATCGCTACTAACGGCATATAATTGGTTTTAAGTGGTTTAAGGTCAATTTTTATAAATGTAAAAATAAAAATTACAATAAACAACCCATAAAAACCTGTAGTATTCTTTCAACACGATAAATAAAATTTAGCCTCTCAATTTGAATTGATTTATCGTTAAACCATCAATGACTATGTTTTCAATGTCAAAACTAAAACTGGTTAATCTAGCAAGCCGTTTATAGGTAATATACAGTATTCCGGTTTTTATGCGTTGGTTTTGCTTTGC
>DHXR01000040.1 GCA_002413785.1 Mucilaginibacter sp. UBA5151
TTGTGATAAGGTTTAGGTTAAGGCATCCAAACAGCGAGTGTGAGGATGCCTTATTTTTTGTAATCAATTCAGAATTTTAACACCCCCTATAAAGTAAGAAATCTCTGTTTTTCTGAATTGGATGTTATCACGGCACATTTTTAAATCAACTGGTATTATAATACAAGAACTTAAATTAAAATGTGCTGTTGTCTGAACACCTATAACTTAACAATCCTTCTTTTTAAATAGCGTTTAGCCAAGCACCTTATTAGCAATCACCTTGACTTCTAAAAAGGGAAAAAAGGAAGAGAGAGTGAGTAATAATTATTCAGCAAAGTTAGGTGTGAGTCTGGATACAAGGCAAGGAATTTCCGGCATAAACGCTCCGATAGCAACCGCACAATCTATTTATTCCGTTCCTCCTTGCATTTAATCCATCCTTGCACCTGTAAGGCACCATAATTATTAATCACTTAATCAAAAATCATTATGGAAAATCAAACATTAAACCACGTTGCAGAAATCTCATTGACCTACAGACCTCAAATTAGGCCCCAAGACAGACCCAAAATATCATCAGCTAAAGAAGCTTATGAAGTACTTTTAAGTTCCTGGGACAAGGATAAAATAGAGTTTATTGAGCAATTCAAAGTAATTCTATTAAACAAAAATAAAAGGGTTTTAGGAATTTATACA
Source organism: Mucilaginibacter sp. UBA5151 (assembly GCA_002413785.1). GTDB lineage: Bacteria > Bacteroidota > Bacteroidia > Sphingobacteriales > Sphingobacteriaceae > Mucilaginibacter. The sequence goes on from DHXR01000040.1 coordinate 679, forward strand.
ATAAGTACAGGAGGACTTGCAGGTTGTTTGGTAGATACTAAATTGGTATTTGCTTCTGCATTATTGGGATGCGCTACAGATATTATCCTGGCACATAATCATCCTACAGGAAATCGACATCCAAGTGTTGCTGATTTACAAATCACAAAGCAAATTAAAGAAGCTGGTAGGGTTCTGGATATTCCAGTAGTAGATCATATTATAATTACAGTGGATGGATACTATTCATTTGCTGATGAAGGTGTTTTATAATAGCTTTGTATATACTAATTACATAAAAACTGCGCCAAAACTGCGCCAAATACCAACTAAATAACTGAATTACGACCCAGAAAGTAGCAATTTACCAAAACAACCGACAGAACCAATTAATTAATTAACAGATTTTAAAACCTGCATTTTGACGCTATATAGGCACTTTAAGGCATTAAAAAAGCCTCTTAGATAAACTAAGAGGCTGGTAATTTGTCGTGGTATCAGCTGGAATCGAACCAGCGACACAAGGATTTTCAGTCCTTTGCTCTACCGACTGAGCTATGATACCGACCGTTTAAGGAGTGCAAATGTAGCGTTTTTTTTATTTTACCTTGATTTTTTTTGAAAAAACATTTTAACAGCCTGAATCTGAACAAGTAATTTAATTTCATAACCAACAAAAACCGTAGCAGCCATTACCCGGACCAACATTTACGTAAAATCATTTTGACAATTCAACTTAAAAACTAACTTTGAAAAAATTACTATGCACGCATAATGATTCCACAAATCCTGTTTATCATCGTCCTGGCGGCTGCGGTTTACCTGTTCAGCAAAAATGTGGGTAAAATCCGGCGCAATATATTATTGGGAAAGGACACCGACCGTTCCGATAACCCTGCCCTGCGCTGGAAAACCATGGCAAAAATAGCCCTCGGACAAACCAAAATGGTGAAACGCCCCCTTGCTGCGGTTCTGCACTTTTTTATTTACGCAGGTTTTATCATCATCAACCTCGAAGTGATGGAGATCCTGCTTGATGGGGTAATAGGCACACACCGGATTTTTTCAAAGCCATTGGGCGGTTTGTATAACCTGCTGATCGGCGGGTTTGAAATTCTGGCCATACTGGTACTTTTAGCCTGCGTGGTTTTTCTTGCAAGGAGAAACATTGCCCGTTTAAAGCGTTTTAGCGGGGTCGAGATGACCAAATGGCCCCGTTCTGATGCAAACTATATCCTGATCACCGAAATACTGTTAATGACAGCATTTTTAACCATGAATGCGGCAGACCATAAATTGCAGCTCTTAAACTTCGGGCATTATATAAAGGCGGGCAGTTTTCCTATAAGTTCATTTATCAGTCCATTGTTGCCTGACAGCGCCACTTCACTTGAATTTATTGAAAGGTTTTGCTGGTGGTTCCATATTACCGGAATATTGTTCTTTTTAAATTATGTGCCCTATTCCAAGCATTTCCATATCCTGCTGGCGTTCCCGAATACGTATTATTCCAATCTGAAACCAAAAGGGGAGTTTACCAATATGGCTTCGGTGACCAACGAGGTGAAAGCCATGCTCGATCCTTCTTTTGTGCCTGAAAACATCGGTGAACCCGGGCGCTTCGGGGCGAAGGATGTAACCGACCTTACCTGGAAAAACCTGATGGAGGCCTATACCTGCACCGAATGCGGCAGGTGTACCTCGGTTTGCCCTGCTAACCAAACAGGTAAATTACTGTCGCCGCGAAAGATCATGATGGATACCCGCGACCGGATCACCGAAGTGGGCAACAACCTGGATAAACACGGGAAAGATTACCAGGACAGTAAAACCTTGCTGGATGATTATATCAGCCGCGAGGAGCTTTGGGCCTGTACCACCTGCAATGCATGTACTGATGCCTGCCCCGTAAACATCAACCCGCTTGAAATTATAATAGAGATGCGCCAATATATTGTGATGGAAGAATCGCAGGCCCCGGCCAGTCTGAATATCATGTTTGGCAATGTAGAAAACAACGGCGCACCCTGGAAATATAGCAATGCCGACAGGCTGAACTGGAAGGGTTAATAGTTAGCAGTATGCAGTAGCAGTTTGCAGTTTTTAATATCGAATAATGAATTTCGAATTCAAAATGTCGAAGTGAAAAACAAATAAGAAATCTAACATCATCGAAGGAGTCCTATAGACCGAAATTCGAAATAAAAATAAATCCGAAATGGAACATCCGAAATCCGAAATAAAAGTCCCCACCATGGCCGAAATGGCTGCTGAAGGAAAACAACCCGACATATTGTTTTGGGTAGGATGTGCAGGCAGTTTTGATGAGCGGGCGCAAAAAATAACGCGCGATATTTGTAAAATACTCAACCATACGGGCATCAGCTTTGCCGTACTCGGAACAGAAGAAAGCTGCACCGGCGACCCGGCCAAACGTGCAGGGAACGAGTTTTTGTTCCAGATGCAGGCTATGGCCAATATACAGGTGCTGGATGCCTATCAAATAAAAAAGATAGTTACCGGTTGCCCGCATTGTTTTAATACGCTTAAAAATGAGTATCCGGGCCTGGGCGGCAATTACGAGGTGATCCATCACTCCGAACTGATACAACAACTGATAGATGACGGCAAATTAAAAGCCGAAGGCGGCGAGAGTTTCAAGGGCAAGCGCATCACCTATCATGACCCCTGTTATCTGGGCCGCGGTAATAATGTTTATGAAGCGCCGCGAAAAGCCCTTGAAATTTTAGACGCCGATCTGGTAGAAATGAAACGCTGCAAATCAAACGGCCTGTGTTGCGGCGCCGGCGGCGGACAAATGTTTAAAGAACCCGAGAAAGGCAAAAAAGAGATCAATGTGGAACGTATGAGCGATGTGCTGGAGGCAAAAGCCACTGTAGTAGCAGCGGCATGCCCGTTCTGTATGACAATGCTGAGCGATGGCGTAAAACTGGCGGATAAAGAACAGGAAATACAGGTGCTGGATATTGCCGAGATCACCGTAAGGGCGAATGGACTATAAGCCCTTCCTTTTAAAATAATTTAAAGCTTCTTTTAGGCTATCCAACCTGTCGGGGTCCATATTTTTAACGGGGATGTTCAATACTGTCGTCATCGAATCAAGATCACCACTGCGGTCATTGTAGGTTTGTACTATAATATCGTCAGCGGTTGTCCGCAGTTGCAAAGTGCCGGTGTTGGTGTTGCCAAAATAATCCATATCATTAAACTGGTGCAAATTGAAGGAATAATATTCCTGCTGCCCTTTTGCATAAGTTTTGCGGAGGCGGAAAAAGGAATCGCTGGTGACAGTAATATCCCATTTTTTCAATTTCACATCACCTGATGGATCGTATGATGCTGACAGGCATTTGTTTGTCCACATTAGCCAGTCCGTTTCGTTAAAACAGTATTTAAAACTAAAATTAAGCGCAGCAGCAATAATAATGGCTGCCAGGAGGCCTGTTTTTTTAATCTGCGAAAGAACTGAACTTAACATGACAACAAAATTAAACCCGAAGTTAATAAAATGCATAGCTTTGCGTATGCAATTTTCAGAAAATTCACGGGTTTGGGTTTATCAGTCGGACAGAAAGCTGACTGACAGGGAAGTACAGCAGATACAAATTCAGCTGGATTATTTTACCGTCGGGTGGACAGCACACGCCAGCCTGTTAAAGGCAAAATCAGAGATCAGGTATCACCGCTTTTTGATTTTGGTTGTTGACGAAAGCCAGGCAGGCGCCAGCGGCTGCTCTATTGACAAATCGGTTAACTTTATAAAACAGGTGGAGCAGCAGTTTAATATCAGGCTGCTTGATCGGTTTAACCTTGCCTACCGTGATGGTGACGAGGTGCTATCAGCCCCCCGCAATGATTTTGAGGCGATGCTGAAACAGGGCAGCATCAACACCGATACCATTGTATTTAATAACATGGTGCAAACCTTAAACGAACTGGAAACCAAATGGGAAGTACCTTTTAAAGATAGCTGGCATATACAGTTGTTTGGAAATTTGGTAAATACCTGATATTAATTAAATTTGTATATGACAACTTTCACCGTACAAATAAAAGATAGTGATGCTGAAATGGTATTGACCATCTTAAAAAAATTTAAGGCTAAAGTTATAGAAGAACCAAAAGTGAGTGAACTGACGTTGGAAATAGCTGAAGCTTTAAGAGAAGTTAAAAAAATGCAAGAGGGTAAAATGAAGCCATTGAGTCTTAAAGATATATAATGGCAAACGAGATTATCTATTCTGCTGTTTTTATCCGAAGGGCTAAGGATCTAAAAAAGAAACATGCTTCTTTAACCTCTGATTTGGATATACTCGAAAAAAGTTTAATTGATAATCCTAAACAAGGTGATGATTTGGGTGGAGGGCTTTACAAAGTAAGGCTTGCAATAAAAAGTAAGGGCAAAGGAAAAAGTGGCGGATACAGAATAATAACTTATCTGGTAAATCAATCAACAGAAAATACCACCGTGAATATGCTTACACTTTATGATAAAAGTGAAGAAAGCAATATAGGCAAACAATACTTATTGAAGCTTTTGAAGGAACTTTTCTGATTTTAAATAAAACCTCTAACAAATTATTTCTATGTTCATCATCGACCTAAAATACATCGTCCCCCTCGAAGAGGTTGACAGCCATATAGCGGCCCATGTGGAATACCTTGATAAGTATTATCAACAAAATATATTTATAGCTTCAGGAAGAAAAGTACCGAGAACAGGTGGCGTTATCATTGCATTAGCCGATTCTGTTGAGGATTTGGAAGAGATAATTACAGAAGATCCTTTTCATGAGCACGAACTGGCGGAATTTACGATTACCGAATTTTTAACCTCCAAATATCATCCTGATTTAAAAAATTTATTGGATAGTTAGGCTTTTTGCTTTGAACTATGATCCATCAACCATGAACCGCCCTAAAAATCCAGCGGTCCCAGTCTTCTCATGTTTTTCCGGATGAGGTATTGCCGGTGTCGCACATAATCGCCCGGATTGGTTGCCGACCATTTTAAAGGGCTGGGCCATATAGAGGCAATTGCCGCGGCCTGGTAGTTGTTAAGATCATGTGCCGGTTTATGAAAGTACGCCTGCGATGCGGCTTCGACGCCGTAAATGCCATCGCCCATTTCAATCACATTCAAATACACTTCCATAATACGTTTTTTACCCCAAAAAACTTCCATCAGCAGGGTAAACCATGCTTCAAATCCCTTCCGCACAAATGACCTTCCGGGCCAAAGGAAAACATTTTTAGCTGTTTGCTGTGATATGGTACTGCCGCCGATGAGTTTTTTGCTGTGTTCATTTTTCTTGATGGCCTTTTCAATCGCGTTGAAATCAAACCCGTGGTTTTCTAAAAACGACTGGTCTTCGGCGGCAACGGCGGCCCGTTTCATCTGGTCGGCAATTTCATCAAAACTTTTCCATTGCTTATCTATCTTCCAGTCTTTGCCGTCTGCTTTTCGTTCAAAGCCACGCTGTATCATAAGGAAAGTTATAGGCGGATTAACAAAACGGAAAAGCAGTATAAGGAATAGGCTGCCAGCCACAAAAACAATAAAGACGAGTTTCAACACACGAAATATAAGTCTGAAAATGCCTCCTTTAAATATGCCTTTTGAGTTCCGGGCACCCGATTCCCGGTTTGGGACAGTCTTTTTTACCCTGAAAGTTTTCAATTGAAAAAGTTAATCTATAAATTAAAGTTCCAAACACCCCGTAATGCAACCTGGCTGTAACCACCGCCTGGTTCAACCCTGTTCTCATAAATTAAGCTTATGTCTATATTAGACTTGTTATTATAGTCTAAAGGAAATGAATAACCTGCGCCAGGGGAATATATAAATGCTGTTGCCTGGCCTGTATAATCAGAAGAGGGTGAATTGACATTAAACGAAACGCCTGCATCGCCTTCAATAAAAAATTTATGGATAAGATATATTTTTATGCCGGCTTCAACAGGTATAAAGGATGCAACAGAACTATAATAGTTTGAATAGCCATAATCGTAATAAGAATAATAATCAGGCGAGTAGCTTCCCTGGGATACATAAAAAGTATAACCAGCTGATAGAACTACACTTACCGGGGAGCGTTTAACAGGTAATTCCAGCCTGAAACCGATTCCATTCGCATCAGGATAAGCGCCGGAGGCAGCCCCCACAGCCACACCGGAGCTTAAAAAAAAACCAATTTTTGGAGCAGGGGCATTATTATTATAATACTGGGCAGAAGCGCTGTAAATTGCCCCGGATAAAATTAAAATCAATATTAATATTTTCTTCATGGTAATTAGTTTGATAAACGCTTTTTTAACATCGAAATTGCGATTTTAAATTTCAGATAATTTAAAATAAAGGTAAATGTAATAAGTTCTTTGTTAGCGTAGTGATTCCGCCAAAAATACAAAAGGTGTTTTGCAATGCAAAACACCTTTTGTAAATTATATTTTCTTACTTCGTAATTAGCTTTCCGATGTCAGAATTCAAATAAATCCGAAATTGAAGATCCGAAATCCGAAATAGAATTACTCAGCTACTACAGAGAAAGGAACCTGAACCTTTACTTCTTTATGCAGGTTTATATTTGCGATGTAATCACCAACAAATTTTGGTTCCTGATCAAAAGTAATACGGCGGCGGTCAACTTCAAAGCCTTCTTTTTTCAAAGCGTCGGCAATTTGAATAGTGTTGATGGCACCGAATATTTTACCGGTTTCGCCTGCTTTAGCGCCAATGTTAAGTTTTACACCTTCCAAACGGGCGGCAATAGCATCAGCATCCTTGCGTATCTTTTCCTGTTTAAACTGGGCCTGTTTCAGGTTTTCAGCTAAAACTTTGCGGGCCGACTCAGTTGCCTGTATAGCGTAACCCTTAGGAATAAGGTAATTACGGCCATAACCTGGTTTTACATTTACGATATCGTCTTTATCACCGAGGCTTTTTACGTCTTGTTTTAAAATAACTTCCATTTTATTTGCCTCCTGATTATTTTAATGAATCTGTAACATAAGGTAATAAACCAATATGGCGTGCACGCTTAACAGCCTGCGCCACCTTACGCTGAAATTTTAACGAAGTACCTGTTAAACGGCGTGGTAATACTTTACCCTGATCGTTAATAAACTTCAATAAAAAGTTAGCGTCTTTGTAATCGATATACTTGATCCCGTTCTTTTTAAAACGGCAGTATTTTTTACGTGTATCCTCCACTTTGGGGGCTGTAACGTATTTAATTTGGTCGTTTGCCATTAGTTTGCAGCCTCCTCTGTTTTAACCGGTTTCTTTTGGTTGAATGCGCCGCTACGTTTTTTCTCATTGTAAGCGATGGCATGTTTATCCAAAGCGATGGTGAGGAAACGTAAAACACGCTCATCGCGCCTTAATTCCACTTCCAGTTTGTTAATTAAATCACCCGGAGCCCTGAATTCAGTTAAGTGATAGTACCCTGTAGTCTTTTTTTGAATAGGGTACGCAAGTTTTTTCAAACCCCAATTATCCTCCTGGACAATTTCGGCTCCGTTATCAGTAAGGATTTTGCTGTACTTGGCATTGGCCTCGGCAGCTACTTCAACTGACAACAACGGGGTTAGAACGATCACGATTTCGTACTGTTGCATTGTTATACTTTGATTTTTAATAAATTACCCGCTATTACGGGGCTGCAAAGATAGAATTTTTTGTGAAATAGTGTGTGCTTTTTTCACAAAATTGCACATTTGACTAACGCTTTTTTGAAATTGTGTGCTGGTTTTTGTTGGGTTGTTGCTTTTTTTAACGTTTTTCAAACATTGCGATGGTTTTATTGATTTGCTGTTTCGGTGTGGAGATGTGTTTATTGCTTGCGGACAGGATGTTGTTTAAAAATGATTTTACGAAGAAATCGTAGAGACGCGATGCATCGCGTCTCCCGCCAGAATTGACGTGTAATAATTATTGCAGGTAGAAGACGTAATGCGTTAATACAATAATTAACTGCAAACTGCCACTGCTAACTGTTTGCCAAAAATCTGGGCGCCCGGGCGGGCTATCCGCTCATATTGCACAGGCCTTATCCACAAGGCCGGTATCCGCTGCTATCCCTGGCGCGAAAAAGGGAAATCTGCATAAAACTGGCAGTTAATTGACAAAACAATACCTAATTTCGCTAAGTCTAACTATAAAACAAATAATGCACACCCCAAAAACCATCACCATCGCCTCAAAAAACAAGCACCCCTTAACGGTTAACCGCCTTGGCTACGGCACTATGCGCCTTACTGGCGAAGGCATTTACGGCGAACCGCCAAACCGGCCCGAGGCATTGCAAATATTGAAACAGGCAATTGCCGGCGGCGTTAATTTTATTGATACGGCGGACTATTACGGCGAAGACGTAACCAACCGCCTTATTTATGAGGCGCTATCCCCCTACCCTCCCGGCCTGGTAATATGCACCAAAGTTGGCGGAGCCCGCAAACCCGACAAAAGCTGGATCCCCTTTAACCGTCCTGAAAATTTGCGCAGCAGTATTGACAACAACCTGCGCACCCTCAGGCTGGAGCAGATAACACTGGTGCATTTCAGGGCGATAGCCGGTCATGGTGCGCCCTTTAAGGAGTCAATGGATGCGATGTTTGAAATGCAGAAAGAAGGCAAAATACTGCACGTCGGCGTAAGCAACGTAACCCGCGATGAACTTGAAACAGCAATGTCCATGGGTGACATAGCCACCGTAGAAAACATGTACGGTCACGCGCAGCGCACCACTCATAAAGGTCCGCATGGCGACAGCAACGGCGGCGGCGAAGTGCTGGATATTTGCGAAGCCAATGGCATACCCCTGTTACCGTATTTTTCGCTGTTCCTGTCGATGCCCAAAAAGGATACCCGTATAGCAGAAATTGCAAAGAAATACGGCATAAGCGAAGTGCAGGCAAATATAGCCTGGCTACTGCATCGCTCACCATGGATCTTGCCGATACCGGGAACATCCTCCTTAAAACATTTTGAAGAAAATATAAAAGCTACGGATATTAAGCTGACTGAGGAAGATATGAAGTTTCTGGAATAATTTATACATTGGACAGACTTGCGAAGTTTTTAAAACTTCGCAAGTCTAATCAGGTTGTATTAAAAACCGTTGATCATGCAGTATAATGAAAATGAAAACACATCATCGCTCTTGTTGGAAAAAATCCCAACAAAGGCGACAACCGAAACAATAACCCTGTTATCGCCCGGTGATGATGATGTTAACGATGGCGACAGCGATGGGTCGGATATAGACGATGAGGATTTTGAAGATATGGCCGAAGACAAGGATGACCTCCATGAAATTGAATTGGATAATAATATTTTAGCCCCGGATGATGACGACCATTTACCGGATGATGACCTGGCGTAAATAGGTAATAAAAAACTTACGAAGTTTTAAAAACTTCGTAAGTTTCGCGCGTTTTAGCCGGGTATTTCTATTTCGAACAATTCATCCAAACCCATAGTAAAGCCCGGAAGTATCGTGGTAGTTACTTCGTCACCAAAAGTTTGAAGGCGGGATAGCTTGTATTGGCCTTTTAACAAAACACACTTCAAAAATGATTTGCTGTACGGGAAAATAATCCAGTATTCCTTAACGCCAGCCGCTTCGTAAGCCTCGAATTTATTTTTTAAATCTTTACTGTTATTACCCTTTATTAAGATCTCAACGACTATATCAGGCGCACCAATGCACCCGCGTTCATCGATTTTATTGGCATCGCATACAACACAGATATCCGGTTGCAAAACGGTGAAAACATCACTATCATCAATAGATAATTTTGGTAATCGTACATCAAATGGCGCAGTAAAAACTTCTATCGATCTTCCTTCAATATAATTCGCCAATGAACAACTTATGAATCCGGATAAAAGCTGATGCAAGGTTCCCGGCGAAGATCCCATGTTAAATATTTTTCCGTTTATCAATTCTACACGTTCATCAAAAGTCCAACTGTAATAGTCAGCGTATGAGTAGGTTTCGGAAAGATCAAGGTCTTGTAATTGCATAAAATCTAATCTGAATTACACAAATTTAATCAATTGTAAGCTAATTTAAAGTTCAACTCCAACCTAATTATGCACACCGCTTTTAACTAAGCCATTTTGTTATTACCTTTATAGCTGTGGATAATTTTATTGTTTCGGCTCGCAAATACCGCCCGGCTACTTTTGAAAGTGTTGTAGGTCAGCAGCATATCACCAATACGCTAAAAAACGCCATTAAAAATAATCAGCTGGCGCAGGCATTTTTATTCTGCGGTCCGCGTGGCGTGGGCAAAACTACCTGTGCGCGTATCCTTGCCAAAACCATCAACTGCGAAAACCTGCTGCCAAACGGCGAGGCTTGCGGCGTTTGCGCCTCCTGCCAGTCGTTCCAAACAGGTAATTCATTTAATGTACACGAACTGGATGCGGCTTCCAATAACTCGGTCGACGATATCCGCAGCCTGATCGAACAGGTGCGTATCCCGCCACAGGCAGTTCGTTATAAGATCTATATTATCGACGAAGTTCACATGCTGTCACAGGCAGCCTTCAATGCGTTTTTAAAAACGCTGGAAGAACCGCCGCATTACGCAATTTTTATATTAGCCACTACCGAAAAGCATAAAATACTGCCAACCATACTTTCACGCTGCCAGATCTTTGATTTTAACCGCATCAGGGTGGATGATATGGCCTCGCATTTGGCATCTATCGCACAAAAGGAGAGCATCAGCTTTGAGCCGGACGGACTGCACATCATCGCCCAGAAAGCCGACGGCGGTTTACGTGATGCACTGTCCATGTTCGACCAAATCGTTAGTTTTTCAGGAGGCAACGTTACTTATAGTTCGGTAATCGATAACCTGAATATACTGGATTACGATTATTATTTTAACATAACAGGCAGTTTGCTGACCGAAGACAGCGCCAAAACTTTATTGCTGTTTGATGAAATATTAACCCGGGGTTTTGACGGCGCACATTTTATAAGCGGTCTTTCGGAGCATTTCCGTAACCTGCTGGTAAGTAAGGACCAGGCAACCTTAAAACTGCTCGAAGTCAGCGAAGGTATAAAAGCGAAATATTTGCAGCAATCACAGGCTTCCAGTGTTTCGTTTCTGCTTTCAGCCCTGAATATTGCCAATCAGTGCGACTTGAGTTATAAGCTGAGTAAAAACCAGCGGTTGCAGGTAGAGCTGGCATTGCTAAAGATGTGCCACTTACAGTCGGTTTTTAACCTTGCTTCAATTCCTGCAAATGGCGGGGAACTAAAAAAAAAACCTGATACCCCAGGGATAAGCACTGAAAAAGAACAAAAAACGGTAAGCGAAATGCCTGTGGTCAGTGACCCCCAGGTGCCATATCAAACCACAAAAACCCAGGCAATTGATAAACAACCTGTGGCTGTTAAACCAGATGTAGTTGCCGAAAAACCAAAAGTATTCATCCCCAACCTGCATGCTTCCTCAACATCGGTAAAAATCCCTTCTTTAAAAGATGTAAGCAAAACCAAGGAGGAGATGCTGGAAGAGGAAGACCCTTACATGAAAGGGGATGCTAAGGACGCTTATACAAACGACCAGTTTTTACAATGCTGGAGCGATTTTGCAGCAAGATTAAAATCGGACGGTAAAAAGAATGCCCTTACTATTTTTATATCCAGCCCCCCCAAATTGATCGCCCCCGACAAATATGAAGTTACTGTTGAAAACAAGGTGCAGGAAAATTATTTCAGGGACGAGCGGCCAAACCTGCTCAATTTTTTAAGGCTCACCTTAAGGAATTTTGATATTGAAGTGAGCGTCCGCATCGACGAAAAAGCTGTCGTAAAACGTCCCTATACCGCCGCCGAAAAATTTCAGCACATGGCCGCAAAAAATCCGGCACTGGTTGAGCTGAAGAATAAGTTTAACCTTGATCTGGATTAGGGGGAGAGATTAGTGGCTGGAGATTTGAGATTAGTTTTTTTTCTGAGGGTAATCGTTCACAAAACGAGTGAACTAAAATAATTGAACTTTGCGCTATTTTTAGGCTAACTGGTCGCTTACCTGGTATTAGCGTGCCTATGTGTAATTCTTACCCGGATAATTCCTACTTTTAACCTGCACTTCTTTAACATGGCACCAATTATTGTTAAAAACTTTTCTAATTAAACATACATGATCAAAAAACTCATCGGTGGACTGTTGTTTCTTGCCGTTACAGCGAGTCGTTTACTTGCACAACAAAATGAAGTACTGATATACCACCCTATTCAGACTGACAAGAACGGCAATATTATACCCTGGTATAATGCCGACCCTGCAATAGCCTACGACCATGACTTGCAAATAGTGTGGAATTTTTGGATCAACATGCGCAGGGACCCTAATGGTTTGCCCTATTATATGGACCACCAGGTTTGGAACAAAACAATGGATGACCCCCGCGGTATTGGCGGCGACCAGTTTATGATGGCCATGTCATCATGGAGGCTATATTATGCCTATACCGGGAATGAAAATGTAAAAAACAACCTTTATTTCCTTGCCGAATATTATTTAAGCCATGGCATGTCGCCGGCGAATTGCAAATGGCCCGATATTCCGTTTCCATATAATACACTTATCTATTCTGGGATATATGACGGCGATATGCGCAGCGGTAAAGGCGTTGCCCAGCCGGATAAGGCAGGGTCATTCGGGCTGGAATTGGTACATGCTTACAAAATAAAAAATGAGCCGCTTTTCCTGGATGCAGCGATAAAAATTGCCAATACGCTGGCAGCAAATGTAAAACAAGGGACAACCACACATTCACCCCTGCCATTTAAAGTGAACGTTTTTACCGGCAAAACTGCATTACTGCAGGATGATGAACTTGTAAAATCTAAAGACACCGCTTGTTATACCAGTAACCTTACGCCAACCCTGCAACTATTTTTTGACCTGATAGAACTGAACAAAGGAAATGTTGCTTCCTATAAAACAGGTGCGAACAAAATTTTAGCCTGGCTAAAGAAATATCCTATCCAAAATAACCGCTGGGGCCCGTTTTTTGAAGATGTAGGCGAGTGGAGCCAAACCCAGATTAACGCCATGACCTGCGCCCGATATATGATGGAACATCCGCAATATTTCCCCGAATGGAAAACGGAGGTAAAAAGTATCATTAATTGGGTGCATACCAGTTTTAATAATGACAAATGGAAGAAATATGGGGTGATCGTCACTAACGAGCAGTCGGTTTATCCTGTTCCCGGAGAAAGCCATAGCGCGCGGCAGGCAGCTGATGAGTTGCTCTATGGTTCTTTAACGGGAGACACTTCTTATTATGCCAATGCTGTACACGAACTGAACTGGGCGACATACACAGTTGATTTTGATGGAAAGAATTGCTTCCCTTTTGATGAGCCCTGGCTTACTGATGGCTACGGTGATTACGTAAGGCATTATTTGCGCGCGATGGCCACCTATCCTGAACTGTCGCCGGTTGAAGACCATATTCTATCCAGCACCTCGGTTATTCAGCAAGCAGACTACAAAGGCCACTTTCATAAATATTACGGTGTTGATTTTGCAGAAATTGATTCGAATAAGATGCGCCTGTACTACCGCACTTTTGATAATACCGGCACCGAAGAACTCAAACTAAAAAACCAGCCAACAACTGTACTGCTGAATGATAAACCATTAAAAGAAACATCCGATGGTGAAGGCTACACATGGACAGCGCTCGAAAAAGGCGGCGGCGTTTTATGGGTGAGGAGGAAGTATGGGAATAGGGTGGTGGTGGAGTAGGAAAACAAAAAAAGCCAGGCTTCCGTGCGATTCCCTCCTTCGGGAGGGTAGGGAGGGGTTTCGCCGAGCGACATTACTGTCATGTATGGCAATCGCTTAGAGAGTTTATCGGTAAGGGTTAAAAGCAAACATTCTCTTAAAACAATCATACGTTTACCCTCCAACGAGGCACGAGCAAGCGCAAATATGTGATAAAGGAAAAGCCAGCTGAAGTTATAGAAATTAAATTATCCTATTTCAACAAAGATTTATTGATAGTAACCTCTGTTATCTTTTGCTATCCACCGCCAAATTTCGTATATTCGCATAAGCTGGCGTGGTTTCATTCGGGATCATTTGAAGCAATTATTTCTATTCATTTCGCCTCCTCAAAAAATATTTATTGGCCAATTTTCAGTGAAAAACAGCCTGTTTTTTATGCTCTTTGATTTATTGCATTGACATACAGTTAATTACATATTTGAACCTTCAAAAATTACGAGAGGCTAAACGCATTTAGCTCCTCAAACCGCAAAAATTACGAGGAGCTAAACGCATTTAGGTCAACAAAACGCGAAAATTACGAGGGGCTAAACGCGCTTAGGTCAACAAAACACAAAAATTACGAGGAGCTAAACGCGTATAGCTCCTCGTAATTGCTTCTTTATAACGGATAAAAACGCTAAAGCAGCAAGGAATGATTCACTAAAACCCCCACTTCACCCGCAAATAAATGCTGTGACCCAACGGGTGATAGCTGCCGTTTTGCTGCGAGAAAAAGATTGCCCGATAAGATCGAGCACCCAGTTGTTGGCAATAGAATAAGTAAGGGTTGGTAAGATAATGATGGAGTTACCAGACAGGGAATACATGCCGCCAAGCGATGCTTTAAATATCGGCGAAAAGGAATAGGATGCCTCCGCAAACAAGGTGTATCTGAACGGGAACATATTTTTAGCCGAACTTTTAAAAAGTTGACAAAGCTGAAATTTTATTGATGCAAATACTAAAGGCTAATATTCCTGCACTAAAACATCTGTAGATATTTGCAAAGCATCGTGCAACTTACGGATCATATTAATAGATAGCTTGCGCTTTTTGTTCAGTATTTCACTTACGCGACTTTTTAATCCGATTATTTGGGCAAGGTCATGGTTGCTATAGTTGAGCTGTTCCATCCGGAATTTAATGGCCTCAATCGGATCTGGTAGATCTATCGGGAAATAGGTTTTCTCATAATTGTCTATCAAAACGCCTAATATTTCCAGTTCATCCCCTTCTTTAGTGTTTTCCGCTGCATCAAAAATAACTTCGAGCCTTTTAAGGGCATCCAGGTAATCTTGTTCTGTTTTTATAGGTTTTATGTTCATTTCCTTAAATTGTTGTTGCGTCTATTCTATCGTATTCGGCATGGGTACCTATAAAACGTATCCATACCATTTGATAAGTATAATTTATCTTAACAATAAGCCTGTACGAATTACCTTTAATATTGAAAACTATCCTGTTGCTTGCCAAAATACTTGCACTTGGATATTCGATCTTAATATCGTTGGGATGCTGCCATTCACTTTTATCTGTTTCACGATACCACGATTTTAATGCCTGTTCACAATCGGCATGTTTAAGCCAAAATTCTCTTAGTGTACTTTTAGCAATAATTCGCATTTAAACAAAGATAAGAAAAGTTCCCAAAACGGGAATAATTATTTTAAAAAACTGTTTTATTCTTTCAACCTTAACAATAAATAATCGTAACAGCTATCAGTGCAACCATGTTAACCTTTCAGTACATCGAAATACCCATCACCTCATATTTCACCTCTTTGCAATGCACCACAAATGTCGAATTCGGATCTTCCGCCAGTTGATCACGCCCATCTACTTGCAAAGCGAAAAAATCAAACACGACTAAATCGTCAAACTGTTCGATATATGTCTCAAATATGGCAGTACTACAAATTTTTTTGCTCTCAAAAAACCTAAATTTGATCACATCAGTAAAAATGAGTTTAATAATTTCCCATATATTAGTTTGCTGATTAAACACATGAACTTCCGCTATGAGATTTCTCTTAGTGCCCAATTTATATCTGACATCAACTGTACTATAATTGACATTCAAAATTAAAGCGTCATGGAAGCCTTTGTATTTGTCTTTTATCTCTGCTATCATATTATTTTCAGCTTACTCCGACAACCCCTTTATATAAGCAATCGTAACAGGGATCTGGCTGGCATGGTTCGGGCTTTCATCCTCAATAAAATAATGCTGAATGCCAACTGCTTTAGCTGCTTTCAATATTCCGGGAATATCCAACTGCCCTGTGCCTAATGCCACATCATTATTGGTGCTGGTGCCGCCGGTTAGGTCATTGGCTATGCCCTTGCGGATATCTTTAAGGTGGAGCAATTTCCACCGGGTGGGGTATTTGTAAAGCAGTTTTGCCGGATCGCCGCCGCCGTGAAAGGTCCACATAATATCCATTTCAAAAGAAACGTAATCGGGGTTGGTATTTTGGATGATGTAATCCAGCAGGGTACCATCCCCGTAAGGGCCAAACTCGTAACCATGGTCGTGATAGCAAAGGGTAATGCCATTTTCTTTCAATATTCTGCCTTCCCGGTTAAATTCATCAACCGCTTTTTTGGCGTCATCAATGGTAAAGGTTTTGCCGTGGGGTATCCAGGCTACCATTACAAATGTTGCACCAAAAAGTTTGGCTAAAGAAACTATCTGGTAGGGGTCCCTACTGATGAGCCCATAGTCGGCGCCGATTGACGGCATAGTAATTCCCCGCTCTTTTAATAGTTTTTTAAATTCCTCAGGGGCTATATTTTTAGGATTAGGTCCTTCCATTTCGGTTATGCCAAGCGCTTTGACGGAATCCAACACCGGGATTATCCTGCTTGGGAAGCTGCTGCGATAGGTGTAAGCCTGCACGCCTATTGCATTTGTAAAAAGTGGGTTGCCGGTTTGGGAAAAACTGTTATAAAAACACATGCTAAATAGTATGCAAAGGATCACGGGTAGTTTTTTCATTGTTTTATTTGGTTTATTTGTTAATTATGTAATCTATTGGTCTGGTAAATTTAGTATATCTATCATTTAATAAATCAATAATTCAATAATTAATCCTAAATCACTAATTCAATCATTCACTAATTCAATAATTTACCATCAACATTAATGCAATTTTATGACACTGTTAATTTAGAGTTTTAACATTTATATTATACCTTTGCGGGCTCATTACAAATCATGAGTGATCAGATTAAACATGAATGCGGTGTGGCATTTATCCGTCTCTTAAAGCCACTTTCTTTTTATCAGCAGAAGTACGGAACAGCGCTGTACGGTCTTAACAAGCTTTACCTCTTAATGGAAAAACAGCATAACCGCGGCCAGGATGGCGCGGGGGTGGCTACCATTAAACTGGATATTGAACCGGGCAAACGCTATATAAGCAGGCACCGGTCCATGGCCTCCAACGCGGTTGCAGATATTTTTGAGTACATACAGAAAAAATTTGCCGACATTGAGAAGGAAACTCCCGAAAAAATGAAGGATGCCGAATGGCTGAAAGCAAATGTGAGTTTTGTTGGTGAAGTATTATTGGGGCATTTGCGTTATGGCACTCATGGTAAAAACAGCATCGAAAATTGTCACCCCTTTTTAAGGCAAAACAACTGGATGACGCGTAACCTGGTAATAGCAGGTAACTTCAACATGACCAATGTGGATGAATTGTTACAGCAGCTTTACGACCTGGGCCAGCATCCAAAAGAAAAAGCCGATACAGTGACCGTACTTGAAAAGATGGGGCATTTTATCGACACCGAAAACCAGGGCCTGTTTGACCAGTATAAACGCGAAGGGCTGGATGACAACATTGAGATCAGCAAGCTGATTGCCAATGATATGGATGTCGCCAAAATCCTCCGTAAATCGGCCAAGAACTGGGACGGCGGCTATACCATTGCCGGTATATTGGGCCACGGCGATGCCTTTGTAATGCGCGATCCGGTGGGTATAAGGCCTGCCTTTTATTATTATAATGATGAAATTGTAGTAGCCGCTTCAGAGCGTCCTGCCATACAAACCGCATTTAACGTCCCGATTGAAGATATCCGCGAGATCAGGCCTGGCCATGCGCTTATTGTTAAAAAGAACGGCAAAATAAGCGAGGATATGTTCAGCGAGCCGCAGGAAAAGAAATCATGCTCGTTTGAGCGTATTTATTTTTCGCGCGGTAGCGATGCCTCCATCTACCGTGAGCGCAAACAATTAGGAAGACTGCTTTGTGATCAGATATTGAATGCCGTTGACCACGATGTTAAAAACACCGTTTTCTCCTATATCCCCAATACAGCCGAGGTTGCATTTTATGGCATGGTTGAAGGGGTACATAAGTATATTAAAAAATACCAGCGCGACAAGTTGCTGAACCGCGAAGACAAAATAAGCGAAGAAGAGCTGACCGAAGTGCTCTGTATGGCGCCCCGCGTGGAAAAGATTGCTATAAAAGACGTTAAGCTGCGCACCTTTATTACCCAGGATGCCGACCGCAGCGAAATGGTGGCCCACGTATATGACACCACCTACGGCCTGATAAAGAAAGATGCAGACACGCTGGTTGTGCTGGATGATTCTATCGTTCGCGGAACTACGCTGAAACAAAGTATCCTTAAAATATTAGACCGGCTGGGGCCGAAAAAAATTGTGGTGGTATCATCAGCGCCGCAGATCCGCTATCCCGATTGTTATGGTATTGACATGTCGCGTATGGGTGAGTTTGTGGCTTTTGAAGCTGCCATCAGCCTGTTAAAAGAAACTGGTAAAGAAGACGTGATCGTAAACGTTTACAATCAATGCAAAGCCAGCGAGTTGTTACCGAAAGAAGATGTTACTAATTATGTGCAGGCGATATATGAGCCCTTTACTGACCAGCAAATATCTGATAGGATCGCACAAATCATTACACCTCCCGAAATTCAATGCAAAGTTGAAGTGATTTACCAAACCCTTGATAACCTGCACAAAGCCTGCCCCGGCCACACAGGCGACTGGTATTTCAGCGGCAACTACCCTACCCCCGGCGGCAACAAGGTAGTAAATCGTGCCTTTGTGAACTGGATGGAAGGGAAGAACCAGCGGGGGTATATGTAAAGGGTTCATGGTTGATAGTTCATGGTTCATGGTAGCTGCAATTTTGCCATGAACTATGAACCATCAACTATGAACTTTCTCACACGCCAAATTAAATTTTAACACAAAGACACTGTCATGCTGAACGTAGTGAAGCATCTTCTACGCCATGCATATAGCCGACTTGTCGCTTCAAGATCCTTCACTGCGTTCAGGATGACAGTTGGAGATGGAACAAGTTAAAACAAATACTGGTTCTGAGGTTAGAAAAATCAAAAAACCTTTCCTTTCTATCAGTGCCAACTGATTTCTAAGAACCCGGCGGTGAAAAAACAAAATGGGTAACCAGTTTATCCAACAGCACTAATGAGGCAATGATCAGCGCGATCCCCGCCACCTCGTTAAGGCGGTGTACAAATTTCACCGAGATCCGGGCGCGAAGTTTATCGGCATAAAAGGCCTTGGTGGTATCGAGCCCAAACTGAACAATAAGAATGGTTAAAAACATGATGGCAATGTTCAACGCCCTGCCTGGCATCCCCTGATGATATACCGTACTTGCCGCTCCGATAACTATGGTCCAGTGAAACAATACGGTGGGATTAAAGATGCACATGAAAAAGCCCTTTAAAAAATACCCCAGCTTGTGCAGCCTGGTAGGTACAGGGACCGTTTTAGCGGTATAATTTGTTTCGGCTTTTTTAAATATATAATAAACGCCTATGATAAATAAAATGGCGCTGCCAACAATCCCCGCATGAATTTTATCCTGAACCGAAACATCAAAGTATTGCGAACCAAACAAGATGGCCCCAACAAATACCATATCGCTGCAAACAACGCCTAAAGCCAGGGCAACGCCGGCATGAAAGCCTTTTTCGATGCTGGTTTTTATCAATGCAAAAAATACAGGACCGGTCAAAAATGTCAGCACTAATCCAAACCCAATACCCGAAATAACCGCTTCTATCATTAATTTAAGCTTATATATACCTTGATTTTAAAAAGGCAGCACGAATATCCGACTTTATATGTTAAACAACCAAACTTAAAATTGTGATTAATTAATTAAAAATTATAGCAGAATTGTAAAATTTAGTTATGTTTAGTGATTCAAACACACGTTTTTTATAAACCGAAATAAACAATGGAACAAAACAAGTCAACAAATCTTAAATCTGCGCTGTATACCCTCATTACTGTATTCTTCTTTTGGGGGTTTATCGGAGCGTCAAATGGCGTATTTATCCCTTTTTGTAAAGCCAAATTTGGTTTAGATCAATTTCAAAGCCAACTTATAGATTTTGCATTTTATGGCGCCTATTATATTGGGGCCTTATTACTTTTTATTTTCAGCAGCATTGCCAGGAAAGACATTTTAAATGGTTGGGGGTTTAAAAAAGGAATTATCTATGGATTATTGATTAGTACATTCGGGGCTGCCATGATGATTTGGGCCGTTACTTCCGGACATTATATTTTGATCCTGGGCGCTTTATTTATTGTTGGTTTGGGATTCTCTTTACAACAAACCTCGGCTCAGCCCTTTGCAGCTTCATTAGGAGAACCTCATACCGCATCAAATCGGTTAAATTTAGCCGGGGGTGTTAATTCCTTCGGAACAACCATTGGCCCTGTTGTGGTTTCTTTCGCCCTATTTGGCGTGATAGCCAATGTAAATCAGGAATACATCAAGAAATTTGCTCAAAAGGCTAATTCGTTAGATAAAATGGAAATCCTGTATATGTTTGTAGGTGCTCTATTTTTATTGTCAGCCGCGCTTTTCTTTTTTTCTAAAAAAGTACCTTCCGGTAAAGGTGATCCAACATTTGAGCCGGCAAAAAAGGCAATGACCACCCTAATTGTTATCACTACTTTTTTGGTGGTGATTTTTGGTTATATTTTCGCCCGTTACGGTCAGTCTGATTACATCTTACATTTTATTACAAATAAAGAAAAAGACTTTTTAGGACTTGGTTTAACCATTACGTCGTTATTAGTAGTAGTATTTGGATTACTATTTGCCAACACTGCGGCTCAGAAAAAACCCGAAGGTTGGGGCGCAATGAAATACCCCCAATTGGTTTTAGGAATGATCGGCATATTTACTTATGTAGGCGTTGAAGTTACTATTCAAAGTAACCTTGGAGCATTATTAGGCACTAAAGATTTTGGCAGCATCACCGGTTCCGCGATAGCGCCTTATATTTCGATGTATTGGGGTAGCTTGATGATCGGACGTTGGGCAGGAGCAATTGCGGTTTTTAATCCATCCAAAGGTTTAAGAAAAGTTTTATTGATCGTAGTTCCTTACGTTGCTTTCGGAGTTGTATTGGCTGTAAACTCTATTTCTGGCCAAAATATCACACCGCTGTATGCCTATGCAGGTGTTGTAGCTATCCAGATTGCTGGATTTTTCTTAGGTCAGGACCGTCCGGCCCGTACTTTAATGATATTCGGCTTATTAGGTATGGCTGCCATGATAATTGGATTATTAACCGCCGGTAATGTTGCAACCTACGCGTTTATGAGCGGTGGCTTGTTTTGCAGTATTTTATGGCCTTCGATCTTCGCATTGGCAATTGCTGGTTTAGGCAAATATACCTCCCAGGGTTCTGCCTTCCTCGTAATGATGATACTCGGTGGTGGTATTATACCACTCCTTCAAGGCAAACTATCAGATATCCTGGGAATTCACCAGTCTTATTTCATTCCTGTATTATGTTTCTCTTATCTTGCCTTCTATGGATGGAGAATCATTGGTATACTTAAAAAACAGGGTATAGAACACGAAGTAGAATTAGGATCCGGACATTAATATTTTAGTCATTGGTCATTGGGTCATTAGGTCATTGTTTAGCACGTTAACCTAATGACTCAATGACCTAATGACTTAATGACTATAAAAAATGAGTAAATTATCATTCGATCAAATTTTTATGAACCTGGCAACCGACCTGGCCAACCGCTCACATTGCGTTAAGGCCCAGGTCGGTGCGGTTTTAACCAAGGATACCCGGATTATTTCCATAGGCTATAATGGCCCTCCGGCAGGTACGCATAACTGCGATGAAGAGTTTCCGGGCGTTGGCTGCCCGCGTGATTCAAAAGGAAGCTGTTCGCTGGCTTTACATGCCGAAGAAAACGCCATCTTATACGCCGTAAAAAATGGTGCCAACCTTGAAGGCGCTACTTTATATACTACGCTATCGCCTTGTTTGCCCTGTGCACGCCTTATTTATTCGGCAGGGGTAAAAAAGGTGTTTTATGATAAATCTTATGCCGCTTATAAAGGGATATTAAGCGATGAAGGTGTTGATTTTTTAAACAGGTTTGGTGTTAAGGCGGTAAGGTTTAGTTTTTAGTTTTTAGTTTCACCGATTGGGTTTTGATTTCACCGATTGTTGTCTGAACCATGATTCATGGGATTTTAGGATTGCCATGATTTATTTAAAAATTCAATGATAGCATATCCGGGATAAATCCTGTTAGTCCTTTATATCCCTAAATGGTGTTCAGGCAGTAAGGTTTAGCCCCCTCTAAATGGCGAAGCCTTCATGAACGCCAATAAAAAACAAATAATGTATGTGAATAATCTCCCCCGGTTGGGGAGACTTTTAAAATCAGAAATAAATCCTGTTAATCCTTCAAATCCCTAAATCGTGTTCAGGAGCGGCTCCACCTTACTTAGGGCAAACATTAACTGCTCATCAGGGGTGAGGTCGGTATTATCCAAAATAATCGCATCTTCGGCCCGTACCAGCGGACTTTCAGCGCGGGTAGTATCCTGGTAATCGCGGTGGGCAAGGTTTTCAAAAACTTCTTCGAGCGTAATCTCCGGGTTTTGGGGCAAAAGCTCTTTATAACGTCGTTCAGCACGCACTATCGGGTCAGCAGTCATAAAAAATTTAACGGGCGCATCCGGGAAAACAGCGGTGCCGATATCCCGTCCATCCATTACTATATTTTTTGAGCGGCCCATACGTTGCTGCTGTCGTACCATTTCTCTGCGCACCTCGTGAATGGCAGAAACTGAACTTACATTTTCGGAGACAGGCATTTGCCTTATCTCATAAGAAACTTCTTCGTCGTTTAAGATAATATGCGTTTGATAATCGCGGGAATGAAAGTTTAAATGAATATTTTGGAGCGCATCAACCACATCTTCATGATTGTTCAGGTCGGTATGGTTACGCAAAAAGTACAATGCTACAGCCCGGTACATGGCGCCGCTGTCAACATAAATAAAATTAAGTTCTTTGGCTAAGGCTTTAGCTAAAGTACTTTTCCCACAGGAAGAATAGCCATCAATGGCAACAATAATATGGTTACTCATGTGGCAACGAAATTACAAAATTAAGTTGATTTGTTGATTAAGTGAGTGGTTGATTAAGTTGGATCACGTCATTTTCACAATACCTAACTGCCCACTTAATCAACTTATTCAACTTAATCAACTAAATTCGCGCCATGAACTTTAATAAAGCCGACCTGCAAAAAGAAATCTTTTATAAAACCTCGCGCAGCGGCGGCAAGGGCGGTCAAAATGTAAACAAAGTATCCAGTAAAGTAGAACTGCTTTTTTCTGTAAGTGATTCTGCTCTTTTCAGTGAGGAAGAAAAGGTATTACTAAACGATAAATTACAATCGCGTTTCAACAAAGACGGCCTGGTGCAGGTAATATGTGACGAAGAACGCAGTCAGTATTTAAATAAAGAAAAAGCCATCGAAAGGTTAATTATATTATTAACCAAAGCCTTGCATGTGCCAAAAATCCGCAAGGCCATTAAAGTAAGCAAAGCCGCAAAAGCTGCCCGGCTTGATAGCAAACGGATGAATTCCCTTAAAAAAGAAGGCAGGAAGAAGAGTTTTGAGGAGTAGTTTTCAGTAGGCAGTATGCAGTTTTCAGTTTTTGACATGCAAACTGCCCACTGCAAACCGCAAACTTATTTAAAACGATACAGCCCGGTTACCGTTCCCCATTGATGGGATTGTATCATTTCTTTATCATCCAAAGTATGGAATATAGCCGCAATATCAAAAACAAAGCGATTGGTTGTGAAAGCAACACCAAACTGCTGGCTGAAAATAAATGGTTCTTTATTTTTGGTTATCTCCAGGCCGCTATGGTTATCAAATAAGCCGCCCTGAATAGTAGCATCGTATGCTACGTAATTGGCGAGGGGTTTATAATAAAAGAACAGCTCGTGTTTATGAAGCAGTCCTTTAACTTCGCCCCGGCTAACTGTGCTTTGCGTACTCACCGAGTTAAACAACTGGTTAAATGAGCCTAACCTAAGCAGCGGGCCAACACCGGCGCCTGTAAATCCGTTGCCCAAATTAAGATAACCGGCCAATGAAACATCAATCCACGAGCCCCTTGCAAGCAGCCTGTTGTATTCAGCAGAAAGGTTTAGCTCATAGTCGTTATTGATCTGGTATTCCCAACCGCTTGGATGGTAAAAGCCAAAATTATCATGAACAAAAGTCTGTATCTGTTTGGCATACGAACCAGGCCCTACAATCCCTAACCGGGCACTTATTTTTAAATTGCTTTCGCTGTTGTATAAAAAATTTAAAGTTGAACCGACATACAGATAGCCGGCAAAAGGGCGGTCGATCAGGCTGGGCTGATCTGCGCCATTGTAATAAATGCTTCCGCTTTGAGGGTTAAATGTTTTTTGCCCCATTTCAAAACCTAATACCTTGTTGCGCAATTTGGCGCTATCGGTGCTGTTAATTTTTAACGCATGGCGATAGTAAAAAAATATACCATCGGTATAATACCTGTCAGATCCCTGCATAAGGTACGAGTCGTTATCTGTTTCTGCGCCGATCTCGGTACTGTGTGATTGGGCAAATAAATTAACTGTTGAAAAAAGTAAGCTAAACAGTGCAAGTAGTTTGAATCTCATCCGGGGTTTGTAAATAAACTACTAAATTAGAAAAAGTTGACAAAATAGCAGTCTTTTAATGGATTGCAATTATTTGAAGGTATAGCCGAAACTTACCCCAAAATAATACGGGATAAAATTTGAACTATCAAAAAGCGGATCGATATTAGCCCTGAAACTGAAGCCGCCGTCAACGGGCTGATACCTGTAACCAAATGTCATCGTACCCAGTATTTTATCGCTGGTTGAAGGGCTAAATGCTAAGAAATTTGAAGCACTATTGAAGGATGCATAAGTTGCCCCAAGCCCAATTTCAAAGTACTTGCTGTTGTTTCCGAGCAAATAATTTAATTGAACAGGCACCGAAACCAGCGAAATGCCGCCTGTTGCAATAAATCCGATCCCAATCCTTCCGCCAAGCCCATCTTTTCGCTGCGAAAAACGTGTGTCGTAATTCCCGGAAAAAAGAAGGCCAGGCCCGCCAAGCTCCACAAATACATTTTGCGCCCTGGTAGTTAGCGCTGAATCAGTTTTGGTTTGGGATATGTTCTGAGCATTTGCGGTTTGATAAAAAACAATGTTTAATAAAATAATTACCGCGATTTTAAGGAGTTGGGGTTTTGTCATAAATTAAGGTTTGCAGTAAAGATATTGCTTAATATCCATACTGCAAACTAAAACTAAATAGTTAATTCGTTTTTAAAAAGTATAACCAATGCTTAAACCACCTTCATATAAAAGGCCCTGGTCATATATAATGGGGTCAAATACGATCCTGAAATTTATACCGCCATTTTCCTGCTGATAACGGTAACCAAGTGAAACCGTTCCGCAAAAACCTGTAATGTTATCAAATTGAAAATAGGTACCGTTAGTACTCCCTCTTGAAATTAAAAAGGTTGTGCCAGCTCCCCCCTCAATAAAACTACTGGTAGTATTGCCTATGCCGTATAAGTAATTTACTTGCAACGGAACTGAAAACACAGAATTAGCCCCGGTATTGTAATACCCGGCCCCTACACGGTAACCCCATTTATCGCGTGTTTGACCAAACCGGGAATCATAATTCAGCGTAAGCGCAAGCCCGGCCCCGCCAACTTCAATGAACGTTGAACGCGCCCTGTCAGCTGACCTGATTGTGGAATCTCTTTTAACGGTATCTTCTTCAAGATTTTGGGCTTTTAAACAATAATGAGAAGTGATGAGTAGAAGTAAAAAAACAGTTTTTAGTAAAAAGGCTCGATTCATTTTTTAGATTTTGGGTTTCGTGTTTATTAATAATGCCATAATTAATTTACAATTATGTTCCTGCGTATTACGCTTATGTTAAACAAAAGGTTTCAACACCGGGTAAAGTGCATCATTTAGTAAACTATTTAAGCCATACAATCCTTAGTCGTAAATGTAGGGCTAAAACCGATTTCTACTTAATTAATATTATTAACTTATTAACTTATTGGGGTAGCACGGGGTTCATCTTTAACAGAAAGATCAATCGCATTGTTAACTTTCTCATCCAAAAGGGCAAGATCAATTACCTCGCGCATATCGGTAACATAATGGAATTGAAGGTCTTTTATATAATCTTCTTTAATTTCCAGTATGTCTTTTTTGTTTGCGGCGCATAAAATAATCTCTTTGATGTTGGCACGCTTGGCGGCCAGTATTTTTTCCTTTAAGCCACCAACCGGTAGTACACGGCCACGTAAAGTAATTTCGCCGGTCATCGCCAGGTGCGGTTTTATTTTACGTTGTGTAAAGGCTGATGTTAAAGCAGTAAGCATGGTAATGCCGGCCGAAGGGCCATCTTTAGGTGTAGCGCCCGCCGGTACATGCACATGAATATCCCATTGGTCAAATAGCCGCGGATCAATATTAAATAACGAAGCGTGTGCCCGCAAATAAGCTAAAGCGATGGTAACCGATTCCTTCATCACATCGCCAAGACTTCCTGTTAAGGTTAAGCGTCCTTTACCGGGGCTTAAGCTGGCTTCAATAAACAAAATATCGCCGCCTACCTGTGTCCAGGCCAGCCCCGTTACTACACCTGCAACTTCATTGCCTTCATACCTGTCTTTATCATAAATTGGTGAACCCAATATTCTTTCCACATCGCTTTTGCTCACAGTTGGGTTATAAGGCTCTTCCATAGCAATATTCTTCGCCACTCCGCGAACCAAAGCGCCTATTTTTTTCTCCAATGCGCGCACTCCGGATTCCCGGGTATAATCAACTACCAGTTTTTCGAGGATATCAGGCCTGATAATGACATCTTTCGTTTTTAGTCCATGTGCTTCGCGCTGTTTTGGTACCAGGTGCTGCTTTGCGATTTCAATTTTCTCTTCAATGGTGTAACCACTCACCTCGATGATCTCCATACGGTCGAGCAAGGCAGGCTGAATACTGCTTAATGAATTTGCTGTTGCGATGAACATCACGTTGGAAAGATCAAAATCCACCTCAACATAATGATCGTAAAAAGTACTGTTTTGTTCCGGGTCAAGCACTTCCAGAAGGGCTGATGACGGGTCCCCCCTGAAATCATTGCCCACTTTATCAATTTCGTCTAAGATAAAAACCGGGTTTGCAGCGCCGGCTTTCTTAACAGATTGAATTATACGGCCAGGCATAGCACCAATATACGTTTTGCGGTGTCCTCTTATTTCGGCCTCGTCACGTATCCCGCCTAAAGCCATCCGCACGTATTTACGTCCGAGGGCCTTTGCGATTGATTTTCCCAGCGAGGTTTTACCAACACCCGGAGGGCCTACCAAACAAAGTATCGGCGCCTTCATGTTGTGTTTTAACTTAAGCACCGCCAGGTATTCAATAATACGCTGTTTTACCTTCTCCAACCCAAAATGGTCTTTATCCAAAACTTTTTGGGCCCGTTTAAGGTCAAAGTTATCTTTGGTAAATTCGCTCCACGGCAGATCAAGCAATAATTCGAGGTAATTGATCTGTACTGAATAATCGGCAGCCGCAGGGTTTGTACGTGCCAGTTTTTCAAGTTCTTTAACAAAATGGTCGTTAACTTCTTTTGCCCATTTCTTTTTTGAACCACGTAATTTCAGGCTTTCAATTTCAAGGTCAGGCGAATTACCACCAAGTTCTTCCTGTATGGTTTTTAATTGCTGGTTTAAAAAGTAATCGCGCTGTTGTTTGTCAAGATCGACCCTTACCTTGCTTTGTATCTGGTTTTTTAACTCCAGCATTTGAAGGTCTAAGGTTAAATGCTCCAAAACCAGGTTTGCCCTGTTACGCAGGTTTGGCTCTTCCAGCAACCGTTGTTTTGCGGCCATATCCGCATTCATATTTGACGAAATAAAATTTATCAAAAATGAAGTGCTTTCGATGTTACGAATAGCTATGCCTGCTTCGCTTGGAATATTGGGCGAAAGATGGATAATACTCATGGCCATGTCTTTTATAGACGATACCATAGCCTTAAATTCTTTATCTATCTTATGTTTTACTTCTTTAAAAGGTTCAATGGTAGCCTTAATGTAGGGTACACTCTGAACCTCGTCTTTTAAAATGAAGCGTTTTTTACCTTGCAGTATAACTGTGGTGTTGCCGTCAGGCATTTGCAGCATTTTAATAATGACGGCAATGGTGCCCACTTTATTTAACTGGGTAAATGACGGGTCTTCAATACCCACATCCTGTTGAGAAACCACCCCGATCATGCGGCTGCCCTTGTTGGCGTCGCGGATCAGTTTAATTGATTTATCTCTTCCTACGGTAATGGGTATAACTACCCCCGGAAATAACACGGTGTTTCGTAATGGTAAAATAGACAAAAATTCGGGCAAAGCTTCATTGTTCATTTCCTCTTCATCCTCAGATGACATCAAGGGAAAAAATTCAGAATCTTCGTTTATTACGGGTAGGGCGCTATTAAAACTAAATGGATCAAAACTCATCAAAAGCTATTAAATAAAATAAAAAACGTCATATTGTCAGCCTGCAAAAATACAGGGATAATAAATACAGATTAAATAGCGGATGCTCCGCTCGGTTGCTATGGTTCAAGACATGTGCCAATTTAAGCTAATAATCACTAACAATTGATTTTCAATTATAATAGATTGATTATTTGCTTATTATAAATTCAGCCACTTTTTAATAATTGTTTTTAAATTATTGGTAAAGATGAAAAAAAGTCATATAATAGCTTTCTTTTATTCAGGATATTAAAAATATATTTTCAAAAACGGCTCAACTGGCATAATAATTTCTTACAATTTCAGTTACTAATATACTAAATTGATATACAAAAGCTTTTGATGAAGTTATCGGTTATCATTTCCTTTCTGGTTATTACCTCGCTTGAAAACGCATCGGCTCAAAATTCTTATTTTAAGTTGGGCCAGCAGGCTTTGATGGACGGGGATTTTAAAGCTGCGGTATCGCAACTGGAAAAAGCATGTCTCATTGATTCGACCAACGCCAACGCTCTGTGGATGCTTGGTTATTCCTATTATCATAGCGAAAATTACAAAAA
Source organism: Mucilaginibacter sp. UBA5151 (assembly GCA_002413785.1). GTDB lineage: Bacteria > Bacteroidota > Bacteroidia > Sphingobacteriales > Sphingobacteriaceae > Mucilaginibacter. The sequence goes on from DHXR01000040.1 coordinate 29,996, forward strand.
ATCAATTGCTGCCTACTCCAGGGAGCTTTTAATAAACCCTACCGATGCCAACGCCTACTATTACAGGGCAAGGGCAAAAAGTTACCTGGGTAAGGATAACCAGCTTTCGGCTGCAGATAAGGAGAAATATTTATTAGGGGCGATTATTGACCTGACCAAAGCGATCTCTATTAACCCGAATGACACCCAAAACAAGTTCCTGCAAACAAGGGGTATAGCCTACCGCGAGTACGGTTTATTTAAGCTGCAGGCCACTGGCCATTTTTATGACAAGAACCGCGGCGTAAATTCTTTAAAAGCATCAATTGCTGACCTTGAAAAGGTATTGGCCGATAATCCCGACCGGGTTGATATATCCTCCCTGATCGATCTCTCCAAACAAAAACTTGACGAGGCACTGACGCACCGGTAAGTTGTCTGATTCAGAAAAATTATTTGCCAATTACTCCCTCAATCCTATAATGGTTATTACCCATCAACCTTACCTTTTGATCTTTTTCAATCAAATAAAGCGAATCTGGATAATAGCTCAGCTTTTCACTGGTTTGATACAGGAAAGTTTTGGTTTTGTTATAAATCAATATCCATTTCACTTTTCCACCCTCCCTTTTGATAACTGTTTCACGCATCTTCAGTTCAGGGTATTTTGCTTTATAGATCAGGAAGCCACCATTGTCGACAACACTGTAACTATTTTTTAAGGCAGGCTTATTAATGTCAGCCCCGATAAAAAGGTCAAGTTCGCGACCCCAATCATCAATTTTTATTTTTTTAGTTTCAGAAACACCATTGTGCGTTACTGTTTTCTGTACCAAGGGGTTTAACCTGTTTAGCTTTGCAGTATCCGAGGCAAAATATGCCTTTATATCAAAGTATCCCGGCTTTTCCGTTACTGCGGGTTTGCATGCCTGCAAACAAAAAGCAAGCATGAGGCCTCCGGCTAAAGCTACATGTAACCCATTCCCTGATCTACACCAATACATTCCCGGTCATTTTTTCTGGAATAGGGACGCCAATAATCTTTAATATTGTTGGTGCAATATCGCCGAGTTTGCCATCTTTTACGTTTTTAACATCCTTATCAATAACAATGCAGGGGACAAGGTTTGTTGTGTGAGCTGTATTTGGCGTACCATCATCATTTATCATGTAATCTGCATTGCCATGGTCGGCAATAATTATAAACGAATACCCATTTTCCAAACCTGTTTCTACCACCTGTTTTGTACATCTGTCAACCGTTTCGGCAGCCTTAATAACCGCACTGAATACACCGGTATGGCCAACCATATCGGTATTGGCAAAATTGAGGATGATTACATCAGCCCAGCCGCTTTTTAATTCGGGAATAATCGCATCACGAATGCCTTCGGCGCTCATTTCAGGCTGCAGGTCATACGTTGCCACTTTGGGCGATGGTACCAATAAACGTTTTTCGTTGATGAATTCTTTTTCACGCCCTCCCGAAAAGAAAAACGTTACGTGCGGGTATTTCTCTGTTTCGGCTATCCTGACCTGGTTTTTCCCTGCGTACTGTAAAATTTCGCCCAGGGTTTCCGACAGGTCATCTTTATCAAACAACACCTTTACATTTTTAAATGTCTCATCGTAAGGCGTCATCGTGATATAGTTCAGGTCAAGCGGGTGCATATTATATTCGGGGAATGCTTTTTGCGTAAGTGCGATGGTTATTTCACGGCCACGGTCGGTCCTGAAATTAAAGCATATTACAACGTCACCATTTTCTATCACCGCTAAAGGCTTGCCATTATCATCAACCCCAACAATAGGTTTAATAAATTCATCGGTAACATCTTTTTTATAAGATTCGCTGATAGCTTGAATAATATTATGGGATGGCTCACCGGCGCCATTAACCATCAGGTCGTATGCAAGTTTAACCCTCTCCCATCGGTTATCCCTGTCCATTGCGTAATACCTGCCGATTGCCGAGGCAAGTTTAACAGGCGTGCCTTTGATATGATCCTCAAGGTCGGTAATAAAACCCGCACCCGATTTCGGGTCCGTATCGCGGCCATCTAAAAATGCATGGATAAATACCTTGTCGAGGTTAAAGGCTACGGCGGCATCGCACAAACCTTTGATATGCCTGATATGCGAGTGTACGCCCCCATCAGATACCAGTCCAATAAAATGAACCTTTTTATTGTTTTGCTTTGCGTATTCAAAGGCATCCTTTAATACAGCAATTCGCGGGAACTCATTATCATCAACAGCTTTATGTATGCGGCCCAGTTCCTGGTAAACTACGCGGCCTGCCCCTAAGTTCATGTGACCGACTTCTGAATTGCCCATCTGCCCTGCCGGCAAACCTACGGCTATGCCCGACGCTTCGAGTTTAGAATTCGGGTAATTGGCTATCATGTAGTCAAAGAATGGCGTATTTGCTGCAAGGATAGCGTTCGACTGATCGTTACGGCCAAAACCCCAACCATCAAGAATAATTAATGCGACTTTTTTTCTATTTTCCACAATGCAAATATAAAGGCAACCTTGTAATATGAAACATTATAATTTTTTTATTGTTAGTTTATTATGCAGGGAGTAAATTATCAATATGAATTGCAGTTTGCAAACCATTCACTTCTTAGCGCTTATAGTTCGTACCAACGCTTCCTTCTGTTAACTTAAACCCGCAACGCTCAATTATTATCGCCGTCATATAATCATTATGAAGTTGTTTTACACGTCAATCCTTATTCTTTATTACCTGCTTCCGGCGGTACAAACTACAGACCCTGTTAACAGAGTGGCTGAACTAATAAAGCAGGGAAACATCCATGGACTTTCTAAATTATTTGCCCCGAATGTTGAGGTCACACTGATGGAGGATGACAATGTTTATTCAAAAGCCCAGGCCGGGCTTATTCTTGATAAATTTTTCAATCAACACAAACCGAAAGCAGTTAAAATGCTTCACAGGATAAATTCAAACCCCAATTACAGGTTTGGGGTATTAATTGTAAATACCGGTAAAGATACGTTCCGGGTTGCTTTTACCCTGAAAGAAACAGATGGCAGTTTGATGCTGATCGAATTTCGCATCGAAACAGAAAAAGTTAAATAGTTGATGGTTGATAGTTCATGGATCATGGTAAAGCACAATTAGCGATGAACTATCAACCATTAACTATGAACTTTCTTACAAATTGTTCTTACTTTTGAGCTTCAAAAGTTATCTGATTTGGACAAAGCACTTATTGATCAGTTTATATTAAATTCCCTTATTGAAGATGTTGGCGATGGTGATCATACCTCACTGGCGACTATACCCGCAGGTACCCGGGGCAAGGCAAAACTTTTAATTAAAGATGAAGGGATTCTGGCTGGCGTTGAACTGGCCCGCGAGATTTTCCGTATCGTTGATCCCGATCTTAAATTAGATGTATTTTTGAATGACGGAGCGCAAATAAAATACGGAGATATTGTTTTTGAGGTTGAGGGCGATGCACAAAGTATATTAAAAGCTGAACGTCTGGTGCTTAACTGCATGCAACGCATGAGCGGCATAGCGACCAAAACCCGCCGGATAGTAAATCTCCTGAAAGACACCCATACTAAAGTTTTGGATACGAGGAAAACCACGCCAGGGCTTAGGTATCTCGAAAAATGGGCCGTCAGGATTGGCGGCGGGGTAAATCACCGCTTTGGTTTATATGATATGATATTGATAAAGGATAATCATGTTGATTATTCGGGTGGCATAAAGCCGGCTATTGAAAAGGCCAGGCAATATATTATCAGTAAAAATAAAAAACTGGAAATAGAAATTGAAGTTCGCAACCTCGACGAATTGCAGCAGGTTTTGCAAACAGGCGGCATAAACCGTATATTGCTTGATAACTTTAACTTTGCAGATTTGCGGGAAGCAGTCAGAGTTATCGGGGGCAAATATGCCACAGAAGCATCGGGCGGGATAACCATTGATAATATACGCGAATATGCGGCCTGCGGCGTTGATTATATTTCTGTGGGCGCTCTAACGCATTCTGTAAAAAGTCTGGATATTAGTCTTAAAGCAATTAAAGAGTAATGAGTATAGTTTTAGTACACTATCATTTTATTAATATTGTGGGGAAATGATAAACATCAATTCGATTTCAGTATTAATAGTTGCCTATTTATTTGGTTCTATACCTACAGCTGTATGGATAGGACAAGCATTCTACGGAATTGATGTACGTGAATACGGCAGCGGTAATGCCGGGGCTACCAATACATTCAGGGTTTTGGGTAAAAAGGCAGGCATCCCCGTAATGCTGATGGATATCCTGAAAGGCTTTACGGCGACCAACCTTGCCTTTTTTATTGGTGTTTCAACTACCGGCGGCCCACATTCAAATTACATCAGTTATCAGCTGGCTTTAGGCATAGCTGCGGTTATGGGCCATTTATTCCCGGTATTTGCGGGGTTCAGGGGCGGCAAAGGCATAGCTACTTTGTTCGGAATGGTACTTGCTGTTAATTTATCGGCTGCCTTGCTTTGTGTCATCGTATTTGTTATTGTACTCCTGGTAACGCGTTACGTGTCGCTCAGTTCAATATCCGGCGGATTTACCTATCTGATCGGCGTAACTTTTGTATATAATAAATACACTAACAACCTTGTGGTTATTTTCGGGATGTGCATTTGCGCACTTATATTAGTTACCCATCAAAAAAACATTGAAAGATTGCTGAAAGGCAAAGAATCAAAAGTTAACCTGTTTAAGCGAAAAGCGTCCTGAATTATAACCTGAGCGCCGTTAAAACTATGGAATACCAGGTGGAGCATATTTCATGGCAAACAGCAAATGTTAAAGACGCCATTTTTGACGCTGATGTAACCGAATTATATGGCGGGGCGTTTGCCCCATTTTTACAGGCCAAACCTTATTCGGCCTGTTTCGCAAAGGGATCGGAAATTACCGTGAGGATTGGGAAGAAGATAGCGGTTGACCCAGCGCTTCCAGTATCGCCATTGCTTTAAGCAAGCATTCTTCATATTCACTTTCAGCATCGGCGTGGTAGGTGATAGCGCTACCTGCCTGAAATGACAGGTATTTATTTTTTTGATTATACAACAAGGTGCGTATCACCACATTGAAATCAAAATCATTATCCGGGCTAAAATAACCTATCGCGCCGGAGTAAACCCCTCTGCGGCTGTGTTCATATTGTTCCATCAGGCGCATGGAGCTGATTTTTGGCGCACCCGTCATGCTGCCCATCGGGAAGGCGTTTTTTATTGCCTGTACCGCCGGAATACCTGTCTCTAATTCGCAAACAACAGTTGAAATCATTTGATGTACCTGTTCAAAGCTGTAGATGCCAAACAATTCTTCGGTTTTAACGGTGCCTTTTTTTGCTGATTTGGTGAGATCATTTCGCACAAGGTCAACTATCATTACGTTTTCCTGCTGTTCCTTGGTATGATGGCGCAGTTGCTGCTTAATTAATTCGTCTTCGGCTGCATCTTCACCCCGTTTGGCAGTACCCTTAATTGGCTGCGAAATTAATTTTTCACCGCGTTTGGCCATGAAGCGTTCGGGCGAAGCACAAAGGATATAATTATCATTCCATTTAAAAAAAGCCGAAAATGGATTGGGGGAAATTTTATTCAGTTTCAAAAAAACGGCCAGGGGATCAATAACCGCGTCTTCAGCAAAAAACTCCTGGCAATAATTGGTCACATAAATATCGCCACGGCTAATATGTTCTTTGACCTTTGCAATTGCAGCCAAATATTCCGCTTTGCTAAGCCGCGACTGAATTTTTAAACCAGTTTGCCCGTCGCTGTGATTAACTGTTTGATTTTGAATAAGGTCAAAAATTTGTTGCGGGTCATCTGCTATTATTTCTATTTCATTTCCCCTGATCAGGACGAGGTTTTGGGGAACAAAAAAATACAAATCAGGAAAATGAAGGTTATCTGCGTTTAATGATGACAAATTTTCAGTTTCATTCTTCAAATCGTAACCGAAAAAACCTGGCACCCAGCCCGGATTTTTTTTTCGGAATGTGTCTAATTCATCAAAAGCTTTACGTGGTGTGGCAATCAGTTCGTCTTTAGCCCCTGCTGCAATTAAACAGTCAAATTTGGAATACGGATCAACAAAACCATTGGAGTCGAGGTAACAAAAAACATTGCCGGCCGAAGCCCACTGCAATGCCTTCAGCTTAAAATGTTGCGGATCGTTTATTTTTTTGATCACTGGAAAAAATTGCAGCGGCATCCCGGTTACCCGGAATGCCGCTATCTAATTAATTCAAAGAAATTAGTGTAACACCAATGTTTGTACCCTGTCAGGGCCTACCGATAAATACTTTATGGGCACTCCTAACTCTTCCTCTAAAAAGTCAATATATGCTTTTAGTTTAGCCGGGATTTGCGATACTTCGGTAATACCTGTTAAATCCTCATTCCATCCGTCAATTTCCTTTAAAACCGGAACCGGATCTATGGAACAAATATCATAAGGCATATAATCTATTACTTTACCTGCATAGTTATAATGGGTGCAGGCGTAAATTTTATCAAATCCGCTCAACACATCGGCTTTTGTCATTACCATTTGGGTAACGCCGTTGAGCATAATGGCATACTTTAGCGCTGGCAGATCAATCCAGCCTGTACGACGCGGCCTGCCGGTCGTTGCGCCAAACTCGTGACCTATGCGGCGCAATTCTTCGCCTGTTTCGTTATTCAGTTCGGTAGGGAAAGGACCGCCGCCTACACGGGTGCAATAAGCTTTAAATATGCCTATTACTTCGCCGATCTTATTAGGAGCTATGCCAAGCCCGGTGCAAGCACCTGCTGTTGTTGTGTTTGATGAGGTTACAAAAGGGTACGAACCGAAATCAATATCCAGCATGGTGCCCTGGGCGCCTTCGGCCAAAACCTTTTTTCCCTGTTTCAGGTAATCATTAACCAAATGTTCCGAGTCAACTAACTGGAACTGATTGATCAAATCAATTGCTTCAAAAAAAGCTTTTTCACGTTCCGAAAAATCATCAACTTCGCCGTACAATGCTTTCAGCATGGACACATGCTTATCAGCAAGTTTGCGGTAACGCTCTTTAAAATCTGGCAGGGTAATATCGCCGATGCGTAAACCGTTACGGCCAGTTTTATCCATATAGGTTGGCCCAATGCCTTTTAAGGTTGAGCCAATTTTGCCCTCACCCATTTTTCTCTCCGAAGCCGCATCAAGCAATTGATGCGTAGGCAATATTAAATGCGCTTTTTTTGCGATCATCAGATTACCTTTAGCTAAAAGGTCATGTCCGGCGTCTTTTAATTTATCAATTTCTCTTTTTAAGGTAATGGGGTCAATAACTACGCCATTGCCTATAAGGTTCATGGTATTTTCAAAAAATATACCCGAAGGGATGGTATTCAGTACAAACTTTTTACCATCAAACTCAAGGGTATGACCTGCATTCGGTCCGCCCTGGAAACGTGCGATCAGGTCGTAACCTGCGCTCAGCACATCCACAATTTTACCTTTACCTTCATCGCCCCACTGGAGGCCTAATAATACGTCAACAGCCATTAATTTTTTATTTCTTATTATATAAAGATTGTTTGTTTTATCTATTTAGTGGATTTTTACAACAAGGTGCAAATATCATAAAATTTATAATGCCCTTTGGAAATTTATCTAAGCAAAATTAATGTATTGCAAATCTTCGGGACAGTCTTTGAATTCGGGATAAGCTCTAAAAGCGCCTTCCTTATAATACTTAAAATCGTCGCGTTTTAGATTGAAAATAAAACAACAAAAATTAACTTCTTTGGGGCCGAAGCATTTTGTATTAATTATTTCTTTGCGAATTCTTTCATCACCGTAAAATCGCCTGAGTTCTCTAAAATCGTCTTCACTCCCCTTGTACATAACTCTTTCTAATACATTAAGCATACCATTTTCATAGTCGATCTCATCCATATCAACGTTTTTGAACGCTTGTTTACTTAAAACCGGTTTATCCATTTTCTTAAGCTTTTCTATCACAATTTCCTGCGCGTAATTTTTCGCAATTGCCGTACAGGTTTAGTGAATGGTGTTTTATTTCAAATTGCAGCAAGCTGCCCATCATACTTTGTATCTGTTCAATACGCGGGTCGCAAAATTCAACTACCTTGCCGCAATCAATACAAATAATATGGTCATGCTGCTTATAGCCATACGATTTTTCGAACTGGGCCATATTTTTGCCAAACTGGTGTTTGGTAACCAGGTCGCATGATACTAATAGCTCCAAAGTATTGTAAACTGTGGCCCGGCTTACCCGGTATTTTTTGTTTTTCATGTGGATATATAATGATTCCACATCAAAATGATCAGTACGTGAATAAATTTCTTCAAGTATAGCAAAACGCTCCGGTGTTTTCCTGAGACTTTTATTTTCGAGATAGGCTTCGAAAATTTTCTTAACCATCGCTATGGTTTCCTGTTGGGACATGGGATTGTATTAAAAATCAAAGTTATGAATTTTAGTTTGGAATTGACTAAGTTTATTGGTGCGATTAAGTTTAAAAAACAATACTCACTCAATCAACCATTCACCTAATCAACCCATTAAGATGCTTTTTCAATCACAGAATCAAAACGATTAACACCTGTTACGCCTTTAACAGTTTTTAATTTCCTGATCAAATTATCAAGATGTTCCGTATCATTTACATACACCATTATGGTGCCTTCAAAAATACCATTGTCACTGTCAACGGTAATTGAGCGCATATTTACCTTAAAATCGTTAGATATTACGGTAGTTATCTTATTGATCAGCCCCACATCATCAATGCCTGTAATGCGCAGCCCGGTTAAAAATGCGAGTTCCTGCTGGTTGGTCCATCTTGCTTTCACAATACGATAACCATAGCTGGCCATCAGTTTAGCGGCATTAGGACAATTGGTACGGTGTATTTTTATACCATCGCTCACCGTGATAAACCCAAACACATCATCGCCGGGGATAGGATTACAGCAGGCGGCCAATTTATAGTCAATTTTTTGCAAATCTTCACCAATAAGCAGCATATCGCTGTCTTTGGTTTTTATGCTGCGCATCAGGCTTTGCACCTGGTCTGCTTCTATTTTGTCCTGCGGCTTATTTTCAATTACTTTTTCCGATGCCTGGTACTCTTTCAGATCCTTCATGTCGATAATGCCTTTGGCGACATTAAAGAAAAGATCCTGGGTGGACGGCAGTTTAAAGTAATAGCTTAGTTTATGTATATTTTCGGAATTGTAGGTAATCTTCAGCGATTTCATCTTACGCTCAAGTATCTCTTTACCGTCCTCCGCAACTTTTCGCTTTTCTTCTTTTAAGGCCGATTTTATTTTTGCTTTTGCCTTAGCCGTTACAACAATATTAAGCCAGTCTTCTTTCGGGATTTGTTTGCTTGAGGTGATAATCTCCACCTGGTCGCCATTTTGCAGCTTATGGTTCAGTGGCACCAGTTTATGGTTAACCTTTGCGCCTATACAACTTGCGCCAACATCGGTATGTATTTCAAATGCAAAATCAAGGGCTGTAGCATTCAGCGGTAACTGGATAAGTGCGCCCTTGGGTGTAAAAATAAATATCTCATCAGAGAATAAATTCATTTTAAAATCATCCACAAAATCAAGGGCATTGGAGTCGGGGTTTTTAAGCATTTCTCTTATCTTTTGCACCCAAAGGTCCAAACCGCTGTCTGTTGATGATTCTTTGTATTTCCAATGGGCGGCAAACCCCTTCTCGGCAATTTCGTTCATTCTTTTGGTGCGTATCTGCACTTCGACCCACTGCCCGCGCGGCCCCATCACGGTGGTATGCAACGATTCGTAGCCATTGGCTTTGGGCGACGATATCCAGTCGCGCAGCCTGTCGGGGTTTGGCCGGTACAAATCGGTAACAATTGAATAAGCCTTCCAGCAATCCGCCTTTTCGTGCTCGGGGCTGCTGTCCAGTATTATCCTGATGGCAAAAAGGTCGTAAACCTCCTCAAAAGGGATACCCTTTTTCTTCATCTTATTCCAGATGGAATGGATTGATTTTGGCCTTCCGAATATATCTGCCTGCAAACCCTGGCCTTCCAGCACTTTTTGTACCGGCTCAATAAAATCCCTTATAAATTTCTCGCGTTCGGCTTTCTTCTCATTCAGTTTAACTTTTATCGACTGGTACATTTCCCTCTCCATGTATTTCATAGCAAGATCTTCCAGTTCCGATTTTATGGCGTATAAACCCAGGCGGTGGGCGAGCGGCGCATATAAGTAAACAGTTTCTGACGATAGTTTAAGCTGCTTATCGCGTGGCATAAACTCCATTGTCCGCATATTGTGCAGGCGGTCGGCCAGTTTTATCAGTATCACCCTGACATCGTCAGCCAGGGTAAGCAGCATTTTGCGGAAATTTTCGGCCTGGAGCGAACTGTTAGTGCCAAAAACTCCCGATATTTTGGTTAAACCATCAATAATCATGGCTACCTTTTTACCAAACTCCCTTTCAATATCATCAAGGGTCATATTGGTATCTTCTACAACATCATGCAGCAATGCGCAAACTATTGATGTAGTGCCCAACCCAATCTCTTCGGCGGCAATTTGCGCTACGGCAATTGGATGGTAAATATAAGGCTCGCCCGATTTACGGCGCATATCCTTATGGCTCTCCAATGCCATATCAAATGCCTTACGGATCATGCGTTTATCGCCCCTTTGCAAAGTGGATTTGCATGCCCGCAACAAGGCACGATATCTCTTTAATATCTCATTCTTCTCTGCTTCCAGGTCAATCACTATCTCTTTCATTTCTGAGTATTACTGTCATAAAAACCATAAACTTGCAATAAAAATTATAATTGCAGGTTATTGTCAAATACCATAAAAAATTGCATTAATTTTGTAATACGTAAAATTATGAAATTTATTGGCTTGTTGTTGTTGTTTTGTTGTTCGCTGGGAACTTTAAAAGCCCAAACGGATACGTCTGCACATAAACCTGCGCCCTTAATTCTGGGCAAAAATGATACCATTAAAACTTACCTGACTATTGACAGCGGTAAGCTTTTACCCTGGATCGTGATTCCGGATGTGGTGATATATGATATGCGTATATTTAAAAGCCAGGCCGATATTGACCAGTACAGGCGTTTAAGGTATAATGTAATGAGGGTATTGCCATACGCCCGTTATGCGGGACAAAGGTACCGGAAGCTGCAACGCGACCTTGCATTAACGGGCGACAACCACAAACAAAAAGAATTAATAAATGCCTGCCAAACTGAAATCAAAGACCTGTTTAACAAGGATATCAAAAACCTGACAATTAGTCAGGGTGAGATTTTAATAAAATTAATAGACAGGGAAACAGGATATACCAGCTACGCGATGGTGAAAGACGTGAAGGGTGGATTTAATGCTTTCATACTGCAATCCGTTGCTAAATTATTCGGGCATGATTTAAAAGAGACCTATGACCGTGATGAACAAAGAGATATCGAGACTATATTGCGACAGGCAAATTATAGCCCTTCTAACGACTAACAATGACCGATAACAGCATCTACCGTTTTAATGTGCAAAAATTAAACGGTGAAGTAATCAGCTTGTCTGACTATAAAGATAAAATCCTTTTAATTGTAAACACTGCTTCCCAATGTGGATTTACACCCCAGTTAAAAGAACTGGCCGACTTAAAAAATAAATTTGACGGAAAAGATTTTGAAATACTTGCATTTCCATCAAATGATTTTGGCGGACAAGAACCGCTGGAAGGGGCCGCATTAGCTGAATTTTGCGAAATTCAACGGGTTAATTACCCGATTTTTGAAAAAATAAGGGTACGCGGGCCTTATGCGGATCCGCTATACAAGTTTTTTGCGGACAAAAAAGAAAACGGCAAACTTAGTTCAGTGCCCAGATGGAACTTCCATAAATTTTTGATCGACAAATCAGGTTTGGTGACTGATTTCTATTACCCTTTTACAAAACCCCTGTCTTCAAAAATCAGGAAAAGGATAACCCGATTATTGGTAAAGGGCAAATAGTTTAACTTTATCTATGCTTAAATTAGACATATTAGTAATATCAGTACACCCTGACGATGCTGAACTTGGGTGTGGCGGCACTATTTTAAAACATATTGCGTCAGGAAAAAAAGTGGGTATAGTTGATCTTACGCAGGGCGAATTAGGGACCCGTGGGTCGGCTGAAATACGGATAAAAGAAGCAGCGGCAGCAGCACGTATCCTCGGATTATCTGTGAGGGAAAACTTAGGCCTGCCTGATGGTTTTTTCCAGAACACACGGGAATATCAGCTAAAGGTTATAGAAGCAATAAGGAAATACCAGCCCGAAATAGTAATTACAAATGCCCTGCGCGACCGGCACCCGGATCATGGACGTGCAAATGAGCTGGTTGAAACATCGGCCTTTTTATCAGGCCTCAGAAAGGTTGAAACTTATTTTAAAGGCGAATTGCAGACGGAATGGCGGCCTGCCCTGGTGCTGCATTTTATACAGGACTACCATATCAAACCTGACTTTGTGGTTGATGTAACAGCATACTGGGAGAAAAAAATTGAAAGTATATTTGCCTACGGATCTCAATTCCATAATCCCGAATGGGAGGACGAACCGCAAACCTATATATCTTCGCCCGATTTCCTGCAGGGGATTGAAGCAAGGGCCATCGAATTTGGGAAAAGCATCCGTGTAAAATACGCCGAAGGATTTACCTCAAAGAAAATTTTAGGAGTGGAGAGTTTGTTTGATTTATTGTAGAGGTTAGAGATTGGTGATTAGAGATTTTTTATTTCCTAACCTGACCTCTAATCACCAACCTCTAATCCCTTCCCTCAAGCCCTCACGTATTCAAAACGGTTATTCTCGTTACTTCTTTCCCTCCTCAGCTTATTTTCATTAGCAAGTTTTAAAAGTATACCTGAAAGTTCTGATGTTTTAAAATCCGAATCAAAGTTATCTTTACAGTAATTTGCTATTGATGAAATTGAATGCCGGGTATCAAAAAAATCCGACGATAAAAGCTGGTTTAAAATCTTGGTTGCCCCCGGTTTTTTAGGACCCCGGGCCGAAGAATAATGTCCGTCATCGCCTCCCCTTGGCTTATATCCTCTTTTAATAAATATTTCAGCACCTTCACCATCAGTCTTCTCCAACTCCATCATTATGTCCAATAACCGCTCAACAACTTTAACCTGTACCGCTTCGGACTTAAACGAATTAACAACTTCTGAAATTTCAACCAGCTGTTTTTTTAATTTCTCTATTTGCTTGCTCATGATAATTATAGCTTTATAATTACTTATCTATTCCACTCAAATTTAACACGCATAATAACTAAAAATATTGCCTGTATTGGTGAAAAAATAGTATATGCTAATGCACAAATACAAAAACTACTCTATTATGCCATTTTAAGCACAAATAAACAGCCAAAAGAGTTAATTTAATTCTATAACAGGGATTTGTATTAAAAGTTTTACACTTATTATAAATTAGCGGAAATATTTTCGAGTATTGTCAGGCCTTCGTCTATATGTTTTTGATCTATAATAAGCGCTGGCCTGAAACGTATGGCGTGTTCGCCGCAACCCAGGAACATCACATTTTTTTCCAGCCCAAGTTTAATAAACTTATCCCTGATGGTTTTATCAGGAAAATCAAAGGCTGTAAGCAGGCCCTTACCGCGCACATTACTAATCACAGGGTGCCTTCCGGCTATATCTGATAGTTGATTTTGCAAATATTCACCAACCCGGGCGGCGTTATCACATAAATTATCCTCTTCAATAATGTCCATTATTTTTGAAGACCGTACCATATCAACCAAACTACCGCCCCAGGTGGAGTTAATGCGCGATGAAATTTTGAATACATTATTTTCAACCTCATCAACCCTTTTGCCGGCCAGAATGCCGCAAACCTGCATTTTTTTGCCAAAAGCTAAAATATCAGGGCGGGCTTTTTCGCCAAAATGCTCATGGCACCAAAATTTTCCGGAAAGGCCAACACCGGTTTGTACCTCATCATATATCAGCAAAGCTTCATTCTCATCAGCCAAAACCCTAAGCTGTTCTAAAAATTCTTTCCTTATGTGATTATCGCCGCCTTCACTCTGTATGGGCTCTATAATAATTGCGCAAACGTCATCCTTATTTTGTTCAAAAGCCATTTTAATCTGGGCAATTGATAATTCTTCCCTTCTGAGCAAATCTTCGTGGTTAGCATCGCTGTAAGGGAATTTTATTTGCGGTACAGATACCCTTGGCCAGTCGAATTTGGCAAACCATTTTGTTTTAACCGGAATAGTATTGGTCAAACTTAAAGTATAACCCGAGCGGCCATGAAAAGCATGTTCAAAATGGATCACTTTAAAACCTATTTCTTTTGTATAGCCTTTTGCAAAGTTTTTTTGCACCTTCCAGTCCATCGCTGTTTTTAATGCGTTCTCAATAGCGAGTGAGCCGCCTGCAATAAAAAATGCATGCGGGAGATATTCCGGCATGCCTACCCGGGCAAAAGTCTCCACAAACTCTGCGTATTGTGTTGTATAGATATCGGAGTTAGAAGGGTTTGTTAAAGCTGCCAGCATCAGGTTCTTTTTAAACACTTCGTCATTGATCATTTTAGGATGATTATACCCTAAAGGCACTGATGCGAAACAGGTAAAAAAGTCGAGCAGGGTGCGGTTATATTTAGCATCGTAAATATAAACCCCTTTACTTTTTTCCATATCAAAAGTGAGGTCGAATCCATCGGCCAATACATGCTTCCTTAATGAAGCCTGAACATCTGTGGGAGATACCTGCAGGTTATACATATCATTTTGATTTGTACAAATTTAACAAAAACCCTCAAAAAACAAAAATAAAGCGGTTTTTGAACCGAATCGCAAAAAAGTAACTTTAAATTGTTTAAAGTTGGTTTTTGGACTAAAGTGGAAATTGGTTTAATATGCAACGAGGTAAAAATGTTAAGATTTAAAATATTAAAGTGCGTTAATCCGGCGTAAAAGATGCGAGTTTCAAATAAAAAAAGAAGGCCCGTCCGCTTTTGCGGACAGGCCTTGCACAATATAGGTTATTAACTGATCTTTCTTTAATTATAACTTTTCGCCGTGCTGGCTGATATCGAGGCCAATTTCCTCTTCTTCGGCAGATACACGTAACGGTGATATCATGTCGGTAACTTTCAGCAATAACAATGAACCGAAAAATGAAAAAATGGATACCGCCACCAATGCAATGCACTGTACAAAAAACAAATGAGTATGGCCAAAAAACAAACCGTTGCCGGTAGTATTGCCGCTGTTCACATTCTGATTGGCAAATACGCCGGTTAACAGCATACCCACCATACCACCTACGCCATGGCACGGGAATACATCTAATGTATCGTCAATAGAGGTGCGGGTGCGCCACTCAACCACAAGGTTACTTACCACCGCCGAAATGATACCAATAGCAAGTGAATGAGGAATAGAAACATAACCTGCAGCAGGTGTAATAGCCACCAAACCAACCACAGCGCCTATACAGGTACCCATTGCCGTAGGTTTTTTCCCACGCAACATATCAAAAAATATCCAGGTTAAGCCGGCTGCAGCCGATGCGGTAGTACTGGTTGCCAATGCGGTTACCGCTAAATGGTTGGCGCCAAATGCCGAACCTGCGTTAAAACCAAACCAGCCAAACCATAACAAGCCTGTACCAATCATTACATAAGTGATACGTGCAGGCGTATGGTTAGTATCGTTGCTGCCTTTTAAATATAAGGCCGACGCCAGGGCAGCCCATCCTGCGGACATATGAACAACGGTTCCTCCGGCAAAATCAAGCACGCCTAATTTATTTAAGAGGCCATCGGGGTGCCAGGTACAATGTGCTAAGGGCGCAAAAATGAAGATGGCGAACAGGCACACAAAAATAATATATGAATTAAACCGTATGCGTCCTGCAAAAGCGCCGGTAATAAGCGCAGGTGTAATTATTGCGAATTTTAACTGGTACATGGCAAACAACAGCAAAGGGATGGTAGGGGCCAGTTTCCATGTGGCGTTGCCAAGCATGCCTTTCATCATAAAATAGGTAGCGGGGTTGCCAATGATGCCATGAAAGCTATCACCAAACGCCAGGCTAAAGCCAAATATGCCCCAAATTATGGTGATGATCACCATACAAATAAGGCTTTGCAGCATGGTGGAGATCACATTTTTTTTATTCACCATACCGCCATAAAAAAAGGCAAGACCGGGCGTCATTATCAAAACTAATGCCGTTGCCATCAGCATCCAGGCAATATCACCAGTATCGAAATGGGGATTACCGGTATTTTTAATTTCTACCGATGGAAAAATAAAGGTTAGAGCTAAAATTACGAGAATTACAAAAAATGGAAAATAGCGTTTCATACGAATTACAAACATTGATAAAATAATTCGATGAAAGTATGATTAAAATCATAAAAAAGCGAAAAAAATTGTAATTTTTTTGAAAAAGCCTATAAATAGCCCTGTTTAAAAGTATTTGAGTAATAAATCAGGAAATACACCCAATAAAATTATCAAAATAGATAAAACTACTGCCAAAATTAAAATTTCAGTTGATTTTGCTGTAGAATTTACGGGAACATCGGCGCGTTTTATAAATAAATTAAGTGGAATTTTAATATAATAAAATAAAGACACCACAGTAATCAAAGCTCCGGTTATCATCATCACCAGCAAAATGAAGTTATGGGTTTGCTGGTAAAAGCTATAAACGGCAGAAAAAACAAACAACTTACCCGTAAACCCTGCAGATACCGGCAAACCTGTTAAGGATACAAGCGCAATCACAAAACAAACTGACGCTGCCGGGTATTTAAGGCCCAGCCCCCTGTATCCGTCCATATCCACCGCGCCTGCAACATTGGTAAAATACGTAGCAAGCGCCAGGGCGCAGATATTGGCGATCCCGTAAGCTGCCAGGTAATAAGTTAATGCGGAAAAACCGGCAGCATTAAAAGTTACAACAGCCAGCATAGCAAAACCGGTATGCCCTATACTTGAGTAGGCCAGCATCCGCTTTACGTTTTTTTGAAGCACCGCAGCAAAGTTTCCCGCGATCATGGTGATGATACTGATCACTTCCAAAAACAACCGGAAATCAAAGGCGTTCCAGTTTTGGAAAAAGATAAAAGGCCTTAAAAAATTGATCAATAAGGCAAAACCTGCAATTTTGGGCAATGTTGACAGCCACGCGGTCACCGGGGTTGGCGCCCCCTGGTAAATATCGGGTACCCAAAAATGAACCGGCACAAAAGACAATTTGAATCCGATGCCTATAAATACCAAAATAAGCGCAAAGGAAACCGCTACCGGGTTTACATGCATTAAACCCGTCACTAAATTGCCTGAAAATAAATTGAGTGAACCTGTAAAAGCATATAATAACGATATTCCGTATAACATAACAGCCGAAGCAGCGGCGCCGAACAACACATATTTCAGCCCCGATTCGGTACTTAGTGCGTTTTCAGACTGGTAGGCCACCATTAAATAGGAAGCAATGGATACCATCTCTATAGCAAGGTAAATGGACAACAGGTTTACCGCCATTATCATTAAATGCAGGCCAAAAACAGAGCCGGTCACAATGGAATACAGATCCGACTGACCTTTCGGATGTTCATTCAAATTGTCATCCCACCCAAAGTAAAGCAGGAGGATAAATGCAAGCACATCAACAATTAGCTTAAAATTGACGGCTGTATGGGTTAACAGCAGCATTTCGCTGAAAAAAAAATGCCCGTTCGCCTGCCCGGTAAACAGCAAAAGCTCTATTTGCTGGTAATCTTTATGGACTACCAGCAAAATGCCTGCGCAAGCTATAATTCTGCAAAGTTTTTTGGAATCCCGGCCAAACAGCAGGTCGGTTACCAAAACCAGGACAAACAATAGCGCCAGGTAAAATTCTGGCATAAAATAGGGTATGCTGTCCAAAACATTGTTTATAGAACCGGGCAGGAATGGGAGCAGATCGTGCATTTTTTTATTGAACTATTACGGTTTAATTTTTAGGATATTTATTTAAGCTGTAAGAATTGCACCAAAGCCAATACCGAATCATTAATCTTATAAAACACCAGTGACGGCATTAACCCTAAAGCCAATACCATAATCGCCAAAGGAAACAGGGTTAGTTTTTCGCGGAAATTCAGATCTACCAGGGCGGTCTGCCATACCGTGCCGCCTTTAAAGTTTACCGTCCCGAAAAACATCCGCTGCAGCGTCCACAAAAAGTAGCCGGCCCCTATTAAAATGCCAGCCGATCCGCAGGCTGCCATCCAGTAAGGCAGCAAGCCATTTACCGTATGTGATTTAAAAGCCCCGGTCAGCGAAAATATCTCGCCGATAAATGCGGAAAATCCGGGCAGACCGAGGGATGCAAAAAAAGCGACTATTACAAATGCTGTATAATTTGGCATTACCGAGGCCAGGCCCCTGAAATGGTTAATACCCCTGTCGTGTACCCGGTTGTAGATCACCCCTGCTAAAAAGAACAGCATGGTTGATAAAAACCCGTGGCTTACCATTTGCATCACCGCCCCGCTGATGCCTTCGGCGGTTTGCGAGGCTAATCCTAATAAAACAAAACCCATGTGCGAAACGGAAGAGTAAGCGATCATCCGTTTCAGATCCTTTTGGGCCAGGGCGTTAAAGGCTCCGTAAATAATTGATATTACGCCCAGCAGCCCAAGCCAGTAAGCCCCGGAGGAGGCAATATCAGGGAAGATACTCAAACAAACCCTGATGATGCCATAGCCGCCAACTTTTAACAATATCCCGGCAAGGATAATAGAAATTGGGGTTGGCGCTTCCACATGTGCATCGGGCAACCAGGTATGCAAAGGCACCACCGGCACTTTTATGGCAAATGCTACAAACAGCACCACAAAGCCAACCGCCCTGGCTGATAAGCCGAATATTGTTTGATGCGCAGCTACCGAAAATACCGACCCCGGTTCATAGTTCGCCGGGTTCATCATCTGTACCATATTAAAGGTATGGTTACCCGTTACAGGGTCCTTAACCGATAAATAGAGGCCAACCATGATGAGCAGCATGAATACCGACCCGAATAAAGTATATAAAAAGAATTTAATGGCTGCATATTCACGCTTGGCGCCGCCCCACATCCCGATTAAAAAATAAAGCGGCAGCAGCATCAATTCGTAAAAAATGTAAAACATGAAGAAGTCGAGCGAGCAGAATACGCCGGTCACCGCCATATCCAGTATCAAAAACAATATAAAAAAGCCTTTTAAGTTACTCTTGATCTCCCATGACGAAAGCGCTGCAATAACCAGTACAAATGAGGTCATCACCAGCAGGGAAACGGACATCCCGTCAATCCCTACAAAATAATCTATCTGCATTTTACCCATTGCGCCGAGGTCGAGGTTTATCCATGGGAGTTTTTGCATAAACTGGAACTGGGTCTCGTGGTTAATGCCGCCAAAGGCTGCGCCGGTTTTAAAATTACAATAGATCCAAATACTCATAGCCAGCTGCACCAGGGTGGCCAGCAGGGCAACATATTTAAAACTGCTCCGCCATCGGGAAGGCATTAGCGCAATGATCAATCCGAACAGGAGAGGTGTAAATATGATAAGCGTTAAAATATTCATCAATTTTTTCTAAACCAGTATTTTCAAAATAAATAAAGACAATATAATTACCAGCATGCTGAATAAATAATATTGGACCCTGCCGTTTTGGAACTTCCTTGCGAAATTACCAATGGCGCGCACAATTGCAACCAGTAAATTTAAAAAGCCGTCGATAATATTGCGATCAAACCAGGAGGATAGTTTTGAAACCAAAATACCGGTCCTGGCCAGCGAATTTACTGAACCGTTAATAATAATTCTATCAAACCAAAAGGTAAACCTGCCCAAAGCGAGTACAGGCTTTATAATACCATTGTTATAAATTTCGTCAAAATACCAGGCATTAAAAGATAACCTGTACAAAAAGCCCCTTTGCAGAAGACTGCCCGCTTTTTGCTTTGCATAAATAAGCCAGGCCCAATAGATAACCAAAAGGCTTAAGCTATTAACAAGCACCGGCAACAGAGCATAAGCACTGCTTTCGGCCCCGAAACCACCGGCGGGCGAAAAACCTTTAAAAAGCCATGACCGGGTAAATTCAATAGGGTTTGCTGAAAACAGTGGGAACAAACAACCCGCAGCCAATAATACCAATGGCAATTTGTAGGCCCAGCTACCATCGCTGACATGGAGTTTTATGCCGGGTGTGTTTTTCAATAACCTCAATTCGCCAAAAAACACTTTTACAATTAGCCGGGCCACATAAAATGCGGTCAGCCATGTGGTAAGCAGGGCAAAAACGGGGATTAATTTAAAGAGCGGGCCTTTACCATCCGCCCATTCAAAAGCATGGATCAAAATGCTGTCTTTTGATAAATATCCTGATGTTAGCGGCAAGCCTACCAATGCCAGGCCGCCGATTATAGCTGCAATAAAGGTAAAGGGCAGTTTTTTGCGCAGACCGCCCATGTGCTGTATGTCTTGAGGATCGATGCCGAGGCCGTTATCATCATTAATATGCCGCATTTGATGGATAACAATACCGGCGACCAAAAATAAAAGGGCCTTAAAAAAAGAGTGGGTAACCAGGTGGAACAAGGAAGAAGCATAAGCCCCAATGCCCATAGCCATAACCATATACCCCAATTGCGATATGGTGGAGTATGCCAGTATGCGTTTCAGGTCGTTTTGCGTGAGCGCGATGGTTGCCGCCATAAAAGCGGTAAAACAACCTATGATAGCCAGTATGGTTAATTCTGTGCCATTAAACATGGGATAAACCCTGCCCAATAAAAACACCCCGGCCGCTACCATTGTTGCCGCATGGATAAGGGCTGATACAGATGTCGGGCCCTCCATAGCATCGGGTAGCCAGGTATGCAACGGAAACTGCGCCGATTTGGCCGCTACAGCTAAAAATACCCCCCCGCAGGCAATGTATTGCCAAATGGCCGGCAAATGACCAGTCGGCGATACCCAAAGCCCGTTTTTCATAACCGATCGGCTGATCAACCCGTTATCCGCAAAAATTTGGGTAATATCAAAGGTATGGTATTGGGTAAAGAGAACCATGATGGCAATTAACAAGCCCATATCCCCTATCCGGTTCATAATAAAAGCCTTTTTATTAGCCATTATAGCCTTGTGGCGTTTAAACCAAAAGCCAATAAGCAGGTAGGACGAAAAGCCAACCAGTTCCCAGGAAATATAAAACAGGAACAGGTTATCCACCACCACCAAAGCCAGCATGCTGAAACAAAAAAAGCTGAGGAAAGCGAAGTAACGGGTATAATGCTCATCGTCCTTCATATAGGCGGTAGAGTAGATATGCACCGGCAGGGCGATAACCGAAACCAGTAACAGCATTAAAACTGAAAGATTGTTCAATAATATCCCAGCATATAGTTGGGTATTGCCGATGGTGAACCAAAGTAGCTGCTGGTGCACCGGATGTCCGTTCCAAACCCTGGCAAAAACAAAACCGGATAAAATACAACTCAGCAAAATAGCGACTGTTGATACCCAACCCGATATCTTATCCCATCTGCCGCGCATCGTAATATTAAGTACGAAAGCAAGCAGGGGCAATAGCACTGCTGTTAGCGTGAAAATTATGGTTTGGGTATCTATGGCTTGTAAAAATTGTTCCAATTGTTATTGCTTTGTTATTATAATTGCAAAGTGACTAAAACTCATGATGGTGTTTTCCCCTTCGACAAACTGAACTTTCTTGACTTTTTTAAATTGAATTTCATATAATTCTCTAAGCAATTCAGCAGAAGACCCATTCACCGAATTCTTGCCGTTGCTTATGACATACAATATATCGTTATCATCATTTTGATGAGAAAGAAGATAATCCCTATATTTTCGTGATAAGGTGCTAAGTTTTTTTTTGTAACCAGCCACGACTGCCGTCTTAGTGTTGATTACAATAACTCCTTTATGGTAAGATTCCCAATAAATAGGCAGCTTGTCGTTATCGATAATATTTAAGCTAAAAATGTTTAGCATCGTTGGCTTCTCCTCTGTTGGCACACCATCCACAACCAATAGAAAGGTTTGTTTTACAAGCGAATCTATTAAAGAATATTTTTTTACATCGATTTGAAAAGCAGAATTATCTTGCGCACAAACGGTTGCCGCTATAAAAAAACAAAAGATCAAAGGTATTACATTCCTCATCTTTTCAATCTTTCAATTCATCAATCTTCCCCGGATCAATTGTTTTATATTGCCGGTACACATTTAAAATAATAGCCAAAGCAACCGCAGTTGTTGCGGCTGCAAGTACAATGGCATAAAGGGCGAACATTTGTCCGCCGTTGTTAAAGCGGTCGTACCGGCCAAAGGCCACCAGGTTTAAAATGGCGGCATTCAGCATCAGCTCAATGCCTATCAGTATTTGTATGGCATTATGTTTTGATACGATCATATACAGCCCTATACAAAACAGCCCCGCGCTTACTACCATATAACCCGTTAGTGAGATCATGACCTGTCCCCCTTCCTTGATAAATGCGCCGCGCCGATCAACGCCACCATTAAGATAATGGAGATGGCTTCAAATGGCAGCAAATAGGTTGTCATCAGGTTTACCCCGATGTTTTCCGTCATTGCGGCATCCGGCTGAATATCGTTTTTCAGCGCTACTGATTTTTTTATCCATTCGAGGTTATCAGCGTCAACCTTAAATATCATATTGACCAAAACTATCAAAAATAAAGCTGCCAGCAACAGTGCCGGCAGGTTACCAATGCTGATAAACGTTTTGCGCTCCCGCCCTATCGCATTCAGGGTTTCTTTACCGGATAACATAAAAGCAAACAAAATAAGCACCAATATGCCGCCCACATAGATCACGATCTGGGTGATGGCAACAAAATCGGCGAGGGCCAGCACATATAAGCCTGCCAATGCAAACAGTGTAATAAAAAACATAAATATAGACCGCACCAAATTTGTTGTGGTAGCCACATATACAGCCGAAGCCAGGGCGATAAAACTCATTACATAAAACAGCGCCTGCACCAAACTCATACGCCACCCTCCTTTTTCTGCATGGCTGCAAGTTTAGCCGCCTGCTTTTCTGCCTGCTGCTGTTCAAACTCCCGCCTTTTTTCGGCAGCAAATTCAGGCGTCATATCCGAAAACTGGTAAGTAAGCTGACTGAGATCGGCCACACTTTTATCATATTGATTGGTCATCACTATACATTCGGTAGGGCAAACAATGGTACAAAGTCCGCAGTACATACATTTGGCCATGTCAATATCAAACTTTGCGGCATATAACCTTTTGGTGGTACCATCAGAGGTTTGTCCGATAGCCTCCGTCGCTTTTATGGCTTCTATGTCAATACAATCAACCGGACAAATTTTGGCGCAAAGGTCGCAAACAATACAATCATCCATTTCCACATCCAGCTGGTAACGCCCAACCTCAGGAATTGGCAGCCGCTGGTGCGGATATTGTATGGTATTGGTGCCGCCGGACTGTTTAAAGTAATTACTGTCACTTGCAGGCAATATCTTCCTTTTCCGGTGCGAAGCAAAAAGATGCCTGAAGGTGATGGATAATCCCTTAAATGCAGTTGTAAAGCCGGTTATTACTTTGTTCATTTTGTCATTGTTCATTTCGCCTCATCCTAAATCCTTCTCCAAGGGAGAAGGACTTGAACTGCGCTCTTTTTTAAGCCCTCTCCTTTGGAGAGGGTTGGGTGAGGCCTGATTATCATTGGGTCATTTCGCCTCATCCTAAATCCTTCTCCAAGGGAGAAGGACTTGAACTGCGCTCTTTTTTAAACCCTCTCCTTTGGAGAGGGTTGGGTGAGGCCTGATTATCATTGGGTCATTTCGCCTCATCCTAAATCCTTCTCCAAAGGAGAAGGACTTGAACTGCGCCCTTTTTTAAGCCCTCTCCTTTGGAGAGGGTTGGGTGAGGCGAAATGACCATTTACATTAGCCACAGCCTCCATATCCCTGATATCAGCATGCATAAAAAAGCCAGTGGCGTTAATACCTTCCACGACAGGGCCATCAGTTTATCCACTCTTAAACGGGGCAGGGTCCACCTGATCCACATTTGTATGCCTGCCAGCGTAAGGGTTTTCAAAATTATCCATAATATACCCCACCACGCGCCGGTTGTCCATGTTGCTAATTGCACAGGACCAATGTTTGGCAGCGGCGTGTTCCAGGCCCCTAAAAACAGCACAACGGCGATCATCGATACCAGGAACATCATAGAGTACTCGGCTAAAAAAACAAAAGCGAACCCTAAGCCGGTATATTCAGTATGGAAACCCGCCACCAGTTCCGATTCCGCTTCGGGAATATCGAAGGGCGCGCGGTTACTTTCGGCCAGCGAGGCAATAAAGTAAATTACAAAAGCTATGAGCAAATGCGGCGCCCTGAAAATGTTCCAGCTAAATATGCCGCCGATGGCGCTTACATCCCAGAAGCCCGCAAACTTTACCCCTTCGGGTGATAAAATCCCTTGTTGCGAGGCGATGTCCTGCAGGTTTAATGTTTGGGCGATCATCACCACCGAAATAATAGCAAAACCTGCCGGGATCTCATAAGAAATGATCTGGGCGGCGGAGCGCATGGCCCCTAAGATGGAATATTTATTGTTTGATCCCCATCCGGCCATTAAAATGCCCAGGGTCTCGATAGATAAAACGGCGAAAATATAATACAAACCCAGGTTCAGTTTGGATGGCGCCAGACCGGGGCCCCAGGGCAAAGCGGCAAAACCGAGATAAACAGCAATAAAAATAATGGCCGGGGCCAGCATGAACAATAATTTATCGGCTGCTGCGGGGACGATCAATTCTTTTTGCAGCATTTTAAGGATATCGGCAATAGTTTGCAGCATACCATATTTGCCGGTTTCGGTAGGGCCAAGCCTGTCTTGTATAAAAGCGGCTACTTTACGTTC
Organism: Mucilaginibacter sp. UBA5151; assembly: GCA_002413785.1. GTDB lineage: Bacteria > Bacteroidota > Bacteroidia > Sphingobacteriales > Sphingobacteriaceae > Mucilaginibacter. Next base: position 55,048 of record DHXR01000040.1, read on the forward strand.
GGCATATACGCCAAACAAGGCGAATAATGCCGAAAAGCTGAAAAGCCCGGTGGCAATTATAAAATATGTTATATAAAAATTCAATCCCTTTGCTTTGCTGCAAACTTAGTAAAATTGGTTGAATGGTTGAGTAAGTTGGTAGGGTGAGTGGTTGAAATAAATTATGTAATAAATAATGGGCTAACGATAAATGAATCAACCACTCACTTAATCAACCTAATCCAACTTAATCACCCAATTCCATTAACACCTTATCTCTGCAAATGCAGATTTAACAGGCGCTGAAAAAAAGAATGCTGCATGCTGATCAAAATCGGCAGTATCATCGGTAGTGGTGAAAAACTGCTGTGTACTGTTTTTGGACAGGTTGTTATCCATTTCCGGGTGGCGCTGCAAATAATCTGCCAGGCTTTTGGCGACAATATCCCCTTGCGACACTACCTGTATGTTTCCGGGTAAAAATTGCTTTATTTTTTCCCGGAGCAATGGATAATGGGTGCAAGCCAGTAAAAGGGTATCAATATTTGGTGATTGTGCCAATAATTGATCAAGGTATTGTTTTACAAAATAATCGGCGCCGGGTTTATTGTATTCGCCGTTTTCAATAAGTGGCACCCAAAGCGGGCAAGCCTGCTGGTAAACTTTCACATCAGGGAAAAAGTGGCTGATCTCAATCAGGTATGATTCGGATTGCACCGTGCCTTTTGTGCCTAATACACCAATTTCCTTTGTTTTTGTATAATCGCCAATCACTTCGGCAGTGGGCCTGATCACCCCAAGTACTCTTTTTAATGGGTCTTCATTTTTCAGGTCTGTCTGCTGTATGGTACGTAGGGCTTTAGCCGATGCTGTATTACAGGCTAAAATAACCAAAGGGCAACCTTTGTCAAATAGCCACTGAACACATTCCCAGGTATATTGATGTATCGTTTGAAATGAGCGGTTGCCATAAGGCGCCCGGCCGGTATCACCTAAATAAATATAATCATAACCCGGAAGCTGCTGAAATATGGAACGGAAAACCGTAAGGCCGCCATAACCCGAGTCAAAGATCCCAACAGGTTTGTTATTTAACATCCGCACAAAAATAGAAAAAGCGTCCCGGATAAACGGGACGCTTCAATAAATTTAAAAATTTCTCCAATTATTTAATGCCTAATTTAGCTTTTACAGCGGGCATCAGATCATCGCCGTCAGGTGAAATAATCAGCGGTGCACCTTGTGATGAATCAAATACGTAAGTATAGCCTTTTTCTTTAGCTACAGCCGAAAGTGCTGCTTTTGCTTTATCAGATAAAGGCTTTACAAGTTCGTTGCTTTTAGTCTCAACCTGCTGCTGTGCATTATTTTGGTATTCCTGGATACGTTTTTGAAGATCCTGCAATTCGGATTGTTTGGCTGTACGTGCTGCATCAGTCATGGTAGCACTTTGCGCCTGGTAGGCCTGGCCTTCTTTCTGAAGATCATTGTTCATTATAGTAAGCTGATCAATAAACTGCTTCTGATAAATATCCATCTGCGACTTTACAGTTTTGGCTTCCGGCATCTGGCCTATAAGGGCCGAGAAATTAATATAGCCAATTTTAGTTTGTGCTTTGGCAAAGTTGCCTACAAATAACATGCTTACAGCAACTAAAGCAACTTTAAATAGTTTTTTCATTTTTTCTTTTTCTGGGTGTTTAAAAGTAGTGGGATTATTATAATTTAAAAAATTTATTTTGCAAATGTTCCGGGTTTTAAGCCAAGTTTGATGATCACATCCGCGCTTTTATCATAACGTGGATTAGCGTATAACATTATCACTTCGCTGTTCTTGTCAAAAACCATGTCAATCTCATCATTTTCGGCAACAGCCTGTATAGCTTTGGTCATTTTATCCTGTATGGGCTTTATGCCTGAAGTGCTGCGCTGTTCAAGCTCACCTCCCGGTCCGAATTTTTGACGCTGAAAATCTTTCGCAGATTTTTCTTTGTCATCAATTTCGGCCTCGCGGCGTTTCTTCATATCCGCAGTCATCAAAACCTGGTCGGCCTGGTAAGCTTTAAGCAAACGGTCTATTTCCTGGTAACGCTGATCTGCTTCCTTTTGCCATTGCGCTGAGAGGGCTTCCAATTGCCTTTGGGCCGAAGCATATTCGGGCATGTGTTTTAATATATAATCAGAATCTACGTAAGCAAAGCGCTGGGCAAATGCTGCCGTAAGCGAAATAAACGTAAATACAATGAACAATATTATCCTCTTCATCGCAATTTTGCGCAATTTAATTAAATCCTCCGTTTAAACTCTGAGAAATTGAAAAACTGAACTGGCCTTTATTTGCACCCGGGATACCCGGTATTGCATCAAAACCATAACCGTAATCAAGACCCAGCAAGCCAAATATAGGTAAAAATACCCTTGCTCCAACACCTACTGAACGCCTTACGTTAAACGGATCAAAACTATTAAAAGAATTCCAAACATTTCCACCTTCTGCAAATGCTAACATAAATATTGTTGCCGACTGACTTTGAATAACAGGGTGCCTGATCTCGAAGGTGAATTTATCATAAATAGTACTGCCTGTATTGTTGTTGGCATTTTCACCCTGCGGCGACCCGATGGGAATAATCGAGAAATTTTGATAACCCCTTAAACCAACAATATCACTGCCCTGCAGGAACTGGTAACTCGCCATACCGTCTCCGCCTAATTTAAACCTTTCGAAAGGTGATTGCGGAACGGCAGAATTATACTCACCCAAAAATCCGAAACGCACCTGCGACATCAGTACAAGTTTACCTGTCAGCCTTGTGAACCATTGTGCATCATATTTAAATTTATAGTACTCAACCCAATGATAGATCTGTTCCTTACTGGCGATAGAATAATCAATATTGTTAAATAATGAATACGGGGGGGTACCCTGAATAGTTAATTTAATATTTGAACCTGTTGTGGGGTAAATAGGCGCATCAAGTGAGTTACGCGTTATATCCTGGGTTAACTTGATATTATAAGATGTACCATTTGAAAAAAGGTAACCGTTATAATTATCAAGACTATAGTGGTCAAAGTTTAACGAATAATTTAACTGGAAGTAGTTATCGGGCCAGTTTAAACGTTTTCCGAGGGTGATACCTATACCATTTATCCTCAAATTATTATAAAGTGGGCTTGTTACCGCATAATACTGCCCTGTTGAACTCCCCTGTGTATAGGCAGTTAAAGCGAAATAAATTGGTTTTTTACCGCCAAGCCATGGCTCAGAAAATGTAAATGAGAAATTCTGATAAGTACGGCCACTCGACTGCCCCCTGATACTCAGTTTTTGTCCGTCGCCCTTAGGCAGCGGTTTATAGTCTTTTAAGTGAAAAATATTTCTTAAAGCAAAGTTATTGAAGGTTAGTCCCAGCGTCCCAACTAATTGTCCGCCGCCAAAACCGCCTGAAAGTTCTATTTGATCCGATGGTTTTTCAACTACGTTGTAGACAATATCAACGGTACCATCCTGGGGATTGATATTGGTTGGCTTGGGTTCGGTTTTTTGCTCGTCAAAATTACCTAACTGGCCAATTTCACGGGTGCTGCGAATCAATAGTGCTTTGTTGAATTTTTGACCCGGCTTGGTACGGATCTCCCGCATAACCACTTTATCATTGGTTACATCGTTCCCTTTTAGCATCACCCTGTTGATGGTGTATTGAGGGCCTTCATAAATCCTGATGTCAAGGTCAACCGTATCGTGATAGATTTTGGTTTGCACCGGATCGGCCTGGTAGGTTAAATAACCATCATTCAAATAAAAGGACGAAACATCATCATCACTTGGCGTTGGTCCGCTTAGCCTTTTATTTAATTCCTCCTCGCTGAAAACATCGCCCTTTTTAACCTTCAATATTTTCTCAAGAATTGCGGTAGGATATTTTGCATTGCCCGACCATTTGATGTTCCCGAAAAAGTATTTCTTCCCTTCAAATATTTTTATTTTAATGCCGACGGTATTTTCGCCGGTTTTAAAAACAGAATCACTTAAAATTTCAGCATCCCTGTAACCTTTTGCCTGCATTTTTGAAACCAGGTTGGTCTTATCCTCATCATATTTATCCTGTTTAAATTTACGCGAGCCAAACAGGTTATACCACTTTTGGATGCGTGTTTTCGACAAAAACGGCCTAAGCTCACTTTGTTTAAACACCTTGTTACCTTCAAAGGTAATACTGGTGATCATTACCTTTTCCTTTTTATCAATTTTAACATCAAGTATTACACTGTTGGCATCACCCGGATCTTTCCTTTGTTTAATAGTAACCGTAGTATTTAAGTAGCCTTTTTCATTAAAGTGTTTCTTAATTATCGCGGTGGTAGTACTCAGCATGTTCTCATCAACAATTTTACCTGTTTTATCAGAGAGTTCTTTTTGCACGTCTTCAATTTCACCCTTGCGGATGCCTGTTAAGCGTAAGCGCGACAAACGGGGGCGTTCAACAACCACAATTTCGAGGTAAATGGTATCGAGGTTTATTTTGGTGACGTTTAATTGCACATCTTCAAATAAATGCTGCGAATACAAATTTTTAATCACATTGGCGTTAGCTTCACCGGGTAAGTTGATCCTGTCGCCCTTATTTAACTTTGATATTTGCAGTAAAACATCTTTATCCAGGTTTTTTGTCCCACTGATGGTAATCCCACCAATAATATAATCTTTTGGATCGAGATAACTTAAACTATCAGCCGGTAAAGTAGATTTTGACAGCGAATACCTCGGCTGGTTTGAAACCTGGGCCAAAGCGGCAGTACTCATTATAGATAAAAGTATAGCAAAAAGGAATTTATTCATTCGAATATTTTAGTGGGCTAAAAATAATTTATACAGTTGTTAAAAAGTGTTAAAAGTAAAAATTTAGTTGACCTGCTCACTTGTCATACCAAAACGGCGTTCGCGTTTCTGATAATCGAGGATAGCTTCAAACAAATCTTCCTTCCGAAAATCGGGCCATAATTTTGAAGTGAAGTATAATTCAGCATACGCAATTTGCCAAAGCAGGTAGTTGCTGATACGAAATTCGCCGCTCGTCCTGATCAATAATTCAGGGTTGGGCATGCCTTTTGTAAATAAATTATCCTCAAAAACTTCTTCATTAATATCTTCAACATTTAATTTTCCTTCCTGAACCTTACGGGCAATGTTTTTTACCGCATGCAAAATCTCGCGCCGCGAACTGTAACTCAGGGCAAGCGTCAGCACAAGGCCTGTGTTACCCGATGTTTGGTCAATGGCGTTCATCAACTCATCATAACATTTTTTTGGCAGCAGATCCAGATCGCCAATGGCATTTAGCTTCACATTTTTTTTCATGAAGTTTGCGATCTCTTTATGAATTGTGCTAACCATCAGTTCCATTATAGCCATTACTTCCAGTTTTGGCCTGTTCCAGTTTTCTAATGAGAATGTGTATAAAGTGAGATACTTTAAATCCAGGTCAACAGCCCCTTCAACAACATCCCTTACAGAAAGCACCCCGCTATGATGACCAAATATCCTCATTTTGCCTTTATCTTTTGCCCAGCGCCCATTACCGTCCATTATGACAGCGATGTGTTTTGGTAGTTTCGACAAATCAATTTGATCCTTATATCCCATTATATCTATCATTAGTTCATTAGTTCATTATAACGCCATAACCGGCACTATAAATACATGAATTATTGAAACAGACCTGTTTTTACCCAAGTTTGCTTCAATTCGCCTAATTTTTTCAGGGGACAAAGGTAAAACTTAATTGTACTTTTTTTAGTATGCTGACAGAAAAGTATTTCTTGAACCCGAAAGCCGGACTTTCGGACTCCAACAGACTAATAAATCCCCTTTTGTTTGAGCAGGCCGACATCGTCCGGTGAGATTTTTGCAATGGCGTAGGTTGGTACCTGTGCGTTATTCAGATCGTCAATAGTTTCCACCAGATTGGCGTAAACGGAATGGTCTGAGGGTTTAAGGACTACGATCATCCCCTGGCCCGATAATCTGTAGATCCGTTTACCTGTTTCACTGATGGCGGTCGCCAGCCCCCTGCCGAAGCCGGTTTGCGTGGGAACTATTAAAGGTTTGTTCAACAATCCCAAATACCATACAACCTTATTGTTTTTGCCCAGGCAAATGGTCATGGTCCGGGTTTCTGAAACCGGGCCGGGCCGGCCGTCGGCAGGCATAGCAACAGGCATTACCCGGGGTTTTGTAAGCGAAGTGGTCAGCATGAAAAAAGTGATCAGCAAAAAAGCAAGATCGACCATTGCAGTAAGGTCAACGCGTACAGGCATTTTGCCCGAAGTGCGCCTGCCGCCTGATTTCCGGTTTGAAGGATTTAATTCAGCCATGATTTCAAAGTTTAAGGTTAATAATTGGAAACTATCAGCAGCATTGCCGTTGATAATTTTAAAACGCATGTTTTAAATTGTTATTGCAACAATGATGCATTAATTATTGAAAAACATTTAGGCGGAGAGTTGCCATTATTTTTACCGATGCAGGAGTATTTGCACGCTTTAGCGGCTGACTGGAGACGAAAACCCTGGCAATTTCTCAAATTACGAGGGGCTAAATGCGTTTAGGTCCTCGTAATTTTTTCGGTTTGAGAGGCTAAATGCGTTTAGCTCATCGTAATTTTTTCGATTTGAGAGGCTAAATGCGTTTAGCTCATCGTAATTTTGGATGTTTTGGAGGCTAAACGCGTTTAGCCTTCGAGAAAAAAACAGAGTTAAATTAAGACAAAGTATTGCATTTCAAATAATTACAAATAACATGTCAAAGAAAAACGGAATTTGTTTGAGAAAAATGGGGTTTTTATTTTTTTTGGCTGATGTTAAGCAATAACCGGAGAGCCGTGGGGCTTGCTCAAATATAGCAAAAATTGGCGAAATTACCAATGGGGATACGGGGAATTTCATTGAAAAATAGGGTGGCTTTTTATGACTGTACCTGCAGGGTCGCGTTTCATTTGTATGATCGGCTCGTTTGATACCCCATGTTCATCAGGGGTGCGATTAAGCACGAAAATCATAAGTCAACAACCCATACAACATGAAAGCAAAAAGAACCAAATACCTTATTGTTATTCCATAATCATACATTATAATCTGTCCCTCTTCTTTCTTAAAAAAGTAATATAACAATGCCTGCATGGAAACGGCCATTAGAAATAAAATAATCATAATGAGTAAAACCACAATTGACAAAACAGCGTTCATCAAACCTGAAAAAATAGCACATAAGGAGGCACTAAACATCGTCCCCAATATTATCGAATAAATAACACCGAATTTGGGAGACCGAAGGGTATAAAAACCTAATGGAAAATATAATATTCCTAAAAATAAAAAAGAGGTTACGGTAAGCCCGCCCGAATGAACCACATTTGCCTTTTGGAGAAAATAACCCGCACTAAACAAAAGGAATAAAACAATTTCTAAAATGTTGATTTTTCGTATTTTCATTGTCGTGATATGCATATCTTACATCAAGTCTCAAAACATCACACCTTCATCAATTACCACCTACTGAAAATAACACTTCTGCGTAAGAAAAGTATATGAAAGCGTGATCTGCGTGAAAAAATAGGTATCGCGGGGGTTGCCATCGCCTCTTTGTGTGTCGGCAGAGCCTATATAACGCCCGGTCTTTTCGCCCGAGCGGTCGGATAATGCCTGGGCAAGCGGACTTTTTAAGGTGCTTTTAACCGGGTAAACGCCGCTAACATCATCAAGATAATCTGTATTGGGGTTCCGGTAGCCAATTTCGTAGCCAAGGGTAAACGCGCCGAAAATATTATACTTAAACCCGGCGCCATAAGGGAAAGAGAAAGCTGTAGTTGAATAAGGCTTCTTCCCTTCGGTTTCAAGTCCTCTTAGGCTGTATTTTACACCGTTATATACTGTCGTCGGGAAATAGTTTACCGCAGCAAAGCCGAAAAATATATAAGGGCTGAATTTATTTAACCCGATTTCGGGGATATATTTCATAAAATTAAACTCGCCAATGGCGCTTACTTCAAACAGGGTGGTGGTAAAACTTAAATTGCGGGCGCGGAACTGCTGACTGCCTGAGTTACTGTCGGCGGCGCTGATGACGCCAAAGTTATAACTCAGTTTTGCGGAAAAATAACCGTCGAAATTTCTTGCCACAAATCCGCCGATGGACGGGCCGCTAACTTTCAAAGGGTTATTTAGGTTAAGGTCGCCCATATACCCCGCGCCGCCAACGCCTGCGCCTATTTCCCAGCTTTGGGCCTTTAAACTAAATGAGATAAAAATTAAAAATACAATTAGTATAAATTTAGGCATCAGTCAAATTTAGTAATTACGGGCGTCGAGCCCCCATAAAAGTTTGTTTCTTAACGTTGATAAATAACTTTCATTATTCAAACGTATCAGATTTAACTGAAATCCGGCCTTGTTCACCTTAAAACGGGTGGTTTTATCCATTACCGCCGTCCGCGAATCGCAGGACACCAGGTAGTTTGCACTCCTTGTTTCAACATCAAACGAAAGTGTACAACTATCGGGCAATACGATAGGCCTTACGTTTAAATTATGCGGCGACACTGGTGTTAAAACCAAACTGTTCGACTGCGGGAAAATAATAGGCCCGCCGCAGCTTAGCGAATAGGCCGTGGAACCGGTTGCTGTTGATATGATAATGCCATCGCCCCAATAGGAATTTAAGAACTCGCCGTCCAAAAAAACGTGGGTGGTGATCATCGCAGCATCATCCCGTTTATGGATGGTGATGTCGTTAAGGGCAAAATTGTCTTTGCCAAAGATCCCCAGTTCGGAGTTGATGCAGATCAATTCCCGGCTATCGAGCGAAAATTGTTTATTTACCACAGCCTTAATAGCTGCGGCAATATCATTTTTATTTATGCTGGCTAAAAAACCAAGCCGACCAAAGTTAATACCAATTACAGGTATGTCCGAATCGCGGATAAAGGTAACCATATCAAGCAAGGTCCCGTCGCCGCCCAGGGTTATAAAAAGGTCGATAAACCCTTTGATCTGATCGCCCGGCTCAAGTACACTGTAGGAAATGGACTTAACCTCATCCGGTAAAAAATCATGCAGTTGCCGGTGAACATATATCTCCACCCCATGGTCGCTAAGGTTATCAAATACCTGCCTGATGTATGGAAATACAACCGGATCGTTAAACTGCCTGCCGTAAACTGCTATCTTCATTAGTTCATTTGTTCACTGGTTCATTAGTTCATTAGTGCAATAGTTGATTAGCTTAAATGGCTGACTTAACGAAATAACAGGAAATTAAACTTGCCATTATGATCCGGAGAAAATACCAATGAACTAATGAACCAGTGAACAAATGAACCAATCAAAGATTTAAGTAATTCATCAACGAATCATACCGTTCCCTTGAATTGTCATTGTCGTCGCTATGGTTAAAGGTAGCCTTTATAGTATATTCATACCGCAAAAACGTAGCTATTATTGCCGAAATATCCGTTTTGTTTACTTTAAGGGTTACTTCCATACGGGTAGAATCGGGGTACGCCTGCACGTAAGAACTCAGCACCTGTGCATTGTCCGATTCCACGATCTGCGCCATGTGCGCCAGTGAATTATTTTTGTTGTTGATTTCGAGTACAATGATCCCTCCCGGCTGTTCAACAGAGGTAAGGCTGGCAAAATACCCGGCAAGTACATTGATAGAAATTAACCCCAGGTAATTTTTCTTTACATCAAGCACCGGCACCACTGTTAATTTACTTTCATAAAAGAGGCGTATAACATCATAGATATGCTGATCTTCCAGCACATAAGGATTAACCAGCGAAAGCGCCAGGGAGCCTATTTGGGTTTGGTTATCAGGCTCGCCTGCGAGGTCATCCTCGGCCAGTAAACCTAAAAACTGATCTTCATTTACAATTGGAAGATGCCTGACGCGAAACTCTATCATACGGTCAACCACCTTCTGAATAGTATCAGAGGTGTTTACCGGCGGAATCGCTTCAGTTATCAGTTCAATTGCAAGCATCTTATACTTTTGCTTTTACTTTTAATTTATCTAAAAAACCTTTTAATGCCCTGTTAAATTCTTCGGGTTGCTCCATCATCGGCGCATGCCCGCAATGGTCAATCCAATACAGCTCGGAGTCGGGCAATTCTTTATGAAATTCAACCGCGACTTCCGGCGGTGTAATTTTATCATTCTTTCCCCATATTAACGCAACCGGCATGTGAATGTTTCGCAGGTCCTTATTCATATTATGCCGTATAGCTGATTTAGCCATCGACAATATCCTTATCACACTGTGCCTATCGTTCACAATCCTGAAAACGTCATCAACAAGTTCTTTTGTAGCTGTTTTAGGATCGTAAAAAGTGTATTCAACTTTTTCCTTTACAAAATCATAACTCCCGCGCCGCGGGAACGAACCGCCAAAAGCATTTTCGTACAAGCCGGAACTGCCGGTAAGCACCAATGATTTTACCCCTTCCGGATGGGCCAGAACATAAATTAAAGCCACATGTCCGCCCAATGAATTGCCAAGTATGGTTATGTCTGTTAATTTTTTATACCTGACAAATTTATGTACAAATTTAGCTAATGTTTTTACGCCGGTGGTTAATAGCGGCAAATCATAAATGGGCAATACCGGTATAATTACCCTGTACTCTGATTTAAATTCTTCGATTACTTTATCCCAGTTACTTAATGCACCCATTAAGCCATGTAATAATAACAAAACCTCGCCTTCGCCCTCATCGATATAACTAAAACCATGTTCTTCTTTAAGCACGAAATCCATATAATTTGTAAAGTTTAAATTGTAAAAATATGCCCCGATATTCTCCTCAATAAAAAATTGAATATCACGCCATAAAAATAGTTTATTGAATTTGAGTTACAACAATTATTTTAGTTTAATTGGTTTGCGGTTTCGTTGTAAGGGTTGTAGTTGTTGTAAAAGTTGTAATTGTTAAAAAGTTTAACCAATATTTTCTTAATTATACCATCAACTCACAATCTTTACAACCCTTTCAACATTTATAACCCTTACAACATTTATCACCAATTATCCCAGTAACTGCCTCACCACTTCCGATATAGTTCTGCCATCTGCCTGCCCGGCTAATTCTTTGCTGGCAATCCCCATTACCTTTCCCATTTCGTTTACCGAGGTTGCTCCAAGCCGGGTTATAAGCTCCTGGATATAGCCTTCAATTTCAAAACGGGTCATTTGCTGCGGCAAATAAGGTTCAATAACCTTCATCTCTTCCATTTCTATCTGGTACAAATCGTCCCTGTTTTGCGTTTTGTATATTTCGGCCGATTCCTTCCGCTGCTTTATCAATTTTTGCAGCACCTTAATTTCGGCCTCTGCGGTCAGCTCTTCTGCTGCCCCTTTTTCAGTCCTTGCCAAAAGCAAGGCGGATTTTATGGCCCTGAGCCCCCTCAAGCGTTCCGGCTGTCTGGCCAGCATGGCCTGCCTGATATCCTGATCTACCTGTGTAATGAGTGACATGTTTTTAATTATTGAATTGTTGAATTATTGATTTATTGAATTTATAGTCCGAAAGCCGGGCACGTCTCTATGATTTTATTTCTTATATTCAATGTTTTCATGTTCCCATCTACCCTTATCGGCTTTCGGACTTTCGGACTTCCCCTCCCCCCTACTTCCTGTTAATTATCGTAGCAGCAGCCTGCGCTGTTGGCATTACAATCATATCATTAATATTAACATGCGCCGGGCGCGATACGGCAAACCATATCGTTTCAGCAATATCCGCAGCGACTAAAGGTTCAAATCCGTCATAAACCTTTTTTGCCCTTTCCTTATCACCCTTAAAGCGCACTTCCGAAAATTCGGTTTCCACCGCACCCGGGTGAATCCCGGTTACTTTTATACCGTATTGCACCAGGTCTATCCGCATGGCTTTGTTCAGGGCGTCAACGGCTGCTTTTGTTGCGCAATATACATTGCCATTCGGATATACTTCTTTTCCTGCAATAGAGCCTATATTAATAATATGTCCAAATCTATTATTTATCATCCAGTTTGACACCACTTTACTCACATAAAGCAAGCCTTTTATATTGGTATCTATCATGGTATCCCAATCATCCAAGTTGCCGTTTTGTATGGGGTCCAGTCCCTGGCTTAAACCGGCATTGTTCACCAGCACGTTAATTTTTTTCCATTTTTCGGGAAGCCCTTCAAGGTTACTTATCACCTGTTCGCGGTCCCTTACATCAAATGATGAAACGGCGACCTCTATATTATATTTAGTATTTAATTTTTTTGCCAGCTTCTCAAGCCGGTCAAGCCGCCTGCCGGTAAGTACCAGGTTATATTGCTCGCGGGCAAATAAATGGGCGCAGGCTTCACCTATGCCCGAAGTCGCCCCTGTTATTAATGCAATTTTATTCATTGTTAATTTAAATCGAAGCGAAATTATGTTTTTTCATTTAAATAAACGTGGAAAATGATGTGCGGATATGCGAATGTGCAGATGTGCAGATGAGGAAAATGATGTGCGGATGGGAAAATGATGTGCAGATGAGGAAAATGATGTGCGGATGGGAAAATGATGTGCGGATTTGCAAATGTGCAAATACGCACATTACAGATATGCAGGTAGTGAATTCATCATGCTAAAGTCTTCATTTGCACATCTGCACATCTGAAATCTGCACATCTGCATGTTTATTCAAAAATCAAACTAAAAGATATCGTGTGCAAAGTCAATTTGCTGATTGGCGTTGAATAAGGATTGTCACCGCTTACCAGCACATTGCCAATTGAATTTGACAATTTTATTTCAGGCGAAAGCTTAAAAAATTCAAAGTAAATATCAAAACCCAGCCCAACTTCATAAGACCCAAAGCCTGCAACATTTTTCGGCACCTGGTCCAGCGGATTAAGATCAGCAGTATCATTATTGCCTTTTCCTATTGCCACAGAATATTTAAGTCCCCCCATTAAATAGGCCCTGAAATTGTCAATACGATCAGATTTTAACGTTAACGATATGGGAAAGTCAACAGTTGTTGTCTGAATCGACTTGGTAACATCTGCTGATGCTGTTGGATAGGTGTAGGTAAGTGACCGGTCGGCAAAAACCAATGCCGGGGTGACCCTTGCCTCAAGATGATCGGTTATCCTGTAACGGGTAATAAAACCAATAGCAAACCCGGGTAACGGGGTTGAACTTATACTGCTTAGCGAATCGGCAATGTATGGGTTAACGCCCGGATCGAAATACCGGTTGCGCCAGCCGGGCTTTTTAACTATCTTAAAGTTACTGCTTATGTAGGTGAACGAAAAACCAAAACTCAGGTCATTCTGGTCGGCCCCGCCACCCCAGGCAGGTGGCACCTGTGCAGGCAATAAATTACTGCATAAAAACAATAAAATAATGGTAAGGTACCAGTTTTTACTCATTTAACACCCGTATATATGGAACAGATACCAAACGTTAAAGGCCGGCATTTGGTATTTTTAAAACCTACTTTATCCATCAGTGCCGTAAATGTTTCCCCGTCAGGGAAAGCAGCCACCGATTCGGGCAGGTAGGTATAAGCCCTCGCATCTTTTGAAAATAATTTACCAATTCCGGGGGTAATATAATTAAAGTAGAACTTATATAGCTGTTTAACCGGGAAAGCCTTTGGCTTTGAAAATTCAAGCACAACTGTTTTGCCCCCTGTTTTTAGTACCCGGTAAATATCAACCAACCCCAATTCAAGGTTCTCGAAATTACGAACGCCGTAGGCAACCGTTACCGCATCAAATGCATCAGCTTCAAAGGGCAGTTTCTCAGAATCGCCAAGTTTTACTTCGAACTTGTTACCCAGACCCCGCTTTATGATCTTTTGCTGCGCGATATCAAGCATTCCCTGCGAAATATCAACCCCGGTGATTTTTTCGGGATCGAGGATAGACAATGCCTCGAAAGCAAAATCGCCCGTGCCTGTAGCTACATCCAGTATTAATTTGGGCTTATCCTTTTTCAGTTCATTGATGGCTTTTTTACGCCATATAATATCAATCCCAAGCGATAAAAAATGGTTTAAAAAATCGTAAGTCTTTGATATATTATTAAACATATCGGCCACCTGCTGTTTTTTGGTGCCCTGGTCGTCGGTATAAGGAACTACTGTTTTGCTCATCGGGGGCAAAGATAATTTATTTTATGGTGATGATTGCCCGAACAGGAATTTTGGGTCGCAGAGATTTCCGGAATTCCTATGGGAGATATTCTTTAAAAAAAAACTATTCAAAAAATCGAAATATCTTATTAAAATTATACCTTCACTTATTAAACCATTACCCAAATTTATAAACTGTTCGAAACTTAACTTCTTAATTAATTATGAAAGAGAATACTGAAGCATCCCGCCGTAACTTCCTGAAAAAACTTGGCACAGCCACCGCCGCCGTTTCCCTCGGATCAAATGTATTTGCCCGCGATAAACGATCCGGCCTGTTTACTTATCTTAAACGCCACCAGGGTGGCATCGGCGCTAACGACCGGATAAACCTGGCTTTGATTGGCGCAGGTGGCCAGGGTTCTTCGGATACTGAAACAGCCCTGCAAATCCCTGGCGTAAAACTGGTTGCCGTTTGCGATTTATATGATGGCCGCCTCGCCGATGCTAAAAAACGCTGGGGCGCTGACCTTTTTACCACCAAAATTTATAAAGAAATACTTAACCGCACTGATATAGATGCGGTGATCATTGGTACGCCTGATTTTTGGCACCAGCAAATATCTATAGATGCCATGCATGCCGGCAAACATGTTTATTGCGAAAAGCCAATGGTCCATTCCATTACCGAAGGCCCGGCCATTATCAAGGCCCAGCACGAAACGGGCAAAATTTTCCAGGTAGGGAGCCAGGGCGTATCATCCCTCGGTAACGAGAAAGCAAAAGAGCTTTTAGCAAGCGGCGCTATAGGCCAGTTAAACTATGCCGAAGGTTTTTGGGCCAGGCGCGGGGCCGTCGAAGTTTGGGAATATCCAATCCCGGCCGATGCTTCGCCGCAAACTGTTGATTGGGAAACCTATGTGAGCAATACCATTAAACGCCCGTTTGATGAGAAACGGTTTTTCAGGTGGCGTAACTATGTTGATTATGGTACAGGCATGGCCGGCGACCTTTTTGTCCACCTGTTCTCCAGCCTTCATTTTATTACCGGTTCCCTCGGGCCCGAAAAAATTTATGCTTCAGGCGGTTTACGTTTCTGGCATGATGGCCGCGAGGTGCCCGATGTACTGTTAGGCACTTTTGATTACGGTAAAACTATGGCCCATCCGGCTTTTAACCTTTCCCTGCGTTGCAATTTTGTTGATGGCACCAGCGGCTCCACCTATTTAAAATTAGTAGGCAGCGAGGGCTCGATGGATATTACCTGGGATAAGGTAGTATTGAAACGAAATAAGGTTTTTGAATCTGATGATCCCTTTTACGCCGAAAAAATGAGAAACGCCGGCGATGTTAATCCTGAAAGAAAACGGATGCTGCCGCCGGAGGAAATTACTTACGAAGCTGAAAAAGGCTATCTGGGCGGACCTTATGACCACTTCAGTAATTTTTTCAATGCCATAAGGAATAGCGGAAAGGTTACGGAAGACGCCACCTTTGGCTACCGCGCCGCGGCGCCTGCATTGTTATGCAACGATAGCTACTTTAAAAATGAGCCGATGTTCTGGAACCCTGAAAAGATGGTAAAAATATAAACGCCTCTTTATAATTAAAAAGGTGCTGAAGGGCAAAATATCACGATACAGGCAGGCTCTTATTCACAATCTCACATAAAACGGAAAAGTCCCTTTTTGGGACTTTTCGTGAGACTGTCCAGGTAAAACTCCTGCCAAAAAGGCTGTCCGGATTTTTCCTCTATCCCCAACTATAACAAAGATAACATATTTATTTCAAACGTAGAGAAAATGGCAATTAGGAATACATCAATCATTATTGCGGCCTTAGGCTTCATTTGCATGCAAGCTATGGATAATCCAGTTCGCGGGGTTGTTCCGCCAAAATCAACCGCTGCAAAAAACGATGGCTGGCATAGCCTGTTTGACGGTAAAAGCCTTAAGGGCTGGCACGGTTTCAATAAAAAGGGGGAAGTTAAAAACTGGACCATTATTGACGGGTCGTTGGTATGCTTAGGCCCCTCCGCAGATGGTTCAGGGGGTGATATTATCACCGATAAAGAATATGCCAATTTTGAATTATCGTGGAGCTGGAAAATTGAGGCCGGCAGCAACAGCGGCGTTATGTACCATGTGGTTGAGGCTCCAAAATACCACGCCACCTACGAAACAGGACCCGAATACCAGCTTATTGATGACCTTGGCTGGCCCGACAAGCTGGAAGACTGGCAGAAAACAGGCTGCGATTATGCCATGCATTTACCAAACGACCAAAAGAAGCTAAACCCGGTCGGCGAATGGAACACCAGTAAAATTGTTTTCAACCGCGGCCATGTGGAACATTGGTTAAACGGCAAAAAAATCCTGGAATTTGAAGCTTGGTCGGATGATTGGAATGCAAAAAAAGCAACGGGAAAATGGAAGGATTACCCTGACTATGGCATGGCAAAAGCCGGCCATATTGCTTTACAGGAACACGGCCATAAAGTTTATTTTAAGCATATTAAGATAAAAGCGCTATAATTCCTAATTTCGGCATTATGAAAATAATTGCCATAGGCCGTAATTATGCCGAACATGCCAAAGAGCTAAATAACCCGGTACCAGGCGTACCGGTGATATTTATGAAACCCGATACAGCCCTTCTTAAAGATAATAAGCCTTTTTATCATCCTGACTTTTCGGAAGACATACACCATGAAATTGAGATCGTTATCAAGATCAGCAAAGAAGGCAAGCATGTCAGTGAAAAATTTGCCGCCAATTATTTTGATGAGATTGCTTTAGGTATCGACTTTACCGCACGCGACATTCAATCGCGCCATAAAGAAAAAGGTTTGCCATGGGAACTGGCCAAAGCCTTTGATAATTCGGCCCCGGTGAGCCGGTTTTTACCAAAAGCGCAGTTTGCCGATCTGCATAATATTAATTTCAAACTGGATGTTAACGGGCAAACCCGGCAATCGGGCAATACCTCGAACATGCTTTTTTCGTTTGATTATATCATTGCCTTTGTTTCACGCTATATCACCCTTAAAAAAGGCGACCTGATATTTACCGGTACGCCGCAGGGTGTTACCAAAGTAAATGTTGGCGACAGGCTGGAAGGTTATTTAGAAGATCACAAAATGCTTGATTTTTACGTTAAGTAAGCATGATCAAAAAATACGGAGCCGCCATTTTCTTGTTTTTCACTGTTTATAGTCATGTTTTTGCGCAAGGCATTATACAAAGCAGGCAATACCCCAAAAACTATTTCCGTTACCCGCTTGATCTGCCCCCGGTAACGGCCGGCTCATTTGGCGAACTCAGGCCGAATCATTTCCATTCGGGCCTCGATTTTAAAACTAACCACACCACTGGCTACCCGGTTCATGCAGTTTTTGACGGTTATGTATCACGTTTGCGGGTGCAATTCGGCGGTTTTGGCAACGCCATATACATTACACATCCTAATGGATATAGTACCGTTTACGGGCATATTGAACGCTTTAGCCCCGCCATGGAAAAGATTGTCCGCGAAGCCCAATACAAAGCTCAGAGCTTTGAGGTTGATTTAAAACTGGAACCTCAGCAGATCCCTCTATGCAAGGATGAAGTGATCGCATGGTCGGGCAATGCCGGGGCATCCGAAGGGCCCCACCTGCATTTCGAGATCAGGGATACCCAAACGGAAGAAACCATCAACCCCCAATTATTCGGCTTAACTATTCCCGATAAGATTCCGCCAACTATTTATGCTATTGGGATATATCACCTGGACGATATGCCCTTCAGCGAAAAAACTACGCGCCGGTTTTTACCTGTTGCCGGTAAAGCTGGCAATTACCATTTAACAAAACCCGGTATAATTAATTTAAGCGGCGATATTGGCTTTGGCATCAGCACCAACGACATGACCAGTGTATCGCCAAACCACAACGGCATTTATTCTGTCGAATTAAAACTGGATGGAAAAACGGTTTATACCTTCGCGGTAGAGCGTTTTGCTTTCGACCAAACCCATGCTATTAACGCTTATATAGATTACCCCGAATTTTTGAAAACGCACCGCTGGGTACAAAAATGCTTCATCCTGCCGGGTAGCAAAATTTCGCTTTACCCGCAATCCATCAACAGGGGTATTATTTCTTTTAATGATAACGCTTTGCACAAGGTTGAATATGTGGTTAAAGATGTGGCAGGTAATACATCAACGATCAGTATTAACGTAAAATCGGGCCTGGCGGAAAATCATCTCTCCGTTCTTAAACCGGCGGGCAATTTGTTCCGGTACGATAAGAGGAATGAATTTAGCACGGATAAAGTTAAGGTGGTAATCAATCCCGGCAACCTGTATGATGACCTGGACTTTACCTATTCAACCCTGCCAAAAAAACAGGGTGCATTTTCGGTTATCCATTGTATCCATAACCGTTTTACACCCGTACATGATAACTATGATCTCTGGATAAAACCAGATAGCAGCATTGGTAAATTTACCGGCAAAGCCGTAATTGTAAATACCGCTGGTATATGCGAGGGCGGTATTTATGAGGACGGCTACGTAAAAACCCAGGCCCGTACTTTTGGGGAGTATTATGTAAGGATTGACACCGTTCCGCCGAAAATTGTCCCCCTGAATATTAAAAACGGTATTAATCTCAGCAAATCCCGTAGAATATTTCTCAGGATAGGTGATAATTTATCGGGGGTGAAAACTTACACTGGTACAATTGACAATAAATGGGTTTTAATGGAATGGGATTTTAAAAGTAAAATACTTAGTTATACCTTTAATAACGATATTGCGTCGGGTAAGCATGTTTTTGAATTAACAGTAACCGATAATAAAGAGAATAGTTCACAGTTCACGGCAGAATTTCACAGATAATATGGCAACACTTAAAGAAGGCGACAAAGCCCCTGATTTTACCGCCAAGGACCAAAACGGTAAAACTGTTTCTTTGGCGGACTATAAAGGAAAAAGAGTGATTCTTTATTTCTATCCAAAAGACAATACTCCCGGTTGTACAGCCGAAGCCTGTAGCTTCAGGGATAATTATGAATCCATGTTAAGCAAAGGCTTTGAAGTTATTGGCGTTAGCACGGATGATGAAAAATCGCACAAAAAATTTGAAACCAAGTATAGCCTCCCCTTTACGCTGATTGCAGATGCCGATAAAAGTATAGTTGAAGCTTACGGCGTTTGGGTAGAGAAAAATATGTATGGCAAAAAATATATGGGTACTGCCCGCACTACTTTTATCATAAATGCCGAAGGCATCATTGAAAAAATAATTAATAAGGTTGATACCAAAAATTCATCACAGCAAGTGATTGATCTTTTGCAATAAGTACCGGGTATATGAAAACTTATTAATAATTTATGAGTTTAATATATTTGCTATATTGTTAGCCAAATAAAAATAAGAGCAATTAATACATTTAAGTTACATGCCAACAGAGGTTGAAGACGCGGAGATTTTAAGCAAGTTTCAGGATGAAAAAACCCGGAATGAGGCATTTAACCTGCTCCTGAAAAAGTATCAGCAAAAAATTTACTGGCATATCCGCCGCATGGTTATTGACCATGACGATGCAGACGACCTGGTGCAGGATGTGTTTATTAAAGTATGGAAAAACCTGGCCGGTTTCAGGCACGACGCCCGGTTATATACTTGGATGTACCGGATAGCTACCAACGAATGCATCACGTTTTTGAATAAGAAAAAACAAAAAAACAATGTTTCGCTGGACGATGTGGCTTACGAATTAGCCGATACTTTAGTCGATTCGGCATATTTTAGCGGGGATGCTATACAAAGGAAACTTCAGGAAGCATTGCTGACGCTTCCCGAAAAACAAAAGCTGGTATTTAACATGAAATATTACGATGATATGAAGTACGAGGAGATTTCCCAGGTGCTTGGCACAAGCGTGGGCGCATTAAAAGCATCGTTCCATCTGGCAGTGAAAAAAATTGAGGCACACTTACTATCAAAAGATTAATTAAAATAAATTTAAACCTTTTGGCAATTAATTCATCTATTGTGGTTAGGATATGAAGAGCAAAATGGAAAATAAAGATTGGCTGAATGATTATAAGGCGCTTAAACAGGTTAACCCGCTTAACCCGTTTACAGTGCCCCATGGTTATTTTGATGACCTTGGGGACCGTATTGCTGCATTAAAAAACTTAGAGGAATTAAAAGTCAATAGCCCTTCGGATGGGTTTGCAGCTCCCGGAAACTATTTTGATGAACTGACGGCAAATATACAAAGCAGGATAGCTTTGGAAGAAGTTTATGGGGAAAACGCCGGTTTTACCGTGCCTGATGGTTATTTTGAAAACCTGGGGCAACAAATACAAAGCAGGATAGCAGTTGAAGAAGCATTAGGTGATGCATCCGGAAATTTCACAGTTCCTGAAGGCTATTTTAGCCGGCTTAACAGCAATATTTTAGATAAAACTGTAAACACCGCAACTGCTAACCACAGTGGAATTGTGAGGCGCATGTTTACTTCTGTGGCTTTTAAATACGCCACTGCAGCCAGTTTTGTTTTGGTTATTGGGGGAGGGATACTTTTAAATGAACTTACCGACCCCGTTTACATACATAATAACTCGTTTTTACACAAACAGTTGTCAGGTGTCCCTGTGGATGAAATTAAAAATTATTTGCAGTTAAATGAAGATGCCGGTGACACACAACAAACCGTTGTAACTGCGGGTGCGCATGTTGATGACAAAAATTTAAAAGATGCCTTACAGAATTATGTTGATAGCATGCAATAATATACGATGATGTATAAGTTGATCAGTCCTGTTTTTTGTATATTATTTTTACTGGCCTTTGCATACAACGGCCTTGCCCAGCGGCATGATCGTATGTCGGCAGTACGTTATGGCCGTCCTGTGCCTGTTTTGCGCCCGGTAAACAGGCAGCCTCCTCCGGGGAGGAAGATAGAACTCGTTAAAGATGGCTATATAAATCTCCGGCTAAAACTTACGCCTGATGAGTCACGCACATTTTGGCCGCTATATCGTCAATATGTTCAGGAGCGCACTGCTGTGCGGATACTGATCCGGGAAAACAATTCTAAAACTTCGCCAAACGGTACCCGGCAGATCGACAATGAGTTAAAATACGAAACCGAACTCGTAAACATAAGGAAGCACTATAATGATGAGTTCCTGAAAATATTGCCACCCCAAAAAGTAAGTGAACTTTACAAAAGCGAACGCGAGTTTAACGACGAAGTGCTCAAACAACTAAGCGAACGCAGCGTACGGGCAGGGGACTGATTTTTTCAGTTGATTTGGTTGATTAAGTGAGTAGTTGATTTGGTTTGCTTTTTTCATATCAGTCAACTATCCTGATAAAAACCCAATCAACTATTCACATAATCAACTATTTATCCAATACAACACCATGCCCACCCTCCGACAACTATTTTTAGCAAATAATGCTCAAACAACCAATTTCCCGCTGTTGCTTGAATTTGAGCGTGCCGAAGGTATTTATATGTATGACAAACAGGGACGGGCTTATGCTGATCTTATTTCAGGTATCGGCGTAAGTAACCTGGGGCATAGTAATCCTTATGTGGTTAGCGCCATTAAAGAGCAGCTTGATAAATATATGCACCTGATGGTGTACGGCGAGTACGTGCAGACGCCTCAGGTGCGTTTTGCCGAAAAATTGATATCAATACTGCCCTCAAATTTGCAATCCGTTTTTTTTACAAATTCGGGCTCCGAAGCTGTTGAGGGCGCTTTAAAGTTAGCCAAGCGGTTTACCGGCAGGCAGCAGATCGTTGCATTTCATAATTCATATCATGGCAGTACCCATGGGGCATTGAGTGTAATGGGCAATGAAGAATTTAAACAGGCTTACCGCCCATTGCTTCCCGGAATAAATTTTATCAGCTTAAACAACCATGCTGAACTGGATATGATAACTGACCAGACAGCCTGCGTTATTCTCGAAACCATCCAGGGCGAAGCAGGCATAAGGGTGCCCGATGCTGCCTGGATGCAGGCTTTGCGTGCGCGCTGTACCGAAACCGGGACCTTATTAATACTTGATGAAATACAGGCCGCGTTTGGCCGTACCGGTAAGTTATTTGCTTTTGAGCATTTTAATATTGTCCCTGATATACTTTTGTTAGCCAAGGCTTTGGGCGGCGGGATGCCGGTTGGCGCTTTTGTTTCGTCGCACCATATCATGTCGGCTTTGAAAGAAAATCCTATGCTGGGGCATATAACCACCTTTGGCGGGCATCCGGTTTGCTGTTCGGCAGGGCTTGCGGCCCTTGAAGTATTATTAAATGAAAATTTGATTGCAGCGGTTGCCGAAAAAGAAGCTTTGTTCAGGAAAATATTAGTTCATCCTGCTATAAAAGAAATCCGCGGAAAAGGCCTGATGTTTGCTATTGAACTGGAAAGCTTTGATCTCAATAAAAAAATAATAGACCGCTGTATCGAAAATGGGGTAATTACCGATTGGTTTTTACATTGCAGCAATGCCATGCGTATTGCCCCGCCGCTTATTATTACCCACGATGAAATTAAAAAGGCTTGTGCAGTGATTTTGGAAGCGGTGGCGTATTATTGTTAATTGTACCGTTAACTATTGCCGGAACAAACGGTATGATAATAACATCAAAAGATTGAAAAATATAACTTAACCAATGTCCCTAATGTTTTTATTTTCTGTTGAAGGGTCTATTAATTCCTGTTTATGGGTAAAGTTGAACAATGTCCTGAATTTAGTTTCGGCAGTCATCGGGTAAGTATCTTCTATAATTTCATCCTGATGGTACGGCATAATTTCATCTTCGTGGGCATAACTATAACCCATTTTTTTGTTTTCTTCATCCATAAAGGCAAACAAATCGCCAAGGCAGGCGTGAACAGCCTGTAAAAATTTAAAATTGGTTGATGTAAGATATTTTCCAACGTCTTTTGAATCCTTACCCGTGCTGGTGCCTGGCTCGCAAAAATTAAGTTTAGTTATTATCCCGTTAACTATCACGACCTCAAATTTGCCTTCATTGTGCCAGATCAAGCTGTTTTTTACCTCTCTAAAATGATCCATGATGTAATTATTTATTGCATGTAATATCAGATAACGCCATACTATTATATCAATACGCTGCTGAAAATATTTTGCGAATGATTTTTTTAGGTTATTTATTTAACAATCAATGGCTATGCCAAAGCTTGTAATTGCAAACAAATATGTTCCCATTATTGTCACTAAGTCATTGGTTTATAGCTATGTGAAATTTTATAGTTCGTTCATTATGTGTAATTTGTTCATTATTTACTACATGGATGGTCAAAAAACAGTCATTTTCACAATTGTTGTGATAAAACCGAAATGCCATAAGGGATATGATGATTATTGCCGGGTTTAATTTAAAATCAAATCCTTAAACAATTAATTAAAACCGGGGTTTATATTTCAGTAGCATTTGTAAACCAATGAAAATAGCATATATATCAACATATCCCCCACGCGAATGTGGAATAGCAACGTTTAACCAAAACTTAATGAGCGCTATAAGTGCGAATTTCCCGGAGCAGGGAACATCGCTGCGGGGTGGCTTTGTTGTGGCTTTAACCGATTCGGAGAATAGACAGGAATATGAATACCCACCGGAAGTAAAATTTGTAATCAGGCAAGATCACCAAAAGGATTATATACGGGCTGCAAATTATATCAATACCAGCGATGCAGAAGTTTGTATAATGGAGCATGAGTTTGGCATATACGGCGGCGAAAGCGGGATTTATATCCTCCCCCTGCTTAACCGGCTCGAAAAACCTTTAATATCCATATTACATACGATATTGAAAGATCCCAGTTATGTACAGCGTATTATCATCCGTGAGATAGCCGGGCAATCATCAAAAATTATTGTAATGAGCCAGCGGGCTGTGGAGTTTTTAACAACGATTTATGATATACCGGCCGATAAGATCCAAATTATAGAACATGGCGTTCCGAATGTTGATGCACCCGAAGAGAACCCGATAAATAATTTAACCACATTTAAAAATCGCCGGGTTTTACTAACATTTGGCTTAATAAGCCGCAACAAAGGCCTGGAAACTGTGATAAGGGCATTACCAAAAATAGTTGAAACCCACCCTGACGTAATGTACGTGGTATTGGGTAATACTCACCCGGGAGTAATTAAAAGTTCAGGCGAAGAATACCGGGACCATTTGAAAAGCCTTGCCGCCCAATTGAATGTCTCTAAACACCTTAGCTTCATCAATAAATTTGTATCCGAAGAAGAGCTGGTAAATTACCTTTCGGCTGCCGAAGTATATGTTACGCCCTACCTGAATGAGGCGCAGATTACGAGTGGTACTTTGTCTTATGCCATTGGGGCCGGGGCAGCTGTTGTGTCAACGCCGTACTGGCATGCTACAGAACTGCTGGCCGATAACCGTGGCCGGCTGTTTGACTTTAAAAATGCCGAGGCATTAGCTGATATAGTAAATGATTTACTGGATCACAAGAGTGTGTTGACAGAGTTGAAGGAGAATGCCTACGAATATGGGTTGCACTTACGCTGGCCCGTAATTGGCGCCGAATTTATTAAAGCTGCCCAGGAAGCTTGTGCAACACATGACTTAAATGCCATCATCTTAAATAACAGCATTGTGGATCCTGAGATAATGCCAAAATTTAATTTAGCCCATGTATTGCGTTTAACCGATGATACCGGTATTGTGCAGCATGCTAAATATGGCATCCCGAATTTAAAAGAAGGCTATTGCCTTGACGATAACGCAAGGGCTTTAATAATGGCATTAATGGCTTACCAGCGGAGTAAAAGCAAGGAGGCATTCGGGCTTTTGCCCGTTTACCTGAGCTATATCCATTACATGCAAACTGAGGACGGAAACTTTCGTAACTTTTTGAGCTTTAACAGGCAATACCTTGACAAAGTTGGTTCTGAGGATTCTTTCGGACGCACAATTTGGGCATTAGGCTATCTTATCGGCTCCGCTTCAAGTAATTCGTACCGCGAGTTTGCGCTTGAGATATTTCACAAATCGTTTATTCATTTTAGGGCTTTAAAGCATTTAAGAGGGATGGCTAATACTATAATTGGGATTAGTTTATACCTGCAGGCTGTACCGGGCGATGAGGGCATGGTTAATGAGCTTGTACGCCTTACCCAACCCTTATTGGATGCATTTGAGGTTAACCAATCAGAAGACTGGCAATGGTTTGAAGAAAAAATGACTTATGATAACGCGATCCTTCCCCTGGCTTTGCTGCACTCAAGCGAAATAACCGGGGACGAAAAAGCCAAAGACGTGGCCTTAAAAACCATGGCATTTTTAGATACGCTAACCTTATCAAATGGTTATTTAAGCCCCGTTGGTAATGACGGCTGGTATCACAAAGGAGGAGCATTCCCTGTTTTTGATCAGCAGGCAATCGAAACAATGGCCATGGTGTTGATGCATTTCCAGGCTTATCAAATATTCCGTAAGCCGAAGTATATTGAAAAAATGTTTTTGTGTTACAGATGGTTCCTGGGCGAAAATACTTTACGGGCGCCCCTGTATGACCACGAAACAAAGGGCTGTTGCGATGGCCTGTTGCCCACAGGTATTAACCGTAACCAGGGTGCTGAAAGCACGTTAGCTTATCTCATATCGCATTTAACGGTTTTAAAAGCATTTGAACTGGAGTATGAATATAATAAAGTTACCCAACTTGTCGAGGCAGTTTAAATGAGAGTCGCAGTATTAGCTCCCGTTGCCTGGCGTACGCCCCCCAGGCATTACGGGCCATGGGAACAAGTGGCGTCAAACATAACCGAAGGTTTAATAAAATCAGGCCTTGATGTAACGCTGTTTGCTACCGGCGATTCCCTCACTAAAGGTAAGTTATCTGCGGTTTGCGATATGGGTTATGAAGAAAACCGTAACCAGGATGCCAAAGTATTGGAGTGTTTACATATCAGCAACCTTATGGAAAAAGCTACTGATTTTGATATTATCCATAACAATTTTGATTTTTTGCCGCTTACCTATTCCGGTTTGATAAAAACCCCGGTTATTACTACCATACATGGCTTTTCCTCGCCGGCAATAATCCCGGTGTATAAAAAATACAATTCAAAAGGTTATTATGTATCCATCAGCAATGCTGACCGCAGCCCCGAACTAAATTATCTGGCCACTGTTTACAATGGTTTGAATACCGAAGATTTTGTGTACAACGATAAGCCGGCGGATTATCTGTTATTTTTCGGCCGGATCCATCCGGATAAGGGAACAGCCGAAGCGATAGAGATCGCCAAAAAAAGTAAGCGGAAATTACTGATAGCAGGAATTATTCAGGATGAGAACTATTTTAAAGAAAAGATAGCGCCTCAGTTAAATTCACAAATTGAATATATTGGCCCTGCCGGACCCGAAAAAAGAAATGCGCTTTTAGGTAATGCAGCCGCGTTGCTGCACCCTATTAATTTCAACGAGCCATTTGGCATGAGCGTAGCCGAAGCTATGCTTTGCGGCACCCCGGTTATCGCGTTTAACAAAGGCTCGATGCCCGAACTGATTTGCGATGGAAAAACCGGCTTCCTGGTTGAGAACGTAGATGAAGCTATTGAAGCGGTTAACAGGCTTCACCATATAAAAAGGCGGGATTGTTATAACCGGGCCTTTTCAAAATTTTCCAGCGATAAAATGGTAAGCGATTATTTGAAACTTTATGAGCAAATTTTGGATAGCTGAATTAAATTATCCGGCCGTATCCATTTCAAGCTTATTGATCAGCTCTTGCAAATCAACTTCGGCAAATGCAGTTGATGAATCCGAGACGCCGTAGGGAATGATGAGCTTACCGTTATGAACAATTGAACCGCAGGAGTAAAGCACATTTGGCACATAGCCTTCGCGTTCATCACTGTTGGGGACAAGCAATGGGTCTTTTAAACGCCCTATTTCGATAGTAGGGTCATCCAGTTTCAGTAAACTGGCGCCCAGCACATACTTGCGCATCGGGCCAACGCCATGAGTGATCACTATCCACCCGTGTTCCGTTTCAACAGGCGAGCCACAATTGCCAATTTGTATAAATTCCCAGGTAAACTTGGGCTGTTGTAACAGGATTGGTTTCCCCCAAATATTTATTTTATCCGAATACATGATGTAATTATTATAACCATCAATTCGCGATATCATGGCAAATTTCCCATTTATCTTGCGGGGAAATAAAGCCAGGTTTTTGTTTTGCGCACCTTCCCCATATAAGGGCATCATTTTAAAGTGATAAAAATCTGTCGTTTGTAACAGCTTCGGCATTATCAACGCCCCATCAAAAGCGGTATAGGTGGCATAGTAAACACAACTTCCGTCTTCGTCCCTGAATTCTACAAACCTTGCATCTTCAATGCCCCTGCTTTCATATTCCGAAATGGGAAATATTACACGGTCGGATATATCAGTATCCAACGAAAAAATAATTTCGTAATAGGAGTCTGCAAGCCACAATATTTTATCATACTCTATTTTCTCTATTTGGCTTTCATGCAAATTCTGCGAATCAAGGATTACCTTGCGCAGGTTTGAATACTCGAAATGGGCATCGAGCTTTGTTTCGAGTTCTTTTATTACATCAATATTGATTTGGGTTACGGCTGCCTTTTGAAAAAATAATTTCCTGTTATAAACGGCATTCCTCACTATTTCAGCTTCATCAATATAATTGCCCGCCGGCAAAACAGTAATGTTATTATTTTGGTCAATTAAAGCCCTCCTGAAGGCGATAGACGAAATATGCCCCTCGCCTACGGCCCTGAAACTGATAATCACCCGCTTGTTGCCTCCCTGCAATTCTGTTTGATCCGGGTCCGCAATTATTGATGGATTAAAAAAAGCGGCCGATTCAATGGAGTACTCATGGGTAAAATAGGAGCCGATCAGCAGCCTGCGGTATTCAGTTAAAGATTTATAGTCGATGCCGAGTTCAGCGAAAAATGGTTTTAATTTGGAGCAGCTCCGGTCTAAAATACGCGTAATATTTCTGTGCCGCTTTGAATACTCCTGTAATATCGGCGAAACTATCCCAAATGCAATTTCTTCGCTGATTTCCATAACCAGTTTGATTACGTCTTTAGCGCGATCATTGCCATTAAAAAAGAATCTTGCGATAACGCGCTTCGGGTCGGGGTTTATTCTTATTGGTTTACGCTCAATGGAAAGTCTCATATATATATTAGTTAACACCAATGTGCAAAAATTGATTTCGGTAATTTAAACCTTCATACCATCTTATTTCTCTTGATGAGATAAGATTTTAAAACATTATTGTACCCGTCTTCAATATAGGCGTCAATTATGTCGATATGGTACTGGGCGCATTTTAACTCCAGTTCGTGACGGTACTTTTGCAGGGAGGCCAGGTACGAACTCCTTATTTTATTAGGATGTACCCTAACCTGTTCGCCGCTCTCCATATCAATAAAATGGTGAGGGCGGTTATCAAAATCAAAATCCAGCTCTTTTTGCTTATCATTCACGTTGAAAATAATCACCTCGTGCTTATTATATTTTAAATGCTGAATTGCGGCAAACAAGGCTTGCAGCTTTTCGGGGTTAAGACTATTCTCCAGCATATCGCTGAAAATAATCACCATCGACCGCTGGTGTATTTGCCCGGCAATATGGTGCAATACATTGGTAATATTGGTAAGTGTATTTTCTTTTGGATGGTTGTAAGCCTTTTCCAGTTCGGCGTATAAGTGGAATAAGTGAGTTGATGTTGATTTTACCTGGCTTATCCAATCTATCTTATCCGAAAAAAGGCATAAACCAAATGCATCCCGCTGTTTTTTAAATAAGTACATGAGCGATGCAATAGCATATACCGAAAACCGAAGTTTATTTATACCCTTGTCGGGGAAATTCATAGAGGAGGAAGTATCCAGCAGCAGGTAACAGCGCAGGTTGGTTTCCTCTTCAAATTGTTTAACAAACAACTTATCGGTGCGGGCAAGCAATTTCCAGTCGATATTTTTTACTGATTCACCGTTATTATATAAACGATGTTCAGCAAACTCAACCGAGAAACCATGAAACGGGCTTTGATGCAACCCGGTTATAAAGCCTTCAACCACTTGCCGGGCCAATAATTCCAGGTTGGCTAAATGCCTTATCTGCTGATCGTCGTTTAACTGCATAGGGAATGATTACTGTATGATTACACCGATTATTTTAATATAATCGGTGTAATCTCAAAATAATCGGTGTAATCTGATTATTACAGTTGCTTGCTTAATTTATCAGCCAAAACAGATTTTGGAACGGCGCCAATTTGTTTGTCAACAATTTCACCATTTTTGAAGAATAACAAGGCTGGTATATTCCGGATACCAAACTTCATTGAGATACCAGGATTATTGTCAACATTTACTTTGCCCACAACTGCCCTGCCATCATACTCTTTTGCAATTTCTTCTACTACCGGGCCTACCATTCTGCATGGTCCGCACCATTCGGCCCAAAAATCAATTAGGACAGGTTTATCAGATTTAAGGACGAGTTCGTCAAAGTTTGCATCAGTTATTTCTAAAGCCATGATTTTATTTTTTTAAATTTTAGTAGTACAAATATATACTATTCAAATTGCTTGCCGCAATTGCAGGCATGACAATATGACAATTAAATTATCCCCGGCCTGTATTTAGCTAATGTTTGATTTTGGGCTGACAAAGATTTCCCGCATCTCAAATCTAAAACCTACATTTGAAGCATGAGTATCCTTGTCGAATCTTTAACAAAAGTTTACGGTGCGCAAAAGGCTGTCGATGCCATTAGTTTTAGCGCGAATCCGGGTGTATTGGGTTTTTTAGGACCAAATGGTGCAGGTAAATCAACTACCATGAAAATACTTACCTGCTTTATTCCGCAAACCGGAGGCAGAGCAACCGTGTGCGGATACGATATTGAAAAACAGCCGCTGGAAGTTAAACGTAACATCGGTTACCTGCCCGAAAGCAACCCGTTGTATCTGGATATGTATGTAAAAGAATCGCTTGCTTTTGTTGCGGGCATTCATCAAATGCGGATGCCTCAAAAGCGTATAGCTGATATTATAGAACAAACCGGGCTTGGCCCCGAACAGCATAAAAAAATCGGGCAGCTTTCAAAAGGTTACCGGCAGCGTGTGGGTCTGGCCCAGGCTATTTTGCACGATCCGCAGGTACTCATACTGGATGAACCAACATCCGGGCTCGACCCTAACCAGCTCATCGGCATCCGGCAACTGATCCTTGATCTCGGTAAAACAAAAACTGTTATTTTATCAACCCATATTATGCAGGAAGTGGAAGCCGTATGCGACCATGTGATTATCATCAACAAAGGCAAAATTGTGGCCGATGATACGTTAAGCGGACTAAGGGATAAGAACGAAGGCAAAACGCTGGAAAATATTTTTATAAAACTGACGAATGGATAGTGAATGTAAGCGTTTACTAAGAATGGCAGGGTATGCGGTCACAAATTGTGACCGCATCTGAAAATATGGTGTCTATGTGGTCACAATCTGTGACCACATCAAAAAGTAGCAGGTTTCATAGGATCACAAAATTGTGAGTCAAACATGTCATCACAAATTGTGATGAGATAACCTGAAAGGTAATCCATCATCACAAATTGTGATGATAAAATAGTATTAAATTAAAAAATGAAAAAGAGAAAATCGACCGTATTTGATTCAGGAGAATTGGACGGGCCGGTTGTTAGCCTTCCCGGCAATCGAAAAAAAGGAAAAACATTGGAACAGTATAAAGATGATTCCATAGGGAAGATAGGTACCGCTGAAAGGGATCTTTATGAAGCTGAATTAAGAATGGACATCATTCAGGACTTAATTAAAGATGCAAGAAAAAAGCGGAACCTGTCGCAACAAGAATTAGGAGAACTTGTTGGTGTGAAAAAATCACAAATAAGTAAACTGGAAAAAGGGTATAATAATACCAGCATAGCGCTATTATCAAGGATATTTAAAGCATTGAATGCAAAAATTAAAATATCAGTCAAATTAGAAGACAAAGAAGTTGAATTAGTGTAGATTATTGTAATTTCGGCGCTCAAGATTAAGATTACCCGTGTTAAGTATCCTCAAAAAAGAAATCACCTCCTATCTCAGCTCACTGGTGGCGTATGTTACCATAGGTGTGTTTTTACTGGTATTAGGACTGTTTCTGTGGGTGTTCCCCGATTCCAGTATCCTTAATTATGGTTATGCCGGTTTAGATAGTCTTTTTAGCACTGCACCTTACCTCTTTATGTTCCTGATACCGGCTATAACCATGCGTTCACTGGCCGAAGAACGTAAAGAAGGCACATTTGAATTATTGCTTACCCGCCCGCTAACGGATTGGCAGATTGTGCTGGGTAAGTATTTCGCCAGTCTTACCCTTGTGCTGTTTGCGTTGGCGCCTACGCTGGTTTACTATTATTCGGTTTACGTGTTAGGCAGTCCGCAGGGGAACATTGATACCGGCGGGGTAACAGGTTCATACATCGGTTTGTTTTTATTAGGCGCCGGGTTTTGTGCCATTGGCTTATTTGCATCATCCATAAGCAAAAATCAGATCATTGCTTTCTCTGTTGCAGTGTTCCTTTGTTTCTTTTTTTACAGCGGATTTGATTCCCTCGGACAGCTATTGTCATTACAGAACCTGAACCTGGAGAATTTAGGTATCACCCAGCACTACCAGTCAGTCAGCCGGGGAGTTTTGGATACCCGCGACCTGGCCTATTTCATCATTTTAAGCAGCCTGTTTATTTGTCTTACCCTGATCGTATTGATCAAACAAAGGCAAAAAAGCTTTTGGGACAAAACCTTATTAAAAGCCGCCGCTGTGCTGATTTTATTAGGCGTTATATCTAATCTTACCTTTACACGTTTTGATTTTACCAAAGAAAAACGCTTCACTATATCGAAGGTAAGCCGCAGTATAATGGATACCCTGAAGGGGCCTGTTCATATAACCGTTTATCTCCAGGGTGATAATTTCCCCGGAGGGATGAAAAGGTTGCAACACGCCACAAAGGATATGCTGAGCGATTTGCAGGCCTACAGCCATGGCAGGCTGCAATTTAATTTTATAGACCTGATAGCAGCTATAAAAAAACTACCCGATGATCAGCAAAAGGCTGAATATGACTCGTTACAGGTACGGGGAATCACCGGGCAGCCTTATAGCGTAAAAACCGATAATGGCGTTACCCAAATGCTGATATTTCCCGAGGCCCTTGTTCAATTTAACGGGCGGGAAATCGCAGTTAATCTGCTGCAATCGCGCATCGGGCTTTCGGATGATGAGGTATATAATAATTCGATACAAAACCTTGAATATGCCTTTTCATCAGCCATTAAAAAAATAACAAGCGGCGGCAAACCCATCATTGGTTTTACGGAGGGCCACCGTGAACTTACCGATGTGCAGTTAAATGATGCGATAAGATCGTTAAGTGATGGTTATGATGTAGGCAGAATAAACCTGAAAACTATTCCATTTGCGGTATTAATGAAAATTAAGCTATTGGTAATACCCAAACCCGACGCCAAATTCACCGAACTTGAAAAATTTAAAATAGACCAATATATTATGCGGGGCGGCAGGGTACTTTGGACGATTGACCAGGTTAACGCCGAGCTTGACAGTTTGAAAAGGCATGGCAATGAGGAAATGTCGTTCCCCAAAGACCTTAACCTTGACGACCAGCTTTTTACCTACGGCATCCGCATCAATTACGATTTGATAGCCGACATGAACTGCGCGCAGATACCTGTTAGTACAGGCAATATAGGCGGGCAGGCGCAAATTCAGTTGGCGCCCTGGCTGTATTACCCTATTTTTATGCCGGCATCCAAAAACCCCATCGTAAAAAACCTCGACGGCATCCGCAGCGAGTTTGCAAGCACTATGGATACACTCGGTATTAAAAACGTTAAAAAAACAATTTTGCTGGAGTCATCGCCTTATAATAAAAAACTAAGCGCCCCGCATATCATATCCTTACAGGCCATTGAAAAGGAGCCGGATACAAAAGAGTTCCATGGCGCCCCTAAAACGGTAGCCGTATTACTGGAAGGGAAGTTTAAATCTGATTTTTTAAACCGCCCGGCGCCTGATAGTTTGCATGAACAGGTAGTTACACTGCCGGAAAGCAAGCCCACGAAAATGATTGTGATCAGCGATGGGGATATATTTAAAAACCAGGTTGGAGCCG
Source organism: Mucilaginibacter sp. UBA5151 (assembly GCA_002413785.1). GTDB lineage: Bacteria > Bacteroidota > Bacteroidia > Sphingobacteriales > Sphingobacteriaceae > Mucilaginibacter. The sequence continues at coordinate 88,475 of DHXR01000040.1, forward strand.
ACGGGTCGCCATACCCGCTTGGTTACGACCAATATATGCGGCAAAATTTTGGTAATAAAAACCTTTTGTTGAATATTGCAGATTATATGACCGACGATTCGGGGCTGATCGCGCTGCGGACAAAAGAGGTACAAATACGCCTGCTTGACCGTGCACGCATCCGAAGTGAGAAATTATACTGGCAATTGCTTAATAATATACTCCCCTTGGGTTTGTTGGTAATATTTGCTATTTTTCAACATTATATGCGCAAACGGAAGTATGCACATTAAATTTTATACTTTTGATTGATTAATACTTACTATATGAGATTTATTGTTTCTACATCAACATTACTCAGGCAACTGCAGGCTGTTAGCGGCGCATTGAGCAATAGCACCGTATTGCCCATACTGGAGAACTTTTTGTTCGAGATAAAAGATGGAAACTTAACCATTTCGGCGACTGACCTGCAAACCAGCATGACCACTTCTTTAACCGTTGAAGCTAAGGAGAATGGCCGGATTGCCATACCGTCGCGCATTTTGTTAGAGACATTAAAATCACTGCCCGAGCAGCCTATTACTTTTTCTGTTGACGATAAAACCTTTGCAATTGAAATAAATGCAGGCGACGGAAAATATAAGCTTAGCGGTGAAAATGGCGAAGACTTCCCGAAAATACCGGTTGTTGAAAATGCATCTTCAGTAAATTTGCCGGCATCGGTATTAGCTGAGGCTATTAATAAGACCATTTTTGCTGTCAGTAACGATGAACTGCGCCCGGCTATGACAGGGGTTTACTGCCAGTTATCAAGCCAGTACCTTACTTTTGTTGCAACTGACGCGCATAAACTGGTTCGTTACCGCCGTTTGGATGCGAAAGCTGCCAGTACAACTTCTTTTATATTGCCTAAAAAGGCGTTGACCCTGTTAAAAACTTCGTTGCCATCTGATGATGTGAATGTTTCTGTTGAATATAACAGCACCAGCGCATTTTTTAAGTTTGGAAACATTAACCTGGTTTGCCGTTTAATTGACGAGCGTTACCCGGATTACGAAGCCGTTATCCCGTTAAACAATCCCAATAAATTAACTATTGACCGCCAGGCTTTTTTAGGGTCGCTGAGCAGGGTTGCTATTTATGCCAACAAAACTACGCACCAGGTAAGGCTAAAGATCAACGGCAGTGAATTGAATATATCCTCAGAGGATATTGATTTTGCCAACGAGGCCCATGAGCGTTTGAGCTGCCAGTACGAAGGCGAGGATATGGAAATTGGCTTTAACGCCCGTTTTTTAATTGAAATGCTGAAGAATTTAAGCTGCGAAGAAGTATTGCTGGAAATGTCGACCCCTAACCGGGCGGGTTTATTACTACCCCAGGGCGGCGATGAAAACGAAGATGTTTTAATGCTGGTAATGCCCGTAATGCTTAACAGCTACGCATAGAGAAGTGTGAATTATTGAATTATTGATTTATTGAATTTGGGCTTATTTATTTATGATTGATCAATTCGTTACTTACTAAATCAATAATTCAGCAATTCAACAATTCAATAATTAAAAAACAGGTCCGGCATCAAAACCGGACTTTTTTGTTCAATAACATAACAAAACTTATAATAAGCAGTTATAGTAGCATTTAGATATGAAGAATACCGCTTACCTGATTTTGCTGTTTACCGCCCTGTTAATTGGCTTATATTCCTGTAAAAACAATGATGAGGTTTTCCCCAACGTTAAGTACACCTATATTACAGTAATCAATGCGGGGGCCGATACGCTTAATTTTTATTTGAACGGCACCCGACAAAATAATGCATCAAGTATATTTCCCGCCGGGGCTTTGGAACTACAGATTGTTCCGGCAGGTTTGCAAAATTATGCGTTTAAAAAAACAGGGCAGTCAGTTGTGTTGTTTGGTTTACCATTGAATTTAACTTTTAATACGCTTAATTCGGTATATATAACCGGCGAATCAGCAAATAGCGTATTTAAAACAGTCGATACCATACCGCAGTTGAATACAGCACAGACTGATACGCTTGCAGTAAGATTTGTTAATGCTGCGCCGGATGCGGGTAACTTAAATGTTTTTGTTGGTGACACTGTTAAATTTAATTCGGCTGCATTTAAGTCCTCGTCAGTATTTTATTTGACAGGCAGAGGAAAAAAAAAGGTGACAGTTTATTTAGCCGGCGCAGCTATACCAATAATTGATACTGCAATTATCTTTCAACCAGCCGTTAGTTATACTTTATTTGCAAAAGGATTATTAAATGGAAAGGGTAACGCGGCATTTGGTTTAGGTTTACTGATTAATCAAATTCCTTAAAATTAAAAGAATACAGATGGCGGGTAGAAATAAAAATAGTTTATTGATCTTTTTGTTCTTGTTTGCCGCTGGCGCAATGCTTTTACTGATGATTTCCTCCTGCGGAAAGCAAAGCGGCGCGAGCCGAAGCGGTTTGAATATACAATACCGTGTTTTTAATTTAAGTCCCGACCTGGGCCCTGTTAATTTATTTATAAATTTTAACCAGGTAAATGCTTCAGGCAACCCTTTTATTTTTGGAGTGGACCATGGTTATTTTTATGTGCCTTCTACAGATACGCCATATCAATTCAGAATGGCTACAGTAGCGGGCACTCCCGTATTAAACAGGGACGATATTTTGAAATCGGGCGCCAAGTACACCATATTCATTACAGGTTCGTATGGCAATAATCCCTTATACCCTATTTTCACTGTGGATACTGCCGCGTTGCCTGCCACCGGAAGGGGAAAATTGCGATTTGTTGATGCATCGCCCTCAGCAACCGGCGGGCTGGATGTGTATGCAAACGATACCCTGGCATTTAGCGGGGTAACTTATAAAAACGTTTCAACATATCTTGAGTTACCGGTTGGCAATTATGATATCAAAATAAAACCAACGGGTTTAACAACAACCTTGAACGAACAGCCGGTAGTAACCATACAGGATGGCAGGTTATACACCTTATATGCATACGGTTATACCATGCGTGCCGACTCCGCGGCATTTAACGCCGGTATTATAACTAACAAGTAGATGATCAACTAATCACCAAATTATTTATATTTTTGAGCAAAATTAAAAGCATTGGAAATACTTAAAAGCCTCATCGATTTTATATTTCATATTGATAAGCACCTGGAAGCTATTATCAATCAGTACCATGCAGCAACTTACCTTATATTATTTGCCATAATTTTTGCCGAAACCGGCTTTGTAGTAACGCCATTTTTACCCGGCGATTCCTTATTATTTGCGGCGGGCGCGTTAATTGCCGCCGGAAATACAGGCTTAAGTATTTATGTGCTGGCGCTGATATTGATTGTTGCTGCCTTTACCGGCAATACCATAAATTATTTACTGGGCGGATATTTAGGTCACAAAGTATTTAAGAAAGAAAACAAGATATTAAAACTGGAGTACTATGAGAAAACCCATGCTTTTTTTGAGAAGCATGGCGCGCTTGCTGTAATATTCAGTCGTTTTATGCCAATTATCCGCACTATTGCGCCTTTTGTTGCCGGAGTGAGCGGCATGTCGTTTTTAAAATACAGCTGGTATAACATTATCGGCGGGACGGCATGGATCATTGTTTTTCTTTTCGCCGGCTATTTTCTGGGAAATGTCCCGTTTTTTAAAGCACATTTCGCTTTTGTTGGGGTGGTGATTATTTTGTTGTCAATTATCCCGCCAATTTTTGCTGCAATAAAGAGCCGTATGGCTAAGAAACCGGCTGCCCGATAATCCCGAATTTCTTTTTTGCCTGTTTTGTTTCCTTTGGCTAAGGTTTACTGCTTTTACGCTCATGGCTATTAGCTAAAGGTAATAATTTTCCGGCCTTGTACAATGCTTCTTCATGTTGCAATTGTTTGATTTGTGCATCGGTCAATGGTTGTTTAATCAGTTTGTCCAAATCAGGTTGCCCCGCATCCACCCAGGCCGAGTACCAGTAACTGCCCACTGCCAGTATAGCCGACCGCATCCGGCGCTCTACCATGCCCCTGAGCATTTTATGATATGCTTTAGCGTATGCAACTGAATATTCCTTAACCTGCCTGTTCCCGCGGCGTTCCTGAATAAACTTCTTATCGGCAGGAAAAGACCTGTTTAAGATCCGCTCAAAACGCAAAACCGAATCTACCTCATTAAACGACCTGTGGCATATTTTAAAAGCCTCTGCCAGGGGATCTTCAATATAGCGGGCCTTACCTGCATAATACCCGTAATGATCACCGAAAAGTTCGGGTAAGCGGCTTTCCCATAAGGCATGTATCCCTGTTTGCCCGGTTAATTGCCCGTTGTAGTTTTGGGTTAGGTGTAGCGGCACATGCGCATCAGCAATGTAATGGCCTAAATTTGCCGAAGTATTTATTATAGCAAGCGTATCATGCGTTTTAAATGCCTTTACCAGCCTGTAATAATTGAACTGTATTACCCAGGGCAGCGTACCATATTTATTTAATGTATCTGCCGAATATTTAATTGCAGCGTCATCCCAATTTTGGGGAATTTTTGAAAAAGGATTTTTACCATAATGATCCGCGTTCAAATAATGCCGGGGGGCTTCTGTTGAGTCAACGTACCTGCGTTTGTCTGCGCTGATGGCATGTTCAGTGATGTAGTCAATATTGGCCCTGTAAAACCCTCCCATGGCCCCGGGCAGCGCAAAAACAGCCAGCCTGTTGATGCGGTAATGCGCGTAAAATCCCCAGGAAGAGCAAAGGAACAGCAGTATTAGTCCGCAGATAAGCCTTAGGATTTGTTTCATTTAAGTTGTAAGGGTTGTAGATGTTGTAAGTGTTGTAATAAGTTGAAATAAGTTATAAGGGTTGTAATGGGTTGAAAAGGTTAAAAGTATTGAATTAATATCACTACCAATTTAGTCTCCCTTCTTTTTAAGAAAGGCGATGTATCCGTTCAGTAATTTAAAACATTCATAATACTTTTCCCTCAAATGTCTTAGCTGATCGGTATTAATAATCATTTCATCCGATGCGCAAATTAAATGATCTAATACTTCGTTTAGTGATCCCCGTGCATTGCGGCAAAATTTTAAATTGTCCTGATAATGAAATCTTCCGTGCCCTTCGGCTATGTTTGCAGTAACAGATCGTGAAGAACGTTTCAATTGATCAATTAATCTGAATTTTTCGTCATCCGGGAATTTTTTTAGCAATTCAGAAATTTCAATTCTTAATTGTCTGCATTTTTTCCACACCTCTAAATCCTCAAAGCCATCCATATTGATTATTTTTAAATTAGTGATAACAATAGTTCGTTAAAGTTT
>DHXR01000004.1:0-9832 GCA_002413785.1 Mucilaginibacter sp. UBA5151
TTCGTTAAAAAAGTAATTGGAGGCAAACCGTGAACCGTAGCTTAATATCTTACCTTTTTTAGGAAAAAAATTGCGCAGCACTATAGGGCTTAGCTTTACATAGCCTGTTCTTGGTACATAACCTACAGCTGCATTATAATTTTTACCCACATACTCTTCCTGCAGGTACAATGTCCAGTATTTGCTCATGTACTGCAGGTGATCGGCCAATACAAAATCACGACCCTTAACGCCTGGTGAGAATGATTTTAACCCCAGTAATTTACCCGTCCACGAATTACTATTGGAGGCCAGGTTAAATTCCATGCCCACGTTACGGTTATAATTTACCGGCACGCCATTTGCCGGAGGCGCCGGTCCGGTGATGTCTTTATCCACAAACATAAAGCCGATGTTCGAGCGGTCCAGCACGCGTCTTTGTAAGGTAACCACGCCATAATTCGCTGCCGCCGGGTCGTTTGCAGCTGAATTACCTGTCTGGATATCCATTATCCCAACACGCCAATCCTTATTCAGTTTGCCGGTCAGCCTTGCGCCAAAATCGATAGGCTGGTTTAGCCCTATGCGCCGGGAAAAGAAGGGACTGATATCTGAGTATCCGAAGTTTGAAAACAAGTCGCCATTCTCCATAAAAAACTGGCGTTTCTCAGGAAAGAATAATTCATACCGGTTAAGGTTGATCACCTGCTGGTCAACATCTACCTGTGAAAAGTCCGGGTTTACCGTCACATCAAGGTTGAGTGATGGCGTTACCGAAACTTTGGCATCACCACCAGCCTCCGTGCGAAATTCGGCGGGCCTATGGTTTTGATAATCTTTTGACACTCCGGCAAGCAAGTAAGGTATGATGGAAATATTACTGGTTGCAGCAGGTGGTTGCTCATCCCAAACCAATGTGCCGGTATAGGCAAGGGATGCAGTAGGGAATTGCCGTGGAACAGGTGCCCAGCTTGATTTTTCGGCCCCTTTCAGATCGTTCCTGCTAAAATTTATACCCCATTCCTTTATCCCTTTTTTATAGCGGATACTTTTAAAGGGAATGGCTGCTTCAAATACCCATTTATTTGGATAGTTTTTTACAGCAGATGTCCATTTGTTGTCCCAGTTCAGGTCTACATTGCCGCCTGAATACATGCTGCCGTCCCATTGCGCGCCGGCCGCGTTGGCACCAAAGGTAAAACCATCGGTACGGGCGTCAAAAGGATCAATAAAAAAAATGAAGTTGTCATTTTTCTGAAAATTAAAATCCCGCTTCAGCGATTCCACCATGTATGGCCCCGGGATATTGGTATAACAAACCGCCAGGATATAGAGGTTATCATCATCATAGGTCATGCGCACCACGGTAGGCACTTTTGCCAGGCTGGTGTCCATTGGCAATACCATATGAAAATCAACTGCCGAGTCGGCTTGCATCCAGGCAGGGTCATTGATTAAGCCGTCAATAGCTATGGCCGAGACTGCTCTGCGGATATGATACCGGTATCCGGCGTTCTGTTTTTGTGCAATTGCTGAATAACTAAATATACAGCAGGCTATAAACACACAAATAGCTTTTCTTATAGGTAACAAATAGGTGGAATTCAACACAATTATATAATTCAGGGTACTATTTTACGGTATAAGAAAGGCCTCGCTACTGTATTAAAAAAGCAGCAGCGAGACCTTAGTGAATCTGAAATACAGCATTATACTCTCTTTTTTTTCATCCGTTCAAATGGCCTTGGGCCTAAGGCCTTATTTATCAGAAGTCCGAATATTCAGTTGGATACAGAAACATAATATCTGCTTTTGAAATATTATTCTGGTACTCCGGAGCTGACGAAAGAGATTTCCACTCCGCACTTTTTGAAAATGCATCCCAATGCTTATCCCTGTCTTGTTTGTTGTTAAAGGTTGTCATATACATCAGGTTGGGCATCCGGCTACCGGCCAAAACTTCGGCATAAAAAACGGCATTAAAGTCCAGTTTTGTAAATAGTCCCACTTCGTTCCCATCATTAAACATCTTTACTTTACTAATATAATATTTTTCAGTAGGACCCTCATAGCTGCGCAGTTCATAAACCCTGTCAGCTTTTTTCCCTGTAAGTTTCGGAACCGCTGGGGAAAGCATTTTAGGGAATGCCCTTAATACAATCGTTTCAATCCGGCTATAGGGAACATCATTATAAGCGGCATCGAGATAATCCTTACCATCCGCACCAAATTGCGCGTCACTGAATACCTTCTGGTCGGTGGCCTCCAATTGACTTAATGATTTATATGGAATTAATACATAAACCCGTTTGTCGGCAGTATCCAGCTCAACCGGTTTAAATACCCCTACATTTTTGACGCCGGCACGGTGGAGGGCAGGCAAATAAGCATGCTCTAAATAATTGTCCAGCCGTTCTTCCTGCACTTTGGTTTTTAAATGATATATCTTCAGCTGGTAATAGTATTTATCGGCTGCGTTAGCAAAACTTACTAACGAAAAATTTAACAGAAATAATAGTAATCCGATGGAAAAAAAGGTTGTTTTGTTTGTAAACGATCTCATATTTAAATTTATTTGGTTCATTGGTGGTTAATACTTTTGATCATTAGTCAGCCTGATTGTCAAAAGTATCGCGTGAGCTTTAAAGGCTATTCAAATTTTTATTAAATCATTCTTTACTGAAGGCTTATGGCACTAATTCCAGATTACCAAGGTGCCCGGAAATAATTTCTATTTCTTCTTTGCTTAATCTGCTATCCATTGCTTTTGCATTTTCTATCGCCTGTTCACCGTTTCTGGCGCCGACCAGTGCAATAGTAATCCCCGGCTGTTCAAGTGTCCATAAAATAACCAGCTGGCCGAGTGTCAGGTGCTTTTGATCAGCAACAGGTTTAATCAGGTTCAGGAATTCATTAGTGCGTTTTAAATTTTCATCTTTAAAAAATGATACATTCTGACGGTGATCTCCATTCGCAAATTCATGCCCGGGTTTCATTTTGCCGGTTAACAATCCCCGTTCCAATGGGCTGTAAGCCAATATTGATTTTTCATTTTCCAGGCAATAGGAGACCAGCTCTTTTTCAATGGAACGTTTTACCATACTGTAAGGGACCTGGTTGGAGGCCAGCTTAATAGACTTTTCGGCTTCTGTCATTTGGCCTGCATCATAGTTACATACCCCGGCGTACCGAACTTTCCCTTGTTCAATTAACCTCAGGACGGCTTCCATGCTTTCTCCTATCGGTGTCGTTGAATCTGGCCAGTGTATCTGGTACAAATCAATGTAATCGGTGCCTAACCTTTTCAGACTATCTTCGCACTCTTTAATGATACTTTCCTTTCCCGCATATTTATAAATATCAATATCATTCCCATCGTTGTTTTTACTGCTAAAGGCAAAGTCTCCTTTTTTAAGATCCCACCTCATACCGTATTTGGTCAGTATTTGAAACTGGTCACGCGGTATGCCTTTAAAAGCTTCTCCTACAATTTCTTCACTGGTCCCCTGTCCGTAAATAGGGGCAGTGTCAATTGAAGTTACTCCTAACGAATAGGAAGCCCTGATAGCTTCTATAGCTTCCTGTCGTTTTGTGCCACCCCACATCCAACCTCCGGCTGCCCACGCACCAAAGGTCACCTCTGAAAGCTCCAGGTCGGTATTCCCTAATTTTCGGTATCTCATTCTATTGTTATATTTAAATACATTTTTGCTTATTGGTTATAATAAAATAACTTTACATAAAAATTGTATTGCTGTAACAGGCGCAAAGGAACAACTAATCGTCTTTTGCATCAATAGCTTACCAAGTAATTAGTTCCTAATTAAAAAGTTAGCCATGTCGGAAAGAAAGCTGAGCTCCACCAATTATCATAATCAATCCTTTTTGGAAGAAAAGTGCGCACTCAACGAGTTAATTAATTTATTAAGTAAAAGGTGGATGACCGATGTGCTGTTTGGCATTGAAGAAGGTAATAATCGTTTTACCTGTTTAAAAGAAAGTTTGGAGCATATCAGTGATCATATTCTTGCTGACCGGTTAAAATTTCTTGAACAGCATGAATTAATTGATAAAAATCATACACCAGGAAATCCTCCGCGAACAGAATATGCTTTGACAAACAAGGGAGCAGAACTAAGCAGTTTGCTGGACGGGTTATGCCACTTTGCAGAAAACAAAATGCAATTCTAATATTGGTAACTAATCATAAAGATATCCCTTACCTTGCAGGAATTTTTGTTTAAATAAAGAAGACTTTAAAGCTTTATAATACCCCATCTAATTTTTGACCTTGTTTTTCAATGTGCCGGGTAAAAAAGCACTAAAGATTCTGAAGAATTATTTCAGCTTCACTTACAAGTTATTAAAATGTTTGTGCTGGCGTAAGGCAGCGGTATAAATGTTGTGATTAATCCTACTAATATTCAAGACATGAGATAACTTTGATTTGCAGGATTTTGTATGGTTTTCATATTGAATTTGGCGGAGAGAGAGGGGCTCCAATCGAACACCTCATCCCCTTATTGACGTTTTTTGATGGTTTAAAGATACGATGAATATATACAAAATAATGGCGGACATTAGTAAAAATTGGTATTTGCCATTATTTATTATACCTGATGGGATCAATTGATTTACAAACGTTGCCCCCCTTTAAATTTCAGGCTTTTTTTTCTTTCTTCATTGTCAATTTCTGCGATTCCAGAAAAGGAACCAGGTTTGTGGCAATGGCAGGCAGGCCGTTTTTAATCCATTGCTTTTTCAATGTCTGTTCTTTCGCTAAGATAATCTGGTTGTCTTCTATTTTTACAAGCAAAGCGGGGGCGATCATCCCGTCATATAATTCAATGACCTTGAAAGTATCTTTATAATCATTAATATATTTCAGGTTCATTTCATAAACCCCTTTGATCGTTCTCGCATCTACATGATGCCCACCCTCCCTTACCCGTTGCTCAACCCGGAATTTGCAGGCCCTGACGTTATCCAAACATAAATAATTCAGTTGCACCTGGTAGCCGTTCCTTTCAAACCGGTCGATATATTTCCAATAGTCGGGATGCGATAAAGGTGTTTCTAATACAAAATGTGTTTTAGCGGCAATGGCTTTGTCCATCGCCATTTCCAGGCGGGCTTCCATCAGACGGGTTGCCTTAGCTGTCAACTCATCAGGGGAAAGGGGATCAGACCGTAATTCCTGTTCAAATGACATTCTTGTTTTGTCGCGGTCAAACGAGGTAATCCCTTCAAACGCCTCCGGCAGCAGAGAGTTTATATACGTTGACTTCCCGGCACCGTTCGGCCCTGAAACAACGAGTAACGTTGGCTTAGAATAGTCCATTTTTTAACCGGAAATCAACGACTTCCGCTCTGGTTAAATTCCTGACCAGTTTGGATTTCAGATCGGCGCCATCCTCTATGATTTCCTGTATTTCGATATGTCCGTCCGGAAATTCCCGGTAAGCCTGACCTTCCGGCAAATCTTCAGAAAGGATCAGGAAGGGCAGATTATTGTTCAGGTTTCTTTGTCTTAAAGCCCTGGTCACTTCCGAAACCCTTTTATCCTGTAAAGCTATTTCTGTTTCAAACGCTGTCATATATAATCTTTTTGTACGATTGTATGATGAATTATCAAAGTATAAATATACGTAAAATCGCCGGGTTTAGCAAATACCCCACCGGATGTATTCCATTTGTGGGGGCATCAGGAAACCTTTATCCACTTTGAAAATTTGCCCCTTAGACGGGTATGTGTACTTTTTTTGCTTTTTTCACCCGCCCTTGTTGAAGCGGATTAAATATTCATAAAAAGTCAGTTATCAGTGGCCAAAGGTTCCATCCGCTTTAAAGCAGGAAACAGGTTTTTCCAAAAATCAGCACCATGACAATTTTTACAAGATAAGGGCCTTCCTGGACATTCCAGAGTCATTGACCGCCTCGTTCCAGAATAGCAAACAGTTAATTCCGTAACACTTTGACCATATTAAAATATTGATTATTAACTGCGATTTTCCTAATTGCTTACACAACGCGGTGCTCCAAAGCGCACGGAATAGCCTGGTCAGGCGTCCCGGAATATCCATGATGATTAGGAAATTAATCTTATGTCAACCTTTAATCCCATGAATTTAGAAACTTTTGCTTTTGATCTTTAAAATCCTTTATTATTCTCTCTCGTAGCCGCTTCGAAAGATTTTGAGTTCTAATCCGCAATTCCGCAAGTAAATCTAAATATAATGATTCATTAGGAGATCCTGGTTTTGTTCTTCTGTAATAGTATCTGACTATTTTGTAAAACAAGTTATTTTGAGCGGCAATTCCTTTGACCCTTTTTACGAATGATTTCAGTTCAATATCAAAACCTGGTGCTTGAATATCTGAATATAAAGCTACTGATAGAAAAGCCTCAATATCGGATTTGGTTATTGATTTCCCGCTTGCGTCGTCTTTAATTTTAGATAAAATGACATTCGACAACTTTGACGTTCCCATATGTACTGTTAAAGAGTGTTGTACTTGATAAGGCATGCTGTGAAATAAAATGTCAAGGCTTAAATTTGCAGGAATAATGGAAGGCATTTTTTCATGCTCTAAAACATATCTTATTAGCCATTGAGTATACAAAACAGCGAATGACATATTAGCTTTTATTATCGAACGATAAGCTCGTTTTTTTAATTCTAAATCTTCTATACCTTCTGAATTCCTTAACACGTTGCACATAATTAATAATAGCCTATCATGTGTTAATTTGCTTTGAGATGAGGATATTTTACTTGGATTTCCAATTTTCTTTAGTTGCTCATCATAGGCTTTTTCAATGTTATCCTCAGTTGGTCGGTTTTCTTTGATTTTTGCTATTTCAATATTACGAGCAATAGGTTCTTCTATTTGCTCACCCTTGTTATCTTTCTTTTTTAATAAAAAATATTCATCTATATTAATCTCTTTAAGGATAAAATCAAGAGGTTCAAAGAAAGTTTCGAATCTGTCAAAAATTAATTTGAAGGTTTGAATATCACTCCTTTTGAGTCCTGTATAGTAGTCGATCTGTTTTGGAAATCTAAAATATCTGTCTTCTTCTAATATATAGTTTTTAAAATCTAAGTCGTATTCCATTCGTTTTGCGATAAAAAAATGAAAAAAACACTGATAAGGAAACTTGATTAAGTTATCGCTCGTTTTGACAAACATTTTTCTTTTGAAAAGATAACTAATGATAACTTGTGGATCATAATGAAAGCCAACAAGTTTGTTTAAATATTCTTCAATAACTTTTGTAAATTCACTCAGGCTTAAAGTATAGTTTGGTCTATTAGCAATTAACATCTCGTGAGCTATTTTAGCAATTAGCTGCATTTTATTTAAGAAGTCAAAAGTATCTCGGTATATATTTTCTTTACTAAGTTTTTCCAATAATAATTCAATATATATCTCCATCAATACAGCTTGATTAATAGGTTTTTTTTCCCTATTTTCAAGGCTCCATAAATAGAGGGATACAGACATTGCGGTATTTGGTAAAGAATATGAACGAAAAGTGTTTACTAATTTTTCAAGCTTTTCATCGGCTTTAAGTTCGTTTTCACCTGGTAACCATTGCTTCATTATTATTTTAATTTCTCTTGATCGCAGACTTCCTATATAGAAGTAATTAAATCCAATTTTGCAATTTTGCATGTGATCTGGAGGAATGAATCCGATAATGTCATTTTCAGCAGTAGCAATTATTTGGATATTTGGATTTTCCTTTTTAAATCTATGTAAACGATTAATTCTATCTCTATTGTTTGCTCCATCACTGTAATTTAAGTTATCTATTAACAATACGAGTTTGTTTTCTGTAATTAGCGTTTTAACATTATCGGAACTACATCTAAGATATTCTCTAATGGCGGTATTAATTTCTTTATTACCAAGTTCATCAAATGGTATGTAAGCGGGAATTTTTTGTATTAAATTAAACTCATCAACATACTCTCGAATTAATCTATATAACAAGCTTGTTTTTCCAGATTCCTGAGCTCCAAAAAACATTATATGTTCACTGGTTTTAGTTACCTCCTGTAATGTAAGTTCATCATTTGGCACATCACTATTGGAAGCCAATCCTTGGTTGATCGGTGGTAATACAAATGAATCCTTGATTGAAGGTTGTGATACTTCAGCTTTTACTCCGATAAAGTGTTCGTCAAGTTCGCAAAAATGGTCTTCTCGAATATTTTGGAGCACTTGTTGAATTATGTCGTTGAATGCTTTTGATTTAGGAGCGGGAATCAATTGTTCAAAAATTCCCTGATCTCCTGCATCAGTATTTAGCACATATTTTTTTTGTTCATGATTATAACGCCAATAAGTACACTTAATAGTTTTTATATCCCTTTCTACTATACTAAATCCGTTTGAAAAAGTTCTACTATCAGATCTTATATCATTAAGTCCAGATGGCGCGACATTAATAAATAGGGTCCCGTTAAAACCAGTTTGAATAGTTGTGGAACTTTCATGAACATGACCGAATAATACAATATCGAAATCTTTAGTAATGTGCCCTGAAATAATCTTTTTCTCAACATCAGAAAACCAATCCAATGGATGATGAATTAAGGCGATCTTTAAATCGCAATCCTTGATATACCGTAGATTTAAAGAAAGTTGTTGCTCGCCGATTAATAAGCTCCCAAAGTCTCCTTTGCCGAAACACCTCCAAGATGAGTTTAATAAACTGATGCCTACTTCTAATCCATTTACAGATAACTTGAATGATGATTCAAAAATAGATTGAACTTTGTTCTTCACATCTTTATAAAATTCGTACTCGAATTTTTTATATTCCTCTATTCGTTTTATTCCTTCATAACTATTAGTTTTATTAGCCTTTATTATAAAGTTCGTAATTACTTCCTCGGAAGTAAAATAGTTTTTACTTCCCAGTTCATCCCGAAGACCATCTGCATCACGTACAATATCATGGTTACCGCAACAAATAAAGAATTGTGATGCGGATAAGTTCAACGCTTTTATAATTGGTTCTATAACTTTAACATTAAATATCTGAAAAGCTTGGGTCGCTCCGCCAAATTCTTTTCCTCCTACATCTATTAAATCCCCAGTAAACGCAATTAAATCTATAGGTTTTTCTAAATGTATTTCCTTAAGTTTATTAATGGTTGTGTTCTTGACACTAAGTTCCCAATCGTTAAGTGTTTTCTTGTTTAAATGAAAATCTGTGAGGTGTAGAATTTTTATCATTTTTTTTTATTGGTTTAAAATTCAAATATTTCCAATGTGAATTATTGCATATTAAATAAAGATTAGCAGTTGGATATTCCGGAGGCCTTGGCCAGCCCATTCTGTGCGTTCTTGAGCACCGAATTGTGTCGACCGTAAAAAAAGATCAAATTAACATTCAATTGGTTAACATGGTTAAAGTGTAACGGAATTACCTGACTGACATTTCGGAATAAGGTGGTCAATGGGTCCATATTCTCCATCCTCATTCCTTATCCTTCCCTTTTGAAAATGACGGAAAATATTTTTCAACAAGTTTGAAAATTGGTGGACTGTCCTCATGTGATTTGTTGTCTAAAGTGTTACTTGGGTTTTGTGCAGTAATAACTACCAGTTGCGCTACCAATGCTGATAATAATTCTTTGTCTGCACCACCTTCTTTCATAAGGCGTTCTATTTGCTCTTTGTGTCCGTGGAAAGATTTTGCATTCGTTTCTTTAAATGCGTATTCCTGTTTCAGGCGTTTATATTGGCTTTGCTGTTTGCTTGCAAAAGCAGCCAACCAAATTGTAGGAATAAAGAATGGTAAATCTTTGAGTAATGAAATCAATGCATCGTTAAG